>NZ_JBQCMO010000001.1:0-638166 GCF_051965015.1 Sphingomonas sp. SAFR-052 | reverse complement strand
CCACCTACGCCCGGCAATGGCGGCGGAGACGACAATGCACTAACTAACATGCCGGACCACCCGCTGGGGGCTGTTCAACTCTCGATGCCTGGATGCGCGAACATATCCGCGGGCGCTATTGGGCTGCATCTTGGCACCCAGGCGAGAAGGCCTGCATCGTCAAAATGGCCATGCGCTATTACCGGCTCACGTCGGCCGAGTGGAACTGCGTCATCGAGAAGGCCCGCGCGACAGGTTGTTTGGTGATCGTCAATTTCGCTCTCAAAGAGGATTACGCAACGTTCGACATGACGTATGGACCAAGCCAATTTCTCCACGCCCGTCCCGCCAGGAGAAAGCCCGCTACTTAAATGTGAAATAAACTTTTCAATGTCGTGCCGAGTATCCGCCGCTTTGATCGAGTACCATTCTTGTCGAAGCAATTCTCCATTCGGCAGTTATATACATACATAAGCGCTTTATCCCCACCGGTAAGTATCGAGGCAGCGACAACGCTGGCGGATACAAGCTGGTGGCGCAATGGCGAGCAGATCGAAGGTAGTAAGTCTCAAGGCGGAGTTTTGGCGAGAGTATCAGGCACTGCGGAACGCGGTCGATCGGTGCAACCGGGTGACCCATCCTCAGTATGGCGATTACGGCGGGCGAGGCATTTTCGTTTGCGCCGAGTGGGAGTGCATAGAGACCGGGTTCGCCGCGTTTCTCGAGGAGATCGGACCCAAGCCGTACCCGTGGTTGGAACTCGATCGGATCAACAACAACAAGGGCTATTACCCCGGCAACGTCCGCTGGGTGAGCCGCACTGCTAACCTGCTAAACCGACGCCCAACAACGAACGCCGTTACCGATCTCGGATGGGGCGTGGGCCGTTACCGTAGGACTGACCGAAACGGCAAACCGCACACGTTCAAGAGTCCGTTGGTCCCGTTCAACGGCGAACTGGTCACGCTCGCCAAGGCGGCGATCGATTTGCAGGTCAGCGTACCCACCCTACGGCAGCGCTTTCAAAGAGGCTGGGGACCGGAACGATCGCTTACATCGACGCTCTTTTGCCCACGCGGCAAGCCACGGATCAACTAAAACAGAGGGGGATAACCCACATGGAATACAACGAACCGGCTAGCGCGCCGAAGTCCGATCCGGCACTGATGCAATCGCTTATCGAAACTGTGATCGCTCGGCAAAACGATCAAGCGCAGACGATCGCCGACCTACGAACCAAGTTGGAACGGATTGAAGCCGTCCTTGACGAAGCAACGCACATGACCAGCGATGAGTACGGTCAGCAGGTGGTCGAGCAGATTATGGCATCGCTACCGGCGATCCAAGCCGCAGCGCTGAAGAAAGCGAAGGGCAAACCGCTCAACCGTGGAGGCCGTCGATGAACGACAGCACGAAGGCGATCAGGGACGCAGCCGATCTCGCCGTCATTACGATCGAGCGACTTGAAGGCGAACTGAAGGCGCAGCGCTTCGAGATTGAAAGGCTGAAAGCCGAGATGCGGTCTCAACGGCACATCCTGGGGGCCAAGCTCAAGCTATGGTGAGCGATCCTGCCGAGCTTCATAGCGTGCTGACGGACGAAGAGCAGCGCGACATACTGCGCGATACGATAATCCACTTTCTGTCGCTCGATCCCCTCCACCCGTTGGCGTCGTTCTTCGGGCATGCTTTGTCGGACCTCGACTGACCTCTGACCGATACCGCGATCCAATCGCAGTTGTGATGCCATCTGGTAAGTAACTGATGGCATACGAAGCAAACCAATTCCCGAACACGCCGTCGTCGCCCACCAAAGCAACGCGCGTCATCATTCCCTCTGACAGTGCCTCGTTCGTCGGAACGAAGAGCATCCTCATCCTTAGCGGCGGAACCGTCGTTCTGCGTTGCAGCCAGGACGCCACCCCGCAGACGTTCCCCAACCTGCCACCCATGACCGAACTGCTGTTCGAGGTCGTGCAGGTGATGGCGACCGGTACGACCGCAACCGACATTCGAGCCTGCTATTAATGCGCCAGTTGGGGAACCGGCTGAGCCGCCGTGGACGAATGAGGGTGTTGGGCAGCGCTGTCGCTCAGGCGCGATCGCGCATTGTCGCAACCAATCAGCGAACGGCTGATCTCTCGCGAACCGTGACCTCTACCAACGATCGCCTGCAACAGCGGACGTTCCACCTACTCGGAGGCAAGGTATCCAGCCTCTCCATCGGCGTGTCGCCGCGCTACATGATTACGACCGGCGAAGCAGCGGTCAGCGTCGCGTTCACGGTCGATGCTGTCGCCCTAGAGATTGAGGGCGTCGGTACGTATCCCGTGACCTTCGCTGGTTCGCGATCGGTCACCGTGAACCCCACCGACATTCTTGTTTGGTCGGATAACATTGCGATCCCTGCGCCCGTGCTGGCTGCGCTTGGCAAGAATAGCCGTATCTGGCTCCGCGCGCAGGCCACCGCGACCAATCTCCGCCTGCCGATGAACACCTGCTACATGATCGGCACGTCCGCATCATGGACCGGAAACGGCGCCTACCTTTATCCAAGCGCCACTACCCAAGACGCAGCCGTCACGGCGCAGATCGACGCGCAAGGCGCGCTAACCCAGCCGGTCGGCAACACGACCAGCGGCGTCAACAACAACATGCGAACCGGGCAATCCAGCAACACCGGCCACGTCCTACCCCTCTACCTTCGGGGGACCTACACCGGCACGGAGAAATCCGTGTTCGTCGTCGGTGACAGTAACTCGGCTGGCGTTGGCGATCCCGATGTAAGTCCGTCCTATGGCTCAAACGGCGGCACCGGCGGTCGCGGTCTATTCAGCCGTGCGTCGGTCAACGTGGAAGCCGACATTCAGGCAGTGGCGATGTGCAACAGCGGCTTAAGTGCCGCGCTGGCCAGCGGCTGGTTGACCGCAGGCGGCAACCTGCTGCGAACCGAACTGCTGAAGCTCAGCGACATTGTGGTCGAGGCAATGGGCAATAACGACCACAGCACGTCCACTCCGGCCGCTGACGTTGTAGCGCGTCGACGTGAGATGTGGGTGGCGGCCAAGGCGGCGGGCTGCAAGGTAATCGCGTTCACCGTTCCGCCCCGCACGATATCGGCATCGACGCTTACCCCGGTTGGCAACTTCGTCGCTGGCGGAGAAGTCGACCAGCACAACGCGATGCTGCCGGCCGAGGTATCAGCAGGTCGCATCGATCGCGTTTTGAACGTCCGCACTTACTGCGCTGACCCAGACAACCAGAACATCTGGAAGTCGCCCGCATCAAACTATGTCCGCTCAGATGGTACGCACTTCAAATTCCAGTCATCCATCGAGATTGCGGCGGCACTTAGAACGATGATCGACGGACTGTAAGCCCGTTAAGGCGCCGACCCCACAGTACGCCTTGTGCCGCCTCAAAACCTGGTTAACAACCAATGCATAGCTGCGGCTTGTGCTGCGGCAAATGGGCGGGGAGAGGCGAATTGGCTACGATCGTTGATCGAACGGGGACGTTTACCCTAACGAACGCAAATGACGATATCGCGTACACTAAACCATTTGACACTCTGACGTTCGTAGATGCGGCAGGAGGAAGAGATAGCCTTCGAGTTGCATTCGAGACGACCGGCCAGATGGAGGTTAACGCAGACGACATTTTTAATAGCGGAACCTTCTTTGGCAAGGTGAGCTATGGCCCGTTCGATCCCCAGCTGACGTTTATCAACATCGAAGAGGTATCCGTCGCGGGAGGATCGGGGAATGATCTCTTCAAGCTACGACTACGTTCGAACTCAAGTGCACTAACCGCAACTTTTGACGGGGGAAACGGAACCGACGCGCTTTCGGTTGACGTTTCAGAGTTGTCAGCCAACTTTAGTCTGATATACGATGGTAATTCGATAACCAGCAGTCGCGGTTCATTCACAAGTTTTGAAGCGTTCGCAATTTATACTGGCTCTGGAAACGATAATATCGTTACAGGTGATGAGGCTGACACGATTCAGACCGGTACCGGGACTGATAACGTTCGCTCGGGTGGCGGCAACGATCGCGTCTACACCAATGCCGTCCAAGGCGAATTCGACTTGGGAACAGGTTTCGACTCGTTTGGTGGATCGTGGGAAACTTGGACGTCGCTTCTAGTAATCGACATTAATGACAAGATATCCCTTTCCTCAGGTCTTACTGTGCGTGGCGCTGAGTCTTTTTCAATTGGCGGCGGCGGGTCGGATACTCAGTTTAGGATCACCGAAAATGTCTCGGGCCAGCTTTCTGGTGGCGCCGGCATCGACTCGCTGACCTACGCGACCGACGACGAACAACCGCTGTCGGTTCGAATTAGCGGGTATAGCACTGACCAACTCGATGGTTCAATCGGTTCGGTATACTTCAGTAAGTTGGAGAAGGTCACGCTTACCGGTAGCTCCGGTAATGATGAATTTCGCCTCGATGGACAATTCATCGGATCAGCAGTCGACCTTGACGGTGCTGGTGGCACCGACACGCTATTCTTAGATTTCAGTTCACTTGCCGGATCGAGCTCGTTTACGGTTGGCTCCGATGGTTCGATCAAATCTAATCGTGGCAGTTACTCGAACTTTGAGATCGTCAATCTGATTGGTGGAAACGATGGCGATGTTCTAAGCCTCGGAAGCCGGGGTGGCTATCTCGCGGGTAGAGGCGGAAACGATACGCTCACCGGTAGCCGCGGCAATGATAATATTGATGGCGGCAGCGGTGCTGATCGCATGATCGGCGGCGGCGGCAACGACAGTTACACAGTTGACAACCTGGGTGACGAAATCGTCGAGGTTCGCGGTGGTGGTGTCGATACGGTCTATTCTGAGGTTAGCTTTGTACTCGGTAGCGAACTAGAGAATTTGGTACTGTTCGGACCCAGCGATATCGACGGTACTGGTAACTTACTGGCCAACTCAATCACTGGCAGCGGTTACAACAACGTCCTAAGCGGCCTTGGAGGCAACGACTTTATCGATGGTAGGGCTGGTAATGACGTTCTGCTTGGCGGAGCCGGGAACGATGATCTTCGCGGCGGGGATGGGTTTGACCTAATTGTCGGTGGTCAAGGATCGGATATTCTCGAAGGTGGATACTTCGGGGCTGACATTTTCCTTTTCGATGGCCCACAGTTGGGTAACGATCGTATTGTAGATTTCTACGATGATGATTTCATCGTTACAACAACAGCTTTGGCTGACAACGACGGCAACGGTAGGATCGATTTCGGACGGAATAACGCGATCGACCTCGCCGAAGGTGGGCGCGTCACTGTCTTCGGTAGCGACGGCACTCGTTTGAACGCAGTCGAATTTGACGGCAGCTTTGAGATCGGCGGCAAACTCTATTTCGTCTACAGCCGGGTGGGGTCGGTTGCTGGTACGGCGGAGGCTCAGTCGCTGTTCGAGGCGTTAATCTGAACTCATTGCATCGGCCGAGCTTTGGGTGTCGGGTAAACCCGCGACCCACGGTTCGGCCGATCCTCATCGCGTTGGCGGGTAGGGCACGGCAGGTGCAAGCCAGAAGCCTTGCCGAATCGTTCTTACTATGTTCTCATCTGAGCATGGATGGAATCGAACCTCGAACGCTGGCCGAGATCATAGCCAGTACCTCCACCAGCAAGCTAGCCGGGCTGCTTGCTGCTGATCCGTCGTACAAGGGACGCGCGGCCGAACGGCTTGCACGCGATATCCTGTACCGGCTCATCCAGCCCCAGCCGGACCGCAACCAGCTAAATCTACCGCTGTGACGTGTCTGCCAATACCCGGCTCCGAAGCCTTCACGACCTCGTCAAGCACAAGGCAAACCTACGCGTCACCTGCCGGTGCGGAAAAGTTCATGTCTATGATGCTTTCCGGTTCTGCCGATACGCGCTTTGTCGGGGCTGGAATACGCAATTGGAAAGTCTCGGCCACCGTATCCGATGCGATCGATGCGGACGTAGGGGACCGGAAATGAAAGCCGTGACAGACGCACCGACACCAGCTGATCCGTTTCCAAGGACCGAAGACGCTTGGGAGCAGTTGGTCCGCAGGCTGCGAAACTAGCCCGCCTTCGCCGGCTGTTCAGCACGCTGAACGCGATTGATAATCGTTCGTCGACAATGCAAACAGTTTCACGCAGCGTTGCCGGCTTGATCGATGGCACCCCAAAGATAATAGGATGGAATGCCGCCGACGAGGCCAGACCGATATAGACCAACACCCCCAACATCAGGCGTAGCGACTTCCTGTGCCGCGCAGGCTTGCTCTATTATGGTCCGCATCGTGATACTGCCGTTCGAACCTCTTACGCGAACCGGCCTCCTTGCCGCGCCTTTTTTACCGAACGGGATCAATGCTACTTCAGACGAGGCCACTTCGTGATCCACATCTAATGCAATCAGAGCATCGAGACTGTCCGTCCAGCATACATCGCGGTGCCGAAACAAGCGCATAGGCAGGTCCGGCCGGAACCGCTCCTGTTCCTGGATCGAGTACGGGCACGGGGTTGCGGACACGACGGTCTTGCTCAGATGCTTTGAGGGCATACGGTAAAAGGTCGAAGTTCGAGCGCGAGCCATCGTCCAGCCCACCCCCTCGATCTGTGCGTCGTAAAACGTCTCAATTGCATCGGCCTGTATGACCCGGATTGGAGTGTCGCTCCAATCCACACACAAAATATCGCCGGGACCAAAAAGCATTGCACCTTCCTAGCAGCCATTCGACCACCAGGCATATAAGGCTATGCGATGGACGCCACCCCAACCGACCCTAAGTGTACCAACGCTTCCGCATCGCGGGGCCATATGGACGAGCACCGCCAGAACGACTGGGGCTCAGTTCAATATGACAGTCGTTTTGACGAATACTGGGTCGCGGCTGGGTCGGCGCAGCAGTGCCTGTTCTACTGCCCTTGGTGCGGTCAGAAGCTGCCACCTTCCAAACGTGACGAATGGTTCGATGCAATCGAGCGACTTGGTCTGGATCCTTGGGCGGACGAAGTACCTGAAGATTTTCAGTCGGACGCGTGGTGGCGTTTCCCGTCTCAATGCAACCCGATAGCTCGTTAGTTATGGCAGGCGGCGTGTCAGTTAGATAGAACGGGTAATTGCAAATGTGCGGTCGACGCGTGACGGCTGCGTGTAGTGATGGCATAGGGCCTATGTGAACGACCTTTTTCGAACCGTGCCTGTTCGTGCCAAAATTCTCGGCTGGACGATCCTGATGGGGCCGCTCCTTCTACTATTCATCTTAGGCACACTGTTCCTCCGTCGTGACCCAATCGATCCGCGCACAGTATGGGGATGCTACCGTTTTCGAAATGCTCCGTCTCTTTCTGTACTGCCTGATCGTATCAACATTTTAGACGGAACTGGTCGTTCGTTCAGTTACCGCGCAGAGCCTGACAAGAATGGCTATCGGCTTTCCGTAAGCCCGGCGTTGCGGTTGGAGCAAGCAGCTAACGGTCGATACACGTTCAATGAGGCTCGCGGTATCGGCTACTATTGGCCATTGCTAACGGCGACTTCCGACAAACCGCGATTAATGCGAACCTCTGACAACTTCGGTGGCAGGATCGGTGTCGCTTCAGATGGGGCGCCCGCCATCTACGTCCGTTCTAGCAGTCAGGGACGCTGTAGCTAAGCGACAGGGGTCGATCGGTTCAGGCTACTCCGTATTTCTGCCCCATAGCAGCCAAGCCCACGCAAATCTGCGCCTTCTTTCCCAGATTTTCAGTTTACGTGCATTGCAGGCTTGACCCGCGCCGGAAACGTCACATGCGCGTTCGCCCGCGCCACGCTGACCTGCCCGGTCTCCAGCGGCTGGCGCAGCGAATCGAGCACGGCACGCTGGAATTCGGGCAGTTCGTCGAGGAACAGCACCCCCAGATGCGCCATGCTGATCTCGCCGGGCTTTACCCGGAGGCCCCCGCCGGTCAGCGCCGCCATCGATGCCGAATGATGCGGCGACCGGAACGGCCGCACCCGCGTCATCCGCCCGCCGGTCAGCGTCCCCGCGACCGACGCAACCATCGACACCTCCAGCGCCTCGGCCGCATCCAGCGGTGGCAGGATGCCCGGCAGACACGACGCGAGCAGCGACTTGCCCGCCCCCGGCGGCCCGACCATCAGCAAATTGTGGCCACCCGCCGCCGCGATCTCCAAAGCGCGCTTGGCGGTCTCCTGTCCCTTCACCTGGGCAAGGTCGTTGCCATGCCATCCGTCCTCGGCCCCGCCGGGCCGCGGATTACCGAGCAGTTGCTCGCCCTTCAAATGGTTGAGCAGCGACAGCAGATCGGGTGCTGCGACGACCGGCGTGCCGGCCCATGCCGCTTCCGCCCCCTGTTCGGCCGGGCAGATCAGCGACCGCCCCTCCCCGCTCGCCAGCATCGCCGCCAGCAGCACGCCGGGCGATCCCGCGATCCGCCCGTCGAGGCTCAGTTCACCGACAACGACATAGTCGGAGAGCGTTTCGGCATCGACCACCCCCATCGCCGCCAACAAGCCGAGCGCGATCGGCAGGTCGTAATGCGACCCTTCCTTGGGCAGGTCGGCGGGCGACAGATTTACCGTGATCCGCTTGGGCGGCAGCGCGAGGCCGATTGCGGCGATCGCGGCGCGCACCCGTTCGCGGCTCTCGCCCACCGCCTTGTCGGCCAGCCCGACCACGACGAAGGCGGGCAGCCCCGGTGCCAACTGCACCTGCACCTCCACCCGCCGCGCCTCCAGCCCGAGATACGCCGCCGTCGATACGATCGCGACCATGAATGCCCCTGTTCCCCTTGACCGGTCGTGTCCCGCATCGGGTCGGCGCGGTCAAGCGACGGTGCGCCGCGACCGTCTTGAACCGGCAACACACGGGTGGCATGGCGGCATATCATGCAGATCCTTCTTCTGGCGCTCGGTGCTTTGCTGATCCTCGCCACGCCGGTGGTCGCGGTGCTGCCCGGACCGGTCGGGATCTTTACCTTCGCCGCGGGATTGGCGCTGATCCTGCGCAATTCGCGCCGGGCGCGGCGTCGCTTCGCCCGGACCATGCGCCGCTTCCCGCGGATGCGCGCGCTGTCGGACCGGGCGCTACGCCGACCCAGCGCCAGGCGGCGGCGGCTGCGCGCCGATCTCCTCGCCTCCTCCGTTGACTTGGGACCGGTGCATCGCTAAGGGGCTGACCACGCGGCCGCCGTCACTGGCGGCTTTTTACGTTCTAGCAGTTTGAATACCCGGGGAATGAGTGATGAAGCGGACTTTTCAGCCGAGCAACCTGGTACGGGCCCGTCGTCACGGCTTCCGCTCGCGCATGGCGACGCCGGGCGGCCGCAACGTGATCCGCGCCCGTCGTGCGCGCGGCCGCAAGAAGCTGTCGGCCTAACCAAAATGCTTCGCCGCCGGGATTATCTGGCGGCGAATGCGGGACGCCGGGCCCCCATGCCCGGCTTCGTCCTGCTGGTGCGACAGCGCCGTGCGGACGAACTGGCCGAATCGCCCGATGCGATGCGAATCGGCATTACCGTATCGAAGAAGGTCGGCAACGCCGTCGTCCGCAACCGGATGAAGCGGCGTTTTCGCGCGCTTGCCGCCGAAATGCTGCCTGATCTGGGCATCGTTGGTGCCGATCACGTGCTGATCGGGCGGGCGAGCGGGATCGAACGTCCCTTCGACGATCTCAAGGCCGATCTGACCAAGGCATTGCGCAAGGTCCGGCGGTGACCGGCGACGGCGAATCGCTCCGGCCGGGCATTGCCGCCCGCGCGCTGATGCTGGTCGCGCGCGCATGGCAATTGGGGCCGTCGCTGATCCTGCCGCCCTCCTGCCGCTATCAACCTTCCTGTTCGGCCTATGCAATCACCGCCATTGCCCGCTATGGCGCGGCAAAGGGGGGCTGGCTGGCCGCGAAACGCATCGCGCGCTGCCATCCCTGGGGCGGGCACGGCCACGACCCGGTGCCTTAGAGCCTGAGGATTTCGCGTGAAGAACGACCAGAAGAATTTCCTGCTGTTCGCGGTACTGGCCGCACTGGTGCTGTTCGGCTGGCCGTATATCGCCAACCACTTCTTCCCAGCTGCCAACCCGCCAGTGACGAAGCTGGAGGACGGCAAGAGCAAGCCTGTCGCCAACCCGGCGACCGATCCCGCCGCCGACACCGCCAACGCGATTCGCGACCGGGCGATCGTCCTGCGCGAAACCCCGCGCATCGCGATCGAAACGCCCAGCGTGCAGGGGTCGATCAACCTGCGCGGCGGCCGCATCGACGATCTCGTGCTGGTGAAGCACAAGGAAACGATCGCCGCCAACTCGCCGCCGGTGCGGCTGCTGTCGCCGTCGGGCACCGCCGACGCCTATTTCGCGCAGTTCGGCTGGAGTGGCACCGGCGTTTCCGCCCCGCCCGCCGACGCGCTGTGGACCGCGAGCGGCACCAAGCTGACCCCGCAGACGCCGATCACGCTGTCGACGACCGTCGGCACGCAGCGCTACCAGATGCAGATCTCGGTCGATGACGGGTACATGTTCACCGTCCGCCAGAGCGTCGCCAACGCCGGACCGCAGCCGATCCAGGTCGCGACCTATGGCCTGCTCAGCCGCCGCGGCGCGCCGGTCGACAAGGACACCATGACGATCCAGGTTGGCCCGGTCTACGAAGCCGGCAACGGCGTGAAGTTCGACGTCGACTACAAGGATATCGACGAAGCCCCCGAAAGCTTCAACGCCAAGGGCGGCTGGCTCGGCTTCACCGATCATTACTGGATGACCGCGCTGATCCCCGATCAGGGCGTGCAGCACACGCTGACGCTGAAGGGCGGCGACCAGCGGCATCAGGCCGACTATCGTTCGCCGACGCTGACCGCGCTCGCGCCGGGACAGGCGCTGACGCAGAGCGTGCGCTTCTTTGCGGGTGCCAAGGAGAACAAGCTGCTCAACGCCTATGAGGCGCAGGGCGTGCCCTATTTCTCGCGGTCGATCGACTGGGGCTGGTTCCGCATCGTCGAGGAACCGATCTTCGTCTATCTCGATTGGCTGTTCCGTCTGGTCGGCAATTTCGGCGTCGCAATCATCCTGCTCACCGTCACGATCCGCGGGCTGATGTTCCCGATCGCCCAGCGCCAGTTCGCGTCGATGGCGGCGATGCGCGCCATCCAGCCCAAGCTGAAGGCGTTGCAGGAGCGGTACAAGGACGACAAGCCGCAGCTGCAGCAAAGGATGATGCAGCTGTACAAGGAGGAGAAGGTCAATCCGGTCGCGGGCTGCTTGCCGACGCTGATCCAGATTCCGATCTTTTACGCGCTGTACAAGGTGCTGTTGCTGACCATCGAGATGCGGCACCAGCCGTTCGTCGGCTGGATCAAGGATCTATCGGCGCCCGATCCGGCGACGATCCTGAACCTGTTCGGCTATCTCGACTTCACGCTGCCGCACTTCCTCGCGATCGGCATCGTGCCGGTGCTGCTCGGCATCTCGATGTACTTCCAGTTCAAGCTGAACCCGGCGCCGATGGACGACATGCAGAAGCAGGTCTTCGGACTGATGCCGTGGGTGCTGATGTTCATCATGGCGCCGTTCGCGGTGGGCTTGCAGGTCTACTGGATCACGTCGAACCTGCTGACCATCGCCCAGCAGCAGTTGCTCTATTCGCGGCATCCGGCACTCAAGCAGGCCGCCGCGAAGTGAACGACCTGCCACCCCCGCCGCCGGGCGACGACCGCTTCGATCCCGAACAGATCGAAGCGGCGCGCAAGATCTTTGCGGGGCCGATCCAGTTCCTGAAGTCCGCGCCGTCGCTCGAACATCTGCCGTCGCCGGACGTGCCGGAAATCGCCTTCGCGGGGCGCTCGAACGTCGGCAAGTCGTCGCTGCTCAACGCGCTGACCGGCCGCACCTCGCTGGCGCGAACCTCGGTGACGCCGGGGCGGACGCAGGAGCTCAATTTCTTCGACATCGGCACGCCGCTGAAACTGCGGCTGGTCGACATGCCCGGCTACGGTTTCGCCAAGGCGCCCAAGGACATGGTCCGCAAATGGCGCTATCTGGTGAACGACTATCTGCGCGGGCGGCAGGTGCTGAAGCGGACGCTGGTGCTGATCGATTCGCGCCACGGCATCAAGGATGTCGACCGCGAGGTGTTCGAAATGCTCGACAAGGCGGCGACCAGCTACCGCATCGTCCTGACCAAGACCGACAAGATCAAGGCGACCGAACTCGACGACGTCTATGCCGCGGTCGGTGAGGAAGTCCGCAAGCGCCCGGCCGCGCACCCCGACGTCATCTCGACGTCGAGCGAGAAGGGCATGGGCATCGCAGAGCTGCGCGCGGCGGTGATCGAGTCGATCGGGTAAGGCTCGCCCCATTCCCAATCACGTCACCCCAGCGCAGGCTGGGGTCTCTATGTGGCGGATGCTACGCGCTCCAACGGGCAGACCCCAGCCTGCGCTGGGGTGACGCTCTCTGGGAAAACCTACCCCTGCCGCGACGCGAACAACCCCGCCCCCAGCGCCACCGCGCCGACCGACAGCGCACAGGCGACCATCATCAACACCCCATCACGCACCAGCAGCGCGATGCCGAACGCCATGATCGCCGCCATCGGCGCGGTACTGGCAAAGGGCAGTAGTTCGAGCGGCGGCACGGTCAGGCACAGCAGGATCACCGCGACCCCGGCGACCTTGACCATCGGTCCCTTGGTCAGCGCGGGCAGCCGGCCGTGAAACCATTTATCCATCCGCTTCGCGATTGGCCGCGTCTTGTCGGCGACCTTCACCAACTTCTCCCCCTTCAACCCGCGATTGGCGAGAAACCCCGGCAGCCACAAATGCTCGCGCCCGAACACCAACTGTACCGCCAGCAGGATCATCACAACCGCCATCGCGGTCGGCAGGCCGGGGATGCCGCCGACCGGCGAGATATCGATCATGGGAAAGATGATGAAGAACGGACCATAGGCGCGCTGGCCCAGCGCCTCCAGCATGTCGCCCAACTTCGCCTTGTCCCCGCCGGCCTGTTCGCCCAGTTCCCGCAATCGGTCGAGCACGTCGCCCACGCTGTGCGGATCCCCGCTTTGGTCGTTTTCAGCCATGGCGTTGGCAACGGATCGTTTCGCCCCCGGTTCCAATGGCTCGACACGCCGGAGGCGACGTGGCACGACCGCGCCCATGCTGAAACTCATTATCGGGAACAAGGCCTATTCCTCCTGGTCGCTGCGCGGCTGGCTGGCGGCCAAGCTGTCGGGCCTGCCGTTCGAGGAGGTCGTCGTGCCGCTGTACGATGCCGACTGGGACAAACGGCGCGAGGGCGACGAGTTCGCGCCGTCGTCGGGCAAGGTCCCGATCCTGTGGGACGGCGACGAGATCGTCGTGTGGGACAGCCTGGCGATCGTCGAATATCTGAACGAGAAGTCGGGCGGCGACAAATTCTGGCCGGTCGATCCCGCCGCGCGTGCGATGGCGCGGTCGATGGCGGCCGAAATGCATTCGGGCTTCGCGCCGCTGCGCCGCAAGCACAGCATGAACGTCCGGCAGGTCTATGACCCGACCCAGCCCGACGACGATGTGCTGGCCGACCTGTCGCGCATCTACGAACTATGGGCGCAGGCGCGGGCGCGCTTCGGCCATGGCGGGGACTTTCTGTTCGGCGAATTCGGCGCGGCCGACATCATGTTCGCACCGGTCGCGACGCGCATCGTCACCTATTCGCTGCCCTGCCCGCGCTTTGCGATGGGGTACATCATCACCCTCATCAACCATCCGTGGATGCAGGACTGGATCGCCGCCGCGCAGGAAGAGGAATGGGTGCTGGAGCAATATGAGCAGGTGGTGAAGTAACTCCACCCCGCCCGCGGGAAGGATTTCAGGCCAGGAACGCCGCGATCGCGTCGCCCAGTTCCTTCTTCACCACCGCACTCATATGGTTGCCCGGCGTCTCGACCAGCCGGGCATCGGGCAACAGATCGGCCAGCGCCCGGTGACTGCCATTATCGTCATCCTCCTCGCCCGCCAGCACCAGCACCGGCTGGGCGATGCCGGCGAGTTCCTCGCGCGACGTGTCGACGAAGGTGTCGAGGATGCCGAGCAACGCCACCGGATCGCCGCCGGTGGTCTTCAGAAACGCCTCCGCCATCCATTCGGGCGACCCGCGCTCGAAACTGCCGAGGTTCGTCAGGATGCGCCGGAAATGTGCCGCGCGCCGCCCGGTATCGAGCAACCCCTCCAGCCCCATGCCGCTCAGCACCAACTTGCCCGGCGTCGCCCCCATCGTCACCATCCGCACCGACGTCCGCGCGCCGAGCGAATAGCCGCCCAGATCATAATCAGTCAGGCCGAGATGGTCGATCAGCGCCATGCCATCCTTCGCCAGCGCATCGGGCGGATAGGCCGCCGCCGCATGCGGCCGCGCGCTCAACCCATGCGCCCGCAGATCGGGCATGATGACCCGTCGCCCGAGCGCCGCGACCTTCGCCGCATGGCCATATTTGATCCAGTTGGTCTGCGCGTCGCTGAAATAGCCGTGGATTAGCACCACCGGCCGTCCCTCGCCCAGTTCGGTCCATGCGATCTCGGCCCCGTCGAAGCTGGCGAAACGATGGGTCGTGGGTTCAGGATGGGCCAAGTGCGTTCTTCCAGCGTTCGACGGTCGGTGGGTGTTCGTCGGCGCGATATTCGGGCAGGCCCCGCGTGTCGAGCCATTGCGGGTGCCAACTCTCCACCCCGAAATGATGATGCGGCTGGAACCGCGCCGGTTCGTCGAAGCTGCCGATCGTCAGGTCGATATTGTCGCCATCGGGAAATTCGAAACTGAGCGGGGTCCCGCATTCGCGACAGAAGCCGCGCTTGGCGATCGGTGACGAGGCATACAGGTCGGGTCGCCGATCCCACGCCACGTCGCGCTTGGCGACGTTCTTGAACGCGATCGATACCCCGCCGGTCGCCCGCTGGCACATCCGGCAGTGGCACAGATACGCCTCGTCATCGCGGATCGTCACCGTATAGCGGATCCGCCCGCACTGACACCCGCCCGACACTACTTCGGCCATGTGACGCCCTCTCGTTCGCTGCCACAACCATGGCCGTACCGCCACGGTTCCGATCCGCATTGCGGTCGCGCCGCGAACCCGGCACCTTCGCCCCGACGATACCGACCGGAGGTCGCCCCATGTTGCTCGCGCTGCTGCTCCAGACCACTCCCGCCCCGCCGCCCGAACCGCCGGTCATGCCGCTCGGCCATCATGGCGACATGGCAGAGACCATCTGCCCGGTCGGCGGCGAGCGGTTCCAGGCTTGGCGATCGGGTACCTACAGCACCTATGGATCGCGCCCGGACGGAAAGCCGTACAGCTACATGCCCTTCCCCTTTCCCCTGCCGGAATGCCCATCGAACCGGCTGGTGATGTTCGACGCCTTCACTGCGGCCGAGGTCGCGCAGCTGGCGACGCTGATCGCGACGCCCGACTATCGCGAACTGGTCGCACGCGACGAACCCTATTACCGGGCGGCATGGCTGGCGAAGCGGATCGGTCGCCCCGAAAGCCAGTCACTCTGGCTGCTGCTGCGCGCGATCTGGGCGGTAACGCCGGACGCGATGGACAAGGGCGTTCCCGCGCTTGCCACCCGCTATCAGAACGAATTCGCCGCGCGCGTCGCCGCCCTGCCCGCCACCACCCCGCCAACCGACCGCCGCGCCCTTACTGCGCGCGCCGCCAATGCGCTGCGCCAGCTCGGGCGGTTCGACGAAGCCGAAGCGCTGCGCCGCACCGCCGCCGCCATTCCCCCGGCGGCGGACGAAGACCCCGACGAAACCACCGGCTGGCAACGCTTCCTGACCGACCTCGCCCCGGTGATCGCCGCCCGCGACGCGCGGGTCGAACCGATCTCGCTATTGGGTAAGATGCAGCAGCCCTTCGCCTGTATCGATGCCAAGACGCTCACCGCCGCCGATCGCACGATCTGCGAGAGCGAACCGGTGGCGAAGGAGGTCGCCGAACTGCGCCGATCGCGCGTGGAGGCGAAGCAGAATTAGCCGCTTCACCTCTCCCCCGAAGCAGGATAGGTACCCACGCAATAAAACAACAAACGGGGAGGATGCCGGCCTGACCGGAGATCGACGCCATCGCCCCTGCCCTGCCCCATGAAGGTGTACCGCACAGCCGGTCCGAGGACGTCTATGCCATCGTCGTCGGGTGCGTGATGATCGCGCTCGGGCTGGCGTTGCTCCGCGCCGCGGGGCTGGTGACCGGCGGCATTGCCGGGGTCGCGCTGCTGGTCTCCTATCTGATCCCGCTGCCGACCGGCGTGCTGTTCACGCTGATCAACATCCCCTTCTTCCTGTTCGCCAAGCGGGCGATGGGCACGCGGTTCATGCTGCGCACGATCGCGGTCAATGCCGGGATCGCGGTGTTTTCGACCATGGCGCGCTACGGCTTCCGCATCGTCGAGGTGCATCCCGCCTTCGCCGCGATCGCCGGCGGAACCGTGATCGGCATGGGCATCCTCGCGCTTGCCCGCCACGATGCCGGGGTCGGCGGGACCGGGGTGGTAACGCTCTGGCTGCAACGCACCCGCGAATGGAATGCCGGACGGACGCAGATCGCGATCGACCTCGGCATCCTCGCCGCCTCATTCGCGGTGGTGGCCCCGGTACAGGTCGCGTGGTCGGCGCTCAGCGCCGCGGCGATCAGCGGCATCCTGATCGCGTGGCACCGCCCGGGGCGCTATACCGGCTATTGACGCTCAGGCCGCCAACGCCGCTCCGCCATGATCGCGCAGCATCGTCGCCGCGCGCTCGGTCGCGACGCGGATATCGTCGGCCAGCGACTTCACCTCGCGCGCGACGACCGCGAAGCCGGTGCCGGCTTCTCCCGCCCGCGCCGCCTCGATCGCGGCGTTCAGCGCGACCAGCCGGGTCTGCGCGGTGATATCGCCGATCGACGCGACGATGCCGGCCAGTTGCGTCATCGCCGATTGCAGCGCCTCCTTCTGCCCCTCCAGCGCGGTGCGGAAGCGGTTGCCCTCCTCCAGCCGCGCCTGCACCTCATGCTCCAGCACGATCTGCCGGGTCATGTCGGTGGCGATCTTGACGATCTTGGACGGGCGGCCCTGCGCATCGAGCACCGGGTTGTAGGTCGCCTGCAACCACACGTCGCGACCCTGCCGGTCGACGCGGCGGTACAGCCCGCCTTCGAACGCGCCCCCGGCCAGCTTGCGCCAGAACGCGGCATAGGCCGGCGAAATTCCCTCGGTCGCCGAACAGAAGATACGATGATGCCGTCCCTGTACCTCGGCCAAGGCATAGCCCATCGTAGCGAGGAACGCGTCGTTCGCCCACAGGACCGTCCCGTCGAGCGCGAACTCGATCACCGCCTGCGAACGGCAGATCGCTTCCCACGCACCCCGGTGCACGGCATCGTCGCGGACAGTTCCCGGTTCCATGGGCAAACGTTAACCGAAACCGGTTAACGACCCTTTAGGATATGTTCGTCGCTTGTAACGAACTGTGTCCGGGAACGGACGCTCAGTCCTTTTTCAAGTGCCGACGACCCAGCAATTCCGCAATTTGCACCGCGTTCAGCGCCGCACCCTTGCGCAGATTGTCCGACACACACCACAGGGCTAACCCGTTCTCGACGGTCGAATCCTCGCGCACGCGGCTGACATAGGTCGCGAAGTCGCCGACGCATTCGATCGGGGTCGCGTATCCACCGTCCTCGCGCTTGTCGACCAGCATGATGCCGGGTGCCTCGCGCAGGATCTTCTGCGCGTCCTCGGCCGACAGCTCGTTTTCCATCTCAATGTTGATGGCTTCGCTATGGCCGACGAACACCGGCACGCGAACGCAGGTCGCGACGACCTTGATCTTGGGGTCGAGGATCTTCTTGGTCTCGACCACCATCTTCCATTCTTCCTTGGTCGACCCGTCGTCGAGGAAGCTGTCTATGTGCGGGATCACGTTGAACGCGATCTGCTTGGTGAACTTCTTGGGGTCCGCCGAGTCACCGACGAAGATGTTGCGGCTCTGTTCGAACAGCTCGTCCATGCCCGCCTTGCCCGCACCCGACACCGATTGATAGGTGGCGACGACGACCCGCGTGATCGTCGCGGCATCGTGCAGCGGCTTGAGGGCGACGACCATCTGCGCGGTCGAGCAATTGGGGTTGGCGATGATGTTGCGCGCCTTGTACCCGTCGATCGCCTCCGGGTTCACCTCGGGCACGATCAGCGGCACGTCGGGGTCCATGCGGTACAGCGACGAATTGTCGATGACGGTGCAGCCGGCGGCGGCGAATTTCGGCGCATAGACCTTGGTCGCTTCGCTGCCGATCGCGAACAGCGCCATGTCCCATCCGGTCGGATCGAAATGCTCGATATTCTGGATCTTGTACTGCTTGCCGGTCTCGCCGAAATCGGCCATCTCGCCCGCCGAGCGCGACGATGCCAGCACTGCCAGATCGTCGATCGGAAATTCGCGCTCCGCCAGGATGTTCAGCATCTCGCGACCGACATTGCCGGTCGCCCCGGTGACGACTACCCGATAACCCACTCGACTTCTCCGCGATCAAATCTTGCGCGCGGCATACCGGTTCTGCACCTTTTGTAAAGTCACGCGGGGACCAGCGTCGGCCCGGGCAGCACCTCCGGCACCTGATCGGGGCGACGCCGGAACGGCTGGCGCTGCCAATAGGCAAGGCTCCGCCATGCCCATTCGAGCGGCCCGATCGCGAACCAGCGCGCCCATAGATTGGCGGCGATGGCACTGACCACGATCACCCCGGTCGCGATCGCGAACTGTCCGGCATGCCCGTATTTCCCCCATAGGTTGAACCCATAGGGCGCGAACAGGATGTGCAGCCCGATGATCTGTTCGAGGAAATAGACCGAGAACGCCATCCGCCCGACCGCGCGGAATGGGTGAAGCAGCCGCGTGCCGCTCACCGTCTTCATCGCCAGATTGACCGCAGCGACATGGCCGATGCTGACCGCGATCCGCGCCGCCTCCTGCGTGAACCAGATCGTCTTGGCGGTCGGCAGCAGCGGCATCATCTCGACCACCCCGACCGCGCGCGCCGTCAGCCCGAAGCCATAAGCGGCGACCATCAGCCCCAGATAGAAGTGCGTCGTCCGCTCACCCTGGATAATCCGCCATTTCCACAGCGCCACGCCGATCAGCATCACGCAGAACGCCTCGACCACCGCCATGGCGATCAGCCCCTTGCCGACCATGAACTTCATCCAGCCGTCCCAGTAATAGCTGGCATAGGGCAGCCAGCCGCCGGCATGCGCCTTGCGCTCCTTGACCAGATCCTTGGCCATCTTCTCGTTCGGCTGGCGCTTGGCGATCTTCTGGTTCCATTCCTTGAGCGCCTTGGCATCGTCCTTCGCCACCGACCGGCCCGCCGCCTGTGCCGCCTGCGCGCGCTCGACCTTCGCCTGCATGGCGAGCCGCGGGACATATTCGCTGAGGCCCCCCGCCGCCGTGAACAGCGCGAACAGGCTACCCAGCGCCACCAGCGCCTTGGACCCCAGCAGACGGAACGGAAACAGGAACAGCGAGGCCAGCGCATAGACGGTCAAAATGTCGCCGACCCACAGCACGACGAACACATTGACCAGCCCGAAGAACAACAGCCACAGCGTCCGGCGATAGAACAGGTCGGCGACCGCCACCGGCCCGTCGGGCCGCATCGCCCGCGCGGTCAGCACCATGAACCCCGCCCCGAACAGCAGTTCGAGCACGCCGCGCTGCGTCCCCTCGAGGAAGATCATGACGAAGCCCCACGCCACTCGGTCGATCGGCGTCCATCCGATCCAGCGGAAATCGGCGAACAACAGCGTCGTCGCCGAGGCCTGCGTCGTCACGTTCATGTAATAGATGGCGAGGATGGCCAGCCCGCGCAGGACGTCCAGCACCTCGATCCGCGCGCGCCCCGTGACCGGTGCGATCCCGCCCGCAACTTCCCCCATCGCCCGACTCCCCCAAGTCCTTGATACATAGGCTGACTTGGGAAAAGTCGGACGTCAATACACCATTTGGGTTTTACTTTTGCACGACTTGGCGATCGAGGAAGTTCAGGATCGTCTTCCACAGATGTTCGCTGACACCTTGTCCGCCGACGCGGTGCGTCTGTCCCGGATACAGCATCAGTTCGAACGGCGTCGCGCTCTTCTGCATCGCCGCCATCATCGCCGTCGAATGTTCGAGCACGACATTGTCGTCGGCCATGCCGTGGATCAGCAACAGCGGGTCCCTGATCTTCGCCGCATCGGGCACCGCTGCCGACGCGGTATAGGCATCCCCGACCACGCGCGGATCGCCCATATAGCGTTCGGTATAATGGGTGTCGTACAGCTCCCACCGCGACACCGGCGCGCCGGACACGCCGGCGGCGAACACGCCCGGCGCCTTTTCCAGCATCTTCAGCGTCATGTATCCACCGTACGACCAGCCATAGGTCGCGATCTTGTCGGGCGCGACGAACGGCAGCGTCTTCAGATAGTTCGCCCCCGCGATCTGGTCGTCGACCTCGACCGTGCCCATCGCCTGATGGATCTGGTCCTCGAACGCCTTGCCGCGTTCGGGCGATCCGCGATTGTCGATCTCGAACCATATCCAGCCGCGATCGACCAGATATTGCCGCAGCGCCCCACCCCAGGCGCGCTTCACCACCTGGCTTCCCGGGCCACCGTAATGCGAGAAGAACACGGGGTAGCGCTTGCCCGGCTCCAGCTTCGGCGTGATCATGTTCCAATACAGCGTCGAACCGTCCGCCGCCTTGATCGTCCCGAACTCGGTCGGGCGGTGGCTGGCGACATAGGGCGCGTAGGGGTGGTCGCCGGTCAACGCGTTCTCGTTGATCCACGCGATCCGCTTGGCGGCGGTATCGGCCAGATAGGTCTGCGCCGGCTGGTCGGGGTTGGAGCGCGACACGATCAGCCGCGACGCCTTCCCATCCATCGACGCGCTGTACGACCAGCCCCGCTCGGTCAGCCGGGTGATGACGTCCGGCCGGTTGATGTCGACGCGGTACAGCTGCCGTTCGAGCACATCGTCCTTGTTGCCGAGGAAATAGATGCGGCCCTTGGCCTCATCGACGCCTGCCAGATCGGACACCATCCATTTGCCGCTGGTCAGCTGCGTCCATTTGCCGCCCTTCCAGCGATAGAGATGCGCATAGCCGTCGCGTTCCGACGACCAGATGAGGCTCCCGTCCTTCATCGCATGATAGGCGTTCGACAGGTTGACCCAGCTCTTCGGCCCGCTCTCCTCGCTGAACAGCACGGTTGCCGCCCCGGTCGCCGGATCGACGCGCAGCATGTCGAGCTTCGTCTGCGACCGGTTCTGCCGCTGGACCAGCAGCGCCTTGCCATCGGGCGTCCAGTCGACCCGCGCCAGATAGATATCGGGATCGGGGCCGAGATCGACCTTCACCTTGCCCGATCCATCGGGCTTCATGACGTACAGTTCGACCAGCACGTTGGGCGTCCCCGCCTTGGGATAGCGCTGCTGATAGATGCTGGTTCCCTCGGCACCGATCGCCGATCGGGTGACGATGCCGACCGGCGCCTCGTCGAAGCGTTCGACCGCGATCAGCCGGTCGTCGGGCGACCACCAGTAACCGGTGCGCCGGTCCATCTCCTCCTGCGCGACGAACTCCGCCTCACCGAAATGGACGGTATCCTTGCCCTCGGTCGTGACCGCGGTTTCCTGCCCCGTCTTCAGGTCGAGCGTCACCAGATTCTGGTCGCGCACGAAGCTGACATAGCGCCCCTCGGGGCTGACCACGGGGTTCAGCTCGCCGCTGTCGCTGTTGGTCAGCCGCCGGACATTGCCGTCGATCGACGCAAGGTAGAGGTCGCCGTCGAGCGGCACGAGGATCGACTTGCCATCGGGTGCCCAGTCATAGGCGAGGATACCGCGCTTGCCGGTCAGCGACCGGTCGCGCTCGCGCTGCATCTTTTCCGCCTCGGACAGCGCGGCGCCGGTGCCGACCTTCTTCGAATCGACCAGCATCCGCCATTCGCGGCTGGTCGTGTCCATCGCCCACAGGTCGAACCGCTCGCGCTCATCCGCGCGGTTGCGCAGCAGCGTCACATATTTGCCGTCGGGCGACAGCCGCAGGTTCTGCGGCGCGGCCCCGTTCAGGTCAGGGCTGGCAAAGACGCGTTCTAGCGTCAGATCCCCTGCCTTCACCGCCTCGCTCGCCGCCACCGGCGCTGCCGGTTCACTCGCCATGCCGGCCTGACCCAATGCCAGCAACGCCGCACCCATCAACCATTTGACCATATTGCCCCATATGTCCTGCGGTGAAACCGCGCCGATCGTAACAACGGTTATCGTCGGACTGGGGGCGGAGGTAAATGGCGGAGTTTGGGTGTGGGAATGGGCCATGCCTGTTCGTGCCCCCGCGAAGGCGGGGGCCCAGGAGCGACACGAGCAAACCTTTGTTCTCCCGGACTCTGGACCCCCGCCTTCGCGGGGGTACGGAAGGTTCCGTGTCGAGAGAAGGACTTCGCAGGGATCTCCCGCAAAGCGGCAACGACGAGCACCGGCGCCCTACATCGTCTCCCCTGGATCGACGCCCCACAGCCGCGACTGCTCGACATAGCCGCCACGCCCGCGCACGTCGAAGAAGCACCACGCGCCGTTGCACCGCGACAACCGCCCGACCACGCCCGGCGCCGCGCGCCATACCACCGCCGCACCCGATTGCGGCGATGCGCGCAACTCCACGACCTCGCGCCCGACGAACGCGGTGCGCCGGTCGCTCAGCAATCCGACCTGCAACCATCCGCGCGTGCCGTCGGGGTCCTCGACCCGGCGCCAGTCCTGATAGATATCGACGACCTTGATCGGCAGGTCGGCGCGGCGATACACCCATTGCGTCGGGTAGTTCTTGCCGGGGCCGCTGCGCATCCGCGCCTCGCCCGCGGCGATCGACGCATAATAAGGCGGCTTGCGGCGCTGCGCCTCCGCCGCTCCGGTCGCCAGCACCACCAGCATCGACGCGACCGCGATCGATTGCCTTGCGAAGCGCATGTTATCGTCCCCTTTTGTCCGAACCCCGCCTCTATCGGCAACGACACCGTGCCCGCAAGCCGTTGACGCAGGTTCGCCCAGCCGCCAATCCGGTACCCATGACCGTTTCAGCAGCCCCACCCCGCCATCCGCGAGTCCAGGTGACGCGGCGTCTGCCGGCAGCGACCGAGGGGCGGATGGCGACGCTGTTCGACACGGTGGTCAGCCCCGACGACCACGCCTTTACCCGCGACGAACTGGCCGCCGCCATGGCTGATTGCGACGTGCTGGTCCCCGCCGTGACCGACGTGATCGATGCCGCGCTGATCGATGCCGCACCCGATCGCCTGCGCCTGATCGCCAATTACGGCGCGGGCGTGAACCATATCGACCTGAAGGCTGCTCGCGCCCGCAGGATCATCGTCACCAACACGCCGGGCGTCCTGACCGAGGATACCGCCGACATGGTCATGGCGCTGATCCTCGCAGTGCCGCGCCGCTTGGCCGAGGGCGAAAAGCTGGTCCGATCGGGCGAGTGGAAGGGGTGGAGCCCCGGCGGGATGCTCGGCCACCGCATCGGCGGCAAGGCGCTCGGCATCATCGGCATGGGCCGCATCGGCCAGGCCGTCGCCCGCCGCGCCCGCGCCTTCGGCCTGTCGATCCATTACCACAACCGCCACCGCCTGCCCGAAGTGGTCGAGGCCGAGCTCGGCGCGACATGGCATGCCGATCTCGACCAGATGCTCGGACAGATCGACCTGCTGACCATCCACACCCCGCGCAACGCCGACAGCGAGAACCTGCTCGACGCCCGCCGCATCGCCCGCCTGCGCCGCCACGTCTATCTCATCAACGCCTCGCGCGGCGGCATCGTCGACGAGGAGGCGCTGGTCGACGCGCTGGAGGGCGGGCGGCTGGCCGGTGCCGGGCTGGACGTCTGGGCGCACGAACCGGCGATCGATCCCCGTCTGCTCGCGCTGCCCAATGTCGTGATGACCCCGCATATGGGGTCGGCGACGCTGGAAGGCCGCGTGGCGATGGGGGAAAAGGTGATTACCAACATCCGCGTCTGGGCGGACGGGCACCGCCCGCCGGATCAGGTGTTGGAAGGGTTGCGGTAGGCAGATCGTCGAAGGACCGCCGTCGCTCGCAGAGCAGACGGCGGAGCGTCCAACGCCCCGCCGCCTGCCGTTCGCGTTACTTGCGAGCTGCGTGGTCGGCGTGGTCGCCGCCCTTTTTCATGTCCTTGCAGCAGTCGCTCTTGCCGTCCTTGCAACAGTCGGCGTCCTGCTTGCAGCACGTCATGCCCTTGCAGCAACCGGCGGCTGCATAGGCGGTAGCCGGGACGCCGAGCACGAGGGCGGCGGCGATGATCGAGATCTTCTTCATATGATAGTTCCTTGGTTCGTCTGACGTTCCGATAGTGTCGAGCGTCAGACGATCCGTGGAGGCGGGGGCGCCGGCCCCCCGGACAATCCCGCAAGGCAGCTGGCCAGACCGGCGACGGGTATTATCGCGATGACGGGTACGGATGCGTCGGGAGCCGCTGCCGGACCCGGCAGCGCTACACACAAGGCGCAGTCGATCGAAGCCGCCTTGACCGGATGGTGCCGTTCCTTCGGCATGTCGGCGCAGGCAGGCTCCGCGACCGAATGCGCGAGCATCGCCGCCTGCGCTTCGCAGATGCCGCCGCCCATCGGCAAGGCGAGCGCAATCGCAAGCACGGCCAGCAGCATGCGCCGGACGGTCCCGATATACGAGGGCAAGCGGTGCGCCATGTCTCGCCGATAACCGCAGGGTGGTTGGCGGGCAATCCGCCTTGAAGGGCTCTGTCCGTTTGCGTCCAGATGCAGACGATGACGGGCGGTCGCTGGGCGGCTGTCGGATTTTTGGAACGCTCTTTCTGGCGCTGACGGTGTTCGTTTCTCTTGTTCTAATGACGTCGCTTGGCTTGATTTACTGAATATGGAAGCGTTGATGCGCATGTTCGCTTCCCTTTAAAGCCGGTTGACCCATAGTTTCCTACACGGCCAATGCCTGCCAACATCTCCGACGGTCCTTGCGCGACCCGCTCTTTGACACTGCCGCTCCGCACCATGAACCGACACTGCACAGGCGTGAACTTAGTGAACTTTGGCCAGAAAACCGGGCGTTTTCAGCATCGGGCCGCTCACCGCGAAACGTCGCTTGAACGAAGGCGGGCGCATCGCGCGGTCAGACCCGAAGCCCCGCCAACCACTCCGCGATCATCGCCTGCCCGGCCCGCACCGCCGCAGGCCCGAGCGTCCGATACTCCTCGGTCAGCTCGCCGCGATGGTTCGGGCAATCGAGATAATCAAGCCACGCCTCGAACCGCGCATCCTCGCCCATCTCGGCATGGAATTGCAGCGCCAGCAGGTTGCTCCCCCGCCGGAACCCCTGCCGGTAGCGCGCGGTGGTCGCCAGCAACTCGGCCCCCTCGGGTAGGTCGAACGTGTCGCCATGCCAGTGCAGCACCGGCACCCCCGCGACATGGCGCAGCGGTGAATCCGGATCGGCAAGGTCGATCGGCGCAAACCCGATCTCGCACCCGCCGCTGCCCTTGTAGACATTCGCGCCCAGCGCCGCCGCCATCATCTGTGCACCCAGACAGATGCCTAGCGTCGGCAGGTCCGCCGCCAGACGCCGCGACAGCGACGCGATCTCGCCGGGAATCCACGGGTTCTCGGCGACGTCATACACGCCCATCGGCCCGCCCATCACGATCAGCAGGTTGGGCGCAGTCAGGTCGGCGGTGGCGAAGGCCGGATCGGTCACGTCGATCCGGTCGATCACGTACCCCGCCGCCTCCACCGGCGCCCGGTATCCGGCACAGCCTTCATAGGGAACGTGGCGAACGATCAACGCGGACTTCATAGGGGCAGTCTATCGCGATGCAGGTTAATGGCACCTGTAATGTTTCTTTGTGTTGCAATGGGACGGGTTTGGAACCGTCGCGGCGCACAATCATTGGCGGGGCTGTGTGTACAACAGGAGTAACCCCATGAAAAAGATCGCGACTATCGTCCTCGCCCTCGCCGCCGGCAGCTCGCTGGCCGCCTGTTCGACGTTGCGCGGTGGCGCGATCGGCGCGGCGGGCGGTGCCGGCATCGCGGCGGCAACCGGTGGCAATGTCGAAAAGGGCGCGGCCGTGGGTGGCGTCGGTGGGGCAGTGGTCGGCACCGTCGCCGACGACTGATCGGATCGGCCGGGGCGGTACGCCGCCCCGGTCAGCAGCCCAGCAACCTTTCGCGTTGCAGATCCTTGGGCCGGCCGAACGCCCGCAGCATCGCGACCAGTTCGGCGCGATCCGGCGTCGGCACCGCCAGCCCCGCCATGTCGACCAACACCCGCGACCGCGGCCATACCGGCTGCCAGCCTTGCTCGCCGCACAGCGCGAAGCCGGCCATGAACTCGACCTCGACCGTACCGACCGGCAGCGACGCATAAAAGGCCGATCGGAACCGCGCATCGCGATCCCCGCCCTTGCGCACCAGCCCGGGCAGGTTCGCGATCAACGCCACGTCCCGCATCGCGAGCAACACGTCGATATCGTCGACCGCGACCGGCTCCGTTGTGTGCAGCGCCACGGCCGCACCAGCGATCACCCACCACGGTTCCTGCGCCCGCCGCAACAGGCGATCGACCACGGCCAACGCCGCGACATGATCGCTGGACAGCCCGGCCCTCAATCCCCGGTCAGGATACGATCGACCAGCTGCTTCACGCTCGGCACGAACCCGTTGGAATAGAAGGGGTCGCGCTTAAAGTTATAGGCGGCGTGCCCCGCGAACATCAGATTCTGGTCGGTGGGACCGCCATGAGCGATGTCCTGCAGCGTCTTCTGGATGCAGAAGCTGCGCGGATCGGCCAGCCGCCCGGTCGAGTTGGTCTCGCTATCGGCCCAGCTCGAAAAGCTGCACTGCGACAGGCAGCCCATGCAGTCCGCCTGGTCCTTGCGGATGATGCCCTTCTCTTCCGGCGTCACGAACACCAGCGTATTGTCCGGGGTCTTCAGCGCGTCGGTGAAGCCCTGCCCGAACCATTCGCGCGCACGCAGCAGATCGCCTTGCGTCACCCAGAAATTGCGGCCCTTCACGCCGACGTCGAGCTGGAAGACATGGTCGCCCGCCTCCTGCGTCGAGAAGGCGATCTGCCGCTCCGAGCGCGCCTCGAGGTTGCGTAGGAACGGGTTGCGCACCGCCGACGAATAGAAGCCGGTCGGGCTGAACCGGTGCAGCAGCACCTCGCCCTCCTCGATCTCCATCAGCTTCGCCTTCCACTCCTCGGGGATCGGGCTTTCCTGCGTCAGCAGCGGGCGGGTGCCGAACTGGAACGCGATCTTGCCGAGCTCGGGATTGTCGATCCAGTCGTTCCAGTCGCGCAGATACCAGACGCCACCGGCCATCACGATCGGCACGTCGTCGGAAATGCCGCCCTCGCGCATCGTCGCGCGCAGGTCGCGGACGCGCGGATAGGGGTCCTGCGGCTCCAGAGGATTCTCGGCATTCGACAGGCCGTTATGCCCGCCCGCCAGCCACGGGTCCTCATAGACCACCGCCGCCAGCCATTCGGCGGCCTTCGAATAGGCGCGCTTCCACAGCGCGCGGAACGCACGGCCCGACGACACGATCGGCAGATAGCTGACACCGTAGGAGGCGGTGATCTCGGACAGCTTGTACGGCATCCCCGCGCCGCAGGTCACGCCCGAGACTAGGCCCCGCGTCCGCTCGAGCACGCCATGCAGGATGCGCTGCGCCCCGCCCATTTCCCACAGGACGTTGATATTGATCGCGCCCTTGCCGCCCGCAATCTCCCATGCGCGCCGCACCTGCTGCACCGCGCCCTCGATCGCATATTCGATCAGTTCCTCATGGCGTTCGCGGCGGGTGAGCGCCTTGTACACCTGCGGAATGATCTTGCCCTCGGCATCATAGCTGTCGGCATTCACCGCCGAGACGGTGCCGATCCCGCCCGCCGCCGCCCATGCCCCGGCCGAGGCGTGGTTGGTCGCGGCAACGCCCTTGCCCCCTTCGATCAGCGGCCAGACTTCGCGGCCGTTATAGACGATGGGCGACAGACCTTTGAACAACGCAACCTCCAGCGGGAACCTCGTGCGGACGGACAGAGCCGACGATCGCATCGAAGCGTCATTAATCGCACCAGACGCCGAACGCGAGCAAATTGCGAGGACCGCCCGTTGCCGGACGGGCACGATGGCAGGGCAACCCGTACGCCAACGTTCCATATCGCACCGATATATCAATTGGTCCCGGCACCGGCTAAGGCATCGTGTATGACGGACCCGTCCTTTTCCATCGTGCACGACCACGCGCAGCGGACCGTCATCATCACCTTCGACGGACAATGGACGATCGCGACCGCCGAAGCCTATATCGCGGCGGTCACTGCCGACATCCGCGCCACGCCCGCCCGGTTGATGCCCCGGCACCTGCTCCTCGACATTCGCACCTGTGGCCTGCACGTCCGCGGCGTCACCGAGGCGCTGGTCGAATTCCGCCGGAACCAGATCGGCGAGATGGAGCGGATCGCGATCGTATCGGCATCGGCGCTCGACGCGATGCAGGCCCGTCGTATCACCGCCGCCCGCGAAACGGCGGTGTTCGACGCGCTCGAACCGGCCCGCGCCTGGCTGGCCGAAGCCGACGTTCAGACCGGCTGACCCAGCGCCCCCGGCCGCCCGATCGCGCGTTCGTACAACGCCTTGTAGCTGGCGATCATCGTCGCCTCGTCGAATTCGGCATAGGCCTTGGCACGGTTGCTTTCGCCGACATAGCGCCGCGCCGCCGGATCGACCGCCAGCATCTGCAACCGGTCGCGCAGATGCACCTCCATCCGGTCGATGCCCATATACGGCTGGTTCGCCTCCGACACCATCCTGCCGATATCGCCCAGCGGCGGCGCGACGACCGGCAGCCCGGCGGCCATCGCCTCCATCACCGAAATCGGCTGCTGCTCGCTCTTCGACGACAGCGCGAAGATGTCGAACAGCCCCATGTACCGCCACGCCTCGGGCAGAAAGCCGGGCAGATGGACACGGTCGTCGATCCCCATCGCCTCTGCGGCATCGAGAATATTCTGGCGCTCGGGACCCTCGCCGACGATCACCAGCCGCACCTTGACCGAAATCCCGCCGACCGAGCGGACCAGCAGCGGCAGGTCCTTCACCTCGCGCAGGCCGGCGACACAGCCGATCACGACCTCGCCGGCCTTGCGGCGGAAACCAGGAATCGTATCGGGCGCGCAGCCTTGTGCGAACCGCGCGACCGGCACGCCGTTGCCGATCAAATGCAGCCGGTTGTCCGGCTGTTTCCACACCGTCCGCGCAACGTCCAGCAACCGCTCGGACGGGACGACCAGCGCATCGGCGGCGCCCAGCGCGAAGCGGCGATACAGGTTGCGCACCGGGTTCAGCCGGGTCGCCTCATCCTCGTTGAAGCCGTCTTCGTGATGGATCACCGGCGGCGCGCCCTTGGCGAACACCCGCTTCGCCATCACCCCGTCGATCGCGCCCCAATTATAGGTCAGCACCAGATCGAAGCGGCGCATGAACCGCGCGATCGCTTCGAACCGTGCGACCGATGGCTTGCCGGTCAAGGGCGGCGGGTTCTGTGCGATCTCGTATCGGATATGGCTACCGATCGCCGCCTGCGCCTCGGTCCGCTCGGGCACGCCCGACACGATCGTATGCACGGCGTTCGACCCCCATGCATGCATCAGCCGGATCGCCCGCGCCTCCTTGCCGCCATAGGCGAAGGAGGAATGGAGGTGCAGGATGCGGACCGGCGCGCTCACGCCCCCGCCACCCGCGCCAGCAACCGGTCGATCGCCGCCACCGACGCCGGTTCGGTCAGCGTCGGGGCGTGGCCGACCCCGGCGATCGTCGTCAGTTCGGCGGTACCGATCCGCTCGGCCATCGCCGTCCCGACCTGCGCCGGCAGGATATCCGACAGTTCGCCGCGAACGATCGACACCGGCTTGCCCGCCAGCGCTTCATAGGCGCGCCACATGTCCGGACCCGCTTCATTGCCGGGCACGCGGAACGGCTCGGCGATCTTCATGTCGTAATCGAGGATGATGCGCCCCGCCGAATTCAGCCGGTGCACCCGCTTGGCCATGTGCAGCCAGTCCTGCACCTCATAACCCGGATAGACGTCGCCATTGTTCTCGGCGACCGCGCGCGCCGCATGCATCCAGGTCGGGTGGCTGACCTGCCTGCCGACATAGCCGCGAATCCGCCCCAGCCCGACCGGATCGAGTTCGGGTCCGACGTCGTTGAGCAGCGCCGCCGCGATCCGGTCGCGATCGGTCGCGGCCAGCAACATCGTCAGGATCCCGCCCAGCGACGTGCCGAACGCGACGACCTGCGGCAGTTCCAACTGGTTCAGCAGCGCCTCGACATCCTGCAGATAGACCAGCGGTACATAGGTCATCGGATCGCGGGCATAGCCGCTCTCGCCTCGGCCGCGCATCTCCGGCACGATCAGCCGCCATTCTCCGGCGAGCCGGTCGGCGACATCCTCCCAGTCGCGGGCATTGCGGGTCAGCCCGTGCAGGCACAGGATCGCCGGCCGGTCGGCCCGCCCGGCATAGTCGCGATAATGCAACCGCAGGCCGTCGTTCGACCACCAATATGCATCAGTGAAGCGTTGCTTGTCGGATAGCGCCATCGCCCCCCATATCGCCGCATGGCCGAAAACCCGCAACCCGCTCGCTATCGCCCCCGCACCGATATTCTGGCGCTGGGCGAACCGTTCTACGATGCCGTGACGCCTGCGGCCTTTCCGGAACATATCCTGCGGTTCAGGAACGACCGGGCGGCGGCGCAGATCGGAATTGTGGCGGGCGGGGTGGACACGTCACCCCAGCGCAGGCTGGGGTCTTCCGATGGTGAGCGCGACCTGCCCCAACAACGAGACCCCAGCCTGCGCTCGGGTAACGAACTTGGCGAGGCTGCCAGTACCCTACCCCTCACCGACGCAGCGTGGCTCAACCATTTCGGCCGCTTCACCCCCCTGCCCGGCAGCATTCCGCAACCACTGGCGCTGCGCTATCACGGCCATCAGTTCCAGTCGTACAACCCCGATATCGGCGACGGGCGCGGCTTCCTGTACGCGCAGGCGACCGACCATCGCGAGCGGCTGCTCGACCTCGGCACCAAGGGGTCGGGCCAGACCCCGTACAGCCGCTTCGGCGACGGTCGCCTGACGCTGAAGGGCGGCGTGCGCGAAGTGCTGGCGACCGAGATGCTCGAGGCGCTGAACGTCCCCACCTCGCGCAGCTTCTCGCTGATCGAGACCGGCGAGGAACTGGTGCGCGGCGACGAACCCTCGCCGACGCGCTCGGCCGTGCTGGTGCGGCTGAACCACAGCCATGTCCGGATCGGCACCTTTCAGCGGCTGGCCTATGAACGCGATGCCGACGCGATGCACCGGCTGATCGACTATGTGCTCACCCGTCTCTACGGCCGCACGCCGGGCAGCGCCCCCGCGATCGAACTGTTCGACGAGGTCGTCGGTCGTGTCGCGACGCTCGCCGCACGGTTCATGGCGGCGGGGTTCGTGCACGGCGTGCTCAACACCGACAATATCAACGTGACCGGCGAGAGCTTCGATTACGGCCCGTGGCGGTTCGCGCCGACTTGGGACGCTACCTTCACCGCCGCCTATTTCGATCATCAGGGGCTCTACGCCTTCGGTCGCCAGCCCGACGCGATGCACTGGAACGTCATGCAACTGGCGGTGGCGCTGCGCACCGTCGTCGATGCACCGCCACTGATCGAGGTGCTGGAGGCCTTCCCCGAACGCTATGCAACGGCACTGGCCGACGCGATGCTGTGGCGGCTGGGCGTCGTCTCACGCGACCCAGCAAGCGACCGGGCACTCGCCGACGCGGTCACCGCCGCGCTGGCCGCGTCGCAGATGCCCATCGACCACTTCTTTTTCGAGGCATTCGGCGGCTGGTTGCCCGAAGGCGAAGACTGGACCGCATTCGAACCCGTCCGTGCGCTGCTGTCCGACTATCGTCCGCGCAGCGACCGCAGCCATCCCTATTGGTCCGACGCCGCCCCCTGTTCGATGCTGATCGACGAGGTGGAGGCGATCTGGGCCGCCATCGCCGAGCGCGACGACTGGACGGCGTTCGAGGACAAGGTCGCCGCGATCCGCCGCATCGGGCAAGCGCTTGCCTGACCCCGACCGTTCGTAGCACACAACTGGCATCGCTGCGCATTCTGGTCCAAGGATGCGCGCCAACCAGGAGGCGGATACACTTCAGCATGGCCGAACTCGTCTCGACCGAACCCGCAACCGGCGCGACCCTGTGGCGTGCCCCTGTCGGCGATGCCGATACCGAAGTCGCCGCCGCCCGTGCCGGCTGGGCCGGCTGGGCCTCGCGCTCGCTCGCCTACCGGATCGAAGCGATGCGCCGCTTCGCCAACGTCGTGCGCAGCCGCGCCGAAGCCTTTGCCGACGTCATCGCTCGTGAAACCGGCAAGCCGCTGTGGGAAGCGCGGACCGAGGTCGAAACCGTCATCGCCAAGGTTGAAATCTCGCTCACCGCATACGGCGAACGCACCAGCCAGCGTCGGCTGGAGGCGCAGGCCAACTCGCGCATGGCACTGCGCCACAAGCCGCATGGCGTGCTGGCGGTGCTCGGGCCCTATAATTTCCCGGCGCACCTGCCCAACGGCCACATCGTTCCGGCCTTGATCGCCGGCAACGCGGTGGTGTTCAAGCCGTCGGAAAAAACCCCGGCCAGCGGCGCGTTCCTCGTCGATTGCTACCGCGCGGGCGGCGTGCCCGAGGATTGCGTCCGGCTGCTGATCGGTGGTCCCGAACAGGGGCGCGCGCTCGCCGGCCATCCCGATATCGACGGGCTGCTGTTCACCGGATCGGCGCGGACCGGCATCGCGCTCAACCGCCAGTTCGCCGAGACACCCGAAAAGATCCTCGCGCTGGAAATGGGCGGCAACAACCCGATCATCGTGTGGAGCACGCCCGACCTCTATGCCGCCGCGGTGCTGGTGGTACAGTCGGCCTTCACCTCCGCAGGACAGCGCTGCACCGCCGCGCGCCGGCTGATCGTCGAACGGCGGCTGGCCGAACCGCTGCTGGCCGAGATCAACCGGCTGTGCGAACGGCTCATCATCGGCGAACCGCACGCCGATCCCGCGCCGTTCATGGGTCCGGTGATCGACAACGAAGCTGCCGACCAGCTGACCGAGAGCTTCCTGTCGCTCACCTCAGGCGGCGGGCGTCCGCTGCGCTTCATGCAGCGGCTGGTCGAGGGGCGCCCGTTCCTCACCCCCGGCATCATCGACATGTCGGACACTGCCGAGCGCAGCGACGTCGAACTGTTCGGCCCGCTGCTACAGGTGTTCCGCGTCAATAGCTTCGAAGACGCGATCGCCGAGGCGAACAACACCCGCTACGGCTTGTCGGCGTCGCTGATCTCGTCCGATCCGCAGCTCTATGACGGCTTCTGGGCGAATATTCGTGCCGGCATCGTCAACTGGAACCGCCCGACCAACGGCGCGTCGTCGGCGGCACCGTTCGGCGGCATCGGCTGGTCGGGCAACCACCGCCCCTCGGCCTATTACGCCGCCGACTATTGCGCCTATCCGGTCGTCTCGGCCGAAGCGGAACAGGCGCGCGCCTCGATCGGCATCGGCCTGCGCAACCAATAGGCCGCTAAACAATCCCTTCCCGCCCCCCAAGCAAGCGTCGGTTGCTCGGGGGGCGCCCTGCCCGCATCTACGGCGGCATGGCAACGTTACTCGATCCGACCGCGCGCGGGCGCGTCATCCTTGTCGGGGCAGGTCCGGGCGATCCCGGCCTGCTGACCGTACGCGCGGTGGAAGCGCTGAAGTCCGCCGATGTCGTCGTCCATGACGGGCTGATCGACCCGCGCGTGCTCGACCTGGCACCTGCGACGGCGCAGCGCATCTCGGTCGCCAAGCAGCGCGCGCGCCACACCTTGCCGCAGGAATCGATCAACGCGCTGATCGTCGCGCACGTGAAGACCGGCGCGATCGTCGTCCGGTTGAAGGGCGGCGACCCGTTCATCTTCGGTCGCGGAGGCGAAGAGGTCGAGGCGGTCCGCGCCGCCGGCCTGCCGGTCGAGGTCATTCCGGGCGTCTCCGCCGCGCTCGGCTGTGCAGCGGGCGCGATGCTGCCGCTCACCCATCGCGACTGGTCGTCGGCGGTCAGCTTCGTCGCCGGCCAGTGCAAGGGTTTGAGCGAGCAGGACTGGTCGGGCCTTGCCGGACAGGGTCGCACGCTGGTGATCTATATGGGCGTCGCGACGGCGGAGGCGATCGCCGACAAGCTGATGGCCGATGGCGTCGCCCCCGACATGCCAGTCGCGGTGCTGGAGCGCGGCACCTATGCCGACGCCCGCGCGCTGCGCACCCTGCTCGCCGATCTCGGTCCGATGGTGGCGCGCGAACGGGTCAAGAGTCCGGCGGTGATCGTCGTCGGCGAGGTCGTGCAACTGGCCGATGCCGAGGACAAGCTCGGCAACTGGGCACGGGCGGCGGAGGCCTTGGCATGAAGCTGCTGACCGGCAACGATCTCGCCACCGGCGACGTGACGTGGTGGACCGGCAGCGACTGGTCGCGCCATGTCGAGGATGCGGCGGACGTCGGCGAGGATGGCGAACGCATCGCACTGGTTGAGGAAGCCGCCCGCCGGGTCAACGTACCCTATGTGATCGATGCGGTAGCGACCCCCGAAGGCCCCCGCCCCGCGCATATCAAGGACCGCATCCGCGCGCTCGGCCCCACGGTGCGAACCGACCTTACGCTCAAGCCCGCCGACCCCGATGCCGGGGCGTGGGTGATCTAATCAAACTCCTCCCCGCTCCGCGGGGAGGGGGACCAGCCGCAGGCTGGTGGAGGGGGGTGTCCCTAATCGCCGCGTCGCTGGCGCGACGGCCCCCTCCCCGCCAACGGAGAGGACTTCGAAGTGTACCAATACGACACCTACGACCAGTCGATCGTCGATGCCCGCGTCGCGGAGTTCCGCGACCAGGTCGAACGCCGCCTGTCGGGCCACCTGACCGAGGACCAGTTCAAGCCGCTGCGGCTGATGAACGGCCTGTATCTGCAACTTCACGCGTACATGCTGCGCGTCGCCATCCCCTATGGCACGCTGTCGTCGACGCAGATGCGGGTGCTGGCCGATATCGCCCGCACCTATGACCGCGGCTATGGCCACTTCACCACGCGGCAGAACCTGCAGTTCAACTGGATCAAGCTGGCCGATACGCCCGACATTCTCGAGAAGCTGGCCAAGGTCGAGATGCACGCCATCCAGACCAGCGGCAACTGCATCCGCAACATCAGTTCGGATCAGTTCGCCGGCGCCGCCGCCGACGAGACGACCGACCCTCGCCCCTGGGCCGAGTTGCTGCGTCAGTGGAGCACCTTCCACCCCGAATTCAGCTACCTGCCGCGCAAGTTCAAGATCGCGGTGATCGCCGCCGACGAGGACCGCGCGGCGATGCGCCTCCACGATATCGGCCTGCGGATCGTCGAACAGGACGGTGTAGCCGGCGCGCAAGTCTATGTCGGGGGTGGCATGGGCCGTACGCCGATGATCGCACCCTTGGTCAACGACTTCGTGCCGCTGTCGGACCTGATGAGCTATCTGGAGGCGTGCCTGCGCGTCTACAATCGCTATGGCCGCCGCGACAATATGTACAAGGCGCGGATCAAGATCCTGATCCACGAGATCGGCGTCGACAAATACCGCGCCGAGGTCGCCGAGGAATTCGCCCATATCAAGACGCTGGGCATCGATCCGCCCCAGGCCGAATTCGACCGCATCGCCGCCTTCTTCGCCGATCCCGCCTTTGCCGACACCACGGCCGACGCCCCGGTTGATCGCAGCGATGCGGGATTCGCCGCCTGGCTCGACCAGAACACGCACGCCCACAAGCGCGCCGGCTACACCATCGTCACGATCAGCCTGAAGCCGACCGGCGGCATCCCGGGCGACGCGTCGGCCGATCAGATCGACGCGATGGCCGATCTGGCGGAGGCGTACAGCTTCGCCGAACTGCGCGTCACCCATGCGCAGAACATCGTCCTGCCGCATGTCCGCTCGGCCGATCTGCGCGCCGTCTATGACCGGCTGGTGGCGATCGGGCTGGCCGAGGCGAACCTCGACCTCATCACCGATATCATCGCCTGCCCCGGCCTAGATTATTGCAGCCTCGCCAATGCGCGCTCGATCCCGCTCGCACAGAAGATCGCCGACCGCTTCGCCGATCCGGTGCGCCAGCGGGACCTGGGCGAACTGAAGCTCAAGATCAGCGGCTGCATCAACGCCTGCGGCCACCATCATGCCGGGCACATCGGCATTCTCGGCGTCGACCGGAAGGGGACCGAGAATTACCAGCTTCTCCTTGGCGGATCGGGGGCGCAGGACGTCTCGCTCGGCAAGATCACCGGTCCCGGTTTTTCAGAGGACGGCGTGGTCGACGCGATCGAGCGCGTCACCGACCGCTATCTCGCCGAACGGAACGACGGCGAGCGCTTCGTCGACACCTATCGCCGGATCGGCATGGAACCGTTCAAGGAGGCTATCTATGGTTGAGGCCCTGCGCCTGCGCAACGATGCCGCGCATGACGAACCCGCCGTCACCCTCGACGCCTTCCTCGGCCAGTCGAACGCGACCGCCGTCCGGATCGAGGCGGGCGACGATGCCCGCCTGCTGCTGCCGCATCTCGACCGGCTGGCATTGATCGAGGTCAGCTTCCCCAAATTCCGCGACGGCCGCGGCTATTCGGCCGGGCGTATTCTGCGCGAGGCGGGCTATACCGGCGAACTGCGCGCCGAGGGCGACGTGCTGGTCGATCAGATTCCGTTGATGCGGCGCTGTGGCTTCGACAGCTTTGCGCCCGCCGCCCCGGTCGATCCCGCCGCGCTCGAACGCGCGCTGGAACGCTACGACCATGTCTATCAATCGGCCGCCGATGCGCAGGTGCCGGTGTGGAAACTGCGTCATGGCTGATGCCGACCCCGATATTCGCGTGCGCGACCGGCTGGACATCGCCCCGCGCTTCACCGCCGCCGATGCGCAGGCACTGAACGATCGTTTTCGCGATGCGTCGACGCACGATATGCTGACGGTGGCCCTGCGCGAGCGGCTGCTCGGCAATGTCGCGGCCGTTTCCTCGTTCGGTGCGGAGTCGGCGGTGCTGCTGCACCTGATCGCCTCGGTTGACCGGTCGGTCCCGGTCCTGTTCCTCGAAACGGGCAAGCATTTCCCTGAAACCCTCGCCTATCGCGACCTGCTGGTCGACCGGCTGGGCCTGACCGATTTTCGCAACCTGACCCCTGATCCCGCGCTGCTGGCGGCAAGGGACGCGACCGGGCTGCGCTGGTCCTACGACCCCGATGGCTGCTGCGACCTTCGCAAGGTCGAACCGCTCGCGCGCGGCCTTGCCGGGTTCGATGCCAGCTTCACCGGGCGCAAGGCGTTCCAGTCGGCGACCCGCACTGCGCTGCCGCGGTTCGAACTCGACACGTCGGACGCGGTCGGCCGGTTGAAGGTCAATCCGCTCATCACCTGGACCCCGGCCGATATCGACGCCTATTTCGCGCAGCACGACTTGCCGCGCCACCCGCTGGTTGAACAAGGTTTTCCCTCGATCGGCTGCCAACCCTGCACCAACCGGGTAAAGCCCGGCGAAGACCCGCGCTCGGGCCGCTGGGCCGGCTGGGAAAAGGTCGAATGCGGCATCCACAAGCCGCTGCTCGATGGCGATCCGAACCTGCCGAGCTTCTGACCCGCTGCTTGCCCCGCCCCGGTTTCGGGCGCAAAGGGCGGCGATGCAGCAATCGGCAGTCGCCTATTTCACCAACGGCCGGATCATCATCGCGCCGGTATCGCGCACCATATCTGGCGACACCATCGCGACCGATCCCCAGTGGTTCGGCAAATCGGCAAAGAAGGCCGTCGTCGCGCAGGCAATCGCTGCCGCCCTCGCAGCATCGTGCGGCGAGATCGCCGACCCGACCCCCGAGCAATGGAAGCGCCAGTTCATCCCCTTCCAGGACGCAGCGGCGGTCAAGAACTTCAAAACCTTCATGCGCGAAGCGCGTCGCGTCGACATCGACCGTACCGGCGACACGGTCGTGCTGACGCCTTCTGACAATCTTGGTGCGAACAACGGCTTCGAACCGCGGCCGGACGATGCCAAATCGGTCACCGCCGGCGATGGCGAGGCGATGGCAGGCGCGCTGCTGATCCTGCTCGGACTGCGGCCGGACCCGGCATATACTTCCACCGAAGGCTGACCCAAACGTCACACGGCGTATGGGAGTCTTTGCGAAAGTCCACGACCTAACCCCGGACCCTACCGTACCCCCGCGGAGGCGGGGGTCCAGAGCCACGCAAATCAACGGCTCGCTCTTCTTTCCCTGGGTCCCCGCCTTCGCGGGGACACGGCGAGGCGGACTCTCGTACAGATTGCGGCCGGGCCTCCTGCGGCTTCTATAACATTCTAGCCGCAAGAGACCCCAGCCAGGGCCGGGGCCTCCCGGTTACGCTGCCCCTTATGCCCAGGGCTTCGTCCGCATCGCATGGTCCGCCGCACGCGCGGTCAGCGCCATGAAGGTCAGCGAGGGGTTCACGCACGACACCGACGCCATCTGGGCACCATCGGTGACGTACAGGTTCGACGCATCATGCGCCTGGCTCCAGCCGTTCAGCACCGACTTGCGCGGATCGGCCCCCATGCGCGCACCACCCATTTCGTGGATCGCGTCGCCCGGGATATGCGCGCCTTCATAGCTGCGGACATTGGTCAGGCCCGCCGCCTTCAGCATCTTCTCGCCCTCGATCCGGGCATCGGCCATCATCTTCAGTTCGTTGTCGCGGAACTTCACGTCGAACTTCATCAACGGCACGCCGAACCGGTCGACCTTGTTCGCGTGCAGCGACACGCGGTTGTCGGCATAGGGCAGGCATTCGCCGAACGCGCCCATACCGAACTTCCACGGGCCATATTGCCGCATGCCGTGCTTCATGTCCTTGCCGAAGCCGACCGGCGCCATCGGTTCGCGCCGCGCGCTGCCCTGATAGCCATAGCCGCGACGGAAACCGACGCCTTCCTCGCCCTTCAGGTTGCGGAAGCGTGGGACATAGACCCCGCCCGGCCGCCGGCCATATTCGATCAGGTCGGTCATGCCGGGGATCTCGCCCTCGGCGCCGACGCGGAAGATATGGTCCATGACATAGCGGCCCAGCGTACCGCTGGTGTCGAAATGGCTGCGACCGCCGCCGCCCATCCGCGAATTCATCAGAATCTGCGTCGATGCCATCGCCGATGCGCACAGGAAGACGAGGTTCGCCTGCACCGTCTCCGCCTGCCCGGTCTTCGCATCGACGAAGCGGACGCCAGTCACCTTCTTGCGTGCGGCATCATATTCGAGATTGGTGACGACCGCGTCCGAGCGCAGCGTCAGCCGCCCCGTCGCCCGCGCCGCCGGCAAGGTTACCGCCTGGGTCGAGAAATAGGCACCGAATGAACAGCCATTGCCGCACTGGTTGCGGAACTGGCACTTGCTGCGGTTCTGGTCCGGCTTGTCCTCGGTCATGTTCGACAGGCGGGTGTGGATCAGCTTGCGACCTGGGAACTGGGTCTCGAGCCGTTCCTTGAGCCACTTCTCCGCGACGTTCATCGGCATCGGCGGCTGGAATTCGCTGTCGGGCAGGTACGGCAGGTTCTCGCGCGAACCCGATACGCCGATATATTTCTCGACATAGCTGTACCACGGGGCGACGTCGTCATAGCCGATCGGCCACGCGCCATCGATGCCCTCGCGCTTGTTCGCCTCGAAATCGTCGGCGCTCCACCGGAACGACCAGCGACCCCAGATCAGCGACTTGCCGCCGACCGCACCCGGGCGGATCCAGTAGAACTTCTCCCCTTCGTCATAGGCATAGGGGTTCAACCGGTCGTCATTGTAGAAGGACCGGTTGCTGGGCGAGACATAGCCATATTTCGCGATGAAATAGTCGCTGTCCATCAACGGCTTGGGCATCTGATTGCGCGCCGGGACCTCATATGCCGGCTTGCCGTCATACGGATAGCCTTCGACATGCTCGACCATCCGGCCACGGTCGAGCATCAGGACGCGCAGGCCCTTTTCGGTCAATTCCTTGGCGGCGAACCCGCCGCTGACGCCCGATCCGATGACGATCGCGTCGAACCTGTTGGTGACTGCCATAATTCCCCTCCAAGGGTATCTGTTTTAGTACCGCAGCGCCTTGAGCGTCCGGAAACTGGTGGTGATGTCGGGCAGATAGGGCGCAGGCGCCTGATCGTTCTCGACATAGAAATGGCGGACGCCGGCACTGCCGCGGCGGCGGAATAGCGCCGCGAAATCGGTCTTGCCGGCGCCGACCGCGGTCATGCTGCCATCGGCACGCGCGTCCTTGACGTGATAGGCATAGAGGCGCGGCCCCAGCCGGTCGATCCAGCCGCCGACATCCTCGCCGGCATGGCCGACCCAGTAAAGGTCGAGCTCGATCTTCACCAGCGCCGGATCGGTCGCCCTCAGCAACCGCTCGTACAGGCTGACGCCGCCCGGCTTCACCGTGAATTCGAAGTCGTGGTTATGATAGGCGAAGCCCAGCCCGGCCTTGCGCAGGTCGGTGGCGAAGCGATTGATGTTCGGCAGCGCCTCGTTCCAACCGGCTTCGGTGCGATATTTGTCGATCATGTACGGCAGGATGACCGTATCGGCCCCCAGCGTCTTGGCCATCTCGACCTGCTTGTCGAACGAAGCCAGCAGCGCTTCATAGGGCACATGTACGGAGGGCGCCTTGAGCCCCAGCCGGTCCGTGGTCCGCCGCAACAGCTTGTGGTCCATGGCGTCATAGCCGCCACCGCCATATTCGACTTCCTTGTAGCCGATGCGGGCGATGTCACCCAGCGTCTTGACCGGGTCCTTCTGGAACAGGTCGCGCACCGTGTAGAGCTGGATGCCGACGGCCTTGATCTGCGCGGCCTGCGCTATGCCGGTGACGCCGAGCGCGGCGATGCCGCCCGCTCCGGCCAGGACGTGCCTGCGATTGACGATCATGCGCTGTACACCTTGTTGACCTGCGAATAGGGGAAGGCGCCGTTATACTCACCGGGTACCGGCAGATATTCGCGTTCCTGCGTCATGCCGATTTCCGACGTGTAATAGCCGGCGATGACCAGCTGCCGGAACGCTTCGAAGAAGGTCTTGCCGCCCGGAATCTGGTCGTTCATCGCCAGCGTCAGCAACGCGTCCTGCTGCGCGGGCGTCGCCTTTGCACCCGCGACCTTGTAATCGGTCATGCTGCGCTTCTCGATCGCGTCGAGCCCGGCGACGATCGGCACCCGCTCGGCGGGATAGGACCAATCGGCCAGCAGCTTTTCGATATAGGCCGGCACGCCCGCGGCGATTGCGCCCGGCGTATCGGTGGTCGGGATCACCCGTTCGCTCAGCGCCGTCATCAGCGCGCGTTGCGGCGCGGTGAACACCGCCGCACTCGGTGGGCCATCGCTGATCGCCGGTACGCCGACCGGACCCTCCGCACCCACGGCACGGGCGAGCGGCGCATAGAGCGCGGTGCCGAACATCGCCGCGACACCGGCAAGCGCCGTTCTGCGATCGATCATTTGCTGTTCTCCTTCAGGTCCTGCGCGATCGCGCTCTCGGGCAGCGGCCGTACCCAGATGTTGCGGAACGACACCGGCGAATCATGATCCTGCAACTGGATCGGCGCGGCATCGCCATGTGCCTCGTACTTCGCGACCTGCCGCCAGATGGTCGTGCCCAGCATCGCCTGGTGGTTCTGCACCACCACCCCGTTCAGGATCGCGGTGACATAGGCGGGGCGCAGCAGCGAACCATCGGCGGCGAAACGCGGCCGTTCGAATATGATGTCATAGGTCTGCCATTCGCCGGGCTTGCGCGACGCGTTCACCAGCGGCGGTTTCCAGCCATAGACCGCACCGACCGTGCCATCGGCATAGGTCGGGTTCTGATAGCCGTCGAGGATCTGCACCTCGTAGCGCTGCATGAACCAGATGCCGCTGTTGCCGCGATCCTGCGACGTCTTGGTCGGCGGATTGGGACTGCGGAATTCGAGGTGCAGTTGCACGTCGCCGAAGCTCTGCTTCGACACCAGATCGCCGCCACCTTTCCCGTCCGGCCCGCGCGACGGGACGGTCAGCGCGCCGTCCTTGACCAGCCATGGCGTGCCCTTTGGAGACCAAGCGTCGACCGATCGCCCGTCGAACAGCACGATCGCATCGGACGGCGCACCGCCCGGCTGTGCGGCGGGCGTCACCACCGTCGGTGTCGGCCGGTCAGCATCGTGCACCCGCCACTGACCGCCGGGCAGCACGGGCGTATCCTTGAACCCCGGCCGGTCCTGCGCACCGGCGGAACCCGCCAGCGCTGTCAGTGCGGAACCGAGTGCCGCTATATTACGCAGCCGCATCATCCCCTCCCTTCAAGCCTGATCGATCCGGCGATAGGCCGCGACCAGCGCGTCCTCCCCGGCACGACCCTTTATCGAATTGCCATGTTCCATGCCGATCACCCCGGCATAGCGCTTGTTACGCAGCCATTTGACGATGTTGGCATAGTTGATTTCGCCGGTTCCCGGCTCGTTGCGGCCCGGATTGTCGCCGAACTGGATGTAGCCGATCTCGTCCCAGCAAGTGTCCAGGGTCGGAATCAGATTCCCCGACTGGATCTGCTCGTGATACAGATCGGCGAGGATCTTGACCCCCGGACTGTTCGCCCCGCGCGCGACGGCATAGCCCTGCGCAACCGTCTGCATATAGACGCCGGGATGATTGGTCCGGGTGTTCAGCGGTTCCATCACCATCGCGATGTTGTGCGGCGCGACGATATCGCCGGCCCGACGCATCACGTCGATCACCCGTGCCGTCTGGATATCCACCGGCACCTTCGGATCCATGAAGCCGGTCACCACCGTCATCCGCGTCGCCGACAGCCGCTTGGCAACGTCGATCGATGCGCGGATGTCGTTCAGGAAGCCTTCGCGCTCCGCCCCGTCATTCGCCCCCAGCAACGGCCGCGACTGCGACCATTTCGGCATGCTGGCGACGAACACGCCCATCGTCATGCCGCGCTGTTGCAGCGCCTTCGCCATCGCCGTCTGTTCGGCAATGCTGCGACCGGCCGCCTCGTTATCCTCCCACGCCGTAAAGCCCTGATCGGCGGCATAGGCGATCTGTTCGATTCGGTCGCCGCGGCTGGCGAAGCTGCCCTCGTGCGGCGCGAATTTCAGCGAGAAGCGCGCGGCATTGCTGCCGCCGCCCTCGCGTCGTTGCGACGCACCGACCCCGGCGGTCAGCGTCGCGGCGGCGGCCCCCGCCATCACCGTGCGTCGCGATACCCCGCTCATTTTGCAGATGTCAGATAAGCGATGATCGCCGCGCGCTTCGCCGGATCGGGCGTGGCGATCGGCATCCGCGTGCCCGGCACCTTCTTGGCCGGCGCCGCCAGATATTCGTCGAGCGTCTTCGCATCCCAGCGCAGCTTCGACGCCTTCATCGCCGGCGAATAGTTGAAGCCCGGCACCGATGCAGCCGGCCGTCCGACGACCCCGAATAGATTGGGGCCGATGCCGTTGCGGCCGCCCTTGTTGACCGTGTGGCACGCCTTGCACGCATTGAACGCGGGCGGTGCCGCGGTCTGCGCGGTGGTCGGCGTTGCGGTCGCCAGCAAAGCGGTCGCACCCGCCGCTCCTACGATCGCCATACCCGTCAGCAGTTTCATCTTTACTCTCCCGCTTCCACTGGGGTCCATTTCCGGTCGGATGCCGCGTTCGCGATCACCGCCTCGATAAAGGTCATCGTCCGCAGCCCGTCGGTGAGGCCAGGGACGAAGCGTTCGTCCTGCCCACGGATCGCTGCCGCAAACCCCTGATACAGATTGGCGAATGCCTCGATATAGCCTTCGGGATGCCCCGATGGCGTCCGCAGCAGCGCCTGCGTTGACGGCGCCAGTCCCGGTCCGCCCGCGCGCACCACCTCCGCTGGCCGATCGAGCCAGCGCAGCGTCAGCGTGTTCGGCTCCATCTGCGCCCATTCAAGCGTGCCATGTTCGCCCGACACGCGCAGCTTCAGACCGTTCTCTTCGCCCGCCGCGACCTGCGTCGCCTTCAACGTACCGCGCGCGCCGCCCTCGAAGCGCAGCAGCGCGCTGACATCGTCGTCGAGCCGCCTTCCGGCGACATGCACGGTCAGGTCGGCCGACACCTCGCTCACCCGCACACCCGAGACATGCTCGGCAAGGTGAAAGGCATGGGTGCCGATATCGCCCAGACAGCCGCCCAAGCCAGCCTTGGCCGGATCGGTGCGCCATTCCGCTTGTTTGTTGCCTTCGCCATCGATCGGCAAACTTAGCCAACCCTGCAGATACTCAACCTGAACGAGCCTGATCTTGCCCAGATCGCCGCGCGCGACGCGCGCCCGCGCCTCCTCGACCAGCGGATAGCCGCTATAGGTGAAGGCCAGCGCGAACTTCGCGCCGCTCTTGCGCGCCGCTGCGGCGATGGCGCGCGCTTCGTCGCTGCTCATCGCCATCGGCTTTTCGCAGAAGACGTGGATGCCCGCCTCCAGCGCCGCGATCGCCATCGGCGCGTGAAGATGGTTCGGCGTAACGATCGCCAGCGCATCGATCCGCTCGCCCTCGGGCAGCCCCGTTTCGGCGGCGATCAGCGCGTTCAGATCGCCATAGACACGCTGCGGATCGAGCCCGAGCGCGGCACCGCTGCGCTCGTTGCGCGCGGCATCGCTGCTGAACGCACCGGCCACCAGCTGCCAGTCGCCATCCAGTGCCGCCGCCTTGCGGTGGATCGCGCCGATAAACGCGCCCTCGCCACCGCCGGCCATACCCAGCTTCAACGCCTTCCCACTCATTCCGCCGACAATCCCATCAACTTCCGGATCGCCGCCCGATCGACGCCGCTCTTGGCGAAATCGTCAAAGGCATGGTCGGTCAGCTTGATCATATGCGCCTCGATGAACGGGGCACCTTCGCTGGCGCCATCCGCCGAGTTCTTGAGCGCGCACTCCCATTCGAGCACCGCCCAGCCGTCATAGCCATATTGCGCCATGCGGCTGAACACGCCCGAGAAATCGACCTGCCCGTCGCCCAGCGAGCGGAACCGCCCCGGGCGATCGACCCAGTCCTGATAGCCGCCATAGACGCCCGACCGCCCGGTCGGATTATATTCGGCATCCTTGACGTGAAAGCACGAAATCCGGTCGTGATAGCGATCGATGAAGTCGAGATAATCGAGCTGTTGCAGGACGTAATGCGACGGATCGAACAGCAGCCGCGCGGCATTGTGCCCCTTCACCGCCTCGAGGAAGCGTTCCCACGTCGCGCCGTCGTGCAGGTCTTCGCCCGCATGGACCTCGAACGCGCAATGCACGCCATTTTCCTCGAACACGTCGAGGATCGGGGTCCAGCGCCGCGCCAGTTCGGCGAACGCCTCCTCGACCAGCCCGGCCGGACGCTGCGGCCACGGATAGACATAGGGCCATGCCAGCGCGCCGGAGAAGGTCGCATGCGCCTTCAGCCCCAGATTGGCGCTGGCCTTCGCCGCCATCTTGACCTGCTCGACTGCCCAGACCTGCCGCTCAGCGGGCTTGCCGTGCACTTCCGGGGGCGCGAAGCCGTCGAACAGCGTGTCGTACGCCGGATGGACCGCGACCAGCTGCCCCTGCAAATGCGTCGACAACTCGGTCGGCTCGATGCCGTGCTCGGCCAGCTTGCCGCGCAGGTCGTCGCAGTAATCCTTGCTCTCCGACGCGGTCTTCAGGTCGATCAGCCGCGGATCGCACGGGATTTGCACACCGACATAGCCGAGCCCGGCGGCCCATTCGGCCATGTTCTCCAACGTGTCGAACGGCGCCTGGTCGCCCATGAACTGCGCCAGGAAGATGCCCGGCCCCTTCATTCCCGTCATGCCAGCGTCTCCTTGCGACGATCGTCGCGGAAGGTGAATTGAAACAGCAGCGCGATCGCGGCGGCGGCGACCGCCGGATAGACCCACATGCCCTGCCAGTCGGCGATGGTCGGCGCGGTCGGCAACTGCGCGTAGATCAGCGCACCGATCTGCGAGCCGAGCAACATGCCGACGCCATAGGTGAACAAGGTCAGCATACCCTGCGCCTGCGCATTGACGCCCTTCGGCGTCGCGATGGTGCCGACATAGATGGCGCCTGCGACGAAGAAGAAGTCGTAGCACACGCCGTGCAGCGCGACGCCGAGATAGATCGCCCACAGCCCCGATCCACCGTCGCCGATCGCGAAGAGCGCATAGCGCAGCGCCCATGCCGCCATGCCGACCAGCAGCAGCGGCTTCACCCCGAAGCGGCGATAGAGCCACGGCATCGAGAACATGAAGACCAGTTCGGACATCTGCCCGATTGCCAGCGTCCCGCTGACATTCTCGATCCCCGCCGCCCCGACATAGGGCGAGGCATAGGCATAATACATCGCCAGCGGCACCGAGATCAGCGTCGCGCAGATGATGAAGATCAGGAACGACTTCTGCCGCATCAGGCCGAAAGCCTCGACGCAGAACACCTGGGCGAGGACGCTGCCGCCCTGCGGCTTGTCGGCCTCGACCGCCGGCAGGGTGAAGCTGTAGACGCCGAGTGCGACCGAGACGACCGCCGCGACCCAGAAGATCTTCGGGCTGGCCGACAGCCCCGCCCAGCCGATGATGAGGCCCGCGGCGATCCAGCCGATCGTGCCGAAGGCGCGAACGAACGGGAAATTATCGGTCCGATCGCCGAAGCTCTTGAGCGCGATCGTGTTCGCCAGCCCCACGGTCGGCATGTACAGGATCATGTAGCCGAGCAGCAGCCACACGAACGTGCCGCCATTTTCAGGCGTGAGCAGTGTCGGCAGCAGGTACAGCAGCACGCCACCGACCAGATGCAGGATCACCATCAGCATCCGCGGCGCGACATAGCGCACCGCGACCATGCCGAGCAGCAGCGAGCCCACGATCGACGCGATCGGTCCCATCGAAAACGCGTTGCCGATCAGGTTTCCGATCCCGACCGTCTGCATCACCAGGCCGAGCGTGACCTGCCACGCCCCCCAGATGAAGAACTGCATAAACATCAACGCGCTCAGCCGCGCGGTCAGACTTCCGCCGACCGAATTTTCGGTCACGGGCCCGACACCCTCCGCTATGGCCATCAGCCACCCCTCCGCAGTATTGTCTGCTAATTCGTTTGCAAGGCTAGGTAGGTCCGCGCGCGGTGTAAAGACGTGATGTCATCGACATCCGCAAACTGGCCATTTACAGGCTGTTACATCCGGCGGGTGGTTGCCGGACGGTAATTTGACGGGCTTTCCGATATGACGCGCAGTTTTCAGCCGATCCGCGAATGGCACGATGTCGATCGCCAGCGGTTCGAAACGGAGATCGTGCCGCTGCGCCAGCCGGCGGTCCTGCGCGGTATCGCCGCGTCGTGGCCGGCGGTGCAGGCGGCGCGACAGTCGGACGAGGCGTTGCGCGACTATATCGAGGCGACCGACCTCGGCAAACCGGTGCCTGCCTTTCTGGGACCGCCGCAGATCAACGGGCGATTCTGGTACAGCAACGACCTGCGCGGGCTGAATTATCGGCAGCGCCTCGCGCCGATCGCCGAATTGCTGCGCGTGCTGATGGGCGTCCGTGACGAGGAACAGCCGCCGGCCTTTTACGCCGGTGCGGTGCCGATCGTCGAAAACTGTCCCGATTTCGCACGCGACAATGTGCTCGGCATCACCGGTCCGGGCGCGGTCGCGCGGCTGTGGATCGGCAACCGGGTGACGGTGTCGACCCATTTCGACATGTCGGAAAATGTCGCAGTGGTCGTCGGCGGGCGACGGCGCTTCACACTGTTTCCGCCCGAACAGGTCCGCAACCTGTATGTCGGGCCGTTCGACTTCACCTTTGCCGGGCCGCCGGTCAGTATGGTCGATCTGCGCAACCCCGATCTCGAACGCTATCCGCGCTATGCCGAGGCGCTGGAAACCGCGCTCGAGGCTGAACTGGAACCTGGCGACGCGATCTACATCCCGTATATGTGGTGGCATCAGGTCGAAGGGCTGTCGCCGATCAACGTGCTCACCAATTATTGGTGGGACCTGTCGCCGCGCCATTGGCAGGGCTCCCCGTTCCGCACGCTGATGCACGCGGTGATGAGCATCCGCGACCTGCCCGAACGCGAGCGCGACGTGTGGCGGACATGGTTCGACCATTATGTCTTCGGCACCGGTCACGACGCGGTCACCCATCTGCCCCCCGCCGGTCGCGGCGCGCTGGGCGAGATGACGCCCGACATGGCGCAGCGGGTGAAACACTATCTGATCGACGATTTACGTCGTTAGGGCGAACCGGCCGCAATCCCTTCCGTTCGTCCTGAGTAGCCGCTGAGCTTGTCGAAGCGGCGTATCGAAGGATAGCCAAGGGTGCTTCGATACGGGTCTTCAACTTCGCTCAGCCCCTACTCAGCACGAACGGTTTGCGGTTGTACTGATCCTAGCCAGTCGCTCGACAAAAGCGGTCGATGAACGCCATATGGTCGGGCATCGCCCGCACCCCGGCATCCATCGCCCCCGCGATATGGGTCATTCGCCGGTCGAGCTCTTCCTCGGACAGGATATCGGCGATCGGGTGATGCCGTTTGGGGTGAATATTCTGCCCATGCAGCACCGCCAGCCAGCTCGTTTCGCTGAACAATTCATTGTCGTGGCGATACAGCCGGGCATTTTCGCGGAAGATCGCGATGCGCTCCTCCAGCGATGCCGGGATCGCCATGTCGCGGCAGCGGCGCCAGAACGGACTGTCGTCGCGCACCGTCGCGTTGTAATGCAGGATCAGGAAGTCGCGGACCTGTTCGTACTCCAGCCGCGTCCGCCGGTTATAGTAATCGATATCGGGCTGGTTGAACGCGCGATCGGGGAAGTTGGTCAGCAACCGCGCGATCCCGGTTTGGATCAGGTGGATCGAGGTCGACTCAAGCGGTTCGAGAAACCCCGCCGCCAGTCCGAGCGCGACGACATTCCGGTCCCACGCCTTGCGCCGCACCCCGGCGGTGAAGCGCAGGAAATTCGGCCCGGCCAGCGGCGCCCCGTCCAGCCCGTCATTGAGCATGACAAGTGCGGTGTCGTCATCGACATAGTCCGAACAATAGACATGGCCGTTGCCGGTGCGCGACTGAAGCGGAATGCGCCAGCGCCACCCGACACTGGTCGCGGTCGCGCGGGTATAGGGCGTCGGATCGCCGCCCCGCGCGCACGGCCGCGCCACCGCCCGGTCGCAGGGCAGCCATTCGCGCCAGTCGTCGTAACCGGCGTTCAGCGCCCCCTCGATCAGCAGCCCGCGAAACCCCGAGCAGTCGATGAACAAGTCGCCCGCAACCTGGCTGCCATCGTCGAGCACGACATGATCGACATGGCCGCTCTCGCCGTTCAGCGCGACATTGACGATCCGCCCTTCGGTTCGCACCACGCCCGCCGCTTCGGCACGTTCGCGCAGATATCTGGCGTAGAGCGCGGCATCGAACTGGAACGCATAGCTGATGCCGGCCAGCGGCGACCCACGCCGCGATGGATCGGGTCGCATGAACTTGCCGGCCCGCGCCGCGCCGACGCCGATGCTGTAGCGATCGAGTGGCAGCGCGCGTCCGGCCTGGACATGGCGGTACCAGAAATGGTGGAAATGGATGCCCTCCATCTCCTGCCCATAGGTGCCGAAGGGATGGATATAGCGTTCGCCGATCTGCCCCCAATCGACGAACTCGATGCCGAGCTTGAACGTCGCGCAAGTCCGGCGAACGAAATCGTCCTCGTCGATGCCGAGCAGCCGGTTGAAATACTGGATATGCGGGATCGTCGCTTCGCCGACGCCGACCGTGCCGATCGTTTCAGATTCGACCACGCGAATCGTCATGCCGCTGCCCGCCAGCATGTGCGAGAGCGCCGCCGCCGCCATCCATCCCGCCGTGCCGCCGCCGACGATGACGATGCTGCGGATGTTCGCCTCGCTCATGCCGCCATCGCCTGTGCCGGGCAGTAGCGGGCGAGGAAGTCGCCATGGCTCGGCATCCGCGCGACCGCTGCCGCCATCGCCTCGCGCATCGACGTCAAGCTGCGCGCAACATCCGCTTGCGGAAGCGTCGCGACGATCGGATCGGACGCCTTGGGCACGATCCCCTGCCCCAGCATCACCGCCACCCAGCTCGGCCGGGTGAACAGCTCGTCATTGTACCGGAACACCCGCCCGGTCTCCCGAAACAGTTCGATCTTGTGCAGCAGCGTATCGGGCAGGGTCATGGTCCGGCAATGGTTCCAGAACGGCGTGTCGTCGCGCGCGGTCGCTGCATAGTGCAGGATGATGAAATCGCGCACCTGTTCGAACTCGGTGCGCATGTGGCGGTTATATTCGGTGCGCAGGATGTCGGGCATGTCACCGCGCGGGAATAGCGAGATGAACCGGCTGATCCCCTCCTGAATCAGGTAGATTGAGGTCGATTCGAGCGGTTCGAGGAACCCCGCCGCCAGCCCGATCGCGATGCAGTTGCCCGACCAGAACGTCTCGCGACACCCCGCCCTGAACCGGATACGGCGTGGATCTGCAAGCGCCGGCGCATCGAGATTGGCGAGCAACGTCGCGCTGGCCGCTTCCTCGGTCGTGAACGCGCTCGAAAAGATATGGCCGTTGCCGACCCGCCGCTGCGTCGGGATGCGCCATTGCCACCCGGCATCGCGAGCGGTCGCACGAGTATAGGGTGCCGGCGGCCCGGCATGTTCGCTCGGCACCGCCAGCGCCGTATCGCACGGCAGCCAGTGACTCCAGTCGACGAAGCCGCTGCCCAGCGTCTCCCCGGCCAGCAACGCGCGGAAACCAGTGCAGTCGAAGAAGAAATCGCCCTCGACCACCCGCCCGTCGCTCAGCGTCAGCCCGGTAACGACGCCATCCGCACCCTGCCCGACCGCACCGACAATCCCTTCGACCCGCACCACGCCGCGCTTCTCGGCATAGCGGCGCAGGAAGCGCGCATAGAGCGTCGCGTCGAAATGATAGGCATAGCGAATGTGCGACAACACCGATCGCGGATCGGGATCGGGCAGGACGAACCTGCCGGCCCGCGCCGCCACCGCGCACAGGCTATAATCCTCGATCGGCTGCGGTGCCCCATGCTCGCGGGCGCGCAGCCAATATTGATGGAAATCGATCCCCTGCATGTCGACGCCATGCTGGCCGAACGGGTGGACATAGCGGTCGCCCTTTGCCCCCCAATCGACGAACTCGATGCCCAGCTTGAACGTCGCCTGCGTCGCGGCCATGAACTCGGCCTCGTTCACGCCCAGCATCCGGTTGAACGCAAGAATGTCGGGGATCGTCGCCTCACCCACCCCGACCGTGCCGATCGCGTCCGATTCGACCAGCGTGATTAAGACATCCTTCGGGTCGAGCAGGCTCGACAGCGCAGCGGCGGTCATCCACCCGGCCGATCCACCGCCGACGATCACGATCCGGCGCAACAGCGGCGCGCTCATAGCATTCCCCGCTTCAGATATTGCTCGAGTTGCGCCCGATAGATCCGCGCCGGCGGCAGCTTCGCCACCGCCGCTTCGATATCACCCGCCATCTTCGACAGGAACTGCCGCACCCGCACCGGATCGGCGCGATCGGCCAGCCGGTCGTGGCGCATCGGCCGCAGCCCCATCCCCAGATGTAGGATCACCCAGTCCTCCGGATGAAACGGTTCGAGGTCATAGGCCACCAGCACCCCGCGGTCGGCGAACATGCTCAGCTTGCGCGCCAGCTTCTCCGGCACCGCCTGCGCCTTCGCCGCCTGCCAATAGGGGCCGTCGGGAAGCCCCTCGGCGGTGAAGAACGCGCGCTGGAACAGGCCGGCATGGTCGTGATCGTCGGCAAAGCGCCGGTCATATTCGCGCGCCTCCACGCCCATATCGCACCGCGTCGGGATCAGCGTCAGCAGCCGTTCGATATCGCGTTCCAGCAGCATCATCGGCGCCGGCGTCAGCGGTTCGACCACCGCCGCCGCCTGTCCGATGCCGACGCAATTGCCGACCCATCCGCGCGACCGCCGGCCGAGCAGGACCTCGGCGCCGTCCGATGCCGACACCCGCATCCGGCGGACGCGCTCTTTTAGCGGCGTCTCGCTCTGCCATCCCTCCGCCGACACGCGCACCGTCCGCAGCGGCGCTTCGTCGGCGCTGGCGCTATCCTCGACCTCGATCGCGATCCGGCGATCACCATGCCACTCGGGCGCCAGCGCCGACAGCAGCATCGCCACCGGGCCGCTGCAATCGACATAGAGGTCGGCGGTCACCAACCGGCCATCGTCCAGCCGCACGCCCTCGATCGCCCCCCCCGCGACGTCCACGCCAACAACCGACCCGGCAATCCGCTCGACCCGCCCCGCCGGAACCGCCGCGGCGAACAGTGCGGCATAGTCCGCCGGATCGAACTGATAGCCATATTCGGCGCGCGCCAGCGGATGCTGCCCGTCGCCCTCGCGCGGCGGATGGACAAACACGCCGCGCCGCGCCGCCTGGACCCCGGCGACATAGGGGGTGATCCCATCCGCCCCGACCAGTGCCAGATACTGGTGCAGGTGCACGCCGTCGATCACCGGGAACGGCAACGCAAAGCCCTGCATCCAGCCGCGCCCGCCCCAATCGGCATAGCGCGTCCCCCACGAAAAGCTCGTATCGCTGTCGAGGATCAGCCGCCGTTCGTCGACCCCGGCCGACAGGTTGAAGCCATAGGCCGATGGCGCGGTGACGCTGCCATAGAACAGATCGCTCCTGTGCTGATCGCCGGCATCGACGCGCAGGATCGCGACGTGCGACGGCAATTGCGCCGCCAGCGCCGCGACCGTCATCTCGGCGGCAAGCCCGCTGCCACATACCAATATGCGTCCGACCGGTGCGGACGACTCGAAACCCTGCATCACCGTCCTTCAGGCCGCCAGACCGGCCGCGGCCGGCGACCGGCGGATATAATCGGCATGGTCGGGGGTCGCCTGCACCGCCTGCGCCACCGCCCCGCGCAGCGCCGCCGCGCGCGCCGCGATCGTCGCATCGTCCTGCGCCAACACGCGCGGATCATATCCTCTCGGCATCAGTCTCTGCCCCAGCATCACCGCCACCCAGCTGGGCGGCAGGAACAATCCGAACTGATAGGGTACGACATAGCCGCGCGTCAGCCACGCATCGATCTTCGCCTGCAAACTGTCAGGCAGGGTCAGCGCCCGAAAATGCCGCCACATTTCGCTGTCCTCGCGCTCGGTCGCGACATAGTGCAGCAGCAGAAAGTCGCGCACCCGTTCGAAATGCAGCGCCATCCGCCGATTATATTCGTCGATATCGCCCGCATCGAAGGCGCGGGTCGGGAACAGCGCCAGCAATTCGGTAATGCCGTCCTGGATCAGGTGGATCGACGTCGATTCGAGCGGTTCGAGGAACCCGCTGGCCAAGCCGATCGCGACGACGTTGCGTTTCCAGAAGTCGCGCCGCCGCCCCGTCGTGAAGCGCAACCGCCGCGGCTCGGCCTGCATCGGCGCGTCGAGATTGGCGACCAGCTGGTCCTGCGCATCGTCGTCGGAAATGAAGCTGCTGCAATAGACATGGCCGTTGCCGACCCGGTGCTGCAACGGAATCCGCCACTGCCACCCCGCGGTCCGCGCCGTCGCGCGGGTATAGGGGCCGAGCGGCCCGCGACTGTCGGTCGGCACCGCGACCGCGCGGTTGCACGGCAGCCAGTTGCTCCAGTCGTCATAGCCCGATCGCAGCGCCCCCTCGATCAGCAACCCGCGAAAGCCCGAACAGTCGACGAACAGCTCGGCATCGATCACACGGCCGTCGGCCAGCGTCACGTCGCGGACATGGCCGCGTTCGCCATCCAGCGCGACATCGACCACCCGGCCCTCGACCCGCTCGACACCCCGCGCCTCGGCATAGCGGCGCAGGAAGCGGGCATAGAGCGACGCGTCGAACTGATAGGCATAGCCGAAGCTCGATCCGACCTGCCGCACGTCGCTGCCCGGATGACGGAAGCGGTTGTTCTCGGCGGCGATCACCGGAAAGGAATATTCGTCGAGCCGGGTCGTATCGCCCTGTTCGCGCAGCCGCAGCCATTGATGGTAGAAGGGAATGCCGTCATCGGTCGGCCCGTAATTGCCGAACGGGTGGATATAGCGATCGCCGATTCGCCCCCAGTCGCAAAATTCGATGCCCAGTTTGTACGTCGCCTCGGTCGCGCGCATCAGGTCCGATTCGGCGATACCCAGCGTCGCATTGAACGCGCGGATGTGCGGCAGCGTCGCTTCGCCGACCCCGACCGTCCCGATTTCGTCCGATTCGATCAGCTGCACGCGGACGCCGAGACCGTGCAGTCTGTTCGCAAGCGCAGCAGCGGTCATCCATCCGGCGGTCCCGCCGCCGACGATACAGATGCGTTCGATGTCACTTGCAACACTCATGCGGTTTTCGGCCCGTTACCGGCGCATTTTGTCATGGAACCGCCTCTCTCCGACCACTTCGTCCGCACTGCACAAGAACAAAGGGAGCGATATCCCTAACACGTTGCAATGCAGCAATAATTACGTACGTAATGTAACTTCGATTACTAATCAAAACGCCGCGCACGTACAATTGTCAACGATGTCGGCTAAATATGTTACCGCTATCTTGTCGGGGTAAATCGGATCAGTTATGCCGCTCTTCGTTGCCGCACCATTGCTAGCCGTATCGTATCGATAAACGAAAAACGAGCAGTAAGGATCGAGCACAGGGGACACCGGGCGGCACGTACCACAAGCCGCTACAGGGAGGGGATAGATTGATGAAGATGCAGGTACTCGCGTATCCGTCGCGCTCGGCCAAGCGGTTGCTCATGGCCACCTCGGCACTGACCTTGGCAATGACGCCCGCACTCGCCGCCGCGCAGACCGCGATCACCCCGCCGGACGAAAAGGTGCCGACGCCGCTTGCGAACGCACAGGACGCGACGCCCGAGGGCGAAATCGTCGTCACCGGCATCCGCGCCGCACTCGAATCGGCCAAGGAGATTAAGCGCCGTTCGTCGACCTTCGTCGACTCGATCACCGCGTCGGACATCGCGACGCTGCCAGATCTGTCGGTCGCCGAAGCGATCGGTCGTATCCCGGGCGTCACCATTTCGCGCTTCCCGACCAACGGCGGCAGCCCCGACTTTCCCTCTCCCGAAGGTCGCGGCAACCTGGTGCGCGGCCTCGGCTTCGTCCGTTCCGAATTCAACGGCCGTGACGCCTTCTCCGCCAATGGCGGTCGCGCACTCGACTTCTCGAGCATTCCGCCCGAACTGGTCGGCGGCGTCGACGTCTACAAGAACCAGAGCGCCGACCTGATCGAAGGCGGCATCGGTGGCACGATCAACCTGCGCACGCTCGAACCCTTCGACAGCAAGAAGGACCTGTTCGTCATCTCGGTCGATGGGACCTATTCCGATCTTCGCAAGAAATGGTCGCCGCAGGGTAGCATCACCGCCGGCAAGCGCTGGCAGACCGGCATCGGCGAATTCGGCATCCTCGGCTCCTATTCGCGCTCGCGCCTCGATTCGCGCATCAATGGTTGGCAGCAGAGCCCGCCGATCCCGCGCGTGCTCGACGCCAATGGCAACGTGCCGCAAACCGGCAACTTCAACGACGACAACCGGCTGAACGAGTTCAACGGTGTCGATCCGTCGCGCATCGTCGGCATCACGCCGGGCTTCCAGTTCCGCAATACCGAATTCGATCGCGACCGTATCAGCTATTACGGCGCGCTGCAGTGGCGGAACGACGGCCTGCAGGCGACGTTCAAGTACATTCGCGTCGAAAGCAAGATCAACAGCATCGAAGATACGCTGGAATGGTTCCCCGATCATAATGGCGGCGTCCAGATCGGTGTCGAGAACATGCAGTTGAACAGGAACTGGGGTTCGAACGGACTTCCGTTGTGCAGCGGCCCCGGCGGCCGTCCGGTTGCGCCCGGCGACTGCGAAAACCTGTATCCGGTCCGCGGCGGGCTGATGGAATCAGGGCTCGTCACCAGCAACAACGATTCGTGGACCGGTGCGCGGGGTCGCGACATCGGCATGCTCGGCGTCGGCAAACAGGAAGAAGCAACCACCGAGGACTTCAGCCTGAACATCAAATGGAACGCCACCGAGCGCCTCTTCGTCACGCTCGACGGGCAATATACCAAGGCGGACGCCCGGCAGCGCCAGATTTGGGGTGGCATGAATAGCTACTTCAACTATTCGGTGAAGCCGGACCTCGATCATCCGCGGGTCGAATTCTTCATCGACCCGGCGCACCGCTTCAACCCCAGCAATACCCGTTTCACCGGTGATCGTGACCCGATCACCAATTCCAACGGTTTCATCAACGCACCTGGGGTGTACATCCCTTCGCCGACGAACTCGGCCGACTTCAACGGGGCCAATTTCCAGTACGCGGCCGATCAGTTCCAGAATGGCGACGGCGACCTGTACGCGCTGCGCGGCGACGTCAGCTACGACGTGTCGGGTGGCGACGGCCTTGCCAGCTGGTTCGACAGCGTGAAGTTCGGCGCCCGCTTCGCCGAACGCAGCCAGGTCAATTCGGAAATGGCACTGAACTGGGGTGCGATCGCACCGGCATGGGCCGGCGGCTATGGTATCGCCGGCACGTTCCAGAACCCGAGCAAGGGTTTCGAAGCAGTCGAGTTCAAGGACTTCTTCCGTGGCGATGGCGTCATTCCGGGCAGCAACACCGCCTTCGTGTTCGTAAACAGCGATATCCTGAACGACTACTCCGCCTATCGGAAGTATATCGCCAGCGAACCCCAGCTCGCGACGCTGGGCAGCTGGGTTCCGCGCGGGATCGATAATGGTACGCGCTTCGGTCAGGGTGTCTATCGTCCCGAGGATACGTCCGACATCACCGAGCGGACGAAGAACGCCTATGTCCGCGTCGACTTCAAGCATGACTTCGACGGCGGCATGTCGATCGACGGCAATGTCGGCGTCCGCTATGTCCGCACCGAACTGCAATCGTCGGGCTTCCAGGCATTCCGCCCGTTCAACCCCGACTTGCCGTCGTGTAATCCGGCCGGGGGCGCGGGACAGACGGGATGCCAATACACGATCGATCCGACGACCGGCCGTCGCCTGCGCACCGACAATGCCGAGAGCCGCGACGATATCCGCGACTTCGCACCGCAGGCGGTCGCCTATTCGGAACAGGCCGCGATCCCGACCACGCTCAACCTGGTCGACGAAAAGTGGCTGCCGTCGTTCAACATGAAGTTCAATCTGAACCGCGAGATGCTGTTCCGCTTCGGCTACAGCAGGGGTCTCAGCCGGCCGAACGTACAGGATCTGCGGGCTTCGCAGGAATATGTCATCACGACGACCCGTACCGACCCGGTGCGGATTACCGACCCGAACGATCCCTTGTTCGGTGTCGACCGCGGTGCGAACGACATCTCCGCCAGCGAGATTCGCGTCAGCCGCGGCAACCCCTTCCTGAAACCTACCACCGCCGACAATTTCGACCTGTCGTACGAATGGTATTTCAAGGGCGGCTATCTGTCGGTCGCCGGCTTCTACAAGAGCCTGTCGAACATCATCACCAACGGCGACCTGTCGCTGGGCACGACGACGCTCGACGGCAAGACGCTGAACATCGTCTATAACGGTCCGGTCAACCAGGCGAAGGCGAAGGTGAAGGGCGTCGAAGTCGGCTACCAGCAGTTCTTCGACTTCCTGCCGGGACCGCTCAAGCATCTGGGCGTACAGGGCAACTACACCTTCATCGACGCGACGACGACGCCGCCGGGCAACGGCGCCGATGCCAATGGCGACGGCGTTCCCGACGACGTGACGCAGGTGTTCCGCTGGGGCGTCAGCGATCTGCTCGGCCAGTCCAAGCATATCGCCAACGCGGTCGCGATCTATCAGGACAAGGTGGTCGAAGCGCGTCTCGCCTATAACTGGCGGTCGTCCTACCTGCTGACCTATCGCGACTATGTGACGGGCAACCCGATCTATGCCGAGGACGCCGGCTTCCTCGACGCGTCGCTGAAGTTTAACATCGGCAACCTACAGCTGCGCGGCTCGATCGCCAACATCCTCGATACGAAGAGCAAGGCGTACGGCATCATCGACGCCGACGGCCAGCGGTACGACCGGTTCAGCTTCCTGAACGATCGCCGTATCGTTATTGGCGCGCTGTTCCGCATCTGACGGGACCTGCCGCAAACAAATCGGGGGAGGTGCCACCGGCGCCTCCCCCTTTCTTTGTCCGGTGAAGATCGACCGGCTATTCGTCCAGACCGCTGAACCCGCCGCCGGCATAGTCGCTGAACTTGGTGATCTGCGGCTCGAACTTCAGCGTCACCTTGCCCGTGGCGCCGTGACGCTGCTTCGCGATGATGAGCTCGGCCAGGCCATAGACACGTTCCATATCCATCGCCCATTTGGCGTGGTCCTCGAACACCTTCGCATCGTCGCCGTCGCGCGGACGCTTCGGCTCCTTGGCCGCAACGTAATAGTCTTCGCGGTACACGAACCAAACCATGTCAGCGTCCTGCTCGATCGACCCTGATTCACGAAGGTCGGACAGCTGCGGTCGCTTGTCCTCGCGCTGCTCGACAGCGCGCGACAACTGCGACAGCGCCATCACCGGCACACCGATATCCTTGGCCAGCGTCTTCAATCCGCGCGAAATCTCCGAAATTTCCTGCACGCGGTTGTCGCTGCCTTTGCCGGAGCCTTGCAGGAGTTGCAGATAGTCAACCACGACCAGCCCCAGTTCGCCGTCCAGCTTGCGCTGCAAGCGGCGGACGCGAGTGTGCAGCCCGGAGATCGAGAGCCCCGCGGTATCGTCGATATAGAGCGGCAACTGCTCGAGATCGGCGGCGGCGTTGGCGAGGCGGGTGAAATCCTCTTTCCGGATCTTGCCCATGCGCAGCGCTTCGGAACTGATTTCCGCCTGCTCGGCCATGATGCGCGTCGCGAGCTGGTCGGCGGACATTTCGAGCGAAAAGAACGCGACCTTCGCGCCGACCGACTTGCCCTTCTCCATCCCCGCGCGCTGGTCGTCCATGTAACGTTGCGCGGCATTGAAGGCGATGTTGGTGGCGAGCGACGTCTTGCCCATACCGGGACGCCCGGCAAGGATGATGAGATCGCTGTGATGCATGCCGCCGATCCGGCCATTGACCGACGCGAGCCCGGTGGTCACGCCCGACAGGCCGCCGCCCGAATTCATCGCGCGTTCGGCCATGCGCACCGCCATCGTCGTCGCCTGCGCGAACGATTTGACCGCATTGGTCGTATTCCCCTCCGCCGCGACCTTGAACAAAGCCTCCTCGGCGGCCTCGATCTGCTTCTTCGGATCGACCTCGGTCGAGGTATCGGTGGCGTTTTCGACCAGCGTGCGGCCCACGGTGATGAGCGCGCGCAACTGCGCCAGGTCGTAGATCTGCTGCGCGAACTGCCGCGCGCCGATCAGGCTGGCGTTGCTGCCGGTGATCTCGACCAGATATTGGGTGCCGCCGCGCGCCGCCAGCAATTCGTCATTGTCGAACATCGGCCGCAGCGTCACCGGACTGGCGATCATGCCGGTGCGGCGGACGTCGCGAATCCGTTCGAAGATGCGCGCATGGGCGGGATCGTAGAAATGCTCGATATCCAGCCGTTCGACCATGTCGTCAGCCAGACCGTTGTCGATCAGCATCGCGCCCAAGAGCGCCGCCTCCGCATCGACATTGTGGGGCACGCGCGGGGGTTGCGGGGGGGTACCCCCGCCGATGCTGTGAACAGTAGCCATCGCCCCTTGTCCCAGACCTCGGCCTTACGCTCAACCGCTTGACAGCGCATTTTGCGGTGGACGCCAGCACATGAAGCGGCGACAGGAGGCCATGGCCGATCCCCGGATCATCGACGTGACCCTCGACGAGCGCACCATCTTGTGGCGCAGCGCCGATATCGAGCAGGAACGCCGCATCGCCATCTTCGACCTGCTCGAGGCGAATCACTTTGCGCCCGCCCGCACGCCCCCCGACCATTATGCCGGGCCGTACCGCATCGCGCTGTCGGTGCCCGAGGGGCGGCTGGCGATCGACATCACGCGCGAGGACGGCAGCCTGATCGAGACGCTGGTGCTGGGCATGGCCCGCCTGCGCCGCCCGATCCGCGATTATTTCGCGATCTGCGACAGCTACTATAAAGCGATCCGACAGGCGACCCCGCACGAGATCGAGACGATCGACATGGCGAGGCGGGGCATCCACAACGAGGCGGCCGAGGCATTGCGCGAACGATTGGACGGTAAGGTCGAGATCGATTTCGACACCGCCCGCCGCCTCTTCACCCTGATCTGCGTGCTGCATATCAAGGCGTGATGCGGTTCAGGTTGATTCTCGTCGCGCTGGCGGTGCTGGCGCTCGTCGCGCTGTTCGCGTGGCAATGGTCGTTCGGCTGGACGCCCGAGCCTGCCCGGTTTCCGGTGCAGGGCCTGACCGTTTCGGCCATTGACGGCTCGGTCGACTGGCCGACCGTCCGCGCGCGCGGCGCCGACTTCGCCTATGTCACCGCGTCGCAGGGGACGCAGCGCGATGCCGCGTTCGAAACGAACTGGAACGGCGCGCATGTCGCCGGTCTGCGTCACGGCGCGCTCCACGCCTTTTCGCTGTGCGAGCCGACCGCCGATCAGGTCACGACCTATCTGACCACCGTGCCGCGCGAGGCGGACGCCCTGCCCGCTACCCTCTCGCTCGATTTCTCACCGGACTGCACCGCCCGCCCGACCCGCGCGCAGGTCATGACCGCGATCCGCGGGTTCCTGGGGCCGGCGGAATATCATGACGGGCGACCGATGATGCTGCGTATCTCGCCGGCGTTCGAGGATGCATATCGGGTCAGCGCCGCGATCGTCCGTCCGCTGTGGGGTACGCGGCGCTTCTTCGAACCCGATTATCTGGCGCGGCCGTGGCGGATGTGGCAGGCGAACCCGGCGCGGCGCATCGACGGCGTCGAGCGTCCCGTCGCGTGGAGTGTAGCCGCCCAATGACCGATCCCGCCGCCCTGATCGACGCCGCCCGCGCCGCCGCCGCCCACGCCCATGCGCCCTATTCGCGCTTTGCGGTCGGAGCGGCGTTGCTGCTGACCGACGGATCGATCGTCACCGGCACGAACTTCGAAAACGCCAGCTACGGCCTGTCGCTCTGCGCCGAGACCGTCGCCACCGCGACCGCCAGCGGGGCCGGCAAGCTCGATCAGATCGTTGCGGTCGGCATCGTCGGCGGGCGGATGGGCGAGCGCGACACCGATCCGATCCGCCCCTGTGGCCGCTGTCGGCAGGTGCTGAACGAAGCGGCGCAGATGGGCGGGCGCGATCTGGACGTCTATTGCTCTGGACTAGGGGGCGGCGAGGTCGAAGCCCACAAGCTATCCGCTCTGTTGCCGCACGCATTCGGTCCGGGCGACCTGGGAATTGGGGGAAAAGCATGACCATCCTGTCGGACCACTGGATTCGCGAACAGGCGCTGGCGACGGGGATGATCGAACCCTTCGTCGAATCGCAGCGGCGCGAGGGGTGCATCAGCTACGGCCTGTCATCCTATGGCTATGACGCGCGCGTGTCGGACGAATTCAAGATTTTCACCAACGTCGACTCCGCCGTGGTCGACCCGAAAGACTTTGCGCAGAACAGCTTCGTCGATCGCAAGACCGATGTCTGCATCATCCCGCCCAACAGCTTCGCGCTCGCCCGCACCGTCGAATATTTCCGCGTGCCCCGCGACGTGCTGGTCATCTGCCTCGGCAAATCGACCTATGCGCGCTGCGGGATCATCGTGAACGTGACCCCGCTGGAACCCGAATGGGAAGGCCATGTCACGCTGGAATTTTCCAACACCACGCCGCTCCCCGCCAAGATCTACGCCAATGAAGGCGCCTGCCAGTTTCTGTTCCTGAAGGGCGACCAGCCCTGCGGCACCAGCTATGCCGACCGCGCCGGCAAATATATGGGTCAGCGCGGGGTGACGCTGCCCCGGCTCTGACCGCTCAGGGACTGCCCTCGCCGCCATGGGCGCCGACGGCGGTACCGGTCGAGAAACTCGCCTCGCTCGACGCGAGCGTCACGAACAGCGGGGCGAGTTCGGCAGGCTGGCCGGCGCGGCCGAGCGGGGTGTCCTGCCCAAATTCGCCCATCTGCCCCGGCAATTGCCCGCCCGCGACCTGTAGCGGGGTCCAGATCGGCCCTGGCGCGATCATGTTGACGCGGATGCCGCGTTTGGCGAGCTGCTTCGCCAACCCCTTCGTAAAAATCAGGATCGCGCCCTTGGTCGATGCGTAGTCGAGCAGTTCGACGCCGGGATCGTAGCTGTTGACCGACCCGACGTTCAGGATCACCGACCCCGGTGCCATGTCGCGGGCAACTTCCTTCGCGATCCGGAAATAGGCGAAGATGTTCGTTTCGAACGTACGCACCATTTGTTCGTCACTGATCTGGAAGATATCTTCCTTCGATTGCTGATAGGCGGCGTTGTTGACCAGCAGGTCGACGCCGCCCAACCCTCTCTTCCCCGCAGCGACGATCGCCTCGCACCCGGCTAGCGTGCGCAGGTCGCGCGGGATCGCCACGGCTTTGCGCCCCGCCTGCCGGATCAGCGCGACGACCTCGCGTGCGTCGCTTTCCTCATCGGGATGATAGTTGATCGCCACATCGGCGCCCTCGCGGGCAAAGGCGATCGCCGCCGCGCGCCCGATCCCCGAATCGCCACCGGTGACCAGCGCCTTGCGCCCCACCAGCCGGCCCGATCCGCGATAGCTTGCCTCGCCGCAATCGGGCTTCGGCGTCATCTTGCTCTGCAGGCCGGGCCAGGGCTGGCGCTGTTCGGGAAAAGGCGTGCGGGTATAGCGGTTGCGCGGATCGACCAGCGGTGGCGCGGGCGTCGCCGGCGCGCCCTGTTCCGCCATCGCGCCGCTAGCAAGGCTGCCCAGCCCGACGCCTGCCGCCGCGCCCAATACCGCCCGGCGTGAAGTGCTGTGATCCACGGCGCGTCTCCTGATGATTGACGCGGCCAACGTCCCGGATCCCGCTTTGGTTCAGTGGCTTTTCAACAACCTAGGCGGAGCGATTTGCTCTGGACGTTCCCACGGATGCCGCCCGCCGCGCCGGACCGTCGTCACCCGTCCGCTCGCCAGCGCGATCGCGACCCCGCCGGTTCGGGCGAGCGTCGCCCGATCGAGCTTCAACCAGCGCGGCGTACAGGCGGCGGGCAGGCGGCGGTCACTCACCACGATATCGGCCATGCGACAGGCGGCGACCAGTTCGCCCCATGGCACAGCGTAGCCGCTGCGCGTCGCGACGATCGTCCAGCGCCGCCCGCCCGCCTGCCGCCCGGCGATGCACAGGTCGGCGCTGCACTTCACGCCCGGCTGTTCGGACAGCGGCGACAATTCGCCCTCGACCCCGCCCCCCTCGCCGATCGTCGATCGGACATAGTCGCCCGCCCGGTCGCGCAGGATCGCCATGCCGCCATCGGGCGTCGCCAATGCCATATGCCGCCCGTCTCCCGTCACCAGCAGGTCGGGCGCGGGCGTCGCCAATGCCCAGACCGCACCGATCGCCAGCGGCGCCATGCCCCAACGCCGCATCGCCGTCCGCCACAGCGCGATCCACAGCCCGCCGCCAACCATCAGCGCAAACGCCCCGTCGGGCATCGCCGGCAGCGCCGCGACCGATCCCGGCGCGGCAGCGACGGTCCGCGCGATCCACAGCAACAGCGCCAGCGACCGCTCGACCGCCCACCATGCCGGCGCCCCCAGCCCGACGAGGTCGAGCGCCAATGCCAATGCCTCGAGCGGCATGGTGACGAAGGTCGTCAGCGGGATCGCGACGATATTGGCCAGCGCCCCGTACAGCCCGGCCTCGTGGAAATGATACAGGCCGATCGGCAGCAACGCCGCCTCGACCACCAGCCCGGTCAGCAGCAGCGACGCCAGCGCGCGCCCGAACCGCCGCCACTGGGCCTCGTCGCGCTTCAGGAACCAGCGCTGCACCCGCGGCTGTTCGTGCAGCGCGACGATCGCGGTGACCGCGGCGAAACTCAACTGGAAGCTCGGCCCCTCGAGCGACTCCGGCAACACCAACAGGACGAGCAACGCGCCGGTCGCGATCATCCGCAACGTGATCGCCTCGCGCCCGATCGACAGCGCCGCCAGCACCAGCAGGGCGGCGATGCACGACCGCACCGTCGGAACGTCCGCCCCCGACAGCCACGTATAGGCGACCGCCGCGATCGCCCCCGCCCCCGCCGCCACGACCGGCAGCCGCATCCGGAGCGCGAGCGGCGGAAACAGCGCCAGCAGTTTGAGCACCAGCGTCATCGTCCCGACGACCACCGCCGTCACGTGCAGTCCGCTGATGGACAGCAGGTGCGCGAGGCCCGATCGCCGCATCGCCTCGGCATCAGCCTCGGCAATGGCACCGCGGTCGCCGGTCACGAACGCGGCGGCGATCCCGCCCGCGCTGCCATCGACCCGCGCGACGATATGGCGGGTCAGCGTCGACCGCAGACCGGCATTGCCCGGATCGCCCGGCGCGACGAGGCGGATCGGCGCGAAGCCGCGCCCGGTCGCGCCGATCCCCTGAAACCACGCGGTCCGGGCAAAGTCATAAGCGCCGGGCAATGCCGCGGAGGGCGGCGGCATCAGCCGGGCACGCAGCGCCAGGCGTGCACCGAGCGCCACCCCGCTCGGCAGATCGCGCTCGGCGACATTCACCCGCATCACCGGCGGCAAACTGGCCACGCCGTGCGGCCGCAGCGTCAACCGCACCAGTTCGCGCGCCGGCAGCGGCTCGACCCGCTCGACCCGCGCTTCGAACGCCGCCACCACCGGCCGCGCCAGCACCGGGCCCGCGACCCGCTCCGCCCGCCACCAGATCAGCGCGCAACCGAGCATCACCAGCAGCCCCGCGACCGTGATCGCCCGTCCCGTCCGCGTGCCCCATGGCAGCACCAGCCCGGCCAGCGCCACCGCCAGCCCGGCGAACAGCACCGCACCCCATGCCGCCGGCCCCGGCAGCACGAACCAAGCGGCGATGCCCAGCCCCAGCGCGACCGGCATCCACAGCGGCAACTGCCCCCGCTCCGCCTCCGCCACCCGTTCCAGCGCGGCAAGGAACCGCACCCCGATACCGGCGGTTTGAAGCGGCAGGGGTGCCATGCTAGGGGCGTTCGCGGCTGAGCTGGCCATATCTGTTCCACTCGATTTCTGGGAGCATCCGCGCTTGGGCGCAACCACTTCCGCGACGCCTGTCGTCACCCGTTTCGCACCGTCACCGACCGGATTCCTCCACATCGGCGGTGCCCGCACCGCGCTGTTCAACTGGCTCTATGCCCGCCGCCATGGCGGTCGTTTCCTGCTGCGGATCGAGGATACCGATCGTGCGCGTTCGACCCAGCCGGCGATCGACGCGATCCTCGATGGCATGCGCTGGCTCGGCCTCGACTGGGACGGCGACGCCGTGTTCCAGTTTGCCCGCGCCGATCGCCATGCTGCAGTCGCGCACCAGCTGCTTGCTGCCGGCCACGCCTATCGCTGCTATGCGACGCCCGACGAACTGACCGCGCTGCGCGAGGAACAGCGCGCCGCCGGCAAGCCGATCCGCTATGACGGCCGCTGGCGCGATCGCTCGCCCGAGGAGGCTCCCGAAGGCGCCCCGTTCGTCGTGCGATTGAAGGCGCCGAAGGAAGGGTCGGTAACGATCCCCGATCAGGTGCAGGGCGAGGTGACCGTCGCCAATGCCGAGCTCGACGATTTCGTGCTGCTTCGTTCGGACGGTACGCCGACCTATATGCTCGCGGTCGTCGTCGACGATCACGACATGGGCGTGACCCACGTCATCCGCGGCGATGACCATTTGAACAACGCCTTCCGCCAGCTCGCGCTGATCCGCGCGATGGACGCGGTCGAGGGCGGCTGGCCCGACCCGGTCTATGCCCATGTCCCGCTGATTCACGGCGCCGACGGAGCCAAGCTGTCGAAGCGGCACGGTGCCTTGGGCGTCGAGGCCTATCGCGACGAGCTGGGCGTCCTGCCCGAAGCGCTCAACAACTATCTACTGCGGCTCGGCTGGGGCCATGGCGACGAGGAGATCATCAGCCGCGAGCGCGCGACCGAAGTCTTCGACCTGTCCGGCGTCGGGCGTTCGCCGTCTCGTTTCGATACGAAGAAGCTGCTGAACCTGAACGGTCATTATATCCGCGAGGCCGACGATGCGCGCCTGACCGCACTGGTCGCCGAACGGCTGCCGGACGGCATCGACCGCGATCTGCTGCAGCGCGCCATGCCGGTGCTGAAGGTTCGCGCCGCCGATATCAACGAACTCGCCGCCAACGCCGCCTTCTTCTTCAAGTCGCGTCCGCTGGCGATGGACGACGGCGCCACCGCGCTGCTCACGCCCGAGGCGCGTACGATCCTGTCGCAGTTGCACGCCAAGCTTGACGCAATTGCAGCATGGGATACGGAGACGATCGAAGCTGCGGTACGCGAAGTGGCGGAGGCAGCGGGGTTGAAGCTGGGTGCCGCCGCGCAGCCGCTTCGCGCCGCGCTGACGGGTTCGCGCACCTCACCGGGGATTTTCGACGTGCTCGCCCTGCTGGGTCGCGACGAAAGCCTTGGCCGCATCGAAGATCAGATGGCCAAACCGGCCGCATAACCTAACAGGAGACGCCAGATGGCCGATAACGCTAAACTGCAGGTCGCGGGCAAGGACGTCGAATTTCCGGTTCGATCGGGCACGATCGGTCCGGACGTCATCGATATCCGCAAGCTCTATGCGCAGACCGGCGCCTTCACCTACGATCCGGGCTTCACCTCGACCGCCAGCTGCGATTCGGCTCTGACCTATATCGACGGCGACGAAGGCGTGCTGCTGCACCGCGGCTATCCGATCGGGCAGCTGGCCGAACATTCGTCGTTCATGGAAGTCGCCTATCTGCTGCTGAACGGCGAACTGCCGTCGGGTGAGGAACTGGGCAACTTCACGAACACCATCACCCGCCACACGATGCTGCACGAACAGCTCGCGACCTTCTATCGCGGCTTCCGTCGCGACGCGCACCCGATGGCGATCATGTGCGGCGTCGTCGGCGCGCTGTCGGCCTTCTATCACGATTCGACCGACATCACCGATCCGACCCAGCGCACGATCGCGTCGCACCGGTTGATCGCCAAGATGCCGACGATCGCCGCGATGGCCTACAAGTACAGCGTCGGGCAGCCGTTCCAGTATCCCGACAATTCGCTCAGCTACACCGGCAACTTCCTGAAGATGACCTTCGGCGTGCCGGCCGAGAAGTATGAAGTGAACCCGGTCGTCGAAAAGGCGCTGGACCGCATCTTCATCCTCCACGCCGACCACGAACAGAACGCCTCGACCTCGACCGTGCGCCTTGCCGGTTCGTCGGGCGCGAACCCGTTCGCCTGCATGGCCGCCGGCATCGCCTGCCTGTGGGGTCCGGCGCATGGCGGCGCGAACGAAGCCGCGCTCAACATGCTGCGCGAAATTGGCACGCCCGAGCGGATTCCGGAATATATCGCCCGCGCCAAGAACAAGGACGATCCGTTCCGCCTGATGGGCTTCGGCCACCGCGTCTACAAGAACTACGATCCGCGTGCGACCGTGATGCAGAAGACGGTGCGCGAAGTGTTCGAATCGCTCGGCGTCAACGATCCGGTCTTCGAAACCGCGCTGCGGCTCGAGGAACTGGCGCTGTCGGACGATTACTTCATCGAAAAGAAGCTGTTCCCGAACGTCGACTTCTATTCGGGCGTCATCCTGTCGGCGATCGGCTTCCCGACCACCATGTTCACCGCGCTGTTCGCACTTGCCCGCACCGTCGGCTGGGTCGCGCAGTGGAACGAGATGATTTCGGACCCCGAACAGAAGATCGGCCGTCCGCGTCAGCTCTACACCGGCCCTGCGCAGCGCGACTACGTGCCGGTGGGTCAGCGCTGAGATGCGCATCGTCCGGCGGGTGCTGACGATCGTCGGTGCGATCCTCGCGTTTGTCGGGCTGTTCTGGCTGGGTCAGGGGATGGGCATCATCCGCTGGCCCGCCAGTTCGTTCATGATCGACCAATATCTCTGGGTCGTGACCGGATCGGTAACCGCCGCACTCGGCCTGTTGCTGGTCCTGATCTCCCGGCGCCTGCCGCGACGCTAGGCCGCGCCGACTCGCCGGGCCAGCGCCCGTGCGATCGATCCGTCCCCGGACCAAAAAAGCTGGCGGCGCCCGTCCCGCCCAGCGGTTGCCGGCCGGCCGCAAAAATCGGCCAAGTCACGGACAGCATTGTAAATCATGCCGCAGCATAGGTACAGCCGTTACCACCCGGTTAACGCCGGAAAGCGCTTGAACCGGCCCGTACTTAAATCGATCTTAATCCCCGCCTGCCAGAGAAGACGACAGCTCTATTGGGGGGCGAGATCGAATGACTTCTGCATTTTGTGTACCTGCCGACTTGTCGATGGCCAATATTGGCGCCGTCGCCGATGAACTGCGCCTTCTTCCGCCCGACGGGGATATGGTCCTCGACGTCGCCGATCTGGCCGTCCCGGACCTCAGCGTCGTGCAACTGATCGAAAGCCTGCGCGCGCAGGCCAGGTCGCACGGTGGCTCGGTCCGCCTCGCCGCCCCCGCCAACGACACGCTCGCCGCCCTGCTGCGCCGTGCCGGCTTCGTGGACGCGATGCCGGCCGACGACCACGACTTCTGGTTTCACGGAGTACCCCTGCAATGACCGCTTCCATCCTCGCCGTCGACGATTCCGCCAGCCTGCGCATGGCGATCCGCATCGCGCTCACCGGTGCCGGCTATACCGTGACCGAAGCCGGTGACGGCGTCGAAGGGCTGTCGAAGGCGACCTCGACCAAGTTCGACATGATCGTCACCGACCTGAACATGCCGAACATGGACGGGCTGTCGATGATCCGCGAACTGCGCAAGCAGCCGGCGCAGGCGGGTGTCCCGATCATCTTCCTGACCACCGAATCCGATCCGGAGATGAAGAACCAGGCCAAGGCCGCCGGTGCGACCGGCTGGCTTGTCAAGCCGTTCGTCCCCGACCAGCTGGTCAAGGTCGCGCGCAAGGTGCTCGGTCGGTGATCGCCGACGATCCGATCGCCGCCTTCCGCGTGGAGGCGGGCGAGGTGCTCGATCAGGTGGAGCAGGCGCTGCTCGACCTCGGCCACCGCCTCGACGACGCCGACCTCGTCAACGCCGTCTTCCGCGGGCTGCACACGCTGAAGGGTTCGGGCGCGATGTTCGGATTCGATGCGCTCGCCGGCTTCACCCACCATTGCGAATCGGCGTTCGACCGCGTGCGCAAGGGTCAGGTGCCCGCCACCGCCGGTCTCGTCTCGGTCATCCTGTCCGCGCAGGACCATATGCGCGCGCTGGTCGAGGGTGACGCGCCTGCCGCCGATGGCGACGCGATCCTCGCCCGATTGCAGGCGGCGATCGACGAAGCTTCAGGGACCGCCCCCGCCGCTGCCAAGGCACCCGTCCGCACCGGCTGGCAGATCGCGTTCCGCCTGCCCGCCGATGCGATGGCCAACGGCACCAACCCGCTGATGCTGCTCGACGAACTGCGCGAGCTTGGCGAATGCACCGTCGTCGCACGGACCGACCGGGTCCCGCCGCTTGCCGATCTGGTCCCGACCGAATGCCATATCGGCTGGGACGTCACGCTCACCGGCGACATCAAGCGCGACGATATCGAGGATGTCTTCATCTTCGTGATGGACGACATGGAGTTGTCGATCGAACCGCTCGGACTCGATGACGCCGAAGCCGCCGAAAACATCCCGACTGTCGAAGCCCCGGCCGTCGAAGACAGCATCGTCGCCGCCCCTGTCGCTAGCGCCCCGCCCACCGACAGCCCCGCCGCCCGCTCGACCGCCAAGGCCGAGGAAAGCGTGCGCGTGCCCGCCGCGCGTCTCGACGCGCTGATGGACCGCGTCGGCGAACTGGTCATCGCCCAGAGCCGATTGTCGCAATGCGCCGACCGCGGGCAGGATCTGGTGCTGCGTTCGGTATCCGAAGAGATCGAGCGGCTGGCCGGCGAACTGCGCGACACGATGATGGTGCTGCGCATGGTACCGGTCGGCTCGCTCTTCTCCCGCTTCCGCCGGCTGATCCACGACCTGTCGCGCGACACCGGCAAGACGATCGAGTTCGAGACCGCCGGCGAAGCGACCGAAGTCGACAAGACCGTCATCGAACGCCTGTTCGATCCCATGGTCCACCTGATCCGCAACAGCTGCGACCATGGCCTCGAAACGCCCGAGGACCGTATCGCCGCCGGCAAGCCTGCCGCCGGTTCGGTCAAGCTCGCCGCGCATCAGGCTGGTGGTGAGGTCGTCATCACCATCCGCGACGACGGCCGCGGCATCAACCGCGCCCGCGTCCGTGCGAAGGCGGAGGCGAACGGGCTGATCCAGCCCGATCAGGTGCTGAGCGACCACGAGCTGCTGCAGATGATCTTCGCGCCGGGTTTCTCGACCGCCGCGACCGTCACCAACCTGTCGGGCCGCGGCGTCGGCATGGACGTGGTGAAGCGGACGATCGAGGGGTTGCGTGGGTCGATCGATGTTCAATCTACCGAGGGCGAGGGATCGCTGATCGCGCTGCGCATTCCGCTGACGCTGGCGATCATCGACGGCCTGCTCGTGCGCGTCGGTACTGGTCGCTATGTCATTCCGCTGACCGCGGTCGAGGAATGCATTGAGCTGTCGCTCGAGGACGACATGCGCCATCGCGGCCGCAGCCTCATCACGCTGCGCGAAAAGCTGGTGCCGTTCCTGCGCCTGCGCGAGATGTTCGCGACCGACACCCGCCCCGATCCGTTCCAGAAGATCGTGGTCGTCTCGACGCCGCAGGGCCGCGTCGGGCTGGTCGTCGATCAGATCATCGGCAACCACCAGACCGTCATCAAGCCGATGTCGGCGCTGCACCAGGGCGCCACCACCTTTGCCGGCGCGACGATCCTCGGCGATGGCGAGGTCGCGCTGATCCTCGACATCGCCCAGCTCATCGCGCTCGGCCAGCCGCGTGAGGAGACGCTGCGTGCAGCCGGATGAAACCCGCCAGGCGACCGGCCTGGTCCCATGGAACAGCGACGACCAGCTCGAAGTGCTGGTGTTCGATCTCGGCGGACAGAGTTTCGCGCTCGAAGCGGTGCTGGTGCGCGAAATTCTCGACACCATGCCCGAAACGCGGGTGCCCGGCGCACCCGCGCTGGTCGGTCACGTCATCAACTTTCGCGGGCGGATCATTCCGCTGGCCGACCTGCACCTCGCCTTCGGGATGCCGGTGTCGGCCGCGACCAAGGACAGCCGCATCGTCGTCATCGAACTCGACCTCGACGGCGAACCGACGATCATCGGGCTGCGCACGGACAAAGTGCACGAAGTCGCGACGTTCGCCGCAGCCACCAGCGAGGACGCACCCGTCGTCGGTCTGCGCTGGAAACGCGAACATGTCCGCTCGCTCGTCCGGCACGGCAATGACGACATCGTCGTCCTGCCCGATCTGGGCGCCATCTTCCAATCGATTACCCGCGGCGATGCCGTCGCGGCATCCATCCACTGATCCCGGGGGGGATTGAACCAATGCGTGCTACGATCAAAATGAAACTGGCGGCGACCTTCGGTGTGGTCATCGTCATGCTGCTGGCGGTGATCCTGATCGGCATCACCAAGATGGGCGCGATGAATTCCGGCATGATGCAGGTCATCGACGGCCCGGCCGCGCGCCAGGCCCGCTCGCTCGGCGTGCAGGTCGCCTTGAACGAGCTTCTGCGTCTGGAAAAGAACATGGCGCTGACCGACGACATGTCGCTGACCCGCGATTTCGACCAGCAGGCAACGACCAAGGTCGCCAAGACCGACGACCTCATCCGCACCGCCGTCGCGAACGCCAGCCCGGAAGCGCGGCAGGACTGGCAGAACGTCCTCGACAAATGGACCGAATATAAGCCGATCAACCGCAGGATCCGTGATCTCGGCCTGGCGAACAAGAATGCCGAGGCTGGTCGGATTTCGTTGACCCAGTCCCGCGCACTAATGAGCGACATGTCGAAGAGCCTCGACAGCATCGTCGGTCGCAACGCCGCCAGCATGGCAGCGGCAAAGGCGGAAACCGACGCCAGCTATCAGAACGCCCGGACGATCCTGATGATCGTCGCCGTTGCGGCGGTGCTCGTGGCGCTGGGTGGTGCGTTGTGGATCAGCATGATCGTATCGCGTGGTCTGAAGCGCGTCAGCGTCGCGCTAGACGCCGTTGCCATCGGCGATCTCGACAACGAAGTGACCGTCACCTCGAACGACGAGATCAAGGACCTGGTCGAAACCGTTAACCGGATGACGGTCGCGCTGCGCAAGTCGGCGGCGCTCGCCGACACCATCGCGCAGGGCGACCTGACCGTCGATCACACCCCGCTGTCGGACAAGGACAAGCTGGGCCATTCGCTGGTCTCGATGGTCGAGCGCTTGCGCGGTGTCGTCGGCGATGCGAGCGGTGCCGCCGACAATGTCGCGGCGGGCAGCCAGCAACTCTCGGCCTCGTCGGAACAGGTGAGCCAAGGCGCGACCGAACAGGCCGCCGCCGCCGAGGAAGCCTCCGCTTCGATGGAGCAGATGGCCGCCAACATCAAACAGAATGCCGACAATGCCGCCCAGACCGAAAAGATCGCCCGCCAGTCGTCGAAAGACGCCGAGGCAAGCGGCGTGGCGGTCGAACGTGCGGTCGGCGCGATGCGCACCATCGCCGAAAAGATCGGCATCGTGCAGGAAATCGCGCGCCAGACCGACCTGCTGGCGCTGAACGCGGCGGTCGAGGCGGCACGTGCCGGCGAACATGGTCGCGGCTTTGCGGTCGTGGCGTCCGAAGTCCGCAAGCTGGCCGAACGCAGCCAGACGGCGGCGGCGGAGATCAGCGCAGTGTCGGGCGACACGGTGCAGGCAGCGGCGCAGGCCGGCGAGATGCTGACCAAGCTGGTGCCCGACATCCGTCGTACCGCCGAACTGGTGTCGGAAATCAGCGCCGCGTGCCGCGAACAGGATATCGGCGCGTCGCAGATCAACCAAGCGCTGCAACAGCTCGATCAGGTGACGCAGCAGAACGCCTCGGCCTCCGAACAGATCACCTCGACTTCCGAGGAACTGGCCGGACAGGCGGAGGAGTTGCAGTCGAGCATCGCCTTCTTCCGAGTCGATACCGGGTCGGTCGCTACGGCCAAGCGTCCCGCCGCGCGCAAGCCGAAGGCGAAGGCCGCACCGGCGCCCAAGGCCAAGCCGAATTCGGTCGCCGACCAGCAGGCCCGTGCCCGTGGCTTCGCGCTCGACCTGATGCAGGGCGGGCCGGACGGCGACGACGCCGCCTTCGGACGCGCAGCATGACCGGCGCGGCACCGGTACAGGTCGTCACCTTCGGCCTGGGGAACGAGGTGTTCGCGGTCCCGGTGACCATGGTCCGCGAAATCCTCGACTACACGCCCGCCTTCCGCGTGCCCGGCGGACCGGCATGGATGCTCGGCCTGACCGACGTGCGGGGTCAGGGGGTGCCGATGGTTGATCTGCGGACCCGCCTGGGCCTGTCGCCGGTCGACCCGACGCTGGCGACGCGCGTGCTGATCGTTGACGTTGCCCTGCCCGACCGCACGCTCGCCCTGGGGCTGGTGGTCGACCGGGTGATCGCGGTCGCGACCTATGAGCGCGACCGGCTGGAATCGGCCCCCGATGTCGGGATGCGCTGGCGCTCCGACTATATCGAGGGTGTGGTGCGCGAGGCCGATGGCTTCGTCGTCATCATCGACGTGGCGCATGTCTTCGCCACCGACGAGGCGGCCGAAATCGCCGTGCTGGCGCACGCCGCCTGATCCGTCGGATCGCCGCCGCCGCGGCGATCCGGCCATCCCTATCCGAAAGTCCGCGCCGTGTCCGCTGCCCTTGCCCCCGCGTCACCGACCACCGATCGGCTGAGCCCGCACAAGTTCGCGAAGCTTGCCGCGCTGATCTACGACCAGACCGGCATCAAGATGCCGCGGACCAAGGCGACGATGCTTGAGGGCCGGTTGCAGCGGCGGTTGCGCGACACCGGCATGGCGACGCTCGACCAATATTGCGATCACCTGTTCGACGGGCGCGCGGCAGAGGGCGAACTGGTCCACCTCATCAACGCGGTGACCACCAACAAGACCGATTTCTTCCGCGAACCCGGCCATTTCGACTATCTGGCCCAGACCGCCCTGCCGACGATCGCCGCGACCGGGCAGCGCCGCATCCGCGCTTGGAGCGCGGCCTGCTCGACCGGTGCCGAACCCTATACGATGGCGATGGTCCTCGACCAGTTCGCGCAAGGCGGCGGTCCCGATTATGGCATTCTCGCCACCGATATCGACACTGCGGTGCTGGAGACCGCCCGGCGCGGCATCTACCCGGCCGAACTGGTCGAACCGGTGCCGGCGGTGCTCCGGCAGCGCTATGTCGCCACGCCGCTCGACCGCAAGTCACGCGACGTCCGTATCGTGCCGGCACTGCGCTCGGCGATCGGGTTCGCGCGGCTGAACCTGATGGACACCAGCTATCCGGTCGGTGATCCGATGGACATCATCTTCTGCCGCAACGTGCTGATATATTTCGACAAGGAAACGCAGGAAAAGGTGGTGCGCCGGCTGTGCGACTGCCTGCGCCCCGGCGGCTACCTCTTCCTTGGCCATTCGGAATCGATCGCCGGCATGAACCTGCCGGTCTCGACCGTTTCCTACACCGTTTTCATGAAGGACTAAGCATGGGCAAGATCCGCGTCCTCGTGATCGACGACAGCGCCAGCGTGCGCCAGGCGATGACCGCGATACTGAACGAAGACCCCGAAATCGAGGTGATCGCCGCTGCCGCCGATCCCTTCGCCGCGGCGCGCTACATCCAGGAAGAAATTCCCGACGTCATCACCCTCGACGTCGAAATGCCCCGCATGGACGGCGTCACCTTCCTGCGCAAACTGATGAGCCAGAAGCCGATTCCGGTGGTGATGTGTTCGTCGCTGGTCGAGGAAGGGTCGGAAACGCTGCTCCAGGCGCTGGAGGCGGGCGCGGTCGACGTGATCCTGAAACCGCGCATGGGCGTCGCCGATCACCTGAATGAGTCCAAGATGCGCATCCGCGATACGGTAAAGGGCGCCGCCCGCGCCCGGCTCCGCGCGCGCACCACCACGAGTCGGATCAGCTCGCCCGCGCAGAAGCTGACCGCCGACGCGGTCCTGCCGCCGCCCACCGGCCGCGCGATGAGCCGCACGACCGAGATGGTCGTGTGCATCGGCGCATCGACCGGCGGGACCGAGGCGCTCCGCGAAGTGCTGGAAGCACTGCCCGCCAACTCGCCGGGCATCGTCATCGTCCAGCACATGCCCGAAAGCTTCACCCGCGCCTTTGCCAAGCGGCTGAACGGCCTGTGCCAAGTCGATGTGAAGGAGGCGGAGGACGGCGACACGGTGATGCGCGGCCATGTGCTGATCGCCCCCGGCGGATTGCGCCACACGCTGCTCGAACGACAGGGTGCGCGCTATGTCGTGGCGGTGCGCGAAGGGCCGCTAGTGTCGCGCCATCGCCCCTCGGTCGACGTGCTGTTCCGTTCGGCCGCGCGCAATGCCGGGTCGAACGCGGTCGGTATCATCATGACCGGCATGGGCGACGACGGCGCGCGCGGGCTGCTGGAAATGAAGCAGGCCGGCGCCCGCACCTTCGCCCAGGACGAAGCGAGTTCGATCGTGTTCGGCATGCCCAAGGAAGCGATCGCCCGCGGCGCCGCGGACAAGGTCGTGCCGCTGCAGAACATCGCTCGCGAACTGCTGCTGGCGACGGCGCGATGACCGCCGCCGTCCCCGCCCCATCCCTTCTCGCCTAGGACCCTTCGCATGCAGCAATTCCGGATCGATTCGGCACAGGGCCAGGCGATCGACGCCACCAATCTCAAGCGCACGCTGGCGCTGATGGCGGCCAGCATGGACGCGCGCTTCGTGCGGGCCGGCACCACACTCGCCACCGCGATCGACACGATCGAGCGCATCATCACCTCGATCGAGGGGGTGACCAGTTCGCTCGACGAAAGCGTCGCCGGCATCGCCGTCACCAGCCTGAAAGAGGTCGCCGCACAGCTCGACGCGCTGCCGGTGGTACAGGCCGAACGCGAGGCGGACATGGCCCGGATCGGCACCGCCTCGCGCGTGCTCCGCGACCATGTCATGGACATGCGACAGGCGCTGCGCGTGCTCCACATCTACGGCATGAACATCAAGATCGCCGCCTCGGGCGAGGCCGCCTTTGTCGGTTTCGTCAACGACATGGGACAGCGGCTGGCGGCCGGCGAGGAACATCTCGAGGGATTTCTTGCCAAGCTGAAGGAATTGTCGACCAGTGTCGGCAGCGTGCAACAGGCCGGGCGACTGCTCGCAGCCGAGGCGAAGAAGATTTTGCCCGCCGTGCCGCAGCGGCTGACTCGCGATGCCGACGCGCTGCATGTCCATCTGGGCGACGTCGCGGCGATGGCCCGCGAGGTGTCCGAAATCGCCCGTACCGTGCAGGGCCGCGTCGCGACGATGCTCGGCGCGTTGCAGGTCGGCGACAGCACCCGCCAGCGGGTCGAGCATGTGGTCTCCGCGCTGCAACTCCTCGAAGGGCTGACCATCGACGAACCGACGCGGGCCGAGGTGACCGGCGTCGTCCATCATCTGCTGGCGGCACAGCTGGAGGCGAGCTCGGTCGATTTCGATCGCGACGCCGCCCGGCTGGTCGCATCGCTGAAGGCGTTGCAGCCCGACACCAACGCGCTGCTGACACTGGTCGAGGACGATGCCGGCCGCAACGGCCGCCCGTTCCTTGCCCAGATCGACGAGGCCGTCGGCGAGATCGCGGTCATCACCGGACAGTTGCAGGAGGCCGATCACCGCTCGGCGGCGATGCTAGGCCTGATTGCCGATACCGTCAGTGAACTGACCGGCCGTCTCGAACATCTCCAGCGCGTGCAGTTCAACGTACAGGACATCGCCACCAACACCCGCCTGCTGTGCCGCCGCCACGGCGATCTGGGCAAGGCGGTGTCGGTGGTCGCGGGCGAGGTCGATATCTACGCCCATTCGCTCGGCAACGCGATGCGCGGGATCGGCGCGCCGATCCGCGAACTGGCCGAGGTTAACGCGTCGCTCGCCGCCAAGCGCGGCGACACCCCCGGCGGCGACATGGGCGCGAAACTCGCCCAAGCGCTCGGCGTCATCCGCGAAGGCTGCCAGCGCACCGACATGGCCGTCCGCGAAGGCGGCGACGATGCCCGCCAGCTGATCGAACTGCTGACGATCACCGGCGACGAGATCGGCGCCGAGCTCGAACTGGGCGCGACCATGCGCCAGTCGGCGATCGTGCTGGCGGTCACCACCCTGCCGCAGGACCTGTCGGACGAGGCGATGACCGCGCTTGCCACCCTGCTGCCGCAGATCGGCACGCTCTACACGATGGCGCAGGAACGCGACATTCACGCCGCCAACGTGCCGCCCCGCTTCGTAGTGGCGAGCGCGGTCGTCGAAGAAGACGAAGACGACGACGGACTGTTCTGAAGCCTATGCGGCCCGCTCGGTACCCGGCGGGCCGCTATCCCCGCCGCGCCGAAGCCGCTAGACGGGGCACGTGTCCACCCCCCTGCCCCCGACCCGATCGCAGCGCCTGAAGGCCGCGACCACCGACCTGCACGACCGGCTCGACGCGCGGATCATGGCGCTCGACCCGTTCGTCGCACCCGATCGGTATGTCCGCTTCCTGCGGGTGCAGCAGGCGTTTCATACGGCGATCACGCCGCTCTATGCTGACACGGCGTTGCAGGCGCTGGTCCCCGATCTGGCCGAGCGCGATCGGTCGACCGCGATCGCCGCCGACCTGGCCGCCGTCGCGCTGCCACCGCCGGCGGTTTCCGACCCAGCCCCGGTCGCGACCGATGACATCCCCACCGCGCTCGGCTGGCTCTACGTCGCCGAAGGGTCCTCGCTGGGCGCGGCGTTCCTTATCAAGGCGGCACAGCGCATCGGTTTCGACGCCGATCATGGCGCCCGGCATCTGGCCGGTCATCCCGATGGCCGCGCCGCGCATTGGCGACGCTTCACTGCTGCGATCGACGAGGCAGCGATGACCGGTGCCGACGAAGCGCGGATGATCGACGCCGCCCGCTCGGCCTTCGCCCGCTTCCGTTCGCTAACCGAGGCGGCCTTCGCCTGACGCGACCGCCAGCGTCTCACGCACGCGGGCCAGCGCCATCTCGACCGGCTCGGCCTCGCCCATCAGCGCGAAGCTGCCGGTCAGGTCGAACATGCAATGGCCGTGCACTGTCGCCACCAGCGACCGGGCAAGGTGCGGCACGTCGGGCGCCTTGTCGGGCGGCAGCACCGCCGCAATCTCGTCGACCACGATCCGGGTCAGTTCCCCACGCTGCCGGTGATCCTCCTCGGGCAGTATAAAATCGCCCGGCAGATGATGGTCGTAGATCGCCAGCCACAGATTGCGGTTGGTGCGGGCAAAGGCGAAATAGCTCTCGACCAGACAGCGGATACGATCGCCGCTGCACGCCGCCAACACCGTCTCCAGCTCCTTTGCCCAAATACCGAAGGTCCGCGTGTTCAGCGCGGCGACGAACCGGTCATAGCTGCTAAAGACATTGTAGAGCGTGCCGATCGAATAGCCGATCCGCTTGGCGACCTCGCGCGCCGAGAATCGGGCGAAGCCGACCTCGGCCAGATGGCGATGGCCCTCGACCAGCAGCATGTGTTCGATTTCCGCGCGGCTGTGATCCGACCTGCGTCCCATGGCGGGCGTGATAGCATCGAACGCGGCTGATGCGACCGCGAAAACGGGGTCGGTTCAGGACCGCCCCGGCAGCACCAGCACGAACCGCGCCCCCTGCCCCGGCGCGCTGTCGACCAGGATCTCGCCACCCATCGCCCGCGCCAGCCGCCGCGCGATATACAGGCCCAGGCCACTGCCCCCCGCTTCGGTCGGGTCGACCCGGCCGAATTTGGTGAAGATGCGTTCCTGATCGCCCGCGGCGATGCCCTTGCCCTGATCGGCGACGATCACGCAGGCATTCTCGCCATCGCGCTCCAGCCGGATCCACACCGTGCCGCCCGACGGCGAATAGCGCACCGCGTTGCCGATCAAATTAACCATAATCTGCAGCACCCGGCGGAACTCGCCCCTGGCCGGCAGAGAGTCGTCGAACGACGGCCGGTCGATGCGGACATTGCCCTGCACCGCCCGCACCCCCAGCAATCCCGCCGCCCGCCGCGCGACATCGGCCAGGTCGAGATCCTCGAGAGCGACCTCGAAATCGGCACGCTCGATCGCCGACAGATCCTCCAGATCGTCGACCAACCCCATCAGATGCCGGCCCGCGCTGGCGATATCGGCGGCATAGGCGACATAATCGTCGCGCAGCGGCCCGTCGGCCTGTGCCGACATGCTGTCGGCATTGGCGATGATCCGGCCGAGCGGATGGCGAAGCGCCCGCCCGATCCGGCGGCTGAACCCGTCGGGCAGCTCGGTGCTCGGATCGGTCGTCCCGCCGGGTTCGGCGGCATAGGGCGGCGAAGGCAGCGGCGTGATCGCATGCGCCGCGCCGTCGAACCCGGCAAAGCGGCCATTCGCATCCAGCCGCGGCACCGCCGACAGCCGGACCCGGTGCGCCGTGCCGCGGATCATCGCCTCCTGCCCCTCGAACCGGTTCTGCGATGCGAGCGCGCCAAGGATCGGAAAGCCGCCCTCGCCATCGTCGCTCAGCGAAAATAGGCGGGTGATCGGCTGGCCCAGCACCGTTTGCGGATCGAAGCCGAAACTTTGTCCGGCATGGTCGGACACATGGGTCAGGTGCAGCGCCGCATCGGTCGTCCATACCCAGTCGGCATCGGCGCGCAGGAAATCGATCGCCCGGCGCGGCGCCCGCTCGGCCTCCCACGGCGCACCGGCCAACCAGCCATTCACCTCCAGCCGGATACCCAGTTCGTCTGGTTCGGCACGCACGGTCAGCGTGATGTCGTCCTCGCCATCCGCCGCCACGATCGCTCGCGTCAGCGGGATGCCGAGCCGCCGAACCAACCGCACCAGCGCCGCGATCTGCGGCACCGCGACCGGTTTGCCCGGCCCGCCCCCGGCACGGCGGTTCAGTTCGGCCAGACGCGGTTCGGCATCGAGCAACAGCCCGTCCGCCGACAGTCGCCCGATGGCGGGCGCCGCGCCGAACCGCATGTCGATCACTCGGCCGTCCCCAGCGCCAGCATCGCCGCATGATATTCGGCATCCAGCGCCATCGGCGCCAGCGCGACCCGCGCCGCTTCGGGCGCGACGCCCATGATGCTGTCGAGCTGGTCGGCGAAGCGTTCGATGTCGCGCACCGGCTCGGCCTCGGCCAGGGCGAAGCCGATGCGGGCGATCGTCGCCCGGTCGACCGCCAGCGCGCGCAGCACCACCCACAGCCGCGCACCATCGGCATCGATCACCAGATCGCGGACCCGGTCGAACGCCAGCCCGCTCGCCCGCGCGACCAGCGCCACGAACAGCACCAGCCGCCCGTCGCCGATCGCCTCGGTCAACAGCGCGGGCACTTCGTCGCCCTGTGCATCGATCGCCTGAGCCAGCCGCATCGCCGCGATTTCCATCGGCACCAAATCGCCCTGTGCATCGATCGCACGCCGCACCGATTCGGCCAAGGCGGCGTCGAGCGCGGCGATCGAGTCGCCGACCTCCGCCGCATCGCGCAGCGCCGCCGCCACCCACCACGCGATCCGCGCATGGAGCGGCCGGACCAGATCGACCGCCGCCGGCCCGCCGTCGATCACCGACCCACGCCGCGCCTGTGCCGCCAGCATCGCGACGGCGGCGGCGGCGACCAGCCGGTCGCTCGCCTGTGCCAGCCGCGCCACCATCGTCGGCCGGTCGCCGGCCTCGATCACCATCGTCGGCAGCGCGCGGCCGATCGTGTCCAGCCGCACCCGGGCAAACAGCTCCCCGAACAGCACCGGATCGCGGAACAGCCCGGCGCGCTGCACCCGCTCGAACGTCGATCCGACCGCGCGCAGCCCCTGCGCCACCGCGGTTTGCCCGCGCGAGGTCAACAGGCGCGCGGCATGGTCGCGAATTTCGGTTTCGACACTGGCGACGGTCGCGCGCATCGTCGCGTCCAGCCGGGCGGCGGTACGATCGTCGATCCGCGCATCGGCAGGCAGATGGAAATGATCGGCGGATGCACGCAACCGACGGTGGCCCGCGCGCTCGGCTGCGGCGACATGGTCGAGCAGATAAGCGGCGGACGCATCGGCATCGCGGGACTCGAGCAGATCGTCGGACATGGTACTCGCATTAACCAATAGCGGTTAAGGCGATGCTAAGCCCGACGCCGCAAATGTTCGATTGCATGGGCGAGGGTTACCCCCGCATGAACCGCGACCAATGCCAGCCCCGGCGTCACGGTTCCAGCCAGTGCGAATGGTGCAAGGAGGACCAAAGCGGTCGCCGGCGTCGCTGCCCAGGGCGGCCGGGGCGCCGGTATCCGCCGCGTCAGGATCGTCACGACGACCCCGGTCAGCGCCAGCACCGCCGCCGTTCCCGCCGACACGATCAGCGACTGGACCAGCCCGATCCCCAGGATTCCGGCCACTCCCAGTACTTCGAGGCCGCGTTCCTGCAGCGCGGCATGGCCGTCCTCGCCCCGCAGCCAGCCGAGCAGCGAGCCCGCCGACAGCAGCACCATCGCCACGAACAGCAGCACGGTCGCGCCGCCGGCGTCCCAAAATGGGATAGCAGCCAATCCGAAAAGTCCGAGCACACCGCCGGCAATTCCGACCGCGATATCGGGCACCTTGCGCCGTACCAGCAACGGCAGCACCAGTCGCGTGACGGGCGTGAACACGAACCGGTCGATCCATCCGGTGCGCTGTTCGGCCAGCGATGCCAGCACGTCCTTGCTGCGCACCTCGAGCGTGCCGGCATCGCGCTCGACGCCGTGCCCCGCCCGCGCCGCCTTGGCTGGCAGCAGGACGTGCTTGGCGCGCGCCTGCGTCGCGACGCGCAGCAGCGTCGATTGGAAATCATATTCGCGCGGCAGGCGCGCGGCATCCTCCAGCCGGTCGACCGACAGCGTCGCGACCCCGGCCCAGCAATGTCCCGAATCGACCCGCTCGACCGACGTCGCATCGCCGGTCGGGGTGACCAGCAGCGTGTCGACCGGTTCCAGTGCCATGTTGGCAACCACCGCATCGGTAGTCACCAGCCCGTCGGCCAACGCGACGATCGTTGCCAGCGGATGCGCCTTCGCCTTCGCTTCCTCGGCTGACCGTACGATATCGACGGTCGCGCCGCGCCGCCCGATCCGGTTGACCGCCGCCGCCAGCGCCGGCGTCACCCGCCCGACCGCGACCAGCAACTGCGCCGATCCCGCCGCGATCAACAGCCGCGCCTGATATTCGATCAGCGTCATGCCGCCAAAGGGCAGGGTCGCCGCCAGCACGCCCGGCTGGTGTTCGGCTTCTTCGGTCGCGAAAATCAGGCCGGTCAGCATCGCGCCCGGTTAAGCGGTCACGACCCGCAACGCCAGCCCCGCCCGCGTCGCTCTGTACAGGGTGCCGCCGGTCAGCGGCGCCGCCACCCCGGTCGTCCCCGGAAAGGTGATCGGCAATCCCTTGATCGACCGCACCGCCAGATAGGCGAACCCCTCCGCCTCCAGCGCATCCCCGTTCCAGCCATAGGCATCGCTCGGCTCGACCGCGACGCCGGTCCGCTCGGCGATCATCCGCAGCATCACCGGATTATGCCGCCCCCCGCCCCCGACGATCAGGCGGGTCGGACGCGCCGGCAACCGATCGATCGCCTCCGCGACACAGGCGGCGGTGAACGCGGTCAGCGTCGCAGCGCCATCCGCCGCCGACAACCCTCGCGCCGGCTGGATGGTGAAGTCGTGCCGGTCGAGCGACTTGGGGTGTGGAAGCTCGAAGAACGGATGGTCGAGCATCGCGGTCAGCACCGCCTCGTCGACCTGCCCCGATGCCGCCAGCGCGCCGCCTTCATCATAGCGCGCGCCGCTTTCCGCCTCGACCCAGCTGTCGACCAGCCCGTTGGCTGGGCCGGTATCGAACGCGATCAGTTCGTCGCCTTCGCCGACATAGGTGATGTTGCCGACCCCGCCCAGGTTCAGCACCGCGACCGGCCGTTCGATCCCCGCCGCCCGCGCGGCATGATAGACGGGCAGCAGCGGCGCTCCCTGCCCGCCCGCACGGACATCGTCGATGCGCAGGTCGGCGACGACATCGATCCCCGTGGCCGCGGCCAGTGCCGCGCCATCGCCCAGCTGCCACGTCCAACCCTTGTCGGGGCGATGCGCGACGGTCTGGCCATGAAAACCGACGACACCGACGCTCCGCGCCTCGACCCCCGCTTGTTCCAGCAGCGCCGCGACCGCGGCGGCGTGGGTCCGCGTCAGCAACGTCTCGGCCCGCTCGATCAGCGGATGCTCGCCCGGATCGTTGAACAGGAGGGCGAGCTCGGTCGCAGCCGACAACGCCGCGCGATCCGCGTCGCTGTACGGCGTGCCGACGAACGCCATCGGCCGCACCGCGCCTTCGCCATCGGTCTCGATCAACGCGGCGTCGATACCGTCGAGCGAGGTTCCAGACATCAGGCCGATCGCGAGCATGGACTTCTCCGCTATGGCGTTCATCCCGCCCCATACACGCTTCATAGCAGGGCAACGGCAAGCGCGAAGTCGAGATTCATGGACTTTGGTGCGGTGGCGACGCTAAACGGCCGCATGACGAACTATAGCTCCGACCTGCTGCGCACCCTGTCCGAACGGGGGTATATCCATCAGCTGACCGATGCCGCCGGGCTCGATGCGCTGGCGAACAAGCAGGTCGTGCCGGGCTATATCGGCTTCGATCCGACCGCGCCGTCGCTTCACGTCGGCAGCCTGGTCCAGATCATGCTGCTGCGCCGGATGCAGCAGACCGGGCACAAGCCGATCGTGCTGATGGGCGGCGGCACCGGCAAGATCGGCGATCCGAGCTTCAAGGACGAAGCGCGCAAGCTGCTCGCCGAAGACGGCATTTCGGCCAACGTCGCATCGATCAAGCGCATCTTCGAACGCTTCCTGACCTTCGGCGACGGGGCGTCGGACGCGGTGATGGTCGACAATGCCGACTGGCTCGACGCGCTCGAATATATCCCGTTCCTGCGCGAGGTCGGGCAGCATTTCTCGGTCAACCGGATGCTGTCGTTCGATTCGGTGAAGCTGCGCCTCGACCGCGAACAGTCGCTGTCGTTCCTCGAATTCAACTACATGATCCTGCAGGCCTACGACTTCCGCGAATTGTCGCAGCGTCATGGGTGTCGCCTGCAGATGGGCGGCAGCGACCAGTGGGGCAATATCGTCAACGGCATCGAACTCGCCCGCCGTATGGACGGGACCGAGGTATATGGCGTGACCACCCCACTCATCACCACCGCCGATGGCGGCAAGATGGGCAAGACCATGTCAGGTGCGGTCTGGCTGCATGAGGACCAGTTGCCGCATTTCGATTACTGGCAATTCTGGCGCAACACTGACGACCGCGACGTCGGCCGCTTCCTGCGCCTGTTCACCGACCTGCCGCTCGACGAGATCGCCCGGCTGGAGGCGTTGCAGGGTGCCGAGATCAACGAAGCCAAGAAGATCCTCGCCAACGAAGCGACCGCCATGTGCCGCGGTGCCGATGCCGCGGCACAGGCCGCCGAAACCGCCCGCCGCACCTTCGAAGAGGGATCGGCCGGCGACACGCTCCCGACCTTCGGTGTCAGCGGCGCGATCAACGTCGTCGACGCACTGGTCGGCCTCGGCCTCGCCGCATCGAAGGGGGAAGCGCGCCGCCTCATCAAGGGTGGCGGCGCCCGCGTCGATGGCGAGAAGGTCGTCGACGAAGCGCAGGTGATCGCGGTGGACGCGCCGGTGCGGGTGTCGGCGGGGAAGAAGAACCACGGGTTGTTGACGCCAGCATCATAAGTTATCCGTTCGGTTCGAGCAGCTTCGAGCTTGTCGAGAAGCGTCCGTCGAGAACTTGGTCGGGTAGGGCGCCCCCTTCTCGACTTCGGTTCTCGACAGGCTCGAAGCAAAGGGGAAGGGCAGAGAATGGAAGGGGCAAGCGTCACCCCCGCCGAACGAGCATCGCCCCCACCAGCACCAATCCGACCCCCGCCAGCCGCAACCCGCTGATCGGCGTACGCGGCAACCCGATCAACCCGAAGCGGTCGATCACCAACGCAGTGACCAGCTGCGTCGCGATCATGATCGTCAACATCGACGCCAGCCCCAACCGGGGCGCGGCAAACGCCGCCGCCGCCACGAAGAATGCGCCGTAAGCCCCACCCACGAACATCCACGCTCGCGCCTCGCGCAGATTAGCCAGCGGAGTCCGATCCGCGATCAGCCACGCTCCAATCAGAATGAGGGTACCCACCGCGAACGATACCAGTGCCGCCAGCAATACCGACCCGATACTCCGCCCCAACGCGGCATTGGTCGGTGGCTGGGCGGCAAGGCCGATACCGCCCAACAGGGCGACGATGAGCGGAGCGAGGGCGTTCATGCCGTGGGAGCTATCCGCTTGATCCGACTGGAGCAACCTTCCGTCATTCCGGCCTGTGCCAGCAGGACAGGCCGATGCGGAGAACGTCGCCCAACCCAAGTTCGTCATTCCCGAAGGCGGGAATCCATACACGCCGACGTTTCGCAAGTCTGCGACGGCAGCGTTAATAGACTCCCGCCTTCGCGGGAGTGACGATGGGGGGCAGGAGATTACCCCGACCGCAACCTTCCCACCCCCGCATCCCGCTCGAACAGATACAGTGCCACCCGTGCCGCCTGCCCCCTTGGCCCCGTCAGCCCGCCGTCGCGGTCCACCAGCAACCGCGCATCGGCATTGGCGACCGGCAGCAACTCGCCCAGCATCTCCGGCGTCGCCAGCCGGAACATCGCCTCGCCCGACTGCCGCGTGCCCAGCAGCTCGCCGCCACCACGCAGTCGCAAATCCTCCTCGGCGATCCGGAACCCGTCATTGCTCTCCCGCATCAGCGCCAACCGCGCCCGCGACGTCTCCGACAGGCTGTTCCCGCGCAGCAGCAAACACACCGACTTGCCGCCGCCACGCCCGACACGCCCCCGCAACTGGTGCAACTGCGCGAGGCCGAAGCGGTCCGCCGCCTCGATCACGATCAGCGTCGCATTGGGTACGTCGACGCCCACCTCGATCACCGTCGTCGCCACCAGCACGCCCGCGCGCGCGACCGAGAACTCGGCCATCACCGCGTCCTTTTCCAGCGGCTTCATCCGCCCATGGACCAGCGCGACCTTGTCCCCTAACCGCTGCCGGAGCGCCTCCGCCCGCGCCTCGGCGGCGGCAAGGTCGGACTTCTCGCTCTCCTCGACCAGCGGGCACACCCAGTACGCCTGTTTCCCCACCGACAGATGCCGCGCGAGGCCGTCGACCACCGCGTCCAGCTTGTCCTCCGACATCACCACCGTCTCGATCGGCTCACGCCCCGGCGGCATCTCGTCCAGCCGGCTGACGTCCATCTCGCCATATTGCGCCAGCGTCAGTGTGCGCGGGATCGGCGTCGCGGTCATCACCAGCAGATGCGGCGGCCGCACCGCCTTCGCCTGCAACATCATCCGCTGCGCGACGCCGAAGCGATGCTGTTCGTCGACCACCACCAGCCCAAGGTCGCGGTAACCGACCGCGTCCTGAAAGATCGCGTGCGTCCCGACCAGGATATCGATCGACCCGTCGGCCAGCCCCATCAGCACGCCCTCACGCACCCGCCCCTTGTCGCGCCCGGTCAGCGCCGCGACGGTGACGCCGGTCCCGGCCAGCTGTCGCTGCAACGTCGCATAATGCTGTCGCGCGAGGATTTCGGTCGGGGCGAGCAACGCCCCCTGCGCCCCACCCTCGACCGCGATCAGCAGCGCCATCAGCGCCACCAGCGTCTTGCCCGAACCGACATCGCCTTGCAGCAGCCGCAGCATTGGCTGGGTTTGCGCCATGTCACCCTCGATCTCGCCGATCGTCCGCGACTGCGCCCCGGTCGGCTTGTACGGCAGGTCAAGCTTCGCCCGCAGCCGCCCGTCGCCGGTCAGCGCCCGCCCCTTGCGCGCCCGCGCCTCGCCCCGCACCAATAGCAGCGCCAACTGGTTGGCGAACACCTCGTCATAGGCCAGCCGCGCCCGCGCCTTCGCATCGGCCGGATCGGCATGGATGCGCGCCAGCGCCTCCTTCCACGCCGGCCATTGATGCTTGGCCAGCAAACTCGGCTCGATCCATTCGGGCAGGTCGGGCGCGCGCTCGATCGCCTGCGCCGCCAACTGCCCGACCCGGCGTGAGGTCAGCCCCTCGGACAGCGGATAGATCGCCTCCCGCTCGGGCAGGCTGTCGGCCTCGGCTTCGGGCAGCACATGGTCGGGATGGACCATCTGCAATTCCTGCCCGTACGTCTCCAGCTTGCCCGACACCAATCGCGTCTCGCCCAGCGGAAACAGCTTCTTCACCCAGCCCGACGATCCGCCGAAATAGGTCAGGTTGACGATATTGCCGTATTTGTCCGCCGCGCGCACCCGCGTCGGCCCGCGCCCGGCACTCACACGGTAATCGGTCGCGGTCAGCGGGATCGCGATGACCCGCCCCGCATCCTGCGCCATCAATTCGTCGCGCCGCAGCCGGTCGACCCACCCAGTCGGCAGGTGGAACGCGACATCGACCACCCGCCCCAGTTTCAACCGCTCCAGCGGCTTGGCCAGCGCCGGCCCGACGCCTTTCAGCGCGGTCACTTCGGCAAACAGCGGGTTGAGCAGATCGGGACGCATGACTATCTGGTCCTATATCCGAACCGGCGGCCGCTGCCAGCGTCCGTCGGTCTATCGCCATTGGAGTCCCATGGACCGCGAAACCCGCCTCAAGCGCCTGAAATTCCGCAGCTGGCATCGCGGCACCCGCGAAGCCGACCTGATGATCGGCGGCTATTTCGACGCGCATTCGGCGACGTGGAGCAACGCCGACATGGACTGGTTCGAGACGTTTCTCGAGGAACAGGACGTCGACATCATGGCATGGGCGATGGGCGTCCAGCCCGCGCCGGCGCAGTTCGACCACCCGGTGCTGCACGCGATGCGGAAAATGGATTTCGTGCCGGTCGCAAAATAACTCCTTCTCCCCTTCAGGGGAGAGGGCCGGGGAGAGGGGAATGCCACAACATCCGTCCCGCACTCCCCCTCTCCCAACCCCCTCCCCCATTGGGGGAGAGGGCTATTAGGTAGAAAATGCCCGACCTCTCCAAAATCCTGTCCGCCCCCCGCTCGCTCACCCTCGCGGGCGTACCGGCAGGCTTCCTCCCCGTCCTCCTCGCCGACCTCACCCGCGGCGCGAAAAGCGACCTCGTCTACATCGCCCCCGACGAGGCGGCGATGCGCGCCATCGCCACCACCGCTCCTTTCTTCGCCCCCGACCTTTCCGTCCTCCAGTTCCCCGCCTGGGACTGCCTGCCCTATGACCGCGCCAGCCCGACGCTGCGCTCGATGGCCGAGCGCCTGTCCGCGCTCCACACGCTCCAGTCGAAGGCGAAAGGCCCACGCCTGATCGTCACCACCGTCAACGCCGCGACCCAGCGGACGCTGACCCCGTTCCGCATCCGCCAGCTGGTCGCTCGGCTCGCACCCGGCGAGCGCATCTCGCTCCCCCGCCTGTCCGCGCTTCTGCAAGCGAACGGTTACAACCGCGTCGACACCGTCCATGACGCAGGAGAGTTCGCGGTGCGCGGCGGCCTTGTCGACCTGTGGCCATCGGGTTCCGAAGCGGGCCTGCGCCTCGACTTTTTCGGCGACGAGATCGAAACCGTCCGCACCTTTTCGCCGGAGGATCAGCGCACCACCGGCCGGGTCGACGGCTTCACCCTGCTCCCCGCCTCCGAAGCCCTCCTCGGCGAAGACTCGATCAAGCGGTTCCGCACCCGCTACCGCGAGAAATTCGGGGCGACCGCGACCGGCGACCCGATCTATCAGGCGATCAGCGACGGCCGCCGCCTGTCGGGAATGGAACATTGGCTGCCCTTTTTCGAAGAACGCCTCGAAACCCTGTTCGACCACCTCTCGCCCGAAGCGGTCATCGTCCGCGACGCGGGCGTCCCCGCCGCCGCCGAACAGCGCTTCGAATCGATCGCCGACTATCACACCAACCGCGTCCGCGCGCAGACCAACGATCCGGGCAGCTACCGCCCGCTGCTGCCGAACGCGCTCTATCTGTCGGCGGACGAATGGGCCGATCGCCTGTCGGACACCGCCGCCCATCAGGTCACGCCCTTCCACGCGCCCGACAGCGCAACCTCGGTCGATTTCGAGGTCGACGGCCCGCGCGACTTCACCCCCGAACGCACCCAGCAAGCGAATATCTACGAAGCCGTCGTCGATCATATCGCGGGTTTGCGCAAACAAGGCCGCAAGCCGATCCTTGCCAGCTATTCGGAGGGCGCGCGCGAACGGCTGATGGGCCTGCTCGCCGACCACGACCTGACCGGCGTCTCGACCGTCGAAACCTGGCAACAGGCACTGGGCGGTGCCAAATCGACCGTGTCGTTCGTCGTCCTGCCGCTCGACCACGGCTTCACCAGCGCCGACGTCGCGGTCCTCACCGAACAGGACATGCTCGGCGACCGCCTCGTCCGCCGTGCCAAGCGCCGCAAGAATACCGACGCTTTCCTGCAGGAACTGGCCACTCTCTCCCCCGGCGACCTCGTCGTCCATGCCGATCATGGCATCGGCCGCTATGTCGGGCTGACCCAGGTGCCGGTGGCAAAGGCCCCGCACGACTGCGTCCAGCTCGAATATGCCGGCGGCGACAAGCTCTACGTCCCGGTCGAAAACCTCGAAGTCCTCAGCCGCTATGGCGCGGGCGAGGAAGGTGCCTCGCTCGACCGCCTGGGCGGTGAAGCATGGCAACGTCGCAAGGCGCGGATGAAGGATCGCATCCGCGAGATCGCGGGCGACCTGATCGCCACCGCCGCCAAGCGCGCGATGCGCCCCGCCGACGTCGCCGAACCCGATAGCGGCGGCTACCCCGCCTTTGTCGATCGCTTTCCGTATCAGGAAACCGACGATCAGGAACGCGCGATCGCCGACGTGCTCGACGATCTCGGTGCCGGCCGGCCGATGGACCGGCTGGTCGTCGGTGATGTCGGCTTCGGCAAGACCGAGGTCGCGCTGCGCGCCGCCTTCGTCGCCGCCATGGCGGGGATGCAGGTTGCGATCGTCTGCCCGACGACCCTGCTCGCCCGCCAGCATTACAACAACTTCAAGGCCCGCTTCGAAGGCTTCCCGATCGAGGTCGGCCGCCTCTCCCGCCTCGTCACCGCGACCGAAGCGAAGAAGGTCCGCGACGGCCTGGCCGACGGCACCATCGACGTGGTCGTCGGCACCCACGCCGTCCTGTCGAAACAGGTCGATTTCAAACGCCTCGGCCTCGTCATCGTCGACGAGGAACAGCGCTTCGGTGTGACGCACAAGGAACGGCTGAAGGCGATGAAGGCCGACGTCCACGTCCTGACGCTCACCGCCACCCCGATTCCCCGCACCCTGCAAATGGCGATGTCGGGCCTGCGCGAATTGTCGGTGATCCAGACCCCGCCGGTCGATCGCCTCGCGGTCCGCACCTACATCATGCCGTGGGACCCGGTCGTGCTGCGCGAGGCGTTGCTGCGTGAACATTATCGCGGCGGGCAGGCTTATTTCGTCACCCCGCGCATCGCCGACCTGCCCGACATCGAAAAATTCCTGACCGAGGAGGTTCCCGAAATCCGCTACGTCGTCGCCCACGGGCAGATGGCACCAAGCGAGGTCGAGGAACGCATGTCGGCCTTCTACGACAAGCGCTACGACCTGCTCGTCTCGACCACCATCGTCGAGAGCGGCCTCGACATTCCCTCCGCCAACACCCTCATCATCAACCGCGCCGACAAGTTCGGCTTAGCCCAACTCTACCAGCTCCGCGGCCGCGTCGGCCGGTCGAAGACCCGCGCCTATGCGTACATGACCACGCCCCCCGAACGGCTGGTCAGCGAGGCGGCCGAAAAGCGGCTGAAGGTCCTGTCCGACCTCGAATCCTTGGGCGCCGGGTTCCAGCTCGCCAGCCACGACCTCGACCAGCGCGGTGCCGGCAACCTGCTCGGCGACGAACAATCGGGCCATATCAAGGAAGTAGGCTTCGAGCTCTACCAGTCGATGCTCGAGGAAGCGATCCTCGACGCCAAGGCCGGCGGCCTGCGCGACGACAAACCCAAGGACTTCTCCCCCGCCATCACCGTCGACGCGCCGATCCTGATCCCGGAGGATTACGTTCCCGACCTCGACCTCCGCATGGGCCTGTACCGCCGCCTCAACGATGTCGAGGACCGCGCCGGCATCGACGCCTTCGCCACCGAATTGATCGACCGCTTCGGCAAGCTGCCGGTCGCCACTGCCAACCTGCTGCAACTGATCGAGGCGAAACTGAACGCCAAGAAAGCGTGCGTCGCCAAGATCGACGTCGGCGCAAAAGGCGCAATCGTCAGCTTCCACGAAGACAAGTTCCCCAGCGTCGAAGGGCTGCTAGCCTATGTCGACAAGCTGGCCGGCACCGCGAAGCTGCGCCCCGACATGAAACTGGTCATCAGCCGCAGCTTCGGCGACCCGCAAGCCCGCCTGAACGCGGCACTGCAAATTTCGCGGGGACTGGCGAAGGCGGCGGGGTGAAGGCGTCTCCCGACCACCGTAGAAGCTGGTCAACTTCGTTGGGCGATCTCGGGAACGTCGTTTCGCTGCTGGGCTACCGGTACGGCTGCCGCAAGCGATTTTGAACCATCGCTTCATCCCGTCAGCAGTTCAAAGATTCCAGCCAGCGTTCTGGAACACAATGCGATATCCATCAGGGTCTTCGAACGTTCGTCCGCGTTCATCCCAATATGTGTTGAATGCCGGAACTGCCTTGAAACCTGCATCCTCCATTCGAGTCACCGCTTCCTGCCAATCCTCAACCGCGGGCAAGTAGAAGATCAAGAGATTATCTTGCGTCGGCGCACGGCCGGCGACGTGGTTACGGGCGCGAGTAAATTCAAAATGATAGGGGGCGGCCGGACTTCCGAGCATAAGCCCGTCGAACCCATTATGGTCCTCGAACTGATAAAGCACATCAAGGCCGAGGCCATCTCGGTAGAATGTGAGCAATGCTTCCAAATCGTCACTCTGCCGCGCAACGCGCAGTTTAGGATAGGATTTCATGTTCGAAATCCTACGACCAAACTTCGATTTCGTGCAATCGCCATTCGAGCCATTCACTCGCTTATTGGAACTTTCTGCGGCAAGTTGCACGTGCACCGGGCATCATACAGAGCTTTCCTACAACGGCCTACCCTGCCATTGTCCGCAACCTGCGTCCGACCACGCTCTTTGACACCGCCCCCCTGTCACGCGCAAAACCGCCGCGAGTGTGAACTTAGTGAACTTTGGCCGACCGCCGCCGAAAAAGCCCTAATAATTCAACTGCAACTGCGTCCGGAACACATCGCCCTCGGCGCGTCCTGCCCGCCGCTCATCGGCTTCGGCCCGCTCCATCCGCGCATAGGCGATCGTCCATTCGAGTGCCGGCACCGGCTGGAACTCGATGCCGAGCTCGATCTCGTCGGTCTCCAGACGGGGTGCATTGACCGCCGCCTTCCATCCGCCGCGATAGGTCTGCCAGCGGACATAGGGCATGAACGGTCCCACCGGCGACTGCCGCACCCGCGCCGTTCCCTGTACATAGCCGCCATGCAGCGCCTTGGTCGTGATGCCGCGCAGCACCGGGTCATATTCCGGCCCGCGTCCCCACGTCCATTCGGCCTGCAAGCCGAACGGCTGCGGATACAGGATCGCGTGCAGCCCTACCCGATCGTCAGCGAACACGACCGGGCTGACCCCACCGGTGCGGATTTCGGGCTGAACGCGGTTGGTATAGCCGCTGGCCCCGACCTCCAGCACCTGCCGGCCCCCGATCGCGAACGGCCACGTCGCCAGCGCCACCGCCATCACCGCGTCGTTCGCTTCCTCGCGATTGGTCCCCTGCCCGTTATACAGTCCGACCCCGAACGCGCCGTAATTGCCGAACAGCTTCTGCCCGTCCTCGGTCAGCCGCTCCCAGATATCGTCCACCACGGCAGGCGTATAATAGGCGACGACCCCGATATCGCGCTCGCTCGGCACGCCACTGTTGATCGCATCGCTGCGGTCGAGCGTCAGCCGGTTCGATGACGACTGCATATTCTCCCATCCGAACGGCACCTTCGACTGGCCGAAGCGCAGCCGGAACCGCTTGTCCCGATCGAGGAACGCATCGAAATAGGCGTCGCGCAGTTGCAGGAACCCTTCGCGCCGCTCGCCCACCGACTGGCTCGACACCGCGGTGGCAAAGTCGGGCTGGAGATAGAAGGACACCCGGTCGCCCAGATCGCCCTGCAGGATCAGCCGGATCCGGCGAAAGGTGAAGCCAGTATTGTCGCCGATGCCGCTGTCATGCACCGACCGCAGCCGCGCGAGCCCGGCGGGGGCGGTCCGGTCACCGGCGATGATCTCGTTCAGCCGCAACTGGGTATAGCCGCGAATGCGGATGCGGTCGTACCACCGCTTGGACTGGGTCGGTGCAGCGGCGACCTGAGTCTGAGCCGGTGCAATTGCAGCGCCGGGCGGAATGGCCGGTACCGGTGCTTCGGCGACCATTGGCGGCCGAGCGGTTGCGGCAGCAACCGGGGCCGCTGATGCTTCGGCGACCGCCGGCGGTTTGGCAGCCGCCGACTGCGCCGCCTTCATCTCGGCGATGACCGCCTTCAGCTCGTCAATCTGCCGTTGCAACTCCCGCACGGTCTGCGCCGACGCAGGGATAACGACCACGGACGACGCGGCGACCGCCGCTGGCAGGAAATACTTCATGGACCCGCGCCATGGCGCTCGCCGATGGCGCGGGTCAAGCCGTCTTTGTGACGCTATTGTGACGATCAGATGTGCAGCGCGCGACCATAGGCAGCGAGCACCGATTCGTGCATCGATTCGGAAATGGTCGGGTGCGCGAACACCGTCTCGGTCAGTTCCTGCTCGGTCGTCTCCAGCTGGCGGGCGACGACATAGCCCTGGATCATCTCGGTCACTTCCGCCCCAACCATGTGCGCGCCCAGCAGCTCGCCGGTCTTGGCGTCGAACACCGTCTTCACGAACCCTTCGGCCTCGCCCAGCGCGATCGCCTTGCCGTTGCCAATGAACGGGAACTTGCCCACCTTGACCTCGTACCCGACTTCCTTGGCCTTCGCCTCGGTAAAGCCGACGCTGGCGACCTGCGGCCGGGCATAGGTGCAGCCCGGGATGTTGTTCTTGTCCATCGCGTGCGGATGCACGTCCTTGTTGCCCAGCGCCTTGGCGATCGCCTCGGCGGCGATCACGCCCTCATGGCTCGCCTTGTGCGCCAGCCACGGCGCGCCGGTCACGTCGCCGATCGCCCAGATGCCATCGACATTGGTCTTGCCATAGCCGTCGGTCTTGATGTGGCCGCGCTCGGTCTCGATCTTCAGCGCTTCCAGCCCGATATTCTCGGTATTGGGCACGATGCCGATCGCGACGATCGCATGGCTGAACTCGGCCTGCTCGACCCTGCCGTCCGGCCCCTTGATCGCGGCCTTCACGCCCGCCGGGCCGGCTTCCAACTTTTCCAGACCCGACTTGGTCTTGATCGTCATGCCCTGCTTGGTCAGCGCCTTGTGCATGAACTCGCTGACTTCGGCGTCCTCGACCGGCATGATCCGGTCGAGCATCTCGACGATCGTCACCTGTGCGCCCATGTCGTTGTAGAAGCTGGCGAACTCGACGCCGATCGCGCCCGATCCGATGACCAGCAGCTTGGTCGGCATTTCGGGCGGCACCATCGCATGACGGTACGTCCAGATCTTCGAACCATCGGCCTTGGCGAACGGCAGGTCGCGGGCGCGCGCACCCGTCGCGATGATGATGTGCCTGGCTTCCAGCTCGGTGGTCTTGTCGCCTTGGCTGACCGACAGCTTGCCCTTGGCAGTGATGGTGCCGACGCCCTCATGGACGGCGACCTTATTCTTCTTCATCAGGCCCTTGACGCCGGCGTTCAGCTGCCCGGCAACCTTGCGGCTGCGATCGACGACCTTAGCGAGGTCGAACGAAGGCTTCTCGACCGCTAGCCCGTACTGCGCGGCGTGCATCATGTAATGGTAGATCTCGGCCGACCGCAGCAGCGCCTTGGTCGGGATACAGCCCCAGTTGAGGCAGATACCGCCCAACCGCTCGCGCTCGACGATCGCGACCTTCAGGCCCAGCTGGCTCGCGCGGATCGCCGCGACATAGCCGCCGGGGCCCGAACCGAGCACGATGAGATCGTAGGTATCAGCCATTCAAATGCTCCTAGGGCTCCCTCCCCCCTTGTGGGGGAGGGTTGGGGAGAGGGGTGGCATTGGGGACGGCTCGATGCCGTTTCCAATGCCGTACAGCGCGACGCGGATCGCGGTGCAGACGCCCTCCGGATTGTCGAGAATATCGGAATTGAAAAAGCGGAGGACACGGGAACCTTGTCCTGCCAGCCAGTGGTCGTGGTCGCGGTCATAGCCGCAATCGACATGTTGCGATCCGTCGGCTTCCACGACCAACCGCTGCTCGAAGCAGACGAAATCGACGATATAACGACCGATCGGCTGCTGCCGCCAAAATTTGAACGCCGCCATCCGACGGTCGCGCAGCATCCGCCAAAGCGCGCGTTCGGCATCGGTCGGACGACGGCGCATGGCACGGGCTCGGATCAGGGCAACGCCCCCTCTCCCTCCCACCGCTTCGCGGCGGGCCCCTCCCTCCCCCGCCAGGGGAGAGGGAAACGGTCCAGGATCACTCACCCCGCAATCGCCCGCGGCTTGCGATTCTCGTCGATCGCGACGAACACGAACCGCGCCTGCGTCACCCGGTCGACCGCTTCGCCGAAGCGGTCGCGGCGCCATGCCTCGACCTCGATCGTCATCGACGTACGCCCGACCTTGACCATATCGGTATAGACCGACACCTCGTCACCGACCGCGACCGGCGCATAGAATTGCATTGCGTCGACGGCGATGGTCACCGCGCGCCCCTTGGAATGGCGCGCCGCTACCAGCCCCGCCGCCATGTCCATCTGCGACATGATCCAGCCGCCGAAGATGTCGCCATAGGGATTGGTGTCGGCGGGCATCGCCGTCACGCGCAGCGCGGGCTGTCCGACCGGCGGCACGGCATTATTCTCGACCATCGACACCCCCCTTGGCCCGTTCCTCGGCCATGGCGCGCTGCACCTGCCGGATGCCCAGCCCGATGACGATCGCCATCGACACCCATGTCACCGTCCAGATATCGCGCCGCCCCAGCGGATAGGACCATGCCGACAGCGACCCGATCGCCCATGCCGCCGCCACCCCGGCGGCGACATGCACGATCTCAGTCAGCAGCCGCGCGCGCATTTACGCGATCAGGCCGAGCGGCGACTCCACCAGCGCCTTGAACAGCTTCAGCATCTCCGCACCGTCCGCACCGTCGATCGCGCGGTGGTCGAAGCTGCCGGTCGCGGTCATCACGGTCGCCACGCCCAGCGCATCGTCGACGATGTACGGACGCTTTTCACCGGCACCGACCGCCAGGATCATGCCCTGCGGCGGGTTGATGACCGCTTCGAACTGCTTGATGCCGAACATGCCCATGTTGCTGAGCGATGCCGTACCACCCTGATATTCCTCGGGCTTCAGCTTGTTCTCCTTGGCACGACCGGCCAGGTCCTTCATCTCGGTGCTGATCTTCGCCACGCCCTTGTTGGCGGCGTCGCGGATGATCGGGGTGATGAGGCCGGTCGGCGTCGACACCGCCACCGACACATCGGCGCGCGAATACTGCACCATCTCGTTGCCGAGGAAGGTGACGTTGCACTTCGGGCTGCTTTCCAGCGCGACGCCCAGCGCCTTGATGAGCAGGTCGTTGACCGACAGCTTCACGCCGCGCGCGTCAAGCGACTTGTTCAGGTCGCCGCGCAGCTTCAGCAGCGCATCTAGGCGGATATCGACCGTCAGATAGATGTGCGGCACCTGCTGCTTCGATTCGGTCAGGCGACGCGCGATCGTTTTGCGGATGTTCGACAGCTTTTCGACGGTATGCGGGATCGAATCGTCGAACCAGACCGCGGCCGGCTTGGGCGCTTCCGCTGCCGGAGCCGGCGCGGGTGCTGCGCTGGGGGCCGGTGCAGCCGCTTCCGCCTTCGGTGCGCTGGCGGCACCGGGCTTGGCATTCTCGACGTCCGCCTTGACGATGCGGCCGTTTGGACCGCTGCCGGCGATGCCCGACAGTTCGAGGCCCTTGTCGGCGGCGATACGGCGCGCGAGCGGGCTGGCCTTCACGCGGCCACCATCACCCTGCGCAGCACCGGCCCCAGCCGGACGGCCATGGTCCGAGGTACCGGCCGGGGCCGGCGCGGCTTCGCTGCCGGTCTTGTTCGGGTCGGTCGGATCGGGCTTGCCCTTGAACTGGTCGTCGGCCGGCTCGGGCGTTTCCGCCTTTTTCGGCGCCGCGTCGATCGCCGATGCGTCCTCGTCCTCTTCGAGCAGGATCGCGATCACCGCGCCGACCTTCACATTGTCGGTACCCTCGGCGACCAGCACCTTGCCGATCGTGCCTTCATCGACGGCTTCGAATTCCATCGTCGCCTTGTCGGTTTCGATCTCCGCCATGATGTCGCCGGATTTGACGGTGTCGCCTTCCTTCACCAGCCATTTGGCCAGCGTCCCCTCTTCCATGGTGGGGGACAGGGCGGGCATCTTGATCTCGATCGGCATGGGGCAGAAGGGTCCTCTCAGGCTCGTCGCGCCTCTTCGCTGTCGGGCGCGTCCGGGTCAAGCCCCGGTACAGCTTGCACGACCCTCCCGAACCGGCGCATGAACGGTCGCCCAAGCCGAGGTCATCATGCGCACATATTTGGTCGTCGTCGACGAAAGCCCCGAAAGCGCGGTCGCGCTCCGCTTCGCCGCACGCCGCGCGGTCAAGACCAATGGCGGCGTCGAGGTGCTGGCGCTGGTCGAGCCGCAGGAGTTCGCGCCATGGGGCGGGGTGCAGGCGACGATCGAGGAGGAAGCGACCGAACGGGCCGAGGCTTTGGTGCAGGCGGCGGCAGGCACGTTGATCGCCGAATCGGGGCTGCAACCGCACCTGACCGTACGCACCGGCGACGGCCCGCGAATCGTGCGCGAGATGATCGCCGCCAACCCTGATATCGCCGCGCTGGTGCTGGGCGCCGCCGCCACCGGATCGCCCGGACCGCTGGTCACCCATTTCGCCGGAACCGATGCCGGCGCCCTGCCCGTGCCGCTGATGATTATTCCCGGCAGCCTGAACCGCGAAGGAATCGACCGGCTCAGCTGATTCGGCGGACAGCGGCCGTTCAGCTTCGATCCGCCACTGCACATTCGGGAAGTACCGTGCGGGGGAGAGCCGCGCATGGTTCGCGCTCGATCCCCCGCGGGCTGCTGCTGTTCGCCGGATGTCCGGCAGCGTCCTCTCTTATAATTCAGCGCAGCGCTGGTGAAGGCGCGTTAGCGCGGAAGCGGCACAAAAAAAAGGGCCGGCGAACCGACCCTATGAAAGTTTTAGGAGAGGATGCCTGAAAGGCACAGTCGTTGTGCACTGCAACCGGATGGTTAGCAATTGCAAAAAACGAAACTAAACATTCGTTTTAAGCAATTTCACCCATTCGGACGATGGGTTTTCGCTGGCGACGGGTATCGCCGGAAACCGGTTGAGCCGCCGAGCGGAAGACGGCATCCTCACACAAATGCGCCAGATTCTGCTCTTGCCCGCCCTGTTCCTCGCCACGGCTGCCCCAGCCCGCGACGTTCCCAAACCCGATCGATTGAAGGCCGACGTCGCGAAACTGGTCAGCTTCGGCACCCGCCATACCGCTTCGGACCCCGATCATCCGACGCGCGGCATCGGTGCGGCGCGGCGCTGGTTCGCCGATGAACTGACCCGAATCGGACGCGATTGTGGCGACTGCATCACCGTTGCCAACATTGCGCGCGGCTTTACCGGCCCCCGCGCGCCGCAGGGCGTGAACGTGGTCGACGTCTTCGGCTTTCAGCAGGGTCGCGATCCGCGCCGAGTCGTGATCGTCATGGGCCATATCGACAGCCGGGTCAGCGACGTCATGGACGCGACCAGCGACGCGCCCGGTGCCAATGACGACGCCTCGGGCGTCGCGCTGGTGCTGGAGGCGGCACGCATCCTGTCGAAGGAAAAGTTCGACGCGACGATCGTCTATGCCGCGCTCTCGGGCGAGGAGCAGGGGCTGTGGGGCGCGCAACTGCTCGCCGAGACCGCGAAGGAGAAGGGCTGGACCGTCACCGCCGTGCTGAATAACGACATCGTCGGCAACACGATCGGTCAGGACGGCCGCCGCGTCGCCGACCGGGTGCGCGTCTTTTCCGAAGGCATTCGCGCCTCCGAATCGATCGAACAGCAGATCGCCCGCCGCGCCGCTGGCGGCGAGGATGACGGCCCGTCGCGCGCGCTCGCTAAGACGGTCGATGCGGTGGCAAAGACCCTGCCCGGCGGTCTCGACGCGTTTCTCGATCGCCGTCCCGACCGGTTCGGGCGCGGCGGCGATCACGAACCCTTTCTCAAGCTCGGCTATCCCGCGATCCGCTTCTCTGTCGGCGTCGAGAATTACGACGCGCAGCATCAGGATTTGCGAACCGAAAGCGGCCGGATCTATGGCGACACGATCGACCGGATGGACTTTCCCTATCTGGCAAAGGTGACCGCCCTCAACGTCGCGACCATCGCCCGCCTTGCCGCCGCGCCCGCTGCACCGGCGACCGCATCGATCGACGGCGCGCTGTCGACCGATACGACGGTGCGCTGGTCGCCGGTCGCGGGCGCGGCCGGCTATCGCATCCGCTGGCGGCGCAACGATGCACAGGACTGGACCGACCAGCGCGACGTAATGGGCGTGGAGGCGGTGCTGGAAGGCGTGATCGTCGACGATCACTTCGTCGCCGTCTCATCACTATCGGCCAGCGGAGCGGAGAGCGTACCGACCTTCGCCGGCCGCCCGCCGCGCTAGGCCTCGCGTTCGGTTCGAGCAGCTTCGAGCCCGTCGAGAAGCGTCCGTCGAGAACCCTATCGCCGCAACGTCTTCGAACGGTGCGTCCGCCGCGGTGCATAGGTCACGACCTCCTCGGTCGTGGTCGTCACCACCGGCGGATGCTCGACCGTCACGGTCGTCACCGTGCGCGGCGGGTAATAATAGCCATTGGCGATATAGCCCGCCTCGGGCCCCTCGGTGGTCGTGGTCGTCGTCGTATAGCTGCGCGCGACCGGCGCGGCACCGACATGCCGCTCGACATAGCGGGTGCGCGAAGGGGGCGGTCCAATCGGCTGGACCTGTTCGCGCATCGGTCCGAACACCACTTCGGGAGCGACCGGGGCGTCGTCGTAACCCTCATCATAGCCATCGTCCGGCGCGATCGGCACGTCTTCGTACGGCATCGGATAGTCCGCACCATAACGCGGCGGCGGCGGCGCGCGTCGGTCCTCGGCCCGGTCGATCGCAGTTCCGGCCAGCGCGCCGACGCCCGCGCCCAGCACCGTCCCGCCCAGCCGGTTGCCGCGTCCGGCGATGACGTGGCCGGCCACCGCCCCGGCGACGCCGCCGATCACCGCGCCGCCGACCCCGTCGTCGCGGCGCTCGGCGGCATAGCGTTCATAGGCGCGATCGTCGCGGACATATCGCCCGTCGTCGCGCGCATCCCAGTCAAGCCCGCTGCGCACGTCAAAGACCCGCCCGTCGCGATCGGCGAGCACCGCATCGTCATAATAGCGATACCAGCCATAGCCCGGCTGCGGTCGGGTCAGGCCATAGACCGGCCAGTCCTGGATGAAGAAGCTTGGCGCGACCCAATAGCGCGGCAGCACCCAGCCGCGCACCGGCGGACGATACGCCGCCCAGCCGCCCGGCGCATATTGCCCGCCGACCCAGCGTCCGCGGACCTTCCCACCCCAGCGGGGCCCCGGCAGGTTCACGCGCGGCGCGTCCGCCCGGATTGCCGGCCCGCGCGGCAGCGCCTCGGGCGCCTGGCCGACACGCTGCGCCTGCGCGACGCCGCCCGCCAACCCGGTCGTGGCGAGTAACGCGATGGCGGCGGCAAAGGACGGCGTTCGCATCGGCCGACAAACTCCCTGAACGGCAAGACAACAGGTCGAAACCCTATCACGCCGCCGGGTTCCCGGCCAATCCGGCGCCTGTGCGCGCGCCGTCCCGCACCGGGTCAGCCGATGCGCGGCCCTAGCAGCGCGACCAGCGCCTCGCACCCCGCCTGATCGTCTTCGTCGAACCGGCCTGGCAGCGGACTGTCGAGATCGAGCACCCCGATCAGCCGCTCGCCGACCACGATCGGCACGACCAGTTCGCTCCGGCTATCGGCGTCGCAGGCGATATGGCCGGGAAAGGCATGAACGTCGGCGACCAGCTGGCTTTCGCGCGACGCCGCCGCCGTCCCGCACACCCCGCGCCCCATCGCGATCCGGATGCATGCCGCCTTGCCCTGAAACGGCCCGAGCACCAGCTCGTCCCCGACCAGCCGATAAAAGCCAGCCCAATTGAGATCGGGCAGATATTGCATCAGCAGCGCCGACGCATTGGCCATATTGGCGATCGCGTCGCTTTCATCGCCCGTCAGCGCGTCGAGCGCGCCGAGCAGGTCACGGTACAGGTCGCCCTTGGCGCCGGTGGCAATATCGAACTGGTACATGCCCGCGATGTAGGCGGAACGGAGCTACGTTCCAATCCTCCCCGCTTCGCGGGGAGGGGGACCAGCGAAGCTGGTGGAGGGGGGATTGCCACGCAACGCAACCGCTCCTGATGCGGACTGCCCCCTCCACCACCGCTTCGCGGCGGTCCCCCTCCCCGTTCCGGGGAGGATTTTAGTCGATCCTGACCCTTCCCCGCCCCGCCTTAACCTGCGACCGACCCTTCTTCGCGTCCACCCGCCGCACCTGCGACGCCTTGGTCGGCTTGGTCGCGCGACGTTTCTTCGGCACGATCGTCGCCTCGCGGATCAGTTCGAACAGCCGCTCGCGCACCTCGCGCCGGTTCATCTCCTGCGACCGCGAAGCATCGGCGCGCAGCGTCAGCACGCCTTCCTTGGTCAGTCGCGATCCGGCCAGCACCGCCAGCCGGTGCTTGACCGCCTCGGGCAACCCCGGCGACGCGACCACATCGAAACGCAGGAGCACCGCGCTGTCGGTCGTGTTGACATGCTGCCCGCCGGGCCCCGATGCGCGGGTAAAGCTCTCGACCAGTTCGCCGCTATCGATCGAGATCGACCGGGTGATCGGAATGCGCGGCACCTTAGATTTCGTCGAACCCCGCCGCGACGAAGCTGCGCGGCCATGGCGCGGTCACGTCGATCGCGGGCTTGTTGTCGCGCGGCACCATCAGCCCGGCGGCATGCAGCAACATGCCGCTGCGCCCGCCCCGTCCGTACACCGGATCGCCCGCCACCGGACAGCCCAGCCCCTCGGCCATATGTACGCGGATCTGGTGCGTCCGCCCCGTTTCCGGGAACAGCGCGACCAGCGCCCGGTCGCCGACGGTGCGCACCACCCGCCAGTTGGTCCGCGCCGGCTTGCCCTTCGCATCGCCGACCATGCGCCACCCTTCCTCGACGCTGCTGACCTTGGCCAGCGCCAAGTCGATCTCGCCCGACTCCCCCTTCGGAATGCCGTCGAGGATCGCCAGATAGCGCTTCGTCACCCGCCCCTGTTCGAACGCCTGCTGGAACCGGGCATGCGCCTTGGGATTGCGCGCGAGCAACAGGCAACCGCTGGTATCGCGGTCGAGCCGGTGGACCGGCGTCGGTTCGCGTTGAAAGGTGAAGCGGAGTTCGTCGGCACGCGCGACGATGCTGGGCGATCCGTCGCGCGGTGGATCGACCGGCAGGCCGGCGGGCTTGTCGAGGACGATCGCTTCGCCGTCGATGAACAGGACTAGGTCGTCGAGCATTTGCCTCCCTTGCCATCGTTGGCGACGCCGTGCCAGTGCGCTCGCGCCGTCGACCGCCCCAGCCGGAGACCATCGTGCGCCGATCCGCCGTCCTGACCTGTATCCTGCCCCCGCTCGCCGCCTGCGCACCGGCCGCCAAGCAGACCCCTGCACCGGTCGCCGCACCGACCCCGGTCGCGACCCCCGTCGCGCCGCCGCCGGTCGCCACGCCGCCCCAGCCCGCTCCCGTCACCGGCCCGGTCGCATTGTGCGGGCGCGGCACGGTACAGCGCACCGCCGACGGCCGGCTGTTCAACCACTTCCCCTATCCCGACATGCCGGCAAGCGCGCTGGTCGAAGCCCCGCCGGCACTTGGCGGATCGTGCAGGATCCATCCGGCGATGCTGCCCGACCTGTCCCGCCTGCTCGCCGCCGCCGATGCCGACCTAGCGGTCGCCGGCACGCTCCGCGCGGTATCGTGCCACCGCTCGGTCGCGCTTCAGCAGTTGACCTTTTGCGGCGGGATCGGCCCGGATGGGTCGGGCAGCTTCGCCGAGCGCGCCTGGGCCTCCGCCCCGCCGGGCTATAGCGAGCATTCGACCGGTTACGTCATCGACTTTGGCAGTACCACCGCGCCCGCTTGCGATGCGGAGGGGTGTTTCGGCGCCACCCCCGCCGGCCGCTGGCTCCGCGCCAACGCCGCCCGCTTCGGCTTCGAAATGTCGTTCCCGGCGGGCAACCGGCAACAGGTGAAATGGGAACCGTGGCACTGGCGCTGGGTCGGCACGGCGGCTAGCGAGGCCGGTGCTGTGCCCGCGAGAACCATGTTTGCGACGGCTCGCGCGCGGTTTCCGGCCGAGCCGAAGGTCGACTGACCGACCAAGAAAAGAAGTAAAGTGGTTCACGCGGAGGCGCGAAGGAGGCCCGCACGTGGCAACCTCACCCGCGTCAGCGGGCCTCAACTTCGTAGCCGCGACAGGACCGGTCTCCCGTTCGCGAGCCAATCGCCGCGGCCGGGCCTCTCTGCGCCTCCGCGCCTCCGCGTGAACCCATTCTTCCTACTTCGCCGCCGTCACGCCAGCATCGGTCTGCACCACCGGCTTCATCGTCCCGTCGGAATTGTAATACAGCCGCTCGACCGTCACCGCCCGGCGCCCGATCGCGCCGTTCATGTCGCCGATCGCCAGGGTCGCATTGTGCAGGAACAGATACCAGTCGCCCTTGAACTCGGCGATGCCTGGATGAATGGTAAAGCTGTACTTCCCCGATCCGGTCAGCTCGCCGCGAAAGGTCCATGGCCCCTTGATCGACGGTGCCGTCGCATAGGACACGCGCTCGTCGCGATGCGTCGACCGGTCGAGCGAGGCATAGGTCAGGTAATAGGTGCCGTTGCGCTCATGCAGCCACGGCCCCTCCTCGAAATGCGGCGGGGTGATTTCGGTGATCGGCCCGTCGATCTCGATCATGTTGGGCTTGAGCTTCGCGATGTAACATTGCCGGTTGCCCCATGCGATCCACGTGGTCCCCTCCTTGTCGGTGAAGACGGTCGGATCAATATCCTCCCAGCTGTGCGTGCCCTTGGGCGTCATCTGGTTGGTGATGAGCGCCGATCCCTTGGCATCGACGAACGGGCCGGTCGGCTTGTCCGACACTGCGACCGCGATCGCCTTGCCCGGATGGGTGTTGTCATGCTCGACCGCGGCATAGAACCAGTATTTGCCGTTCTTGAAGATCGTCTGGCTGGCCCAGGCATCGGCCTTCGCCCATTTGAAGTCGGCGACCTTCATGATCGGGCCATGGTCGGTCCAATGGCGCATGTCGGTCGTCGAATAGACCAGCCACTCGCGCATGTTGAACATCTCGTCACGCTGCGCCTGGTCATGCCCGACATACAGATACAGCCGGTCGCCGACGACCAGCGGCGCGGGATCGGCGGTGAACTTGTCGCGGATGATCGGGTTGCTGCCCGCCGGCGCCGCTGCCTGCTGGGCATGAGCCCCGCCCGCCAGCGTCGCTGCCGCCGCCATTGCCCGCCACCAACCGAATTTATGCACATGCCTCTCCTGTTATCGTTTCGGCGATGATAGCCGATAGCGCTAACAATCCAACCGCTTGCGCACGTCAGTGACGCATCCGTTCCGCACGCCCTGCTCAGTTCGTCGCATAGAGGCCACGTTTCGCATGCGTCACGGAACCATCCGCGTCCGGCTTACTTACATTAATTGGTACGCTGCGGACAAAACTCTGAAGGCGGCGCGAACGGGAGTGCACCGTGACCAATCCCTTGACCGCCAAACTGGCTAGTTTCGCCGACTTCACGCCTGAAGATGCGAAGGCGCTCGACCAGCTTTGTCGCGACACGAAAACGGTGCGCAACGGGCGTGACCTGATCCGGATCGGCGACCGTCCCGAACAGGTGTTCCTGCTGCTGGATGGCTGGGCCTGCCGCTACAAGGACCTGCCCGACGGCAAGCGCCAGATCCTCGCCTATCTGATCCCCGGCGACCTGTGCGACCCGCACATCTTCATCTTCGAGGAAATGGACCATTCGATCCGCGCGCTCGGCGATGCGCGCGTGGCGGCGATCCCGAAACAGGTGGTCCTCGACCTGACCGAACGCTATCCGGCGCTGGCGCGCGGCTTCTGGTGGTCGGCGCTGGTCGACGAAGCGATCTCGCGCGAATGGCTGGTCAATGTCGCGCAACGCGATTCGTACACCCGCATGGCGCATCTGTTCTGCGAGATGTGGATGCGGATGCGCCATGTCGGGCTGGCGCACGACGGCACCTTCGCGCTGCCGCTGACGCAGGAGCAACTTGCCGATACGCTCGGCATCACCCCGATCCACGTCAATCGCATGCTGCAGCGGATGCGGGCGGAGGGCCTCATCAGCGTCGGCCGCCGCCGGCTGACCATCCATGACGTCGACGCCTTGCAGGAGGCGGCGGCGTTCGATCCGCGCTACCTGCATCTCGAACAGCGCACTGAGCCGCGCGTCGCGGCATGAAGCGGGGCGACCGATCCGGCCGCCCCGTCCCTTTTATCCGAACACCTTGGCCGCGAGTTCGGCGATCCGCTTGCCCTGATGCCGGGCGCCGCCCAGTTCGATCTCGGTCGGCTGGCGGCTGCCGTCGCCACCGGCGATCGTCGACGCACCATAGGGGGTGCTGCCATTCACCTCGTCCAACCCGGTATGGCCTTCATAGCCATAATCGAGCCCGACGATCGTCAGCCCATGGTGCAGCAGGTTGGTGATGATCGAGAACAGCGTCGTCTCCTGCCCGCCATGCTGGGTCGCGGTCGACGTGAACGCGCCGCCGATCTTGCCGACCAGTCCGCCCTTGGCCCACACGCCACCGGTCGTGTCCCAGAACGCGGCCATCTGGCTCGACATCCGGCCATAGCGGGTGCCGGTACCGACGATGATCGCGTCGTAGTTGGTCAGTTCGTTGGGATCGGTCAGCAGTTCGTGATGATCGGCGACGACGAAGCCCGCCGACTTGGCGACCTCGTCGGGCGCGGTTTCGCGCACCCGGCGGACATCGACCTCGGCACCGCCCGATCGGGCACCCTCGGCAACGGCGTCCGCCATCTTGGCGATATGCCCGTAGGACGAATAATAAAGCACCAGAACCTTGGCCATGCGGCGATACTCCCGTTGGTTATTCGCTGTCGACCAGGACGATTTCGGCGTCCTGTGTCGCGGTGATGGTGACGGTCTGCCCGCCGGACAGTGCGGCACCGTCGCGCGCCTCGAAGGCGACCCCGTCGATGGTGATCGCGCCGGTTGCCGCGACCAGATAGGCGTGACGCCCTGCGCCTACGCTATGTTCCACGCTTTCCCCCGCCTTCAGCGTCGCGCCCAGCACGCGGGCATCGGCACGGATGCGCAGCGCATCGTCGTCGGCATCGAACCCGCTGGCCAGCACGACGAACTTGCCCGACCGCTCACCCTTCGGGAACGGCTTGGCACCCCATGCCGGCGCACCGCCCTTCTGCTTCGGTTCGATCCAGATCTGGAAGATGCGTGTGGTTTCCGGCTCGAGATTATATTCGGCGTGGCGAACCCCGGTGCCGGCGCTCATCACCTGCACGTCGCCCGCCGCAGTGCGGCCCTTGTTGCCCAGCGAGTCCTGGTGGGTGATCGCGCCCGATCGGACATAGGTGATGATCTCCATGTCCTTGTGCGGGTGCGGCGGAAAGCCGCTGTTCGCGGCGATCTCGTCGTCGTTCCACACCCGGATCGCGCCCCAGCCCATCCGCTTGGGTTCGTAATAATTGGCGAAGCTGAAATGATGCCGTGCGTTCAGCCACCCATGGTCGGCGTGGCCGAGGCTGTCGAAATTCCGTTTGTCGATCATGGTCGATCTCCTTGCTTGACCCCCAAGATAAGCGCGGCGATCATGCCGTAAATGGAAACGTGGGAAACCGATCGTTTCGCAGCGGAGGACATATGCGGCTCCCCGATTTCGAAGCCTGGGCGATGTTCGCCTGCGTCGTCGAGCATCGCTCGTTCAGCGCCGCCGCCCAGTCGATCGGCGTGTCGAAGGCGACGGTGTCGAAAGCGGTGGCTCGGCTGGAGACGTCGCTCGGTACCACCCTGTTTCACCGCACCTCGCGCCGCCTGACGCTAAGCGACGCTGGACAGTCGCTGGCCGAACGCGCCGGCCGTATCCTTGCCGAGGCGCAGGCGGCGGAGGAACAGGCGCGCGACGCCGCCGCCGCGCCGACCGGACTGGTCCGTGTCGCCGCACCGATGTCGTTCGGCCAGACCCATGTCGCGCCGGCCATCGCCGAATTTCTGAAGGCGCATCCCGGCGTCGAGATCGACCTGACCCTGTCCGATGCCAAGGTCGACATCGTCGCCGACGGCATCGACATCGCGCTGCGCATCGCTGAGCTGCCCGACAGTTCGCTGCGCGCGCGGCGGCTGGGACCGGTCGCGGTGCGCATCGTCGCCGCGCCCGGCTATTGGCAGGAACATGGCCGCCCGACGCATCCCGCCGACCTCGGTCGCCATGCCTGTTTCCGCTACACCAATCTGCCCAATCCGCTCTGGCATTTCCGTCGCGGCGAAGAGGAAGTGACCGTCCGCCCCGGCGGGCCGCTGGCGGTGAACAATGGCGAGGCGATGCTGCCCGCGCTGAGGCTCGGCCTCGGCGTCGCGCGCTTGCCCGACTTTCTGGTCGATGCCGACATCGCCGCCGGCCTGCTCGAGCCGGTCCTGCCGGACTGGTCGAGCGGTGCGGTCGCGCTCCATCTGCTCACCCCGCCCGGCACGCTGCGTCCGGCGCGCGTCGCGGTACTGATCGAGTTTCTTTCCGCGCGGTTCCGCAGCGCCTGTCCCCGCGATTAGCCAGCGAAATCAGACTGATCTTTTTAACCAACGGATTTCACGGAACGTTTTCCATTAGTCAGAAATTAACCTTTTGCGTTCAGAGGTGTTTACGTTAATGTTTTGGTCGCGCGCAAATAGGAACGCGTGCCGCGAAACCGGGGACTGCCCATGCGCGTGCTGTTGATCGAAGACGAGCCGACGACCGCCAAGGCGATCGAGCTGATGCTGACGACCGAAGGGTTCAATATCTACACGACCGATCTGGGCGAAGAAGGCCTCGATCTGGGCAAGCTGTATGATTACGACATCATCCTGCTCGACCTGAACCTGCCCGACATGCACGGCTATGACGTGCTGAAGAAGCTGCGGGTCGCGCGGGTCCAGACGCCGGTGCTGATCCTGTCGGGCATCGACGAAATGGATTCGAAGGTCCGCTCGTTCGGTTTCGGCGCTGACGATTACGTGACCAAGCCGTTCCACCGCGAGGAACTGATCGCGCGCATCCATGCCGTGGTCCGCCGGTCGAAGGGCCATTCGCAGTCGGTCATCCGCACCGGCAAGCCCTCGGTGAACCTCGATGCCAAGACGGTCGACGTCGATGGCGCGCGCGTCCACCTGACGGGCAAGGAATATGCGATGCTCGAGTTGCTTTCATTGCGCAAGGGCACGACGCTGACCAAGGAAATGTTCCTCAACCATCTCTATGGCGGGATGGACGAACCGGAACTCAAGATCATCGACGTCTTCATCTGCAAGCTGCGCAAGAAGCTCAGCCTCGCGTGCGAAGGCGAGAATTATATCGAGACCGTCTGGGGCCGCGGCTATGTGCTTCGCGAACCCGACGAAATGGGCGAAGCCGCCGTCGCGTAAGGCGACCACCCCGCCTGTTCCCTCCGTTCGGTTCGAGCAGCTTCGAGCTTGTCGAGAAGCGGCTGTCGAGAACGCCTCGCTTAGGGCAAAACGTCTCGACTACGGTTCGCGACGGGCTCGAACCGAACGGATCGTAGAATAGGCGTCGCTTCAACCGGTGCTCGCCCCACCCATCGCCAGGCGTTTGCCGTTGGTAATGATGACCCGGTCGCCCAGCCGCGCCACCGCAAACAACTTCCTGGCAAAGGCGGTCGGCACGCCGATGCAACCATGCGTCGCCGCCCCTTCCTGCACGTCGCTGCCATGGATCGAGATGCCGTCATTGGTCAGCCGCAGCATGTACGGCATCGGCGCGCCATACAGGTTGCTGACATGGTCGGCATCTTTCTGCGTGATCGTCAGTGCGCCCAGCGGAGTCGGCTTCCAGTCCGCGCCGTACAGCACCACCGCCGCGCCGATCTCGTAACCGTCGCGAAACACCGACAGTACCTGCGCATCGAGGTCGATGGTGACGACCAGCGGCCCCGTCGCCGGCGCACCCGCTTCGTCCCAGACCCAGCGGCCATGAGTGAACGGTCCCTCGATGGGCAAGACGCGGCGAACGACCATCGCGTCCGGTTTTGCGATTGGTGCAGCGGAAGGTGCGGGTGTCGGCATCGGCTTCACTGGCACGACCGGCGCGACCGCTGCCGGATTGACCTGCTTCGGAACCGGCGGCACTACCGGCACGGCGCGCAGCAATAGCGCCGCCCCACCGGCAGTCGCCCCTGCGACCCCGATCAGCAACGCGACCCCCAAACCGGTCCGCCACGACACCTGCATCGATCCTCCTGTCCGACGATCGACCTACACCATTTCGCTTACCAAATCCTCCCCGCTCCTCGGGGAGGGGGACCATGCGCAGCATGGTGGAGGGGGGGTATCGGCAGACGGAACCGTCGCGTTGCGCGGCACACCTCCTTCACCACCGCTACGCGGCGGTCCCCCTCCCCGCGAAGCGGGGAGGATTTGGGAACGTCAACCACGACCGGCACTTACCGCCCCGCCGCTGCCTTCGCCTTCTCGTCCAGCGGCCAAGCCTTATACCCCCCGACCCATGTCTCGATCACCTTGGTCGCGCGCAGATCCGCCGCGCTCGCCGCCACCGGATCGCGATCGACCACCAGGAAATCCGCCTTCTGCCCCGGCAGCAACGACCCGAATCGCTGCTCGGCGAAGCCGGCGAACGCCGCATCCTGCGTGAACGCCTTCCACGCCTGCTCGCGCGTGACCTTCTCCTCGGGCCGCCAGCCGCCCGGCGGCTGACCGTTCGCATCCTCGCGGGTGAACGCCGCTGCCCAGCCGATGAACGGGTTGGGATGTTCGACCGGATAGTCCGATCCGAACGCCAGCCGCCCGCCGTCCCGTAGCACCGTCGCCCATGCATAGGCTCCGGTCAGCCGCGCCGGCCCCAGCCGCGCCTCGGCCATCGTCCGGTCGCCGGTGGCATGGACCGGCTGCATCGACGCGATGATGCCGTTCCGGCCCAGCCGCGGCAGGTCGGCCGGATCGATCACCTGCGCATGTTCGATCCGCCAGCGCCGATCGTCCTTGTACGACGACGCCAGTTCGTCGATCGCATCGAGCACCTGCCGGTTCGCCCGGTCGCCGATCGCATGGATCGCGAACTGGAACCCGTCCATCGTCCCCCGACTGAGCAGGTTCAGCAGCGTCGTATCGTTGATGAACGACAGCCCGCTTTGCTTAGGCGCATCCGCATAGGGCGCCTTCAGCCACGCCCCGCGCGACCCCAGCGCGCCATCGGCGTACAGCTTGATCCCGCCCATGCGCAGCCGGTCGCCATAGAGCCACGGCGTCGGCCCCGCCCCGGCGACCGTCAGTGCCGTGTCGAGGCCCGCGCCATAGCTTATGATCCGCACGCGCAGCTGACCGATATCGCCCATCCGCCGGAACACCAACCAATCGTCGACCGACGTGCCCATGTCCGCCGTCGCGGTGATGCCGTTCGACAACAACATGTCCTGCGCCTTCAGGAACGCCGCGTTGCGTTCGCGTGGGCTGGGCTTCGGCTTGGCGGCATCGAACAGGCTGGCGGCGTTGTCGACGAACACCCCCGATGGCTGTCCGTTCGGCAGCAATTCGATGCGCCCGCCTGCCGGGGAAACGGTCTTGGCGGTGATTCCGGCCGCCGTCATCGCTGCGCTGTTCGCCCACACCGCATGGCCATCGGCGCGTTCGAGCAGCACCGGTTTGTCGCCTGCCGCCGCGTCCAGTTCAGCGGCGGTCGGGAACCGCCCCAGACCCCACGCCTCCTGGTTCCAGCCGCCGCCCAATATCCACTGCCGGTTGCCGTTACTGCGCGCATAGGACTGGATCGCCGCCTGCGCATCGGCCAGCGACTTCGCGTTCGACAGGTCGAGTTCGAGCGCGCGATAGCCCAGCGACATCACATGGCCATGCGCGTCGATCATGCCCGGCATCACGGTCTTCCCGCCCATGTCGCTGCGCCAGTCGAGCTTCTTTGGCGCCTTCTCGCCCTTGGGCACCAGCCGGACGACCTTGCCCTCGCGGTCGATCAGGATTCCGCCGAAGCGCACCACCTTCCCCTGCGAATCCAGCGCGACGCCGTTGATATTGTCGACCAGCCCGTCGGCCTGCGCGGTGCCGGCGAGCAGCAGCGCCGCGACGGTCAGGGCATGACGGATCATCTGGCGATCCTCCGCACCAGCGCGCTGGTATCCTGCCGCCCGCCGCCCATGGCCTGCACCTCGGCATAAAATTGATCGACCAGCGCCGTCACCGGCAGCGTCGCGCCGTTGCGCCGCGATTCGTCGAGCGCGAGGCCCAGATCCTTGCGCATCCAGTCGATCGCGAAGCCGAAGTCGAATCTGTCCTGCGCCATGGTCGGCCAGCGATTGACCATCTGCCAGCTCTGCGCCGCGCCGCCCGACACCGCTTCCAGCACCTTGTCGAGGTCGAGGTCGGACGCCTGCGCGAAGCGCAGCGCCTCGGACAGTCCACCCAGCACGCCCGCGATACAGATCTGGTTGACCATCTTGGTCGTCTGCCCCGCGCCCGCATCGCCGACATGAACGATCCGCTGCGCATAGGCCTGCATCAGCGGTTCGGCCGCCGCGAAGGCTTCCGACGTGCCCCCGCACATGATCGACAGCTTGCCATTCTCGGCGCCCGCCTGTCCGCCCGACACCGGCGCGTCGAGGACCAGCAGCCCCTTGGCCGCCCCCGCCTGAGCCAGTTCGCGCGCGATCGCCGCCGACACCGTCGTGTGGTCGGCAAAGAGCGCACCCGCCTGCATCGCCCCAAACGCCCCGTCGTCGCCCAGCGTCACCTGCCGCAGATCGTCGTCATTGCCGACACAGGCGAACACGGCATCCGCCCCTTGCGCCGCCGCCGCCGGGGTGTCGGCGACACCGCCGCCATGCTTCGCGGCCCACGCCTCCGCCTTGGCGCGGGTGCGGTTGTAGACGGTGACCTGATGGCCGGCGGAGACGAGGTGCCCAGCCATGGGCGCGCCCATGACCCCGGTGCCGATGAATGCGAGTTTTGCCATGGGGCAGCGGTCTATGACCTAAGCGGGCCATGCGAAAGAGGTGATATGGCCAAGGGTACGCTTCGCCCTGTCGCCTTCGTCCTCGCTCCGCGAGATACTTGCAAAACCACTTTGCTCGTGCCCCGGCGAAAGCCGGGGCACAGTTGGGGGACGCTTGTTAGTTCGTCAAAGGCCTCGCCAACTGGACTTCGGCCTCCGCCGGGATACGCCGGAGTCGGGATTGAAGGCCCGGCGATCGCAGCGGTCTCGCCTATGCGGGCGTCACGAGCAGTCAGATTACGCCGGCTGCCCGCCCCCACCGGTCGCACCGAAAATCTGCCCCGTCGAAAAGCTGTTCGCAGGGTCCGCCGCCGAAACATACAATCCGGCGATCTCCGCCGGCTGTCCCGGCCGTCCCAGCGGGCTGCTCTTACCGAACGTCTGCTGCTTTTCGGGCGTCGCCCCACCGCTAACCTGCAACGGCGTCCAGAACGGCCCCGGCGCGACCGCATTCACCCGAATGCCCTTGGCCGCCAACTGCTTGGCCATCGCCTTGGTGAAGTTCAGCACCGCCGCCCGCGTCAGCGCGTAATCGACGATGTCCGGCGAAGGATCGCCGGCCTGTTCGGACGAAGTGTTGATGATGACGCCGCCCGCTCCCATCCGCTCGACCGCCGCCTTGGTCAGCCAGAACGGCGCATAGACATTGGTCTTCATCGTATCGTCGAAATCCTGCGACGAAATCGACGCGATATCGGGCCGGGTCTGCTGCCGCGCGGCGTTGTTGACGAGGATGTCGAGCCCGCCCAGCTGCGCCGCCGCCTGCTGGACCAGCTGCCGGCAGAACCCTTCGTTGCGCAGGTCGCCGGGGATCGCCACCGCCTTGCGCCCCGCCGCGCGGATCAGTTCGACGACCTCGCGCGCATCGGTTTCCTCGGCCGGCAGGTAATTGATCGCGACATCGGCGCCTTCGCGGGCATAGGCGATGGCGGCGGCGCGACCGATGCCGCTGTCGCCGCCGGTAATCAGCGCCTTCTTGCCGGCCAGCCGCCCCGATCCCTTGTAGCTTTGCTCGCCATGGTCGGGACGCGGATTCATTTTCGATGCCAAGCCCGGCCAGGGCTGGCGCTGCACCGGAAAGGGCGGCTTGGGATAAGCGGCGGCAGCGGCGGTGGTCGGTTTCGTCCCCTGCGCCATGGCTGGCGCGGCGCTGGCGGCGACCCCGGCAAGGGCGGCACCCGCCACGAAGGTGCGGCGATCGGTCTCGGTCATGGTTCGGCTTTCCGGCTGGAGCGATGTCGCTCAAGCAGACGCGCGCCGGGTCGACGGGTTCCCCTTTGGTACCAAATGGGCTACGCGCCCGCGATGGCTACCAACCCGATCGCTCCGCCCGCCCTGCCCCTCACCGTTGACGATGTGCGTCAGGCGGCGATGCGGATCGGCGGCTCGATCGTACGCACGCCGACGCTCATCAGCCGGACGCTGTCCGACCTGACCGGTGCGACCGTCTATCTCAAATTCGAAAATCTTCAGTTCACCGCCGCCTACAAGGAACGTGGCGCGCTGAACACGCTGCTGCAACTGGACGAGGCCACCCGTGCCAAGGGCGTGATCGCCGCCTCGGCCGGCAACCATGCACAGGGCCTCGCCTATCACGGCAACCGACTCGGCGTGCCGGTGACGATCGTCATGCCGCGCCCGACCCCGACCGTGAAGGTGATGCAGACGCAGAGCCACGGCGCGACCGTGGTGCTGGAGGGTGAGACCTTCGACGCCGCCTATGCCCATGCCCTGAAGCTGGAGGCCGAACAGGGGCTGACCTTCGTCCATCCGTTCGACGATCCGCGCATCATGGCCGGGCAAGGCACCGTCGCGCTCGAAATGCTGGAGGACGTGCCGGCGATCGACACGCTGGTCGTGCCGATCGGCGGCGGCGGCCTCATCAGCGGGATGGCGACCGTCGCCCGCGCCGCGGACCGCGATATCGAGGTCGTCGGCGTGCAGGCCGAACTGTTCCCGTCGATGTACAACCGCCTGCACGGCACGGCGATGGACTGTGCCGGCGACACGCTGGCGGAGGGGATCGCCGTCAAGCAGCCCGGCGGCCTGACTGCACAGGTCGTATCGGCGCTGGTCGACGACATCGTGCTGGTCAGCGAACGCCAACTCGAAGAGGCGGTCAGCCTGCTGGTCCAGATCGAAAAGACCGTGGTCGAGGGTGCCGGCGCCGCCGGCCTTGCCGCATTGCTGGGTCATGGACAGCGCTTCAAGGGCAGGACCGTCGGCATTGTGCTGTGCGGCGGCAATATCGACACCCGCCTGCTCGCCAACGTCCTGCTGCGCGACCTTGCGCGGTCGGGACGCCTTGCCCGGTTGCGCATCCGGCTGCAGGACCGCCCCGGCGCGCTGTTCCACGTCGCGAAGATCTTCCACGAACACACCGTCAACATCATCGAGGTGTATCACCAGCGCGTCTTCACGACGCTGCCGGCCAAGGGCCTCATCACCGATATCGAGTGCGAGACCCGCGACCGCGACCATCTCGACCGCCTGATCGAAGGGCTGCGCGCCGGCGGCTATGAAGTGAGCACGGTCGAACTGGCATAAGGACGCTCGACACGTTCCGGAACGGGAAGCGGCGCGGTGCCGAATCAAATACAAGCCGCTTCCCGTCGGTTAGGATAATCGCCATATCTTGCGCGCTATTCCCCTCCGGTATGACTGATCGAAGGAACCCTGGGTGACCGCGCCGTTTCGTTTTCCCCGCTTCTTCGTCACCTCACCCGCGCCCTGCCCCTATCTGCCGGGCCGGCAGGAGCGGAAGGTCTTCACCGAACTGAACGGCCCGCACGCCGACGAACTGAACGATGCGCTCGGCCGAATCGGATTTCGCCGCAGCCAGTCAGTCGCCTATCGCCCCAGCTGCGTCGGGTGCAGCGCCTGCGTCTCGGTCCGGGTCGTCGCCAGCGACTTCACGATGAACGCGACCCAGCGCAAGCTGATGCGCCGTCACGCCGATCTCGACATCCGCGCCTGCAAGCCATGGGCGACCGACGAACAATTCCGCCTGCTGCGCCGCTATCTGACCGCGCGGCATCCCGGCGGCGGCATGACCGCGATGGACGAAACCGACTTCGCCGACATGGTCGAACATTCGCCGGTGACATCCTGGGTCATCGAATATCGCGAACCGGCCGTCGATGGCGTGCCCGGCCGGCTGGTCGGCGCATGCATCACCGACGAACAGGCCGACGGGCTGTCGATGGTCTACAGCTTCTTCGAAACCGATCCCGAGGCGCGCGCGGGCCTCGGCACGTTCATCATCCTCGACCATATCCGCCGTGCGCGCGCGACCGGCCTGCCCTATGTCTATCTGGGCTATTGGGTGCAGGGATCGCCGCGCATGACCTACAAGACCAAGTTCCGTCCCCTCGAAATCCTCGGACCCGCGGGCTGGACTCTGCTCGATGACGCGACAGCGGCGGCGGCGGCCTCCGCCGGCTCGGCCGGCACCGCGGTCCCGGCATGATCGCGGCGCTGGTCGCGCTGGCTTTCGCCGGACAGGCGGCCCGGCCAATGCTACTCGACCAGCGCCGCGTCGACCTGCTGCAATTCGAAGTCCGCCTGCCCGACACGCTGACCCCGGTCGAGCGCACCCGCGCCGTCGCCACCTTCACCGCCGATACCCGCACGATCCGCGCCTGCCCCGACGCCGCGCGGATCGGCGCGCGTTACAAGGCGGACCGAATCTTCTCCGGCACCTTAACCTCGCGGCCCAACGTGCCCTATGCCGCATTGCCTGCGCCGCTGCGTGCCGAACTGGCGAAGGTCCCGACCGGCCACGCGACCCGGCCGTTCGGATCGGGCCGGGAGTTGCGTGTGTTGATCGCCTGTTCGGAACCGAAGGTACCGCGCAGCGCCGCGTCGCCGGGAACGATCTAATGCCCTTTCGAGGAGCCGCATCGTCGCAGGGATGACGGCACGTCGCTCACGTAAAGCTTAAACACGAAAAGGCACCCGATCCCCACGGGACCGGATGCCTTCTCGAGTCAGCAGCGCGACCCGGGCGGGCCGCACCTACCGCGAATCAGCCCTGGCGGGCCTTGAAGCGGCGGTTGGTCTTATTGATGACGTAGATACGGCCGCGACGGCGGATCACGCGGTTGTCCCGGTGACGATCCTTGAGCGACTTCAGCGAATTGACGATCTTCATGTCACGGCTCTCAAACGGCAAAAAGGCCGCTCGCACGGCCGGAAAAGAGGCGTCCAGCTATCGCCGACCGTGCCTTTCGTCAAGAGCGGAACGGCGTTCGCAATCGAAACACCCGCGCAATGAACCCGAACGCTTGCAATGCGCGTTGACCCATCCAGCAATCAGGCGTGTCGTAAGCAAGGTGAGTCGCATGAACAAGGCGTTCGGATTCGGGTTGATGGCCGTGGCGGCGGTACTGGCGTCGGGCTGTACCACCACCGGATCGCGCGTCCGCCCGGTCGACGTCACCCGATTCCACCTCAACCAGCCGGTCGCGCGCGGCAGCTTCTCGCTCGAACCGCTGTCGACCAACGGCGTCGTCAGCCCCGAATTCCAGAATTACGCCAATGCCGTAGGGCGCGAGATGGAAAAGCTCGGCTTCACCCGCGCCGGCACCGCACCTTCCGACCTGATCGTCGCGGTCGGCTTCACGCGCGCCACCCGTGGTTTCGTCGAGAAGCGCCCGCCGGTCTCGATCGGCCTCGGCGCGGGCGGTGGCGGCGGTGGCTGGCGCGGTGGCGGCGTGGGTCTCGGCGGCGGGGTCGGCTTCGGCATCGGCGGCGGCCAGCGCGAGGTGATCGGCACCGAATTGATGGTCCAGATCCGCCGCCGAAGCGACGGCACGACCATCTGGGAAGCACGCGCCCTTACCGATTCGCTGGAGAATACGCCGGGCGCGCAGCCAGTATTCCAGGCGGATCGGCTGGCCAACGCAATGTTCCGCAACTTCCCAGGCGAGTCGGGAATCACTACGACGGTGCGATGAGCATTACCATCAACGCCGCGTTCGACAGCGGCAATATCCGCGTGGTCGCCGTGCAGGGCGACGTGATCGACCTCGAGATCGTCGCCGACCATCTGTCCGACTTCTACCAATGGTTCCATTTCCGCGTCGCCGGCGCGCGCGGTCGCACGCTCACCTTCCGCATCGTCAATGCCGGCGGGTCGGCCTATGCGTTCGGGTGGCCGGGCTATCGCACCCGCATGAGCACCGATCGCCACGCATGGCGACAGGTCGACACCGGCTATGACGACGGCGTCCTCACCTTCACCACGACGATCGACACCGAACTTGCGTGGTTCGCCTATTTCGCGCCGTACACGCTGGAGCGCCACGACGATCTGGTCGCACGCATCGCCGCCCGTCCCGGCGTCGTCCACCACGAACTCGGCCAAAGTCTCGACGGACGCGCGATCGACTACCTCACGCTCGGCGACGGCCCGCTGCAAATCTGGGCCTATGCCCGCCAGCACCCCGGCGAATCGATGTGCGAATGGTTCATGGAGGGGCTGCTCGAACGGCTGACCGATCCGTCCGACGCGGTCGCCGCCGACCTGCGCCAACGCATGACCTTTCACTGCGTCCCCAACATGAACCCAGACGGCTCCTGTCGCGGCCATCTGCGCACCAATGCCGCTGGCGTGAACCTCAACCGCGAATGGCACGCCCCGTCGTTGGAACGCAGCCCCGAAGTGCTGTGCGTGCGCGACCGCATGGACGAAACTGGCGTCAATATTGCCATCGACGTCCATGGCGACGAAGCCATCCCCGCCAACTTCATCGCCGGCTACGAAGGCATCCCCAACTGGACCGACGCACACGGCGCGCGCTTCACCGCGTTCGGCGCGGCATGGGCGGCGGCGACGCCCGAATTCCAGACCAAGCTCGGCTATCCTGTGTCGGCGGCGGGACAGGCGAACCTGTCGATGTCGACCAATCAGCTCGCCAACCGCTTCGGCGCGCTCAGCATGACGCTGGAAATGCCGTTCAAGGATCACGACCCCCATCCCGATCCCGAATTCGGCTGGTCGCCCGAACGATCGAAGCGGCTGGCGCATAGCTGGCTGGAGGTATTGGCGGACTTCACCCGGTGATCGTTCGCGAAGGCGGGCTCGACCACCCGGCAACGGCGGCACTGTTGACGGCGCACCTCGCCGACATGCACGCATCGTCGCCGCCGGGCAGCGTCTACGCGCTCGACCTGTCCGGTCTTGCCGCCCCCGACATCGCCTTCTTCACCGCATGGGATGGCGACACGCTGCTCGGCTGCGGCGCACTGCGGACGCTGAAGGACGGCGATGGCGAGATCAAATCGATGCGCACCGATGCGACCGTACGCGGGCGCGGCGTGGCGCAGGCGATTCTCGACCACATCATTGCCACAGCTCGCGCCGCCGGCATGACGCGGCTGGTGCTCGAAACCGGGACCGGCACGATGTTCGACGCCGCGCATCGTCTCTATGCCCGCAACGGCTTCGTGCCCTGCCCGGCGTTCGGCGACTATGTCGCGACGGAGTTCAACCGGTTCCTCTGCCGCCCGGTTTGAGCTAGGTGCACCGCACCAACAGCAACGGAGGTTTCATGCCCACGCTCGTCCTGATCCGCCACGGCCAGTCCGCCTGGAACCTCGAAAACCGCTTTACCGGCTGGTGGGACGTCAACCTGACCGAAAAGGGCGAGAGCGAGGCCAAGGCCGCGGGCGAGTTGCTCACCGAAAAGGGGCATGATTTCGACCTCTGCTTCACCAGCTATCAGACGCGCGCGATCAAGACGCTGAACCTCGCGCTGGAGGCGATGGGCCGGTTGTGGCTGCCGGTCGAAAAGGACTGGCGCCTGAACGAGCGGCATTATGGCGGCCTGACCGGCCTCGACAAGGCGGAGACGGCGGCCAAGCATGGCGACGAACAGGTGAAGATCTGGCGCCGCAGCTTCGACGTACCGCCGCCCCTGCCCGAAGCCGACAGCCCGTGGGACCTGTCGACCGATCGCCGCTATGCCGGCATCGCCATTCCCCAGACCGAGAGCCTGAAGGACACGATCGACCGTGTCCTCCCCTATTGGGAAAGCCGCATCGCCCCCGAACTGAAGGCCGGCAAGCGCGTGCTTATCTCCGCCCACGGCAACTCGCTGCGTGCGCTGGTCAAGCATCTGTCGGGCATTCCCGATGACGAGATCACCGGGTTGGAAATCCCGACCGGCCAACCGATCGTCTACGAACTGGCCGACGACCTGACCCCGACCGACCGCTATTATCTCAGCGAGCGGTAAGCTCTCGGAAACTTGCAAATCTGTTCGGTTCGAGCAGCTTCGAGCGAAGTCGAGAAGCGTCCGTCGAGAACGCCCCGTTTGGGGCACCGACTTCTCGACTTCGGTTCTCGACAAGCTCGAACCTACGCTCCAAGCGAACGGGAAGAGGCTGGGTCAGCATGTGAGGTGTGGCGTAGGAGGCCGAGAACAAACCCCTTTCCTACACGCCCCACCCCCGCCAAACTCCCCGCCGGCCCCTCGTCCGGCCCGCGCTCTTTGACACTGCCACCCCGTCCTGCACGCAAACAGCGCCACTAGTGTGAACTTTGTGAACTTTGGCCGCGAAAACGCCACCGCGCAAACGCGCCACTAGTGTGAACTTCGTGAACTTTGCCCACTGAATATGCCCGTACGGCATCCTTCCGCTTGCCCTGTTTTCACCCCTTCCCTAAGCAGCGCCCTCCCCAAAGCGGTACGGGCAGACAATGAACGACGCACCATTGGTCGGCATCATCATGGGCAGCACTTCCGATTGGGAGACGATGCGCCACGCCGCCGAAACCCTGACGCGACTCGGCGTACCGCACGAGACGAAGGTGGTGTCGGCGCACCGCACCCCCGCCCGCCTCGTCGACTATGCCACCAATGCCGTCGGACGTGGGCTGAAGGTCGTGATCGCCGGTGCCGGCGGTGCCGCCCATCTGCCCGGCATGGTCGCGTCGATGACCCGCCTGCCGGTGCTGGGCGTGCCGGTCGAATCGCACGCGCTGAAGGGCATGGATAGCCTGCTCTCGATCGTGCAGATGCCGGGTGGTGTGCCGGTCGGCACGCTGGCGATCGGGAAAGCCGGGGCGATCAACGCCGGCCTGCTCGCCGCGTCGATCCTCGCCACTGCCGACGACGCGCTGGCCGAGCGGCTCGACGCATGGCGCACCGCGCAGACCGACGGCGTGGCGATCGACCCGCAATGAGCCCGCTGCCCCCCGGATCGACGATCGGCATCATCGGATCGGGCCAGCTCGGCCGGATGATCGGCGTCGCCGCCGCGCAACTCGGCTACCGCATCCATGTCTACGCCCCCGACAGCGGCCCGGCCAACGACATCGCCTTCGCGCACAGCCGCGGCGCCTATGACGATGTCGACGCGCTGCGTGCCTTCGCGCGCGAGGTCGACGTCGTGACCTATGAGTTCGAAAACATCGCTGCCGCCCCGATCGAGGCGCTGGGCGACAAGGTCCGTCCCTCCGCTCGCTCGCTCGCCGTCGCGCAGGACCGGGTCCGCGAGAAGCGCTTCGTCGAGGCACTGGGCGGACGCCCGGCGCGCTGGGCTGAGGTGCCCGATCGCGCCGCGCTCGACGACGCGATCCGCGCCGTCGGCTGTCCGGCGGTGCTCAAGACCACCCGCTTCGGCTATGATGGCAAGGGGCAGGCGCGGCTGATGTCGGCGGACGATGCCAGCGCGGCATGGCTGGCGATCGGCGGCGGCCCGGCGATCCTCGAAGCGTTCGTCGATTTCGACCAGGAATTCTCGGTCGTCCTCGCCCGCGGTATTGACGGCGCTGTCGCGCTTTATCCGTCGCCGGCGAACGTCCACAAGGACGGCATTCTCGACACCTCGACCGTCCCCGCCCCGTCGATCGAGCCATGGCGCGCCGAGGCGGAGGCGCTGGCGCGCAAGGTCGCCGAGGCGCTCGATCATGTCGGCGTGCTGACGCTCGAATTCTTCTGCGGCCGCGACGGCGCGGTGTTCAACGAAATGGCCCCGCGCGTCCACAATTCGGGCCATTGGACGATCGAGGGCGCGGAGACCTCGCAGTTCGAAAACCATGTCCGCGCCGTGCTCGGCCTGCCGCTGGGCGGTACCGACCTGACCGCCGCGCGGGTCGAGATGACCAACCTGATCGGCGACGATGTCGATCAATGGCAGGCGCTGCTGACCGAACCCTGCGCGCACCTCCACCTCTACGGCAAGAACGAAGCCCGCCCGGGTCGAAAGATGGGCCATGTGACGCGGGTGGAACGATAACATCCTCCCCGGCACGGGGAGGGGGACTGCCGCCGCGAAGCGGTGGTGGAGGGGGATCGCCGCGCAAAGCAACCGGACCGTATGTGGACACCCCCTCCACCAGCTTCGCTGGTCCCCCTCCCCGATGCGGGGAGGATAATTCAGCTGGCCACCCCCAATTGCCACAGGACGAACGCCATCTCCTCGGCCGCCTCGCGCAGGCTTTCCCAGCGCCCCGACTTTCCGCCATGGCCCGCACCCATATTGGTCTTGAGCAGCAGCACATTGTCGTCGGTCTTGGTCGCGCGCAGCCGCGCCGCCCACTTCGCCGGCTCCCAATAGGTCACGCGCGGGTCGTTCAGCCCGCCCGAGATGAACACCGGCGGGTACGCCTGCGGTCGGACATTATCGTACGGGCTGTACGAGGCGATCAGCTCGAACGCCGCCTTGTCCTCGATCGGATTGCCCCATTCGGGCCATTCGCCGGGCGTCAGCGGCAGGCTGTCGTCGAGCATCGTGTTGAGCACGTCGACGAACGGCACGCTCGCGACGACCGCACCCCATAGCTCGGGATCGGAGTTCATCACCGCCCCCATCAACTCGCCGCCCGCCGATCCGCCGGCGATCGCGATCTTGCCCTTGTCGGTGAAGCCAAGTTCGATCAGCCCCTTCGCCACATCGACGAAGTCGTTGAAAGTATTGGTCCGCTTCTCCAGCTTCCCATCCAGATACCATTGCTGGCCCAGATCGTCGCCGCCCCGGATATGCGCGATCGCGAACGCCATGCCGCGGTCGAGGAACGACATGCGGCTGGTCGAGAACCCCGGCGGGATCGCATAGCCATAGGCGCCGTAGCTGTAGAGATAGAGCTTGCCCGTCCCGTCGCGCGGAAAGTCCTTCGGATACACAACCGAACACGGGATCGCCGTCCCGTCGCGCGCGGTGATGTGCAGCCGTTCGGTCGCATATTTGGCGGGATCATAGCCTGACGGGATCGTCTGCACCTTGCGCACGGTCAATTCGCCGCTCGCCACGTCATAGTCGTAGACGGTGCCCGGCGTGACCATCGATTCATAGCCGAGCCGCAGCGTGTCGACGTCATATTCGGGATTGTCGCCCAGCCCGACGACGAAGCTTGCCTCGGGGAACGCAATTGGCCGCGCCGCGCCGCCCGCATAATCGTGCAGCCGGATCTGATCGAGCCCGTCAAGCCGCCCCTCGACCACGAACAGCTTCGCGAAGGTCGTGACCCCGGTCATGTAGAAATGCGGGTCGGCCGCAATCAATTCCTGCCAGTCGTCGGGCCGCTCCAGTGGCGCGGTCGCAAGGCGGAAGTTCGGATGGGTGTCGTTGGTGTGGATGAACAGCGTGCCGTCATGCTCCTCCACGTCATATTCGACATGCTCCTCCCGCGCCCGCACAAGGATCGGTTCGGCGGTCGGATCGTCCGCCGGGACCAGACGCACCTCGCTCGTGACATGATCGCCCGCCGAGATGACGAGGAAGCGCCGCGACTGGGTCTCGCCGACCGACACGCGCCAGCCCTCATCGGCCTCGTGATAGAGCTCGATATCCTGCTCGGTGGGCGTACCGATGCGGTGTAGCCGGGCATTGTCAGTCCGCCACTGCTCGTTGGCGAGGCCGTAGAGGAACCCGCTCGAATCCGCCGTCCACACCAGTTCAGACAGCGTGCCGGGGATCGTGTCGGGCAGCAGCTCGCCGGTCGTCAGGTCCTTGACCCGCGCCTCGAACCGCTCGCCGCCATCATCGTCGATCGCGTAGGCGAGCAGCCGTCCGTTGGGACTGACCGACAGCGCGCCCAGCCGGAAATATTCCTTGCCCTTGGCCAGCGCCGGTTCGTTGAGGATCAGTTCGTCGGCACCGCCCGCAACGGGCTTGCGCCACCAGCGGCGATACTCCCCGCCGGTTTCGAAATCCGACCAATACCACCAGTCGCCGTCGCGCTGCGGCACGGTGGCGTCGTCTTCCTTAATTCGCGCCCGCATCTCGGTGAACAGCGTATCGATCAGTGGGGCATGCGGCTTCATCACCGCGTCGAAATAGTCGTTCTCTGCCTTCAGATAGGCGAGCACCTCTTCATCCTCGACCTTCGGATAGTTCGGGTCGCGCAACCATGCCCACGGATCGTCGACGACGATTCCGTGGCGTTCGAAGCTGTGGGGACGTTGTTCGGCGATCGGCGGAATGGGCTTGGTCATAGGACGCCCATGTGGGGCGAGCCGAAGCGGAAGTCGAGTTCAGTTGTCCTTTTGCCGCGCCGTCGTGGCTGGTAACGACGCAACCATGACGGACCATAAAGATCGCCTCTCCGCCCTGCGCGCCCATCTCGCCACGCTGGACCTCACCGGGTTCGTCGTGCCGCTGACCGACGAACATATGAGCGAATATGTCGGCGATTATGCCCAGCGCCTTGCTTGGTTGACCGGGTTCAAGGGGTCGGCGGGCAGCGCGGTGGTGCTGCGCGACACGGCAGCGATGTTCACTGACGGCCGCTATACGCTGCAGGTCCGCGAACAGGTCGATGCCGCCGACTGGCAGTTCGTACAGGTCCCCGCGAAGTCGATGACCAACTGGCTGCGCGGGGCGGTGCAGGCCGGCGACCGGATCGGCTATGATCCGTGGCTGGCGACGGTCGACTGGGTTGTATCGACCCGTTCGGCACTGGCCGATGCCGGTGCCGAGCTGGTCGCGGTCGATGCCAACCCGATCGATGCATTGTGGCTTGACCGGCCCGCCCCCTCGCCCGCGCCCTTCTGCGTGCAGGACGCCGCACTGACGGGCCGCACGTCCGCCGAAAAGCGTGCGGCGATCGGCGAATGGCTGGCCGAGCGGCGGGCGGACGCGGTGATCCTGTCGGCGCTCGATTCGATCGCGTGGACCTTCAACGTGCGCGGCACCGATGTCGCGCATACGCCGGTCGCGCTCAGCTACGCGATCGTTCATGCCGATGGCACCGCCGACCTGTTCGCCGCACCGGGCAAGGTCGGCGACGACGTCGTCCGCCATCTCGGCAACGCGGTGACCGTGCGACCGATGGACGCGTTCAAGGATACGCTCGGCCAGTTCGCGGGTAAGCGCGTCGCCGCCGATCCCGACCGTGCCGTCGCAGCAATCCACGACACGCTGCGTCAGCGCGGCGCGACGATCGTCGCCGAACGCGACCCGACCGTGCTGGCCAAGGCGATCAAGAACCCGGTCGAGATCGCCGGCCACGCCGCCGCACAGGCGCGCGACGGCGCGGCGATGGTCCGCTTCCTGAAATGGTTCGAGGAAACCGCACCCTCGGGCACGCTGACCGAATTGTCTGCATCCGACCGGCTGGCGGCGATCCGCGCCGAAACCGGGCTGCTGCGGGACCTGTCGTTCGACACGATCAGCGCGACCGGCGCTCATGCCGCCAGCCCGCATTACAAGGCGACCGTGGAAAGCGACGCCGCGATCCTGCCCGGACAGCTCTATCTGATCGATTCAGGCGGGCAGTACGCCGATGGCACCACCGACATCACCCGTGTCATGCCGGTGGGGGCGGTGTCGGAAGAGATGCGCGACCGTTTCACCCGCGTGCTTAAAGGGCATATCGCGATCGACACCGCGATCTTTCCCGACGGGACGCTCGGCGGCCATATCGATGGCTTCGCGCGACGGCCGCTCTGGGAGGCGGGGCTAGATTACGCGCATGGCACCGGGCATGGCATCGGTGCCTATCTGTCGGTGCATGAAGGGCCGCAGCGGATCGGTGCACCCAATTATCCGGGCGGCGGGCCGATGGAGCCGCTGCGTGCAGGCATGATGCTGTCGAACGAGCCGGGATATTACAAGGCCGGCGAATACGGCATCCGCATCGAGAATCTGCTGCTGGTCGTCGAACGCGACATCGCCGGCGGCGACCTGCCGATGCTGGGGTTCGAGACGCTGACCTTCGTTCCGATCGAGCGGACGCTGATCGTGCCGGCGCTGTTGACCGAGACCGAGCGGGCGTGGGTCGATGCCTATCACGCCCGCGTCGCCGAGCTGCTGACGCCGCTGCTCGATATGGAGACAGCGGCGTGGATCGCGGCGAAGTGCGCGCCGTTACAGGTTGAGTAGCGCCGGGTCGCCGCCCTTCGCCATGATGTTGATCGACGTCGATCGTTCGGCGGCATAGCGCAGCAGCGCATCGGGGCCGCCCGCCTTCGGACCGGTACCCGACAGCCCCTCGCCACCGAAGGGCTGGACGCCGACGACGGCGCCGATGATCGAGCGGTTGACATAGACATTGCCCGCCGGAACCAGCGCCGCGACCTCTTCAGCGAACCGATCGATGCGGCTGTGGATGCCGAGCGTCAGGCCATAGCCTCGCGCCGCCAGCTTCCCTGCGACATTGGGCAGATCCGCGGGGTCGTAGCGATAGATGTGCAGAACCGGACCGAACACCTCGCGTTCGAGGAAGTCGGGGCTCGGCACCTCGGCGATGACCGGCGCGAAATAGGTGCCGCGGGCGTCCCAGCCGCGGGCATCGGCACGGAACAGGATCTTCGCTTCGCGCTCTAGGCGTTCGATATGGGCGTTCAGCGCATCGCGAGCATCGGCGTCGATGACCGGGCCGATATCGGTCGCCGGATCGGACGGGTCGCCCAGCACCATGCAGCCGGCCGCCCCGACCAGCGTCTCTATCACTGCATCGGCGGTCTCCTTCGGCAGGTATAGCAGCCGCAATGCCGAGCAGCGCTGTCCGGCCGAGCCGAAAGCCGACAGGAGCACGTCGTCGACGACCTGTTCGCGCAGCGCGCTGGTGTCGACGAACAGGCCATTAAGACCGCCGGTTTCGGCGATGAACGGCAGGATCGGGCCGTTGCGGTTGGCGAGCGTGCGGTTGATCGCCCACGCGGTGTCGGTGCCGCCGGTGAAGGCGACGCCGGCGATCGACGGATGGGCGACCAGCGCCGCGCCGACCTCGGCTCCTTCGCCCGGCAGCAGCGCCAGCAGGTCGGGATCGAGGCCGGCGGCGTGGAACAGGCGGACGGCTTCGTACGCGATCAGAGGGGTTTGCTCGGCGGGCTTGGCGAGGACGGCGTTGCCGGCGGCAAGCGCGGCGGCGACCTGTCCGGTGAAGATCGCGAGCGGGAAATTCCAGGGGGAGATGCAGACGAAGACGCCGCGGCCGTGGAGCTCGATCTGGTTCACCTCGCCCACCGGGCCCGGCAGCACGGTCGGGCCGGCGAAGCGGGTTTCGGCCAAGAGCGCGTAATAGCGGCAGAAATCGATCGCCTCGCGGACTTCGGCGACGGCGTCGTTCAGCGTCTTGCCCGCTTCGGCGGACAGGATGGCGATGAAGCGATCCATCTGCGCATCGAGGGCGTCGGCCATGGCGCGCAGCACCTTGCCGCGCGCCACCCCGCCGAGCGCGTTCCAGCGGGGTTGGGCAGCGCGGGCGAGGGTTGCCGCATTGTCGATTTCCGTTGGCGTAGCGGGGGTTACCGAGCCGATGGTGCGGCTGTGATCGACCGGGCTTACTATCGGTGCGGCGCCAGCGCCGGGGGTCGATTTGCCGCCGATCAGGGGGGTGGCGTGGATGTTGGCGAAGGTGTCACGGAACGATGCCGCGTGGGACCGGACCGAGGCGATGGAATAGTCGCGACCGAGGGGGTTGGCGCGGCCGGGATAGATGTCGGATGGGGACGGCAGGCGCGGATGTTGACGCGGGGTTGCCGCGAGCGCTGCGACGGGGTCGGCGACCAGTTGGGCGGCCGGGACTTCCTCGTCGAGAAGCGCGTTGACGAAGCTGCTGTTCGCACCGTTCTCCAGCAGGCGGCGGACCAGATAGGGCAGCAGTTCCTCATGGCCGCCGACCGGAGCATAAGCACGCAAGATCAGCTTGTTATCGCCGGTTCCTGACGCGGCGCGGTAGAGTCCCTCGCCCATGCCGTGCAGGCGCTGGTGCTCGATCGTGACGCCGGCACGCACCGCCATGTGGCGCACCGCCATCAGGCTGTGCGCGTTGTGCGTCGCGAATTGCGGATAGAGCGCCGGCGCGGCCGCGATCAACTTATGCGCGCAGACCAGATAGGACAGGTCGGTCGCCGCCTTCGACGTGAACACCGGATAGCCCGGATGGCCGGCGATCTGCGCGCGCTTGACCTCGCTGTCCCAATAGGCGCCCTTGACCAGCCGGACCATGATCCGTCGCCCGGTATCGCGCGCCAGACGCTCCAGCCCGTCGATCACCCCGCGCGCGCGCTTGCCATAGGCCTGTACGACGACGCCGAGGCCGGTCCAGTCGCCTAGTTCGCCCTCGCGCGCCAGCCGGTCGATCAGCTTCAGCGACAGGGCGAGCCGATCCGCTTCCTCCGCGTCGATCGCAAGATTGAGGTTGTGGCGCGCGCCGATCAGCGCGAGGCGCTTCATGCGCGGATAGAGGTCGGCGAACACGTCGTCCTCGCGCACCGCCTCGTAGCGCGGGCACAAAGCGGACAGCTTGACCGAGACGCCATGCCCCTGTTCGGGGGTGCTGCCCGGCGCGCGGGCGTTGCCGACCGCATCGATCGCGGCGGCATAGATATGTTCGTAGCGGTCGGCATCGGCGGGGGTCCGTGCCCCCTCCCCCAACATGTCGAACGAGCAGAGATAGCCTTCCTTCGCGGCGCGCTTCAGCGCGGCGTCGATGGTGGCACCGAGCACGAACTGGTCGCCCATGATGCCGACCGCGGCGGCCAGCGCGCGGCGGATGACCGGTTCGCCGAGCCGCCCGGCCAACCGCCGGATCGTCTCGCCAATGCCCGCCGGACCTTCGTCGCCGACCAGCTTGCCGGTCAGCGTCAGGCCGATGGTGGAGGCGTTGACGAACAGGCTGGACGATTGGCCGAGATGCGCCGCCCAATCGGCGGTGCCGACCTTTTCGGCGATCAGCCGGTCGCGGGTTGCGGCGTCGGGGGTGCGCAGCAGCGCCTCGGCAAGGCACATCAGCGCCAGCCCTTCCCGCGTGCCGAGCGAGAATTGCTGGAGGAAGCCTTCGACTACGCCGGGCTTGGCGGCGGCGGCGCGGGTGCGCTCGACCAGCTTCGCGGCCTTGTCGACGATCTCGCTGCGGTCGGACTGGGTCAACGGGACCTGCGCCAGCAATTGTGGCAGCAGGACGCTTTCGTCGGTGAACTTGTCGGCGTCCAGGGCGTCCCAGTCGATCGCAGGCATTCGTCTCTCCGTATGGCGGTTCCTCGGTATATCGCGGCAGACGGCGAAGGTGCTTCGTATGTTGGACGACCTGCACAAAGGATTATGGCCTCGAAGCTCTGTTTCCTGGTAATCCTTCACATGCGTGACCCCAGCGAAGGCTGGGGTCTTTGGCAGTGACGTGCCGCCCTATCACAGAAAGACCCCAGCCTACGCTGGGGTGACGTATCGAAGGTTAAATTGGACCAGACCGACCGGAAACTGCTCCGCGTTCTGCAAAGCGACGGACGCATCACCAATCAGGCGTTGGCGGCGCAATGCGGCATTTCGCCCGCCGCCTGTTTCGAGCGGGTGCGGCGGTTGCGCGAGGGCGGGGTCATCCGGGGCTATGCGGCGCTGCTCGACCCGGCGAAGCTAGACCGGTCGCTGCTGGTATTCATCGAAGTGCTGCTCGACCGGACCACCGACGATGTCTTCACCGCCTTTGCCCATCACGTCCGGGATCTGCCGGAAGTGCTGGAATGTCATATGGTTGCGGGCGGTTTCGACTATTTGTTGAAGGTCCGCATGGCCGATATGGAGGCGTATCGCGCGTTCCTCGGCCGGACGCTGACGACCGTGCCGGGGGTGCGCGAGACGCGGACCTATGCGGTGCTGGAAGAGGTTAAGTCGACGACGGCGCTGCCGCTGTGACCGGGCGGTCACGATCGACCGTCACGTACACCAGCGTCTGCGTCATCAGCATGTATGCGATCTCGCCGAACGACATCGGCCCGGTCAGGCCGGAGGTATGCCGCCCCTCCAGCCCGGCATAGGCGTAGTTCAGCACGCAGTTGCAGCTGAACACGATCTCGCCGCGCGGGTTGCCCAGCTGTTCGGCGAACAGCCGTTCGTAATCGTCGATCGGCTTCGCAAAGCGATATTCCATGCCGGGATGGACCGGCGCGAACAGGTTGACGAGGCCCCGGTCGGTATCGACCCATTGCGTCGCGACATTGACCATCGCGCCGTTATAATCAGCTACCAGCGGCAAACGGGTGTCGATGCCGTGCGTGGCGATATGATCGACCAGCCGCGTCGGCACGCCATCCACCTTCGCCCATTCCAAGGTGAAGGCCGGTTCGTCGCCCTCCCCGCCAAAGGTCAGCGCCGGACCATCGGTATCGGGGACGAAGAGGTTGACTATGTCGATCCGGGCAAAGGCATCGTCGGGCAGCGCGACGTGCAACACCAGCGCCCGATCGGTCGATGCGGTGCCGGTGCGGCCATCGAACACCTTCGGCACGTCGACACCGATGCGATCGTTCGCCACGCCGGTAACCCATCCGGCCAGCGGCCGGACGAACATGCCCGGCCATTCGAGGCTGTGCAGCGCGAATTCCTGCTGGACCGCGCTCTGCCCCGGCATCAGCAGGATGGTATAGCCATTGTCGGCGCCGAGTTCGGCCATGGTCGGCAGCGCTTCGCGGTCGAGCAGTCCGACCCATGCGATCGAGGCGATGTCGGGCAGTTTCTGAACGAAAATGCGGTCGCGGTCGAAGGTGCCGCCGACCTCGTGACTCATGAAGAACGGGCTGGTTCCGCCGATCCAGTCGCCGCGCGGCAGGGCCGCGAGCGGCGCTTCCTCGGCCGCTAGGATCAGCGCCTGACCCGCGTCGATCATCGCGGCGACCTCCGCCACCGAATGGAGCGAGCGGGCGGCGTCGGGGAAATGGCGGTTCATCGGGCCGCTCCTGCAAAGATCGTCTGAAAGTCTTCGGCGGCGAAGCGCATATTGTCGCGGAAGAAGCGGCGCAGTTCCTCAATCACCGCCGTCCGGTCGGCATCGGGATGGCGATAGGCATGGGTCAGACGGATCATCAGGATGCGCAGCGCGAGGCAGCGATAGCCGGGGCTCGCCATGCCCGACAACAGGGCGTGCCAGCGTCCGTCCTCTGCGGGGGGAATGTCCATGCGAACCGTCAGCCTGCAATCATGTGATGCAACCTGTATCAACATATCTCGGTAAATATTGCGTAAGCCGATTGGATATCGGCTGGCGGTGGCGAAGCGTCGCTTCGTCGCCCTGCAACCTTTGCAGTGTTGCGCCGGTTCAGCGCTGTGTTAGCTTTCCTGTCGAGATCCTGAACGGGAGACGAAACCATGGTCGCCATCGCCGCTGCCCGCTGTTCGGTCCTTGCCCTGTCCGACGGACCGCCACCGCCCGCGCTGGGCGAGGCGATCGAGCGGTTGCGCGCGACGCTGTTGCCGCTCGGGCGGCAGACCGATGCCGACCGCAACCTGCTGGGCGCGCGGATCGACCGCTTCGTCGGCGAGGCGGATCGGCAGGTGATCCTGTTGGCGCATGGCGCCGGTTGCCGCGCGGCGGCGTGGTGGGCGCGGCTGTCGCCGAGCCATTATGTGCAGCGGGTGGCGGGCGCGATCCTGGTCGACCCGACGACCGGGGTCGGTGCGGATCGCTTCGCGTCGCCGGCGACGTTGCTGCCGTTCCGCTCGGTGACGGTCGACCGATCGGGCCAGATCGAGGCGCTGGCGCGCGAATGGGGCAGCGAGTTGCTGGCGCCCGAGAATGCGGTGCGCGGTGGCGGGCTGTTGGGGCTGATCGAGCGATTGAGCGGGGCGGTGGTCGCGCACGACGTGCGGACGGCGGAGAAACTGGCGAGGTTGCGGTAGGGGGTCGGGTTCCGGGCCGATGGGTATGCCTTGCCGCTTGTGCCCGACTCTGCCGCTCGCCCCGCCCTACCCCCTCTCCACCTCCGTTCGCTTCGAGCGCAGGGTCGAGCCTGTCGAGAACCGTAGTCGAGAAGGGGGTGCCCCAAACTCCGGCGTTCTCGACGGACGCTTCTCGGCAAGCTCGAAGCTGCTCGAACCGAACGGGAGGGGGGAGCGGTCCGTTTCCTTGCCGCCGTTCGTCCTGAGTAGCCGCTGAGCCTGTCGAAGCGGCGTATCGAAGGACCGCCGGGGGTGCTTCGATACGGGCTTTCGACAAGCTCAATCCCTACTCAGCACGAACGAATAAGGATAAAGGTCCGGCACCCCTACCCCCGCCGCCGCGGCATCAGCGCATTGCGCATCGCAAAGCTCGAATTGATCCGCGTGACCCCCGGCAGGCGCGACAGGATGTCGGTGTGGAGCGCCTCATAGGCCGCCGCTGAATCGACCGCGACGCGCAGCCAATAGTCGGACTGGCCGGTCATCAGCCAGCATTCCTGGATTTCGGCGTGGCGGCGGACCGCGGCCTCGAACCGGGACAGGAATTCCTCGGTCTGGCGCTCGAGCGTCACCTGCACGATGACGGTCGCGCCGTGATCGTGCGGGTCGGCGCGGGTGACGACGGTGTAGCCGCGAATGACGCCGGCATCCTCGAGCAGCCGCACGCGGCGCAGGCAGGCCGAGGGCGACAGGCCGACCTCCGCCGCCAGCGCATTGTTGGTGCGGCGCGCGTCGAGCCGGAGCAGGTTGAGCAATTTGCGGTCGATCGCATCGAGGTTCATGCAATGTTGCTTTCATGCCGCACGAAGTTGCGCAAACGGGGGATATTCGACGATCCTGCCGCACAAACGCAATTCCTGCACGCGATTCCGCGCTAGGATCATGCCCGGAGACCGTACCGCATGCCGCTGACCATCGATCTGAACGCGCTGTCCGCCAATTACCGGATCGTTGCGCGCACCGTCGCGCCGGCGCGGGTCGCGGGCGTGGTGAAGGCCGATGGCTATGGGCTGGGCGCAGTGCTGGTCGCGGGCGCGCTGTACGGTGCGGGCTGCCGCGATTTCTTCGTCGCGCTGACCGGCGAGGCGAGCGCGCTGCGCCCTTCACTGCCGGTCGATACGCGGCTGTTCGTGCTGAACGGGATCGCGCCGGGCGAGGAGGCGGCGCTGATCGCGGCTGATGCGGTGCCGGTGCTCAATTGTCCGGCGGATATCGCGCGCTGGTCGGCGGCGGCGCGGATCGGCGGGCGGCGGCTGCCGGCGGCGGTGCAGGTCGATAGCGGCATGTCGCGGCTGGGGCTGACGCCGGGTGAGGTCGCGGCGCTGGCGGCACAGGACGGGCCGCTCGCCGCGCTCGATATCGTGCTGGTGATGAGCCATCTGGCCTGCGGCGACGAACCGGATGCAGCGGCGAACGCGGCACAGCGGGCGCGCTTTGGCGAACTGGCGGCGATGCTGCCGCCCGCGCCGTGCTCACTCGCCAATTCGGGCGGCGCGTTTCTGGGCAGCGACTTTCATGGCGATCTGGTGCGGCCGGGGATCGCGCTGTACGGGGCGGCGCCGCAAATGGGGCGCGACAATCCGATGCGGCCGGTGGTGTCGCTCGACGCGCGGATCGTGCAGTGGCGCGACGTGGCCGCCGGGACCGGCGTCGGCTATGGCCTTACCTCGGTCGCGGACCATGACCGGCGGATCGCGACCCTGTCCTATGGCTATGCCGATGGCTGGCCGCGATCGCTCAGCAACCGGGGCGCGGCCTATGTCGGCGGCTATCGCGCGCCGATCGCCGGGCGGGTGTCGATGGACAGCATCTGCATCGACGTCACCGACGTACCAGGGGAGGTGCTGGCGACAGCGGGCCATGCCGAGCTGATCGGGCCGCACCAGACGATCGACCAGGTCGCCGAGGATGCGGGGACGATCGCCTATGAAATCCTGACCGGGCTGCGTCACCGCCATGCGCGCCGGATCCTGGGCGTACAGCAAGAGGGAGTGCCGCCATGCGGGTCGTGATTCTCGGCGCGGGGGTGATCGGGGTCACCTCGGCATGGTATCTGGCGCAGGCGGGGCATGAGGTCGTGGTGATCGACCGGCAGGCGGGGCCGGCGCTGGAGACGAGCTTCGCCAATGCGGGCGAGATTTCGCCGGGCTATGCCAGCCCCTGGGCGGCGCCGGGCATCCCGGCCAAGGCGGTGAAGTGGCTGTTCATGGAGCATGCGCCGCTGATCCTGCGCCCGCAATTCGACCTGGCGATGCTGCGCTGGCTGGTGGCGATGCTCGGCAACTGCAACGCGCGCGACTATGCGGTGAACAAGGCGCGGATGGTGCGGTTGGCCGAATATAGCCGCGACCAGCTGATCGAGCTGCGCCGTGCGACCGGCATTTCCTATGACGAGCGGTCGCAAGGGACGCTGCAGCTGTTCCGCGAGGAGAAGCAGCTGGCCGGGATCGACAAGGACATCGCGGTGCTCAAGGCCGATGGCGTCGCCTATGAGGTGCTCGACCGCGCCGGGTGCATCGCCGCCGAACCGGGACTGGCGGGGAGCAATCAGCCGCTTGCCGGGGGGCTGCGGCTGCCGGGGGACGAGACGGGCGACTGCTTCAAGTTCACCAACGCCCTGGCACGGATGGCGGCGGATGCCGGGGTCGAGTTCCGCATGGGAACGGCGATCAAGCGGCTGGTGCGGCAGGGCGACCGGATCACCGGGGTCGAAACCGATGCCGGGCCGGTCACCGGCGACGCCTATCTGGTGGCGATGGGCAGCTTCTCGCCGCAACTGGTCGCACCGCTGGGCTTGCGGGTGCCGGTCTATCCGGTGAAGGGATATTCGATCACCGTGCCGATCGTCGACGAGGGCCGCGCGCCGGTGTCGACGCTGCTCGACGAAAGCTACAAGGTCGCGATCACGCGGCTGGGCGACCGCATCCGCGTGGGTGGCATGGCGGAGATTTCGGGGTTCAACAACGACCTGCCCGAAGCGCGGCGCGCGACGCTGGAATATTCGCTCAGCAGCCTGTTCCCCGGCGCGGGTGACACGTCGCGGGCAAGTTTCTGGAGTGGCCTAAGGCCGATGACGCCGGACAGCACGCCGGTGCTGGGCCCGACGAAGTTCGGCAACCTGTTCCTGAATACCGGGCACGGGACGCTCGGGTGGACGATGGCGTGCGGATCGGCGGCGGTGATCGCCGACCTGATGTCGGGCAAGCGCGCCGCGATCGAGACCGAAGACCTGTCGATCGCGCGTTACTGATCGAGCAGCTCCTCCAGCGCCGGGACGGTGAGCGGGCCGGCGCACAGGAAACCCTGATAGAGCTGGCAGCCCTCGGTCGCGAGGGCATCGCGCTGTTCGACCGTCTCGACCCCTTCGGCGATGATCGTCAGGTCGAGCGAGCGCGCCATGTCGATCACGCCGCGCACCACCACCCGGTCGCGGTGCGTGCCCACGATGTCCTGCGTCATCCGCCGGTCGAGCTTCAGATAATCGAGCGGGAGCGCCTTGAGATAGGCGAGGCTGGAATAGCCGGTGCCGAAATCGTCGATCGCGACCCGGCAACCCGCCGCGCGCAGCGTCGCGAGCAACCCCGCCGCCTCGCCCAGATCGGCGATCAGCCCGCTTTCGGTGATCTCGACGGTCAGCCGGTCGCGCGGGAAGCGGCTGGCATCGGCGCGCGCCAACAGCGTATCGGCGAAATTGGGATGGGCGATATCCTCGGCCGTGACGTTGATCGACAGGCGCAGTCCGGACAGCGGCGCGGCCCAGCCGGCGGCGATACGCAGCGCGCGCTGCTGGACATGTGCCGACAGCGCCTCGACCAGCCCGGCGCGCCCGGCGGCGGCGAAGAGCAGTTCGGCCCCCAGTTCGCCGCGATCGGGATGGTCCCAGCGGGCCAGCGCCTCGACCCCGACGATCGCGCCGGACAACACATGGACCTGCGGCTGGAAGCGAATCGTGATCTCCCCGCGGTCGATCGCACGGGGGATCTCGCTCGCCAGTGTTTCGGCGTCGTCGAGCGGGCGGCGGGCCTGTGCCGTGTCGACCGCGCCGCCCGACAGGCTGCTGCCGACCCGGCGCAGCAGCACGCCGCCGCCCTCCCCCGCATCGACGACGCCATATGCCTGTTGCAGGGTCAGCGTCACCATCATGCTGCCGGCGACGAACGGACGCGCCAGCGCCTGCGCCAGCGCGGCGTCGAGCCCGGCATCGGCACCGTGCGGCAGCAGCACCGCGAAATCGGCGCCGCCCAGCCGCGCCAGCGCCGCGCGGGCCACGCCGGCATCGCGTACGGCGCGTTCGATCCGCCGCTCGACCGCGCGCAGCAGCGTGTCGCCGGCACCGCGCCCTTGTTGCCGATTGACGGTATCGATCCCGGCGACGGTCAGCATCCGCACCCCCGGCCGTTCGCCGGCATGGATGCGGCGGTCGAGCCACGCCCGCGCTCCGGCCAGATCGCGCACCGACCCCAGCGCCTCGCGCACCGCCGCGCCGATATCGCCGACCCGCGCCAGCGGCTCGACCAGGGCGTGCAGCCGGTGGGTGTGCGGATCGCGCGCGACATGTTGCACCACCCGCCCCAGCCCCGGCAGGTCATGGGCAAAGGCGGTGGCGGGCAGCGTGTCGCCCAGCCGCCGGATCGCCGTCAGCGCCGTCCTCCGCCCCGCCCGTCCGATCGCGCGCAGCGTCGCGCGCGACGATCCGTGCTCGGGCAGGCCCGTCGCCTCCGCCAAGGCCGGGGTCAGTTGCAGCGTGCCGCGATCGCCGTCATGCCGCCAGCCGAGCGCCGCACCGCCGCCGGCCTGGGGATCGTGCCAGCCGCCGCCCATGCGCACGACATGGCGTTCGGCCGATCGCACCGCCTGTAACAGCACGTCCGCCGCGATCGGGCTGACGAGAAAATGGGTCGCGCCGGCATCGTGCAACTCACCCAGCCGGGCGCTGTCGTTACGCGAGAGCAGGACCAGCAGCGCGTCGCCATGGCCGGCGACCTGCGCCAGTTCGGTGGTGGCGGCGACGCCCTCTTCCACCGCGCCGCGCGCATCAATGATGGCGATCGCCGCCCCGCTGGCGGCGACACGCTGGCGCAACCCCTCCGCCCGCCGCGCGGCGACGACGTGCCAGCCACCGCGCGACAGGATCGCGGCCAGTTCGTCGCGTTGCCGGAACGACAACAGGAACAGCGCGCGCTGTCGCGCCGCATCCCCCCCGTGCCAACCGGTCATGCCCCCCGTCATACCCCACTTGTATGAGGCGGCCGGCACGGCGGCAATAAACAGCTTGTATGGTTCGGTGGCGGACGTTGGTGGGCGAGCGGAGATACCGGCGGACGGAGCCGGGGGCATCGGATGTCTTCCTCCTCCGACGCTGCTCGCCCCGGTGCATCCGCGACCGAACCACCGGCTGTGCCTTGTTCTCCCCCGCATCCGCCCCTAACTTGGGCCGCAATGTCCTGCGCCCCCAACCTGATCGACGCGCATGGCCGCACCATCCGCTACCTGCGGATATCCGTCACCGATCGCTGCGACCTGCGCTGCCGCTACTGCATGGCGGAGGCGATGACGTTCCTGCCGCGGGCCAAGGTACTGAGCCTCGAGGAAATCGCGTTGATCGCCGAACGGTTCGTTGCGCGCGGAATCGACAAGATCCGCCTGTCGGGGGGTGAGCCGCTGGTGCGCCGCGGCGTCGCCGAATTATGCCAACGGCTGGGACGGATGGTCGGAAACGGCCTCGACGAACTGACCATGACGACCAACGCCACCCGGCTGCGCGACCATGCGCCGGCCCTGGCCGATGCCGGCATCCGGCGGATCAATGTCAGCCTCGACAGCCTCGACCCCGCTACCTTCCGCTATGTGACCCGCCACGGCGATGTCGCGCAGGTGATCGACGGCATCGCCGCCGCGCGCGAGGCGGGGATTGCGGTCAAGATCAACATGGTGGTCCTAAAAGGGCTGAACGAGGATCAGGTCGGCGACATGCTCGACTGGTGCGGGCGCGAGGGGCATGACCTGTCGCTGATCGAGACGATGCCGCTGGGCGCGATCGACGAGGATCGCACCGATCGCTTCGTGCCGCTGACGCGGGTGTTCGACACGCTGTCGCAGCGTTTCACCTTGACCCGCGATACGCATCGTACCGGTGGGCCGGCGCGCTACTGGCGGGTCGGGGAGCATGGCAACCGGCTGGGGCTGATATCGCCGCTGACCGCCAATTTCTGTGCCGGGTGCAATCGCATCCGGCTGACGACCGAGGGCAAGCTGTATCTGTGCCTCGGTCATGACGATCATGTCGATCTGAAGGATGCGCTGCGCACCGGCGGGCTGGCGGCGGTCGATGCCGCGCTCGACGCCGCGCTGCCGCGCAAGCCGGCTGCGCATGATTTCCGGATCGAGGCGGGCGCGGCCCCCGCCGTCGCCCGCCATATGAGCGTCACCGGCGGATGACGCGGCTTGCCCTGCTCGCATCGCCGACCGCGCAGGCGCGCGCCGCCGAGGAGACGTTGCGCGCCCGCTACGACTTTCGCGGGGTCGAGGATGCCGACCTGATCGTGGCGCTGGGCGGCGATGGCTTCCTGTTGCAGGTGCTGCACATGCTGCTCGAACGGCGGCGGACGGTGCCGGTGTTCGGCATGAACCTCGGCACGGTCGGGTTCCTGATGAACGAATGGCGGATGGACGAGCTGGACCGCCGGCTGGGCCGCGCCAAGCCGTTCAAGGTATCGCCGCTGACCATGACCGCGACGACGATGGACGGCGACGTCCGCGTGCTGCCCGCGATCAACGAGGTGTCGCTGCTGCGCGAGACGCGGCAGACGGCGAAGCTGGAGGTATCGGTCAACGACCGGGTGGTGATGCCCGAGCTGGTATGCGACGGCATCCTCGCCGCGACGCCGGCCGGGTCGACCGCGTACAACCTGTCCGCGAACGGTCCGATCCTGCCGATGGGATCGGCGATGCTGGCACTCACCCCGATCAGTCCGTTCCGCCCGCGGCGCTGGCGCGGCGCGATCCTGCCCGACAAGGCACGGATCACGCTCAAGGTGCTGGAGCCCGAGAAGCGCCCGGTATCGGCGGTCGCCGACCAACGCGAAGTCCGCGACGTGGCGCAGGTCGACGTTGCGATCGACCGGGTGCGCGACCTGACGCTGTTGTTCGATCCCGAACATGCGCTGGATGACCGGATCACGATGGAGCAGTTCGCGGGCTAGGCTGACCCGCGTCGAGCGAAGAGGGTCGATTTCGCGCGGCTACGAGGAATGACGCCGCTGACACGGACGTGGCAGCACGCGCAACCCCTCTGCGCCTCTGCGCGACATACGTCTTCTGTCTCGTTGCGCACTTCACGCCTTCGCGTGAACCAAACCCCCTTTCCCTTCGAAAAGCCCGGAAATCCGCCCGCGCCAGACTTTCTTCCAAATTTCGGAAAATAACCGCTTGCAAAGCCCGATTCCGCTGGTAGAGACGCGGCCTCGCAGTTGTTCCCTGATAGCTCAGCGGTAGAGCTCTCGACTGTTAATCGAGCGGCCGTAGGTTCGAATCCTACTCAGGGAGCCAGCGACACCCCCGGAAAATCTGGACTTTTCCCCGACTGGGGCACTGCGTGGCTGCGGTGGTCTTCCATGTCCGGCCTCCACCCATCGGACGATGCTGGAAATGCTTCGTCACAAATCGGCTGAACCGGCGTTCAGCATCGGGTAATCTCGTGTACGGCACGTTCCGTCGTGCTGCATCCACGGACCCGAACCCGCGGCGGATCGTTCTTTCCTGCAATGGACGATCGCCATGAGTCGGTAGCCATGGCGGCATTGGAGAAACTGATGTTGCTGCACCCTACCCCACGTGCCCGCCTGCGCGCGATCGGCACGACTCTTGTCGGAGCGCTGGCATTGGCCGCCTGCGCGACGCCAACCCCCTATCAGCCGGCATCCGGCTCGGGCTTCTACCGAAACGGCTATAGCGACCAGCAGATCGAGCCGAACCGTTATCAGGTCGCCTTTTCGGGCAACAGCCTGACCTCGCGCGAGACGGTCGAGCGCTATCTGCTGTACCGTGCCGCCCAGTTGACCCTCGAACGCGGCTATGATTATTTCCTGATGGCCGACCGTGACACCAATTTGCGCAGCCGTACCTATTCGACGCCGGGTGTTGGCGGATTTGGTCCTGGTTGGGGCGGCGGCTTCGGCTGGGGCGGCTGGGGCCCGGCATGGCGCTATCGCAGCCCGGCGTTCGGCTGGCGGGCATGGGACCCGTTCTGGGGCGATCCGTTCTTCGGCAACACGATGGATATCCGCACCGTCGACAAATACGAGGCGATGGCGGAGATCGTGCTGGGCAAGGGTCCCAAACCCGCCAACAACGTCCGCGCCTTCGATGCGCGCGCGGTGCTGCAGAGCCTGGGGCCGAGCGTGATGGAGCCCGAACCGCGGCGGTAACGCTGCGACAAGGGCTAAGACAGGAAGGCCGCCGTTCCCATCGGGACGGCGGCCTTTTCGTTTTGCCGGGTCCCCGCCTGCGCGGGGATAGGGCAGGCGAAGGGCGTCGGCGGCGTTACGCCACCAACGCGCCGTGGCAGTGCTTGTACTTACGGCCCGACCCGCACGGGCACGGCGCATTGCGGCTGACGCGGCCTTCCCAGCTGGCCGGATCGTCGCCGAGGTCCTCATCGGGCACCGGTGCCGCCATCTGCAGCATCGGTACGCGGGTGGTGATCAGGCCCTGCGCGCCTTCCCCGCCCCAGCTATCGTCCTCGCCGGTCAGCGGGTCGATGTGCATCGTCAGGAAATCGGGCAGTTCGGGAAGCTCGGGCGGCGCCTGGAAATTGAAGTTGGCGTGCGCCATCGTCCGGGTCACGTCCTCGCGGATGCTGGCGAGCATCCGTTCGAACAGCGCGAACGCTTCCTGCTTATATTCGTTGATCGGCGTCTTCTGGGCATAGGCGCGCAGGTGGATGACCGCCCGGAGCGCGTCGAGCATCGCGAGATGCTCCTTCCAGTGATGGTCGAGTGTCTGGAGCAGGATCGACTTCTCGATCTGAGTCCAGCTGTCGGCATCGAGCTCGGCCGACTTCGCCTCGACCAGCGCGTCGGCATCCTTGCGGATACGCTCTTCGAGGGTTTCGGCGTCGAGGCCGTCCTCGTTCGCGATCCAGTCGGCGACCGGCGCATCGACGCCGAGCAGTTCCTGCGCGCGCTCGCGCAGACCCTCGACATTCCACTGTTCAGGATAGCTGTCGGGCGGCACGGCATCGCCGACGACCGTGTTGACGACCGCATGGCGCATGTCGATCACGACGTCGCCGACCGTTTCGGCATCCATGATGTCGGCGCGCTGTTCGTAGATGACCTTGCGCTGGTCGTTCATCACGTCGTCATATTCGACGACCTGCTTGCGCACGTCGTAGTTGCGCGCCTCGACCTTCTTCTGCGCGGTTTCGATCGCGCGGCTCAGCCACTTGCTGCCGATCGCCTCGCCATCCTCGATATTGTTGCGCATCATCTTGGCGAACAGCGTGTCCGGCCCGAAGATGCGCAGCAGATCGTCGTCGAGGCACAGGTAGAAGCGCGACAGACCCGGATCGCCCTGACGCCCCGACCGGCCGCGCAGCTGGTTGTCGATGCGGCGGCTTTCGTGGCGTTCGGTGCCGAGCACGAACAGGCCGCCGGCCTCCAGCACCTTCTGCTTTTCCTCGATGATCTCGGCGCGGACGCGAGCCAGCGCGGCGTCATATTCGCTGCTGCCCTCGACTAGCTCTGGATGTTCGTCGAGCATGCGGAATTCGGCGTTGCCGCCCAGCTGAATGTCGGTGCCGCGACCGGCCATGTTGGTGGCGATCGTCACCGCGCCCAGCCGACCCGCCTGCGCCACGATATGCGCTTCGGATTCATGATAGCGCGCGTTCAGCACCTTGTGCTCGACCCCCTCCTGCGTGAGGAAGTCGGAGAGCAGTTCAGACTTTTCGATCGAGACGGTGCCGACCAGCACCGGCTGCCCCTTCGACGCATGTTCGCGGATCTTCTTGGCGATCGCGCGGAACTTGTCGTCGAGCGTCTTGTAGAATTCATCCTCTTCGTCGACGCGGCGCACCGGCACGTTGGTCGGGATCGAGACGACATTCATCTTGTAGATGTCGAAGAATTCCGGTGCTTCGGTCGCGGCGGTGCCGGTCATGCCCGACAGCTTCGGGTACATGCGGAAATAATTCTGGAAGGTGATCGAGGCGAGCGTCTGGTTCTCCGGCTCGATATTCACGCCTTCCTTAGCCTCGGCGGCCTGGTGCAGGCCGTCCGACCAGCGGCGGCCGTCCATCATGCGGCCGGTGAATTCGTCGATGATGACGACCTTGCCGTCCTTCACGATGTAGTCGGTGTCGCGCTTGAACATCATGTTCGCGCGCAACGCCTGATTCACATGATGCACGACCTGCGTGTTTTCGAAGTCATAGAGGTTGGCGCCGACCAGCAGTCCGGCCTCCTCCAGCATCCGTTCGACCTTTTCGGTGCCGTCCTCGGTCAGCACCACCGACTTCTGCTTCTCGTCCTTCTCGTAATCGTCGGGCGACAGCCGCTTCACGATCTCGTCGACTGAGCGGTAGAGGTCGGACTTGTCGTCGGTCGGGCCGGAGATGATGAGCGGGGTGCGCGCTTCGTCGATGAGGATCGAATCGACCTCGTCGACGATCGCGAAGTTGAACGGGCGCTGCGTCATCGACGCGCGATCGAATTTCATATTGTCGCGCAGATAGTCGAAGCCGAATTCGTTGTTGGTGCCGTACGTGATGTCGGCGGCATAGGCGGCGCGGCGGTCGTGATCGGGGATGTTCGGCACGATCACGCCGGTGGTCAGGCCGAGAAAGCCGTAGACCTGCCCCATCTGGGCCGCGTCGCGCCGCGCCAGATAGTCGTTGACGGTGACGACATGGACGCCCTCGCCGGGTAAGGCGTTGAGATAACAGGCGAGCGTCGCGACCAGCGTCTTGCCCTCGCCGGTGCGCATCTCGGCGATCTCGCCACGATGGAGGACGATGCCGCCGACCATCTGCACGTCGAAATGGCGCATGCCGAGCACGCGGCGCGCGGCTTCGCGGACGGTGGCGAAGGCTTCGGGCAGCAGCGAGTCGAGCTTGGCGCCGTTCGCCAGCTGCTCGCGGAACTTCGGAGTCTGCGCGGCCAGATCCGCATCGGACATGGCGGTCAGTGTGGGTTCGAACTCGTTGATCTTGTTGACGATCGAACCGAGCGATTTGACGTAGCGGTCGTTGGACGACCCGAACAAAGATTTGGCGAGGCCACCGAACATGGATGTGCTTCCTTGGGAAATACGGCGCGCGCACCGCGACGGGTTCGGCGGCTGCGCGTGGAAAAGGGACGGAAAAGCGCGGGTGCGCGCTATTCGTGGGTGCGCAGCGTCCGGTCGCGGACGGCGACGTGCGGGGCAGGCGCGAGGAACAGCGGTTGCGGATCACGCGTCAGCGGTTGTTCGGGTCGCGCGGTCGCTGCCATAGGCGCCGCGGCGACGGCAACCGCGATCTGCCCGGCAACGGCCTGCGTCGCCGCCACCTGCCGCGCATTCGCGACTCCCACGCCCGGGAGCAGGCCGGTCAGGCCCGTCAGCAGCGCAGAGAGGAACAGCAGCAAACGCAAGCGATACGTCCAGACGGTTTGGTTTCGCGACGGGTCGCCCGGCCGCAAGTGGGCGAGACATAGGGAATGGGTGGCCCGGCGTCCAGTCGAGGCGTTACTGCTTCGGTTGGAAAGACCAGCGGTTTTCCGTTCTGACCCGCCTCGACTTTCCGTCAGGGATTGGCAGGAAATGCTCGAGCCACTCGCAGGCAATGGTAGCCTTTGCCGAATCTCGTTGGACGCAGTCGACGACGCTTCCATCCGGCTGAGCCGTCAGAGTTCGCTCCAGCGTCCAATAGGGCGGCACGTCGGTATCGGGCGCATCGGCTGGCAATGGATCCTGTTCGACTTCTCTGCGCCCGACATGAATGAGGGTACCGTTCACGAACCCGCTGCCGATGGATCGCTGAACCAGATATTCGCCATTCGGCTTGTAGCACCCGCCTACCGGTATGCCGCTTTCACCCGACTCCCGACTGGTGCATCCGGAAATCTTTCCGCTGCCATCCAACGTGAACCGTTCGATCACGGCATAGGAGCGCAGTGGTACGCGGGGCGGCGTCTGGGGCGGAAGGCTCCAGATGAATCGAGTCAGCCACTGCCCGGCTACCTTTTTCCCTTTTGCATCGAGGGCCGGCGTGAACTTCCCACGTCTCATAATGAGGCGACAGGTGGCAGCGTCGAGAAGCGCATTGTCAGTGGATGTAATCAGTCGGCAATCTGCCGGGCGACCGTGGCGATCCACCTCGACATAGACCCCCGCTACGCCGTCCTGCCGTTTCGCAAGCGCCGAAGCCGGGTAATCGCTGGCAGTTACCCAGCTTCCGGGATCAATCGCGACCGGATCGGTCTGCGCCAACGCCCCGCCCCCACAACAAAGCGTTGCAACGCACGCGCCCATGCGTAGGAACCGTCGCATCTCCACCCCCTGCCCCATCCCCGGCGCAGGCTAGACCGGACACCCCGCCAATGTCGACTGCCGTATCGCCGCTCGCTACGCCCTTCCCCGCGCTGCCGCCGATCGGGGGTGTGACGCTGCGGGTGGCGCGGGCGCGCTACAAGGCATGGGACCGGTGCGACCTGACCTTTGCGACGCTGGCCGAGGGGACGGCGGTGGCGGGCGTGCTGACCAACAGCAAATGCCCCTCGCCCGAGGTCGAATGGTGCCGCCGCGCGCTGGTGCTGGGCCGCGCGCGGGCTTTGGTGGTGAATGCCGGCAACAGCAACGCCTTCACCGGCGATCGCGGCCGGGCGGCGGTCGAGGCGATCGCCGCGCGCACCGCGCAGGCGATCGGGTGCCAGCCCTCCGACATCTTCGTCGCCTCGACCGGCGTGATCGGCGTGCCGCTGCCGATCGACAAGGCCGAGGCCGGCCTGGACGCGGCGTTCGTCGCGACCCCATGTGGCTGGGAAGCGGCCGCCGAAACGATCGGCACGACCGACACCTTTACCAAGGGCGCGTTCACGACCGCCAAGGTCGGCGACCGAACGGTCAAGCTGGCCGGGATCATCAAGGGGTCGGGGATGATCGCGCCCGACATGGCGACGATGCTGGGCTTCGTCTTCACCGATGCGGCGGTGGAGCCCGCCTTCCTGCAAAGCGCGCTGGAGGCGGCCAATCGCCAGACCTTTTCGTGCATCACGGTCGATGGCGATACCTCGACCAGCGACACGGTGCTGGCGTTCGCGACCGGCGCGGCGGGAGGTGATCCGATCGCGTCGTTCGACGATGACAGCGCGGATGCGTTCATCGCGGCGCTGCACGACCTGTGCCGGCAATTGGCGCATCTGGTGGTGCGCGACGGCGAAGGTGCGACCAAGTTCATTGCGGTGACGGTCGAGGGTGCGGAGAGCGATGGCAGCGCGCACCGCATCGCGATGAGCATCGCCAACTCGCCGTTGGTCAAGACCGCCATCGCGGGTGAGGACGCCAATTGGGGCCGGGTGGTGATGGCGGTCGGCAAGGCGGGCGAACCCGCCGAGCGCGACAAGCTGGCGATCCGCTTCGGTACGACGCAGGTCGCCGAAGGTGGTCTGGCGGTCGCGGGTTACGATGAGGCGCCGGTCGCCGCGCATCTGAAGGGTCAGGAGGTCGAGATCGGCGTGGACCTGCACCTCGGCGAAGGACGCGCGACGGTATGGACCTGCGACCTGACGCACGGGTATATTTCGATCAACGCTGATTACCGGAGTTGAGCGGCGATCTCGCGATCCGGCTAGTCTGATGTTGTTCAGCGCAACGCCGGTGACAAGTCGTTATTCTCCTCGATCCGCAACATACGAATGTCGCGGACGGAGGGCTGGAACCAGCTATAGGCCCGATTCAGTTCCTGTACCACCAGCACGCAATCGACCGCAGTGACCTGTTCGTTGCCGAAATAGGTCGAACCCTGTTGCCAGTCGAAGCCGTGCTGTTCAAGCACGCGGCGGACATCGGAATAGGCGTTATTCCACGATGCGTTCGGGTAGGTTTCACGCAACAAGTTGGTGTCGAGATCGAACACAATAGCGTACATGCTTCCTCCCGTCGAACGACGGGTCGGCCATGCGCGATTGTGTCCGATCCCTGCCATCATCCTATCGTATCAAGTCGGGGTCGCTTAACCCAGTTCACCCTCGAGCCAGGCCTTCAACTGGCTCTTCGGCCGCGCGCCGAGCAGGTCGGCAACCGGCTGGCCGTTCTTGAACAGCTTCAGCAGCGGGATCGACTGGACACCCATCGAACCGGCGGTGTCGGGGTTGGCCATGATGTCGACCTTGGCGATCGTGACCTTGTCGCCCAGTTCGTCGGCAATTTCCTCCAGCGCGGGGGCGATCATCTTGCACGGGCCGCACCAGTCCGCCCAGAAATCGACCAGCACCGGCTTGTCGGATTGCAGGACATCGGCGGAAAAGCTGGCGTCGGTTACGGTCTTGGTCGGCATGTTTATCTCCTTATGGGCCGATATCTATGGTCGGGAGCGTGGCTCCTCAAGCTTCGCGGGGCAAGCTTTGTTCCCCCGCCCCCAAGCCGGGCTTGTGCGCGTCGAGCAGATCGGCGGGCAGGACGAACAGCGTCGGCCCCGCCGTGTAGAGTAACGCCGCCTCGATCGCGCGGTCGGGGAAGATGACGGCGAGCGCGGCGGCATAGGCCGCCATCTGCTTGAGGTGATAGACCGGGATGGCGTCGAGCGACGACGGTACCCGGCGGCCGGTCTTGAAGTCGACGACGCGCGCCACCGTGTCGCCGATGCAGAGCCGGTCGACCGTGCCCGCCACGACCTGCGTACCGACGACGGCGGCGATCGGTGCTTCGGCGAGCGCGTCGGGGCCGAACAGGTCGGCGAAGACCGGATCGTCGAGGATCGCCATCGCGTCGCGCGTGACGCGCTGGCGCAGCTTCGCGTCCTCGACCCCCGCCGTGCCCGCCAGCCAGCGCTCGGCGGCATCGGCGCGGCTGTCGCGCGGCAGGTCGGGCAGGCGTTCGAACAACTGGTGGAGCAGCCGCCCGCGTTCGGCGGCGGCGCGCATCGTCGCGCTGGGCGGAGGGTCGGACACCGCGTCCTCGCCGAGCGCGGAGGGGGCGAGCGGGCGCGGCGGACGTGCTTCCTCGGGCGCGGACGCACGCAGCCATGCCGGGGGGGCGGCGGTTGCCGGCGGGGCAGCGCTGCGGCGGGTGCGCGCAGCGACCGGGGCTTGGCGGATCCGCCCGGTGAAGACGCGTTCGCCCTCCGCCGCCGGCACCCCCAGCGCATCGAACGCGGCGGCGGCGGCACTGTACCAGCTGAGTGCCGGCGGTACGCCCTGGCAGCGGGCGGAGGGGGCACCGGCGATGACCAGCCGTTCCTCGGCGCGGGTCGCGGCGACGTAGAACAGCCGCCAATGTTCTTCGAGTTCGCGCTTGTCGACCGCAGCGACGGCGTCGTCGACCGGCGTGCCGCGCTCGCCGCTGCGCGGGCGAAATACCGGAAAGGCCGCGCCGTCATGACCGTCGGGTACCCACGCCACGATATCGCGGCGGCTGTTGGCGGGATCGATCGCCGCATCGGCGAGCAGGACCAGCGGCGCCTGCAACCCCTTTGACCCATGCGCGGTCATCACCCGCACCGCGCCGCCCGACGCCCCCGCGTCACGCTTGATCTCCACCTCGCCCCGGTCGAACCATTCGACGAAGCGTTGCAGGGAGGACGTGGCGACGCTTTCGAACGACAAGGCGGCGTTGAGCAGTTCGTCGATCGGATCGCGCGCCTCCTCGCCCAGCCGTGCGATCAGCTTGCGGCGGCCGTCGAGTTCGCCCGAGAGCAGTTCCTCGAGGAAGCGATAGGGCGTCGCGAAATCGGCGCGGCGCAGGATGCGCGACAGCGGCTCGACCGCATCGCTGTTCGTCTGGCGCAGATGCCGCCACAGGCTTCCGCCCTCGCGCAGGGCACCGGCGAGCAACTGTTCCTGCGTCCAACCGATCAGCGGCGAGACCAGCAGGTTGGCGAGGCTGAGGTCGTCCTCGGGCTGAAGCGCGAAGCGGATCGCGGCCAGCAGATCCTGTACCGCCAGCGGCGCATCGAGGCGCAGCCGGTCGACGCCCGCGACCGGCACCCCCTCCGCGTACAGCCGCGCGACGATCAGCGAGGCGAGGTCGCCGCGCCGCTTGACCAGCACCATGATGTCGCCGGCCTGCAGCGTCCGCCCCTTGGATTCGAGCAGCAGCGTGCCGATCCAGCCCTTGATCGCGCGGGCGATGTCGCGGGCGATCACGCGGGTCGAATCGTCGATCCAACCTTCCTCGTCATCACCCGCCGCCTCGACCACCGTCGGTGCCCAGAGCGTGACAGTGCCGGGACCGGGGACTTCGCTGTCGTGACGTTCGGGCGTGTCGATGCCCATGCCCGGATCGGGCAAGGCGGCGATCGCGGCGTCGACGAATTCGAGGACCGGCCGCGTCGTGCGAAAACTATGGGTCAACGACAGCGTGTCGAGTTCGCGCGCATCGCCGCGATAATCGGCGGGCAGCGCGGCGCGGCGGCTGAAATCATGATGCGCCGCGCGGAAATAGATCGGGTCGGTGCCCTGAAAGCCGAAGATCGCCTGCTTGTAATCGCCGACCACGAACAGCGTCCGCATCCCCGCCGCACGCACGGCGTCGCCGCTGAAATATTCCTCGACCAGCGACCGCACGATCGCCCATTGCTGCGGATTGGTGTCCTGCGCCTCGTCGATCAGGACATGCTCGGTAGTCTGGTCAAGCTTGAAGCGGACCCAGTCGCCGATGCCGGGTTGGGCGAGCAGGTTCAGGGTCTCGCGGATCAGGTCGTCAAAATCGACCGCGCCGGCCCGCCGCTTGGCACGGACATAAGCATCGGCATAGGCCCGCCCCGCCTCCAAAGCGCCCGCCAGCGCATCGGCGTAAGCAGCCTGCGCGCGGATCGACAATAGTTCGGCGGCGCGAGTGCCGACCGCATCGGCAAGATCGTCATAATCGGGGTCTGCGGCGATCAGCTTGGCCGATGCCTTCTTCAGCGTATCCTTCTGGGTGAAGAACATGCCCCGCACGTCGCCCAGCCGCAGCGCGCGTTCGGCGGGCGGTTGGGCCAGCCAGTCGAGGATCGCCCCGTGCAGCTTCTGCCCGGTCGAAGTGCCCCAGGCGCGATTAGCCTCGGCCAGTCGTTCGAGCGCGTCGCAGTCGAATTCGTCGTCGCCGCACGCCTGCGCGATCACCTCGTCGACGTCACCCGACGGCAGGTGGAAGGCGCGGCGCAGGAACGGCTGGATACCGCTCGGCAGTTCGGCCATCGCTTGCGGATTGCGGGCACATTCGCGGAGGAAACCCTCGGCCGCACCTTCGCCCATGCGCAGCGACATGGCGGCGATCGCGTCACCGATCCGGGTAGAGCCGGTGCGTTGTTCCTCGACCAGCAATTCGGCCAACGCCTCGCGCGCCATGCCGGCTTCCTCGCGTGCTTCCAGGGGACGGAAGCCCGGGACCAGCCCGGCCTCGACCGGGAAACCGGCGAGCAGGCTTTGGCAGAAGCCGTGGATCGTCTGAATCCGCACCCCGCCCCCCGGCGCGTCGAGCACGCGCGCGAACAAGGTGCGGGCGCGGGCGAGCAGCGCGGGATCGTTCACGTCCTCCCCCAGCGCGAACAGATCGGCCTTCAGATCGGCGGTCGGCAGCCGGACCCAGCGCGCGAGGCGGCTGGCGACGCGCTCGGCCATTTCCGCCGCGCCGGCCTTGGTAAAGGTCAGGCACAGGATCGCCGCCGGATCGACGCCGCGCAGCAACAGGCGGAACACGCGCGCCGAAAGGACGTGCGTCTTGCCGGTACCCGCCGATGCCGACAGCCAGACATGGCGATGCGGGTCGCTGGCCGCCGCCTGGTCGTTCTTCAACCGCTGGAGCGCGCGGACTTCACTCACGGCCATACCATTCGTCGCGGCGCATCAGCTGGTCATACTCGGCATAGGGGGCATATTCGGGGACCAGCTTGGCGGTGAACGCCTCGACGCCGGTCAGGAAGCGGGCGACGGCATTCTCGAAATGGCCCTTGGCTACGCGCACGAAATCGTCGGCGACCACCCGCCCCTTCGACCCGTCGGCGTTGACCGGCGAGGTCATCTTGCCGAAGCGATCGCCATCCTTGGTCAGCGACCAATATTCGAAGGCGGTGGCGGTGCCACGCACTCCGCCGAAACAGCCACGTTCGGCCATCAGCCCGAGGAGTCCCAGTTGCAGGCTGTAGCCGGCGGCGACCGCCTTGGCGCTGGGCGCCTTGCCGGTCTTGTAGTCGATGATGGCGAGGCTGCCGTCACTCGCACGGTCGATGCGGTCGGCCTTGCCCGACAGTTCGACGCCGGCGATCTCCAGCCGGCCGTCGCATTCGACGCCGGCGACGATGCGCCCCTCGGCCAGCTTTTCGTGGGTAAAGGCGGCGACCCAGTCGATCGCCTCGCGCAGCCGCGGGACCCACAGGGCACGCAGCAGCGGGTGGGTGCGCGGATCGTCGGACAAAGCCTGCAACCGGCGGTGCAGCTTCGCCGGGTCCAACCCATCCTCGCGCGCCCAGCGTTCGAGCACGCCATGCACCGCCGTACCGCGCCATGCGGCGGTCGGATCGGCATCGACCGCATCCATCGGCGACAGGCGCAGCATCCGCCGGGCGTAGAAGGAGTAGGGGTCGGCCTTCAGCCGGTCGACCTCGGTCACCGAGATGCGGCGCGGACGCAGCGCCACCGGCGGACGCGGTGCCGGACGCGATGCGGCGGCGTAATGATCGGGCGTGTCGATCGCGCGCGCCCAGTCGCGCAGATGGCCAGCGCGCTCCAGCCCGTCGTCCAATGCCTGCAACCGCAGCCACAATCGCGAGGCGATGGTCGGCGCGGTGGCATCGCGCGCGGCGCGGGTCAGCACCACTTCGCGCGCGCCCAATGCCCCGGCGAAATCATGCGCGGCAAGGCCAATCCGGCGTTCGAGGCCCGGCAGGCCGAGATCGGCACGGATGCGCGGCGCCAGCCAGGGATCGGGCGAGGGCAATTGCGGCCACACGCCCTCGTTCAACCCGCCGAGGATCATCAGGTCGGCGGTCTGCAACCGCGCTTCGAGCAGGCCGAGAATGGCGAGCCGGGGATGCGCCCCCTGTGGCGGGCGCACTGCGACCTCGTCGAGCAGCGTCCGCAACAGCGCCGGTAGCGCGCGCGGGTCGAGCACCGGCGGGCCGATCGGTGCCTGTTCCTCGAGCGCGGCGATCAGTTCGGCGGCGGCGCGTCCCTCGGGCCGGCTCCACGCGGCATCGCCCGCCAATTCGGTCGCGGTCTCGCGCAGCAACGCCAGCAGTGCGGCCATCGGCTGCGGTCCCGCCGCAAAGGCTTCGGCGAGCGGGGTCAGCAGCGGACAGGCCATGTCCCAAAAGGGTTGCGCCGCCGCGCGGATCGCCGCGTCGCGCGGTTCGCCCTCGCGCAGATGCCGGTCGATTCCAGCCAGCCCCGGCGCGGGGCGCGGTCCGCGCAACGCCCGGTCGAGCCGCCGCACCCCGTCGAGCCAGACGACGCGCTGTTCGGCCTCGCCGCTACGCACCAGCGGGTGTTTGAGCAACGCCAGCAGCGCGACGGGCGCGAAACCCTGCGCCGCCGCCTCGACCAGCGCCAGCAGCAGCGTGCCCGGCGCCAGCAGCGACAGCGGCTGCCCGGCCGAATCGTCGACCGCGACGTCCCAGCGTGCCATGTGCGCCGCGACCCGCCGGGCGAGCGCGCGATCGGGGGTGACCAAAGCGGCGGTGCGGCCGGGCGTCTCCAACGCCTCGCGCAGCGCGATGGCGATCGCCTGCGCCTCTTCGGCCGGGGTCGCCAGTTCGACCATGCGCACCCCCGACAGGCGGCGGTCGGCGGCGGGTACGTCGATCCAGTGATGGGTGCGATCGGCGGGGCTCAGCGCGGTGGCGATGGCGCGGCTGCGCGTCGGGGTCGCGTCATGCTCGCTCGCCGCCTGCCAGCGGACGAATTCGCGGCGGTTGACGCCCATCCGATCGAGCAGCAGCTTCAGATGATATTGTGGATGGGTCTCGATCGACCGCCTGCGCCGCCCGGTCACCGGATCGGGCGCATGGGGGCCGAGCGACGCCCATTCGTCCTCGTCCATCGCGAGGTCGAGGCCCGGTAGGACCACCATCCCCTTCGGCAATCCTGCGACACATTTCTGGATGCGGGCAATGGCCGGCGCATTGGTGGCAATTCCCGCCGCGCAGACGAATCCCTTGGGCGGCTGCGCGGTCCAGCGCGCGCACAACCGTTTGAGCAGGCGCGTGCGGCGGTCCGCGAGATCGATCCGCCCGAGCGCCGCCAGCTCGCCCGGCCAGCGATCGAGCACGATGCGGAACAGTTCGAGCGAGCGTTCCCAATGGGCCGACAGCGCCTCGTCGAGGTTCAGTTCGCGCAAGGCTGCCGGATCGACTTCCTCGACCAGCAACTGGTCGAGCGTCGCGGCGAGATCGCCTGCCAGCCGCACCGCCTCCGCGCCATCGACCGGGCGGCCGGCGCGCTGGCGCTCCTCGGCGACCAGCCGGGCGAGAATCATCCGTCGGGCGAGCGGATCGATCGCCGGCGGGATCGGCACGGCGTCGGCGGGATCGGCGAAGCTGCCCGCCCCTTCGTCCAGTTCGGGATCGCCGATCGCGACCAGCCGCGGCAGCAGCAACCCGCCACCGCTGGCGCGTACGAACGCCTCCTGCACGGTCCGCTTGGCGCGGTTGGTTGGGACCAGCACCATACCCTGTGCCAGTGCGATCGGGTCGCTGCCGAAGCGGCGGATCAGCCCCACCGCCAGCGCATCGGCGAACGCGCGGTGGATCGGGATCGTGTAGAGGCCGAGGCGTTTCGCCTCAGCCATCGGCCAGCACGGCTTCGGTCATCGGGATCGCGCTGGGCGTGCCGACATCGAACCACAGCCCCTGATGGACGACGCCGAACGCGCGCCCCGCCGCGATCGCGCGGTTCCAGAACAGGTTGGTGGAAAACGCTCCCTCGGGCCAGTCGGCGATGATGCGCGGCGACAATATCTGCACGCCGGTGAAGACGAACGGCGCGAGGCGGCCGGGCTTGCGACGGCCGGTGATGCGACCCATCGCGTCGATATGGAAATCGCCCTGCCCGCGATGCCCGTGCGCCAGCGCCTGCGGCACCAGCAGCAACAGCGCGTCCATCTTCGCATCGTCCCACAACGCACTGAGCAGCTTGATCGAATCGACCGGGCCGTCGACCCACAGATTGTCCGAATTGACGCAGACGAACGGCTGGTCGCCGATCAGGTCGCGTGCCTTGACGAGACCCCCGCCGGTTTCCAGCAGCTTGGCACGCTCATCGGACACGGCGACGTCGATGCCCTTCACCCGATGCTTCAGATGCGCTTCCATCGCATCGGCGAGGTAATGGACATTGACCACCGCTCGCTTGACCCCCGCCCCGCGCAGCCGGTCGAAGACATGGTCGATCAACGGCTTGCCGGCGACCTCAACCAATGGCTTCGGCCGCATCGCGGTCAGCGGGCGCATCCGCTTGCCCAGCCCCGCCGCCAGCACCATCGCGGTTTCGGGCACCTGCGCCTGCGGATGGGGGCGGATCGAACGGAGCGTGGTCATGCGAGTTCCTGCGGATCGCCGCGACGATGCGGCGGGATGTTGAGATCGAACCAGCGCGCGACGCCGGCCAGCGCCGGATGGGCAAGGTCGCGCTCCAGATAGCGCCAGACGCGCGGGCACAGCGCCCCATAGCGCGGCTTGCCGTCGCGCCGCCACAGCCGGGTGAAGATGCCTAGGATCTTCGCATTCCGCTGCGCGCCGAACAGGTGATAGGCAGCGTCGAACCCCTCCCCCACTCCGGTCGATTCGCGGTAGCGGGCGAGCATCGACGCCTCGACCACCGCCGGCACGTCGCGCCGCGCATCCTGCAACAGCGACACGAGGTCATAGGCCGGATGGCCCGCCAGCGCGTCCTGGAAATCGAGCAACCCAAGCCGCGCATCGTCCAGAAGCATCAGGTTTTCGGCATGATAGTCGCGCAGCACGGTCACCACCGGCATGTCGGGCAGCGCATCGAACGCCGCATTCCACGCCGCGGTATAGCCGTCGCTGTCGACGCTCAGGCCCAGCGCATCGCAATACCATTCGATCAGCAGATGCGCTTCGCGCAAGATGAAGGCGCGGTCATAGGGCGGGACCGGCGCCGCTTCATGGCGTTGCAGCCGCAGCAGCTGGTCGACCGCCGCCGCGTACAGCCGCGCCTCGCTCTCCGGCGCAGCGTCGACCGTCTCGCGCATCCGCATGTCGCCGAAATCCTCGAGCAGCATGAAGCCGCCGGCGGCATCATCGGCGAGGATCGCGGGCGCGGCAAAGCCCCGTTCGGCGAGCCACGCGGCCATATGCGCGAATTTGCGGGTATCCTCGGGCGGCGGCGCGTCCATCAGCACCGCGGTCCGCCCGGCATCGACCACCCGGTAATAGCGACGGAACGAGGCATCGACCGCCAGCGGCAATATCTGCGCATCGCCCCATCCGGCCCGGGTCAGGAAAGCAGGTGCCGCATCGCGCGGGTTCAGGTCAGCGGCCATCGACTTTCCCAAGCGCCCGGCACCCGCGCTGTCAAGCGCCGGCCGCCGGCATCGTCGAACGCCAGGGTCAGCCACAGCGCGTCGGGCCAGGGATCGTCGCCCAGCCGCTCGGGCCATTCGACCAGCAGCGCGGCCTCGTCCAGCACCTCGTCCAGCCCCAGCTCACGCACCTCCTCCGGGTCCTCGATCCGGTAGAGATCGACGTGCAGCACGCTGAAGCGCACCTCGGGCGGGTCATAGGGCTGGACGATCGCGAAGCTCGGCGACGGTGCCTCGCCCTCCAGCCCCAGCGCGGCGAGCACCCCCCGCGCGATACTGGTCTTGCCCGCGCCCAGCGGCCCCGACAGCGCGACGACGTCGCCCGGCCGCAGCACCGCCGCCAGCCGCACGCCTAGTGCATGCGCCGCCGCTTCGTCGGGCAGGTGGATCACGGCTCGCGCGGCAGGTCGATCGTGACCAGCGTCCCCAGCCCCTTTTCCGACACCAGTTCGATCGTGCCGCCATGCGCCTCCACCGCCTGTCGCGCGAGCGGCAGGTCGAGGCTAAGCGCGCGTTCGCCGACCCGGGCCGCGCCGGCCTGCGCGAACCGGTCGAATGCGCGGGCAACGGCGTCGCGCGACATGCCCGGCCCGTCGTCGGACACCACCACCCGCACCCGCTGCGGATCGCCATCGACATGCAGCAGCACGCGCCCACCCTGCCGCAACCCGCCGATCGCGTGGTCGAGCAGATGGCCGACCGCCTGCCGCAGGCGGCGCGCATCGCCCAGCATCACCCCCGCGCTCGGCGCGATCTCCACCGCCAGCTCGACACCGCGTGCGGTCGCGGTGGCGCGCGCTGCCTCTGCCGCTTCGGTCGCGATCATCTTCATGGCCACCGTCGCCCGCGCCACCGGCAGCGTTTCGTTGGCGGTCAGGTCGAGCGTGTCGTCGATCAGCCCGCTCAACCACTCGACCGATTCGAGGATCGCGTCGGTATAGCGCCCGCCATCCTCGCTCAGCTTGCCGGCATAGCCCGCCTGCAACATCTCGGCGAAGCCCTTGATCGAGGTCAGCGGCGTGCGCAGTTCGTAGCTCATCGATGCGACGAAGGCGTTCTTGACCCGGTCGGCCGCCTCCAGCGCCTCGTTGCGGTCGCGCAGCGCCTGTTCCATGCGCCGGCTGTCCGAAATGTCGAGCATGGTCAGCAACGCATTGCCATCGGGCAACGGCACCGCGCCGAATTCGTAATGCCGCCCATCGGCCATCGCGAACCTGCCCGATCGCTGCATCCGCTGCTGCGTGGCAAAACGGACCAATTCGGGAATCAGTGCCGCACGGCCCGGATTGGCGAGGCTGTCGGCGACGCGTTCGGCCAGCGCATCGACGCGCGGATGGCCGTCGAGGAAGGCGTCGTCCAGCCCCCAGACCTGGCGGAACTTGGCGTTCCATATCTGCAACCGGCCATCGGCGGCGAACACACCCAGCGCCTCGAACAAATTGTCGAACGTCGCGGTGCGGACGCGCAGCAGCGTGTCGCGCGCGCTGGCCAGTTGCACTTCCTCGGTCCGATCCTCGAAGATCAACAGCAGACCGCCTTCGGGCAATGGCTGGGCGACGACGCGCAAATGGGTGCCGCCCGGCACATGCCATTGCTCCTCGATCGCGCCCTCCGCCGCGCGGAACCAGTCGCGGTGCTCGGCCTTCCATCCTGGAAAATCACGGACTTCGGGCAGGCGCTTCGCCTCGCGCATCCGGTCGAGCACCCGGTCGAATTCCGGGCGATCGCCCAGCCATTCGGGCTTCATCGCAAAGGTGCGGATGAAGGGCTGGTTGTAGAACACCAAGGTCCGGTCCGGCGCGAATTGCGCGACGCCCGCCGACAGCCGGTCGAGCATCGCCCGCTGCGCCTCGCGGCTGCGCTTCAGCTTGCCGCGCGCTTCCTCGATCTCGTGCACGTCGATCGCGAAGCCGCCGGTGCCGCCGTCGCGCAACGGCATGTCGTGGACGCGCAGCATCCGTCGTTCGCCGTTGATCGTCGCCGGCATCGCCGCCGATTGCGGCTGTCCGGTATCGCGCGCGATCGACGCGCTGGCCAGCGGCCCGCCTATGCCGACGCCCTCGACCAGCTCGACCTGCCGCGCGATCACCTCGCCCGCATCCAGCGCATCGACCGCGCGGACATAGGCGGTGTTGACCATCGCCAGCCGCAGCGAATCGTCGCGATACCACATCGGCATCGGCGCCGCCTCGATCAGGCTGGACAGCGCATCGAACGCGGCGCGATACTCCTCCGCCTCGGCACCCAGCGTCGCGATCTCGTCATGGAACTCGGTCGCGTCGAAGAACCAGACCAGCACCCCGCCCGGCGTGTTGAGCTCCGCCGGCGCACGGTCACCGATCGCGAACAGCGAACGCGCCGATCCGGTCGCGCGGATGACGGTGCGGAACGCCTTGCCCCCACGCAGCGCACCGTTGATCGCATCGAGCAGCCGTTCGGCGCTGCCGGGCTCCAACCCGTTGTCGGGATTGCCGAGATCGGCGGCAGTCGCGGGCAGTTCGGCCTGACCCAGCCGGTCGGCAAGCGGCCGGTCGATCGACAGCCGCCCATCGGCCCGCACCACCATCGCCAATGCAGGCGACGCCGCCAGCGTCGCGCGCAGTGAATCGTACAGACCGCGATCCGACGTCGCCCCCCGCCGCGCCGACACCCCGACATACAGCGCCCAGATGCTGCCGACGATCAACACCGCCAGCACCGCACCGCACAGCAGGGCGGTCATGGTCGTGACGGTAATCACCGGCGATCTCCAACGGGCGGCAAGCAGGCAGGCATGAACACCCCCCCTGCCTAGTCCTTCGCCGCGCCATAAAAAAGGGGCGACGCCATGTGGCGCCGCCCATAATCGTCGAACCGAAATATCGGCGACATGCGATCACATACGGAAGCTGGCGCCCGCATAGATGAAGCGCCCTACCCCCGAGATCGGGTAGTTCAGCGAGCCCAGGCTGGGGGTCTGTTCGAACAGGTTGTTGACGCCGCCATAGAAGCGGAAGCTGTCGTTCACGCGGACCTCGGCCCGAATGTCGTGCTGGAACAGCTCGGGGAAGAAGAAATAGCGCGGATCGGACAGGTCCGGATTGTTCGCCAGTTCCTCGGTCGTGAAGCGCCGCGTCTTGCTGAAATAGACGAGGCCGTAATTCAGCGACAGGGCATCGATCGTCCAGGTGACGTTGCTCGACCCGCGCCAGCGCGGATTATAGGTTTCGAGCGTGTCGATATCGACGTCCGCCCCAACGGTCGGCACGAACGAGATATTGTCGAGATAGCCCGCGTTTACGCTAATGTCGAAGCGACCCAGATTGCCAGGCTTGAACGTATAGTTGATACCGAAATCGGCACCCGACGTCCGGAACGCCGCGACATTGGCCGGGGTGACGTTAAAGCCGATGCGGCGCTCGGGATCGTCGCCATCGCCCAGGACATAACCGGTCTGGGTCGAGCGGAAGACGTTCGCACAGAACGGGTTTTCGATCGTCGGCTGGTCGACGCAAAGCTGCGCCAGTTCGGTCGCGGTCGGCGTGTTGATCGCATCGCTGATGCGAATGTCATACCAGTCCGCCGTGATCGTCAGGCCGGGGATGAAGCGCGGCCGCAGCACCACGCCCGCGGTCCACGTCGTGGCGGTTTCTTCGGTCAGGTTGCGGTTGCCGCCCTGCGTACCCCGGCGCGACGTCGTTGCGGACGGAACCTGCGACGGGCTGAAGCTGGCGATCTGAGCAGCACTCAGACCAAGGCCGCTCAGCAGCGTCTGGCAATTTGCGGCACGGAACTGCGTCCCCTGGTTCCGGTTGGCGATGTCACACGGATCGGTGACGAACCCGAACGTACCGGTCGTCGGCAGGAACAATTCGCCGATGTTCGGCGCCCGGACTGCCTGCGAATAGGAACCTCGGAACCGGATGTCGGGGATCGGCGCATAGATGCCGTCGAACTTCCATGTGCGCGTCGTGCCAACCGTCGAATAATCCGACAGTCGCGCCGCCGCGCTGAACGACAGCAACTCCGCGAACGGCATGTCCGCGAGCAGCGGCACGTTCAACTCGCCGAACACTTCCTTGACGTCGAAGCTGCCGGCGCTCGGCGGCAGCGCCGCGAAATCGCGCAGTTCGCCATTGACGATCAGCGCATCGGGGTCGGACCGGCTGCCTTCACGACGATATTCGCCACCGAACGCGAAGCCGATCGGCCCGCCCGGCAGTTCGAAGATGGCGCGGCTGTCGCCCGAGATCGATCCCGAAACCACGTGCTGGTCAACCGCCGCGCGATTGACATTGTTCGCCAGCACGAAATCGAGCGCCGCCTGCGAAGCAACACCGTTGCCGAGCAAGTTGAGCGGACGACATGCACTGCCGGCACCTGGGGTGAAGGTCGTCGCCGGCTGGTCAAGCGCGGTCGCGTCGAGCGTGGAGCGGCAGACGATCGAACCGTCGGGCGCACGGACCGCGTCGATCGCCGCGAAATAGCGGTCGCCGATCAGGTTCGCGGTCTGCGTCGAGCGCGCATTGGTGCGGCCATAGACATAGGAAATCTCGTAACGGGTATTTTCGGCGATTTCGCCATCGAAACCGACGACGCCCCGCCACGTATCGCGCCGCACCCGCTCGCCGCGGATGCCGAAGTCAAAATTGTCGCGGGAGATATAGGCACCGTCCGGCGCCGCACCCGCACCGAAGCGATCGGCCAGGAACGCGTTGTCGCCGTTCAGATAGGTGAAGAAGTCGAAGCTTGGCTGCCCCACGGAATAGGCGCGGGTGCGCACGAACTTGCCTTCGGCAAAGAAGCGCACCTTGTCCGAGAACTCGAAGCTGGTCAGCAGGTTGGCAGCATGGCGCTCGATCGCCGGATACAGATCGCCAAAATATCCGGCGGTGGGGGTATTAGACGAGCCGTTCTGCGCCCGCCCGCCCGATCCGGGCAGGAAGGTACCGCCGTCATAGACGAGGCCGCTGCCGGTGAAATCGGGAATGCCGTCGAGGTTCAGGTCAACCGCGCCGTCCGGCGCGCTGTCCGACCAGCCAAGGTTGGTATAGACGATCCGATCGAGAATGTTGGGATCGTCGAACGGGTTGCCGTCGGCCCCGCGGCGGAAGTCGCCGATGTTCTGCCACAGTTCGCGATAGCGGCTGGGATCACCCGAAAACGGCCGCGAAAAGCTGCTCAACCGTTCGGTATTGCTATATTCATAGGCTGCGGTGACATTGCCGCGACCATTGGCGAAATTCTTGCCGGCGACGATCGATGCGAGCTGGTTACCGGCATCCCCGTCATCGGAAATCCCGCCCTGGAGGCGCGCCGAAATCCCTTCGAAATCGCGGCGCAGGACGAAGTTGACGACACCCGACACGCCGTCGGCACCGTAGATCGCGGACGCGCCGCCGGTCAGCACGTCGATCTTTTCGATCAGGTCCTGCGGGATCGAGTTGGTATCGACCGCCGCAGTGTTCGGTACCCCGGCCACGTGACGACGGCCGTTTACCAGGACCAGCGTACGATCCACGCCAAGATTGCGAAGGTTGAGGAAATTGGCGCCCGTGCCGTTCAGTTCGGTCGGGCTGGACCCACCCGACCTGGCACCACCGATCGAACCGGTCAGCGCAGGATTGCGGATCAGCACGTCGGTAATGTTGTTGAGACCGGTCGCCTCAATCGCGGCGGCGTTGACCGATACGATCGGGTTGGCGACTTCCAGTTCGGGACGGGCGATACGCGAACCGGTGACGACGATTTCGTCGCTGGTATCGACCGTACTTTGCTCGTCGCTCGCGACCGGGGCCGCGTTCTGCGCCGAAGCCGACGCCGCGGCGAGCAAGGCAGTAATGGCGAATACGCCGCGCGCGGCACCAAGCCGCCAGCGCGATATCGGTTGCATCATGGTTCGGACCCCTTTTACCGGTTCATGCGTATTCTTTCCCGATACGCTTTTCCTGTCCGCATCAACCGTTTGGGAAGCTTCCGGCTCCACGCAGCGCTTGTTTGCGCCCGCGTGTTGTACGATAGCAACACGCCGCCACACCTCAGCAACAAAAAAGGGCGGACATCCAATTGGATGCCCGCCCCTTCCGCGCCAACAATCCAATCGGATCAGTAGCGATAATGATCCGGCTTGAACGGCCCTTCGACCGGCACGCCGATATAGCTCGCCTGCTTCTCGGTCAGCTTGCTGAGCTTCACGCCCAGCTTTTCGAGGTGCAGCGCCGCGACCTTTTCGTCGAGGTGCTTGGGCAGAACGTACACTTCGTTCTTGTAGTTCTCGCCCTTGGTCCACAGTTCGATCTGCGCCAGCACCTGATTGGTGAAGGACGACGACATCACGAACGACGGGTGGCCCGTGGCGCAGCCGAGGTTCACCAGGCGGCCCTTGGCCAGCACGATGATCTGCTTGCCGTCGGGGAACTTCACCAGGTCGGTGCCCGGCTTCACTTCGTCCCATTCATAGTTCGACAGCGCCGCAATCTGGATCTCGCTGTCGAAATGGCCGATGTTGCAGACGATGCTCATCGGCTTCATCTTCGCCATATGCTCGGCGGTGATGACGTCGGCATTACCGGTCGCGGTGCAGAAGATGTCGGCGCGTTCGACCGCCTCGTCCATCGTCACGACCTCGAACCCTTCCATCGCCGCCTGCAGTGCGCAGATCGGGTCGATTTCGGTGACCATGACGCGCGCGCCGCCGTTGCGGAGCGACTGGGCCGAACCCTTGCCGACATCGCCGAAGCCCGCGACGCAGGCGACCTTGCCGGCCAACATCACGTCGGTGGCGCGACGGATCGCGTCGACCAGCGATTCCTTGCAGCCATAGAGATTGTCGAACTTCGACTTGGTGACCGAGTCATTCACGTTGATCGCCGGGAAGGGCAGCTCACCCTTCTTCGCGATCTCGTACAGGCGGTGGACGCCGGTGGTCGTCTCTTCCGACACGCCCTTCAGGTTCTTGACCGTCTCGGTCAGGTAGCCCGGACGCTTGGCGATGAACGCCTTCAATGCGCGCTGGAACTCGACTTCCTCTTCGTTTTCCGGCTCGCCCAGCGAAGCGCCGGCTTCGAGCTTCGCGCCCCACAGCGCAAACATGGTGGCGTCGCCGCCATCGTCGAGGATGATGTTGGCGGTCTGGTCGCCCCAGTTGAAGATGTCGCCGACATAGTCCCAGTAATCGGCGAGGCTCTCGCCCTTCACCGCGAACACCGGAATGCCCTTGGCCGCGATCGCGGCGGCGGCATGGTCCTGCGTCGAGAAGATGTTGCAGGTCGCCCAGCGGACATCGGCGCCGAGCGCCACCAGCGTCTCGATCAGCACCGCGGTCTGGATCGTCATGTGCAGCGACCCGGTGATCCGCGCACCCTTCAGCGGCTGCGACGCGCCGAATTCGTCGCGCAGCGCCATCAGGCCCGGCATTTCGGTTTCGGCGATCTCGATTTCCTTGCGACCGAAATCGGCGAGGGCAATGTCGCGAATGACGTAATCGGCCTGCTTGTCGGCGCCGGCAAGATTGGGGGCGGTAGCCATGGATACTCCTGGAGCTGTGCCGCGGGCGCGCCCGTGGCGGATGACTGCGCCTCTACCCAGCCGTCGGGCGAAACGCAAATGTGAATATAAAGATTTCTTTATATCTGTTTCGTGACGGTAGCGGGCGGCGGCTCGGCGACGGCGCGGTCATATGCGACGGGCAAGGTGATCCACTGGTGCAGCGTGCGCGGCTGGTCGACCTCGGCGATGCCAGTCGCCGGCCATTCGTCGCGGTCGGGCCACCATGCCGTGCCGAACATCCGGTCCCAGATGGTCGTGAACGCACCGAAATTGCGGTCGAAATGCTTGTGCTCGACCGAATGATGGATGCGGTGAAAGCGATTGTCGACGACGACCCGCGACAATGGCCCCAGATGCCAGTGGCTCGCCGAATGGAGGAACGCGCCCTGCAGGTGCAGCAGTACGAGCATCGTCGGCACCACCGGTCCCGCCTCGGACGCGATCAGGCTGGTCGGGATCGCGATCAGCAGGATCTGGACAAAGGGTTCGATCGGGTGATGATACGCATTGACCGCAGACAGTTCGCGGATCGAATGATGCACGGCATGATAGCGCCACAGCCAGCGATGCTGTGCACGGTGGCACCAGTAGAAGAAGAAGTCGTAGATCGCCGCCCCGACGATCGGTGCCACGACCCACGCGACCGGCCCGCCCCACCCCGCCCCGGTCGGCAGCGTCAGCAGCGGCGGAATGCCGATCGCGGTCCACAGCACGCGGAAGGCGGCGTAGGCGATGCCGCTGACCGCCAGCCAGAGCGCCCAGAACAACAGGCCCGGCAGCCGGCCGCTGAGCGACGATCGCTCGCGTGGAGTCAGCAACTCGACCGCCGTCATCACCGAAAATCCGAAGCCCATGACGCACAGCGTCGGCTTCATGCTTTCCCACAGGGCGGAGAGGATCGACATGCTCGAACCCCTAACCGCCCGCCCCTAACAAAGCCTTGTCAGGCGGTGCCGGCGCCGGGCGACAGCAACCGCGTATCGATCCCCGCCCGGTCGAACCCGGTGCGCCAGCGTTGTGCGGTCGGTACGTCGAACAGCAGCGCGGCATCGCCATCGACGTTCATCCAGCCATGGCGCGACATCTCGGCGTCGAGCTGTCCACCCTCCCAGCCGGCATAGCCGAGCGCGATCAGGAATCGTTCCGGCCCGGTGCCGGCGGCGATCGCGCGCAGCACGTCGACCGATCCCGACAGCGCCCATTTGCCGGCGACGTCGATCGTGTCCTGCCCGCCCCAGCCGGCATCGTGCAGCACGAAGCCGCGCCGCGTCTCGACCGGGCCGCCCTGATGGATCGGCACGTCGGGGGCTGCCCCCGGCTCGATTTCCAGTTGCGCCAGCAACGTGTGCAGCGTCAGCCCCTCGATCGTATCGCCGATGCCGACCCCCATCGCGCCATCGGCGTCGTGGCTGCACATCGCGATGGCGGCATGGTCGAACCGGCGGTCGCCGATACCGGGCATCGCCAGCAATATCTGTCCGGTCAGGAATCGGGTCTGGTCCATGGTAGTCCGAGGCTAATCGTCCCAAGCTCCGGGCGCCATGCTTGAAAACGATCGGGACCGCTCCCACGCTCCGCCCGTGCGCAGTGTTGCGTGCCAATTTTTCCCGGAGACGATGATGACGATCAAGATCGGTGACCGCCTGCCCGATGCCAAGCTGGTCAAGGCCACGCCCGACGGCCCCGATCAGGTGTCGACCACGGACTTCTTCGCCGGCCGCCGCGTCGCGCTGTTCTCGGTCCCCGGCGCCTTCACACCGACCTGCTCGGCCAAGCATCTGCCGGGCTTTATCGAACAGGCGCAGGCGTTCCACGACAAGGGCGTCGACGAGATCGCCTGCACCGCCGTCAACGACGCCTTCGTGCTCGACGCCTGGGCCAAGGCAGGTAATGCGGAAGGCAAGGTGACGATGCTGGCCGACGGCAATGCCGATTTCGCCAAGGCGACCGGGCTGGACATGGACAGCTCGGCATACGGCATGGGCATCCGGTCGAAGCGTTACGCGATGCTGGTCAATGACGGCGTGGTCGAGGCGCTGCACGTCGAAGCCCCCGGCGAGTTCAAGGTCAGCTCGGCCGAAAACCTGCTCGCCTCGATCTGACGCAGGGTGGCGGTTTCCATATCGGCGTGTCGGAACCGGTCGGGCGTTGCCGGGTTGATCGTTGGTTACGCAACCATATCGAACGCGAAAGGGAACCGTCATGACCAGCACGACGACCACCAAGCAAGCCGTGAACGACGCCGCCGACGCATCGGGCAGCTTCGCCGAAAAGGCGTCGGCCACCTATGCGTCGGCTAAGGAAAGCGTGAGCGACGCGGCCGCCAAATCGCGTGACGCGGTGGTCGATGCCGCCGGCAAGACCCGCGAGGCCGTCGCCGAAACCGCCAAGTCGACTGCCGAGACGGTGAAGGCCCATCCCGCTGCCACCGCCGCGATCGTCGCCGGCGCCGCCGCCGCGATCGCCGGTGCCGCCTTCGGCGCATCCAAGCTGATCGAGAAGAAGCGCGAGGCGGACGCCAAGGGCGATGTGCCGAAGGTCACCCCGTCGGCGACCTGATCGTCTCCGACCCGGCGCACTGCCCGTGCGCCGGGTCTTGACCTGCCGCGTCGGATCGCCCTAGCCACGGTCGATGACGCAGGCTTCCGATATCGTCGCCGAACTCGATCGGCTCTACACCGCTTCCGTGGCGCGGCTGCGTGCGGCGCTCGACCGTTACCTGACCGATGGCACCCGCCCGCCTTCCTCGGCGCGTGTCGACGGCTCGTTCGCCTATCCCGAGATCCGCCTGACCCATCGCGGCGGCAGCGACAAGCCGATGCCCTCGCGCGCCTATGGCCGGCTGACTACGCCCGGCGAATACCGGATCAGCGTGACCAAGCCGGCGATGTTCGCCGCCTATCTGACCGAACAGCTCGACCTGCTGATCGCCAATCATGACGTCACGGTCGAGGCAGTTGCCGGGCGGCAGGAAATTCCCTTCCCCTATGTGCTCGATGCCGGCCATGCGCTCAGCCTCGACGCGGTGTCGGCATCCGAACTGGCGCGCTTCTTCCCCGCGACCGAACTGGCGCATATCGGCGACGAGATTGCCGACGGCCTGTGGAACGCGCATGACGATAGCCGTCCGCTGGCGCTGTTCGACGGCTTGCGCACCGATTTCTCGCTCGCCCGGCTGCGCCATTACACCGGCACCCCGCCCGAACATATTCAGCGCTACGTGCTGTTCACCAACTATCACCGCTATGTCGACGAATTCGTCCGCTGGGCCGGCGAGCAGCTGAAGCCCGCCGCCGACGGCACGCCCAGCCGCTATACCGCGCTGTCGGGCGCAGGTGGCGTGCTCGCGACTGCCGAGGACGATGCCGAACGTATGGTCAGCGACAGTGCGTGGCGGCGGCACCAGATGCCGGCCTATCACCTCGTTGCGGCGGACGGCACCGGCATCACGCTGGTCAATATCGGCGTCGGCCCTTCCAATGCGAAGACGATCTGTGACCACCTCGCCGTCATGCGGCCCGAGGCGTGGCTGATGATCGGGCACTGCGGCGGCCTGCGCCCCAGCCAGCGGATCGGCGACTATGTGCTGGCGCACGCCTATCTGCGCGACGACCATGTCCTCGACGACGTGCTGCCGCCCGAAATCCCGGTCCCCGCCATCGCCGAGGTTCAGGTGGCGATGGCCCGCGCGGCGGAGATCGTGTCGGGCCAGTCGGGCGACGAACTGAAGAAACGGCTGCGCACCGGCACCATCGTCACCACCGACGACCGCAACTGGGAATTGCGCTTCAGCCGCTCGGCGTTGCGCTTCTCGCTGTCGCGCGCGGTCGGAATCGACATGGAATCGGCGACGATCGCGGCGCAAGGGTATCGCTTCCGCGTCCCCTATGGCACGCTGCTGTGCGTCTCGGACAAGCCGCTGCACGGCGAACTGAAACTGCCGGGACAAGCCAACCGCTTCTACGAACGCGCGATCAACGAACATATGCGCATCGGCATCGAAGCGTGCGAACAGCTGCGGCTGGAAGGCGCCGGCCTCCACAGCCGCAAGCTGCGGGCGTTCAACGAACCGCCGTTCCGGTAAGACCCAAGGCAGAACTACTGCGGACCGCCACGGTACCGTGTCCCCGCGAAGGCGGGGACCCAGGGCCAGATGCGCAAGCCGTTGTAATATCTGGTTCTGCCCCCCCCCGCCTTCGCAGGGGTACGGATAGGTCTCGGCCACGCCGGGGGGGTGGCAAGCGAGCCCCAAGAAGCTCGCGTCCCTAAACCTTGTACCGATCCGTCGGGATATGCGCCTCGCTCGCCGCCGCGCTTTTGTGGAACAGCGCCTTGTCCTCGGGCCGGAACGCCCAGCGCCACAGTACCGCGAAATAGATGCCGAGCATGATCGGGATACCGAACAGCAGCTCCGCCCATTCATAGCGTTTGGGCAGGCGCATGATGAGCGACCCGGCCACCGTCGCCGCCAGCACCGCCCACATGAACGCCGGCCGGAAATCGCGAACGCTGACGCCCAGCAGCTTCGACAGCAGCCCCGACTTGATGATCGACCCCAGCCCGACCGACGTACACAGCGCCATCGCCGGCCCCACCGCGGCATAATTTTGCGGCAGGCCCAGCGCGCGCATCAACGCGACCAGCGCGAAGCTCAGCACCACCTGAAACGTCAGCAGCCCCAGCGAGATCATCAGGTTGCGGTGCCGCGCGATATAGACCAGCGCCGCTTCCGACACCGCGCCCTTCGCCGCCAGCACCTCGGCGATCAGCAGGAACGACAGCGCCCCCGCCCCGCTGACGAACTCGCGCCCGACGACGCCCATCACCCCCGATGCCGGGATACTGCCGGCCAGCGCCAGCGCCGCCTGCGCGGTGACGATCCAGAATCCGACTTGGCGCACCTGCCGCGCGACCGCCGGCTTGTCCCCGACGGCCAGGCTCTGGGTGATGACCGGCCCCAGCACCGGATCGAAGCTGGTCTTCAGCTTCTGCGGCAGCGACGCGACCTGCTGCGCCATGTAATAGATGCCGACGATCGCCGGTCCGAACAACAGGCCCAGGATGAAGCGATCGACGTTGCGCGTGCCCCATTCGATCGCGTCGGCTCCGGCCAGCGGCATGTTGCGCTTCACCAGCGCCAGCATCGGCCGCAGATGCGGCGACCAACCATAGGGCAGGCCATAGCTGCGAATGAACGGCACGATCGACGCCGCCAGCGCCGCCGCCATCGACAGCACATAGCTCATGATGAGCCCGTCGCGCGTCGAATAATAGCTGAGTGCCCAAGCCGCGATCGAGATCGTCCACGGCTCGATCACCGCCCGCGCGGTCACCGCCGCCTTGACGTTTAGCCGATAGGCCAGCGCCGCCAGGCTGACGTCGGACCAGGCGATCGCAAAGACGATCAGCGGCAACAGCCGTTCGAACCCGATCACTTGGCTGTTCGGGTACATGATCTGCGGAAACACGAACAGCACCGCACTCGCCGCGACCGAGAGGATGAACGCGACCGCCAGCGCGTCCCACACGACATGGGCATGCGGCCGGTCGGTCGACGACAGCGCCTGCGCCAGCCCCCGCTTCAACCCCAATGTCGCGATCAGCGCCGCCAGTTCGACCACCAGCACCGCCAGCGCGAACCGCCCGACGATCTCGGGACCATAGATGCGCCCGGCGATGAACAGGAACGGCAGTCGGGCGACGAGCCGCAGGACGAACCCGAACACGTTCGTCCGCCCGCCCTTGGCAAGTGCGGCGATGTCGTCGGTGGGCTGGGTCGGCGCGTCGGTCATGCGGCGCGCGGGGGCTGGATCATCGCCGCGTCATACGCGAGGGCGGCGGCTCCCCATAGCCCCCCGTTGCGCTTTGGCGACGGGGTGCGGCTTGCGGGCAACGGTTGGACCGGTTGCTTCGTGTCAGAACGGCGGCGGAAATGCTTTCGACACGCTGGCGCGACCCGGCGTCCGCGGATGGACCTGTAATATGACGATGGCTGGCGTCTGCCCTTGCAGCGAAACGGCGAACCCATCGCCCGTTCGCGACATGATCCATGCCCTGCGACCGGCAAGTTCCCGGAGGATGGTCGCCCGCGACCGACAGAACCCTGCATCGCCGGTATCGTCCCGGCAATCGAACGCCACCCGGACGCGGCCGGTTCGGACGCGTTCGAATTGAGCCAGTGCCGCCAACCCCCTCATCTGGTCTATGCCGGGGTTCAAATGAACATAGTCCGTCGTCGGGCATGCCGACGTCGCGGTCAGCGCGACCTCCGTCATGGCGTAGACGGTATCAAGGACGAACGGCCCTCGCCGCTCGAGCGTCGGCGAACGAAAACTGGCCCGCCACCGATGCCGGGCGCAACCGCTACCGTTCCGCACCGGTTGTTCGATCAGGTCGCGGTCGACAAATCCCGGTGGTGCTATATGCCCCGGTTCGACCTTGACGACGGCCGCGATCGGTTCGTGTGTCTTGCCGGCCAAGACCGCCGCCCCCGCTTCCGCTGGCACCATTTGATCGACCGCCGCTACCGTCGGCGCCGTTTGCAGGACCAATGCCAGCGCCAGCATCAATGCGCCGCGCCCCAGCTAGGCCCGGTCCCGATCTCCACGCCCAGCGGCACCGACAGTTGCACCACCGGCTCGGCCGCCGTTTCCATGACCCGACGGATCACCGGCGTCGCGGCCTCGACCAGCCCCTCGGGCAGTTCGAACACCAGTTCGTCGTGCACCTGCAACAGCATCCGCACCTCGCTCAGCCCCGCCTCGGCCAGCGCCGGACCCATGCGCGCCATCGCCCGCTTAATGATGTCGGCGCTGGTCCCCTGGATCGGGGCGTTGATCGCAGCGCGCTCCGCCCCCTGCCGTTCGTGCTGCACTTTCGACTTGATGCGCGGGAAATGAGTCTTGCGGCCGAACAGCGTCGTGGTGAAGCCGGTCGTGCGCACGCTCTGCGTCGTCTCGGCGATGTAGCGGTTGATGCCGGGGAAGCGGTCGAAATAGCGATCGATCATCGCCTGCGCCTCCTCAGCGGTCACGTCGAGCCGCCCGGCCAGCCCCCAGCGACTGATGCCATACAGGATCGCGAAGTTGATCGTCTTGGCCCGCCCGCGCGTGTCGCGGTTGACCTCGCCGAACAGCTCCTGCGCGGTGATGCTGTGAATGTCGTCGCCGCGCTCGAACGCGTCGCGCAGCTGCGGCACGTCGGCGATATGCGCCGCCAGCCGCAATTCGATCTGCGAGTAGTCGGCCGCCAGGATGACATTGCCCGGCTCCGCCACGAACGCATCGCGGATCTGCCGGCCGACCTCGGTGCGGATCGGGATGTTCTGCAAATTTGGATCGGTCGACGACAGCCGCCCGGTCTGCGCACCGGTCAGGCTGTACGACGTATGCACCCGCCCGGTCGCCGGATTGATCTGCGCCTGCAACGCATCGGTATAGGTGTTCTTGAGCTTGGTCAGCTGCCGCCAGTCGAGCACCTTCGCCGCGATCGCCGCCCCACCCGAATCAGTGTCGGCGGCGATCCGCTCCAGTTCGTTGACGTCGGTCGAATAGACACCCGACTTGCCCTTGCGTCCGCCCTTGATCCCCAGCGTCACGAACAGCACGTCGCCCAGCTGTTTCGGCGATCCGATGGTGAATTTCACGCCGGCCAGTTCATGAATTTCGCCTTCGAGCGCGGCGATCCGCGTCGAGAAATCGTCGGACAGCCGCGCCAATACCTGCGCATCGACCTTGATTCCCGCTGTCTCCATATCGGCGATGACGCGGACCAGCGGCCGGTCGACCATCTCGTACACCTTGGTCGCCTGCTCGTACGGCAGGCGCGGCTTGAACCGCCGCCACAGCCGCAGCGTCACATCGGCATCCTCGGCGGCATAGCGGGTCGCGGTCTTCAGATCGATTTCGCCGAAACCGACCTGCTTCTTCCCCGTCCCCACCACGTCCTTGTACGCGATGCAGCTATGCTGGAGGTGCGTCGCCGCCAGCTCGTCCATGCCATGCCCGTGCAGGCCCGCGTCGAGGTCGAAGCTCATCACGATCGTGTCGTCATAGGGCGCAACATCGACCCCCGCGCGCGACAGGACGATCATGTCGTATTTCAGATTATGGCCGATCTTCAGGACACTGGGATCCTCGAACAGCGGTTTCAGCGTCGCCAGCACCGCCTCGCGCGACAATTGCTCGGGACGCTCGGCGAACATGTCGGTCCCGCCATGCGCGATCGGCACATAGCAGGCGAGGTTCGGGTGCAACGCCATGCTGATCCCGACCAGTTCGGCGCGCGTCGCGTCCAGCCCCGTCGTCTCGGTATCGATCGCGACCCAGCCGTGATGCCGCGCCACCTGTACCCAGCGGTCGAGCGCGTCCTGCGTCACGACCGTCTCATAGCCGTCATGGTTGCAGGCCGGCTCATCCTCCTCGCCCCCCGGCGCCGCCGCGGGTGCTACCGGTTCGTCCGCAACGCTCGACAGCTTGGTGAGCAACGTGCGGAAGCCATGATGCTCAAGAAAGGCGCGCAACGGCGCCTCGGGTATCCCCTGCATCGCCAGCGCATCGAGCGGTTCGGGCAGCCCGCCATCGCATTTCAGCGTCACCAGCACCTTCGACAACCGCGCATTGTCGGCATGTTCGATCAGATTGTCGCGTAGCTTGCCCTTCTTCATCTCGGGCGCGGCGGCGAGCACCGCTTCGAGGTCGCCATGCTCGGCGATCAGCTTCGCGGCGGTCTTCGGCCCGACGCCGGGCACACCCGGCACATTGTCGACGCTGTCGCCCATCAGCGCCAGCACGTCACCCAGCTGCTCCGGCCCCACTCCGAATTTCTCGCGCACATGATCGGGGCCGAGCGTACGGTTGTTCATCGTGTCGAGCATGTCGACCGACGGATCGGTCATCAGCTGCATCAGGTCCTTGTCGGAACTGACGATCGTCACCGACCAGCCCTGGGCCAGCGCCGCCTGCGTATAGCAGGCGATGATATCGTCGGCCTCCAGCCCCTCCTCCTCGATGCACGGGATCGAGAAGGCACGGGTCGCGTCGCGGATCATCGGGAATTGCGGGACCAGATCCTCGGGCGGCGGCGGCCGGTGCGCCTTATACTGGTCGTACAGGTCGTTGCGGAACGTCTTCGACGACTTGTCGAGGATCACCGCCATGTGCGTCGGCCCGTCGGCCTTGTGCAGCGCATCGGCCAGCCGCCACAGCATCGTCGTATAGCCATAGACTGCCCCGACCGGCTCGCCATGCTGGTTGGTCAGCGGCGGCAGCCGGTGATAGGCGCGAAAGATATAGCCGGAGCCGTCGACGAGATAGAGATGGGGCATGGCGCGGAGATAGCAGCGCCGGTGCGCGCATGCGAGGGGTAGCGGCGCGGAACCCTCGTCGCCTGCCCCCTTGTGAAGGGCGATGTTTGCGCTACCATCATGTTCGACCGGAAAAATTCCGGCAATCGAGAGGGGATGACGATGGCGACGATCACGCGACGTGACGCAATGATACTCGGCCTTGGCGCGGCGGTTTCGGCTTGCGGCGGATCCAGCAGTTCCGGCGGATCGGTCAGCCCTGCGCCGTCACCGACACCCACCCCGACACCGACACCTACCCCTACGCCCACCCCTACGCCCACCCCCTCTGCCAGCCCTAGTCCGACGACCGGCATCGCGACCATCGCGGCGGCACGCAACATGCGCTTCGGATCGGCCTTCGCGTTCAGCACCGGAACCGATGCGGCATCCTTCACCAACCCGGACTATGCCGCGCTGCTTCGTCAGGATTGCAACATCCTGGTCCCCGAGAACGAGCTGAAGTGGGAAGCCGTTCGTCCCAGTGCGACGACGTTCGACTTCACCCGCATCGATGCGATGCTCGCCTCCGCCCAGAGCGCGGGTATCCCGGTGCGAGGCCACACGCTGCTGTGGTATCTGCAGGAGCGTTTCCCCGGCTGGCTGCGCAACTATGACTTCGGCAGCGATCCCAAGGCGGAGGCCAGCCGGCTGGTCCGCGAGCATGTGCAGACCGTGACCCGCCGCTTTGCCGGCCGCATCACCAGCTGGGACGTCATCAACGAAGCGATCGTACCGGCCACCGGCGCGCTCAGGACCAATGCGCTCGCCACCGCGGTCGGCAACGATACGTCGCTGCTCGACCTCGCCTTCATCACCGCACGGCAGGAACTGCCGACCGCCGAACTGGTCTATAACGACTATATGGACGCCGGCATGCCCAACCATCGGCAGGGCGTGCTGAACCTGCTGAAGGGGTTCAAGGATCGCGGCGTGCCGGTCGACACGCTCGGTATCCAGTCGCATCTCGGCTTCTATTCGCCCGACAGCGCACGTTCCATCGCCGACTATAACGTCAACAATATGAAGCCCTTTCTCGATCAGGTCGTGGCGATGGGGTATAAGCTGAAGGTCACCGAGCTCGACGTCAACGATACCCAGCGCGAAGGATCGATCGAGCAGCGCGACGCGGATTCGGCGCTGCTGGTCCGCGCCTATCTCGACCTTCTGATGAGCTATCCGCAGATGAACGAGGTGCTGACCTGGGGGCTGGTCGACAAATATAGCTGGTTGCAATCGAGCGAGTTCGGCATCCGCCGCGACGGCCTGCCCAAGCGCCCCCTACCCTATGCGTCCGATTACCGTCCCAAGCCGATGCGGGGGGCGATCGTCGATGCGTTCACCGCCACCACGCGGCGGGCATGACGCGGCAACCGATTGACAGTTGGGCAGGGTTGTGAAGAATAAGCCCCCAACGGGCAGATGCGGACGCCCGTTCAGACGGCTTCCGTCCAAGTTCCGCTCCACCGGCCGCGTCGCGCGGCCTTAGGAGCGTTTGTCTATGGAAGTCGCTGCCCCGTCCCGTCTCCCGACCATCGGCCTGTTCGCGCTGTTCCTCAAATTCCTGCGCTTCGGCTGCCTCGCCTTTGGCGGGCCGGTCGCGCAGATCGCGATGCTGCGGCAGGCGCTGGTCGAGGAGGAGCGCTGGATCGACAAGGGGCGGTTCAACCGCCTGCTCGCGGTATTACAGGTCCTGCCCGGACCCGAGGCACACGAACTGTGCGTCCATTTCGGCGTACTGGCGCGCGGGCGGATCGGCGGGCTCCTCGCCGGGCTCGGCTTCATGCTCCCCGGTTTCTGCCTGATGCTGCTGGTCGGCTGGCTGTACGTCACCGTCGTGCAGGGCAGCGTCGGCGTGACCGGCGTGCTGCTCGGCATTCAGGTCGCGATCCTGGCGGTGATCCTGCGCGCCGTAACGCGGATCGGGCAACATGTGATCGAGGACCGGCTGCTCGCCATGATCGCCGTTGCGGCAGCCGTCGCGACGCTGATCGGGGTGCCGTTCTGGATACCGTTGCTGGTCGGCGGCGCGGTCTATGCGGCGATGGCCCGCCCTGCACTGGCCGCGGCCATCGGCGTGGCCGGAGTCGTCGCGGCGATCGGCGCGATGCAGCTTGCCGCCCCCGCCCCGGCCGGATCGGTCGCGCAGCCGCTGACGATCTTTGCGCTGTTCGTCGCCGGGCTGAAGGGCGGGCTGCTGACCTTCGGCGGGGCCTATACCGCCATCCCCTATGTCCGCGCCGATACCGTCGGGCGCGGCTGGATCGGCGATGCCGCGTTCCTCGACGGGGTCGCCTTTGCCAACGTGATCCCTGCGCCGCTGGTGATCTTCGCGACCTTTGTCGGCTATGTCGCCGGCGGGCTGGCGGGCGCGCTGGCGATCACGCTCGGCATGTTCCTGCCCGCCTTCGCCTTCTCGCTGATCTTCTTCGAACGGCTGGAGGGGATCGTCGACGCGCCGTCGCTGCGCCACGCGCTGACCGGGGTTGCGGCGGCCGTGGTTGGGATCATCGCCGCGACCTTCGTGCAACTGGTGATCGCGACCGGAGCGCGGGTCGATGCGGTCGCGGTGGCGATCGGCCTGTTCGCGGTCGCGCTGGCGATGGCGTGGCGGTTGAAGGGCGGCTGGGTGACGCCGCTGATCGTCGCGGTCGGCGCGTTGGCCGGATGGCTGCTGCTGTAGCTTGACGCGGTTCGTCCGCCGCAAAAGATTGCCGGCGGGGGAATTTTTCATGCGTCTGAACATGCTGCTGCCGCTCGTCTGCGCGATGCTCGCGGCGACACCAGCCACTGCCAAGGAACTGAAGGTCGGCCAGCCCGCGCCGCCCATCGAACTGACGCTGGTCGATGGGACGAAGACGACGCTGGCCGAACATCGCGGCGAGGTCGTCATCATCAATTTCTGGGCGACATGGTGCGTGCCGTGCCGGGTCGAGCTGCCGTTGCTCGACGGCTATTACCGGCAGGTGCGCAAACACCGGATGCAGGTGTTCGCGATCACGACCGAAGGATCGGTGCCGATCCACAAGATGAAGAACCTGTTCGCGACGCTGGCCATCACGCCTGCCAAGCGCGTCAAGGGCATGTCCGGCAGCCCGACCGCCGTTCCGACCAACTACATCATCGATCGTCGTGGCGTCGTCCGCTACGCAAAGGCCGGCGCACTGGATTTGGACGATCTGAACCGCGAGATCATTCCGTTGCTGAAGGAACCGGCTCCGGTCGATTGAGGCCCGGGTAGCGGTGCATAGGAAACGGCCCCGGAATCGCTTCCGGGGCCGTTTTGTTTCTTGGCCCGACGTGGCGAAGCCACGTCGTCGGTCCTTGCTTGTAGCAAGGCCGGCCGGGCGGACCTAGTGCGGCTCGGCGCAGCTGGCGCTACGCCTTTGCCCGGTCCGCCTGCCCGGCTCGCTCGCTCAGGCTGCCGCCTTCGCGCGCGATGCCTTCTTCCGCTCATGCGGGTCCAGATGCCGCTTGCGCAGACGGATGTTCTTCGGCGTCACCTCGACCATTTCATCGTCGTCGATATAGGCGATCGCCTGTTCCAGCGTCATCTTCTTCGGCGGGGTCAGGCGGATCGCGTCGTCCTTGCCGCCCGAGGCGCGGAAGTTGGTCAGCTGCTTCGCCTTCATCGGATTGACCTCGAGGTCATCCGTCTTGGCGTTCTCGCCGATGATCATGCCTTCGTACAGCGCTTCGCCGTGCCCGACGAACAGGATGCCGCGCTCTTCGAGCGGACCCAGTGCATAGCCCTGCGCTTCGCCGGCGCCGTTCGAGATCAGCACCCCGTTCTTGCGACCTTCGATCTGGCCCTTGTGCGGGCCATACTTCTCGAACAGCCGGTTCATGATCCCGGTGCCGCGCGTGTCCGACAGGAATTCGCCGTGATAGCCGATTAGGCCACGCGACGGTGCCGAGAAGGTGATGCGCGTCTTGCCACCGCCCGACGGACGCATGTCGGTCATCTCGGCCTTGCGCTGGTTCATCTTGTCGACGACCGTACCCGAAAATTCCTCGTCCACGTCGATCACGACGGTTTCGTACGGCTCGGTCTTGCCGCCATTCTCGTCCTCGCCGAACAGCACGCGCGGACGCGAGATGCCCAGTTCGAACCCTTCGCGGCGCATGGTCTCGATCAGCACGCCCAGCTGCAACTCGCCGCGGCCGGCGACTTCATAGCTGTCGCGATCCGACGCTTCGGTCACCTTCACGGCGACGTTCGATTCGGCTTCGCGGAACAGGCGGTCGCGGATCATCCGCGACGTCACCTTGCTGCCCTCACGCCCCGCCATCGGCGAATCGTTGACGGCAAAGCGCATCGACAGCGTCGGCGGATCGATCGGCTGCGCGTGCAGCGGCTCGGTGACCTGCGGATCGCAGATGGTGTTGGCGACGGTGGCGACGGTCAGGCCGGCAAGGCTGATGATGTCGCCCGCCTTCGCTTCCTCGACCGGCACGCGCTCGAGACCGCGGAACGACATGATCTTCGACGCGCGGCCGGTTTCGATCACGTTGCCGTCATTGTCGAGCGCGTGGATCGGCTGGTTCAGCTTCACCGTGCCCGAATTGACGCGCCCGGTCAGGATGCGGCCGAGGAAGTTGTCGCGGTCGAGCAGCGTCACCAGGAAGGTGAACGGTGCCTCTTCGTCGAGCGAGGGCGGCGGGACGTGCGAGACGATCGTCTCGAACATCGGCTGTAGCGTGCCTTCGCGCGCGTCCATGTCGGTCGAGGCATAGCCGTTGCGGCCCGATGCATAGAGCACCGGGAAGTCGAGCTGTTCGTCGTTCGCGTCCAGCGACACGAACAGGTCGAACACTTCGTCGAGCACTTCCTGGATGCGCGCGTCGCTGCGGTCGACCTTGTTGACCACGACGATCGGCTTCAGGCCCAGCGCCAACGCCTTGCCGGTCACGAACTTCGTCTGCGGCATAGCGCCTTCCGACGAATCGACCAGCAGGACGACGCCGTCGACCATCGACAGGATGCGTTCGACTTCGCCGCCGAAATCGGCGTGGCCGGGGGTGTCGACGATGTTGATGCGCACCGGTTCGCCACCGGCCGGCGGAACCCATTCGACCGAGGTCGGCTTGGCGAGAATCGTGATCCCGCGCTCCTTTTCGAGGTCGTTCGAATCCATCGCGCGTTCCTCGACGCGTTGGTTGTCGCGGAACGTGCCGGACTGACGGAACAACTGATCGACGAGCGTGGTTTTGCCGTGATCGACGTGGGCGATGATCGCCACGTTGCGAAGGCTCATGGTATTTCCTGGATCATGCGGGAGTGCAATTGGCCGCGCGCTTAGCGTATTTCCTGCGAAACCGAAAGTCCCCTCCTTGCTGCGCTGCGGCGAACGCCCCGCCGTCTTGCATCCGCAAAGTGTATTATCTAAATAGCACAGTTGAACGATACCGCGTTCGCATGGCATCAACCGGCGGACGACGTGGAGGAAGTATGGCGACGCAGACGACCGAAGAACCCGCGCTGGTGCTGACCCCGCCCGATCCGGTGCCGACCGTGCCGGCGGCGAAGGCGGCCGGGCTGGTGCCGGTCGACGACGTCAAGAAGACCGAATTGCAGCGTCGCGTTGACGATTTCGTCGAACAGCTGGTCGCGCAGGACGCGAACTCCCCCGAATTCGGCAAGCGCGTCGACGCGATCAGCAACCTCGGCGCGCGTGAGATCCGCGAGGCGGCGGGCCAGTCCAACCGCTTCCTCGACCGCCCGGTCCGCGCGATGGACCAGGAATCGGGCGTCGGCGCCGACCTCGCCCAGCTGCGCCGCACGATCGAGGACCTCGATCCCGGTCGGCAGGGCAATCTGCTGGAGCCGAAGAAACTGTTCGGCATGATCCCGTTCGGCAGCAAGGTCCGCGACTATTTCGACGGCTATAAATCCGCGCAGAGCCATATCGCCTCGATCCTCAAACGCCTGCAATCGGGCAAGGACGAGCTGTTGATGGACAATGCCGCCATCGACACCGAACGCGCGAACCTGTGGACGGCGATGGGGCGTCTGGAGCAGATGATCTATCTCTCGCGCGAGATGGACCAGAAGCTGGAGGACAAGGCCAACGAGCTCGACCATAGCGATCCCGCAAAGGCCAAGGCGATCCGCGAGACCGCGCTTTTCTACGTCCGTCAGCGGTCGCAGGATCTGCTGACGCAGATGGCGGTGACGGTGCAGGGCTATCTGGCGCTGGATCTGGTCAAGAAGAACAATGTCGAACTGGTCAAGGGCGTCGACCGCGCCAGCACCACCACCGTCGGCGCGCTGCGCACCGCGGTGACGGTCGCACAGGCGCTGACCAACCAGAAGCTGGTGCTCGAACAGATCACCGCGCTGAACACCACCACCGCCAACATCATCGATTCGACCGGCAAGCTGCTCCGTTCGCAGACCGCGACGATCCACGAACAGGCCGCCGCCTCGACCATTCCGGTCGAAGTGCTGCAACGTGCGTTCCAGAACGTCTATGACACGATGGACGCGATCGACACGTTCAAGCTGAAGGCGCTCGATTCGATGAAGACGACGATCAACACGCTCGGCAACGAGGTCGAGAAGTCGCGGGGCTATATCGCCCGCGCCGAGGGGGCGTCGCAGAACGCATCGGGTCAGGGCGAGACGTTCAAGCTGGAGGCGATGTAGGCCCATGTCGCGCAGCGACGAGGTATTGGAACGCGCCAGCCTGACGCTGGAGCGCGCGCGCGAGCGCCACGGACAGGTCGCGCCGCGCGCCCGTCGCCGCCGCGAGGCGGAGGTGCTGCGCCGCCTTGGCCGCATCGCGCTGGCCGACGGCGCGATCCTCATCGCCGCGCTGGTATTCGGCTGGTTCGTGCCGCTGGGCGTCGGTGGCGCGCTGCTGGTGGTGACGCTGCTCATCGCCGCGACACTGTTCTTCGCCGCCTTGCCGGTCACCCGCCCGGTCGCGGTCGAACAACTGGTCCAGGCCCCGATCAGGTCGCTGCCGTCGCAGACCGAACGCTGGCTCGCCACCCAGCGCCCCGCTTTGCCCGCCCCCGCCGTCAGCCTGGCGGACGCGATCGGGATCAAGCTCGATACGCTGTCGTCCCAACTCGCCACCCTCGGCGAGGATGAACCGATGGCCGCGTCGGAAGTTCGTAAGCTGCTCGGCGAACAACTCCCCGAACTCATTCGCGGCTACAATCGCGTCCCCGAACCGCTCCGCCGCGTCGAACGCAACGGCCGCACCCCCGACCAGCAACTCGTCGATGGCCTGCGCATCATCGACACCGAAATCGCGGCGATGACCCAGCAACTGGCGCAGGGGGACTTGGATAGCTTGGCGACAAGAGAGCGGTATCTGCAGATCAAGTATCAGGGCGAGGAATAGGGCTGGTCGATCGTCACGCGAGAACCTTCCAAATAATCAACGTCGCCCCCGACTTGATCCGGGGCCCCGCTTCTTCTCGACCGTAGTCAATTGCGGGACCGGATCGGGTCTGGGACAACAGGCAGTCCGTTCGGTGGCGCAATTCCCATCATTCCACTTTCCTACACCAGCCGACGCTCGCTACGCTGATGACCGCCCTTTCTTACCGTGACCCCCGCCCCGTGCCCCCGCGCAAAAAGCAACTCGCGCACCAACACCGCACGAGTGTGAACTTTGTGAACTTTGGCCGAAAACCCCTTTGTTTTCAGTAGCGCTCGACGTCCCAGTCATGCCGCTGCACCATGACCGACGGCACCGCCCGCCCTTGCGCATCGCGCGACGGGCGGAACCGGAAGGCGCGCTCGATCTGGCGGCAGGTCGCGATGTCGATCGCGCGGTTTCCGCTCGACCGGCGGATGCGGCAATCGGTCGCGCGGCCATTGGGCTCGACGACATAGTCGACCTCGACCGTCCCGACGAAGCCATCCTCGGCCAGTTCGGCCGGCAGGCGCGCGCCCTGCAACGAACCGCCGATCTGCTCGGGCGGCGTATCCCCGCCGCCCCCACCATCGCCGTCCCCCGCACCGCCGCCGCCGAGGCCATTGCCGACCCCGCCGGCCCCGGTTCCCGGCCCGACCCGATCGGTCGCCCCCGACGAAGCGTCATTGCCCGGCCCGGCGACCGGCGCAGTCACGACCGGCGGCGGCACCGGCAACGGCACGACCGGCGGCGTCGCGACGATCTCGGTCGCTTTCGACCGGATATTGGGCGGGGCGGCGCGGCCCTCGGGCCGCCCCTGCCGCACAACCTGCGGGACCGGCGGTGGAGGTGGCGGATCGGGCGGCGGCGGCAGGATGTCGAACGTCGCCAGCGCACTCTGCGTCACCCGCGGCACATCGACGCCCAGCCCGACGATTAGCGCCCAGCCGAGCAGCACGTGCAGCGCGATCGTCACGCCCATCGCGCCGATCCGCGTCCGTTCGGGGATTACCGCCTGCATCGCCATCGCCCTGCCACAACGCCGATGAATGGCGGCTGATCCGCGCTACCGCTTCCCCAGCGCCACGATCGCCCGCTCGCGCAGCCGCTCGACCGCTGCCGCATGGATGCCGGGTGCCGCCGCCATCACCCCGAAAAACTGCGGGCGCGGCTGGTTGAAGCGCAGCTTGCGGCCGATCGCGTCGGTGACGGTCGCCCCGGCCTCGCGCGCCAGCAGGATGCTCGCCGCCACGTCCCACTCATTGCCCCAGCGGATCGTGGCGAGGAAATCGGCCTCGCCCGCAGCGACCATCGCCATGCGCAGCGCGATCGAATTGGGCTTGGCGACCATCAACAGGTCACGGTCCGCCTTGGGCAGCGCGTCGACCGGCGTCCGGCTGCCGGCAAAGTCGATCCGCTCGCTGACCGCCAGCTTCTGCCCGTTCAGCCACGCCCCGCCGCCCGCGCGCGCGGTCCAGCGCTGCCCCCGCACCGGCGCGTCGAGCACGCCTAGCACCGGCTGGCAATCCTCGACCAGCGCCACCGACACCGCCCAGCCGTCGCGCCGGCGGATATAGTCGCGCGTCCCGTCGATCGGGTCGACGATCCACACCAGCCGCTTCGCCAGCCGCACCGCGTCGTCAGCGGTCTCCTCCGACAGCCACCCCGCTTCCGGTAACAGCGCGCTCAACCGGTCGCGCAGTAGTCGGTCGACGGTCAGGTCGACCTCGCACACCGGATTGCCCGGCGCCTTTTCCCATGTCGCGAAATCGCCATGCCAGCGCTCATGCGCCAGCGCCGCCGCCTCGGCGGTGATCGCACTTACCTGTTCGAGCAGCGCAGCGTCAGCCACCCGCCACCGTCATGCCATCGACCCTGAGCGTCGGCACGTTGACGCCCTGCCGATGCTCCAGATCGCCCGCCGCGGTCAGCGACGCCAGCATCGGGCGCAGATTGCCGGCGATGGTGATGCCCGACACCGGTCGCGTCACCTCGCCGCGTTCGATCAGGAAGCCCGACGCGCCCCGGCTGTAATCGCCGGTGACGCCGTTCACCCCCTGCCCGATCAGTTCGGTAATGAGCACGCCGTGTTCGATATCGGCGATCAGCGCGTCGCGGCTGCCGCTGCCGCCCGCCAAATGGACGTTGCCGGTCGTCACCCCCGGCGGACCGCTGAGGCCCCGCGAGGCATGGCCGGTCGGCTCCAGCCCCAGCTGCCGCGCCGATGCGCTGTCGAGCAGCCACGTCTCCAGCACGCCGTGATCGACCAGCGCCATCGGCGACACCGCCAGCCCCTCGCCATCGAACGGCCGCGCGCGAAGGCCATGCGGGCGGTGCGGGTCGTCGATGATCGACAGGTTGGTCGGCAGGATCGCATGGCCCATACAGTCGCGCAGGAAGCTGGTCCCACGCGCGATCGACGGGCCGGAGATCGCGCCGAGGATATGCCCGATCAGGCTGCCGCCGACGCGCGGGTCGAACACCACCGGCATCGCCCCGCCTTCGATCCGCACCGGGTTCAGCCGGGCAACGGCGCGCTCACCCGCTCGCCGGCCGACGCTCTCCGCGTCCTCCAGCATGGCATAGTGCCGCGCCGAATGATGCGCATGGTCACGCTGCATCCCCGCGCCGTCGCCTGCCAGCACGCTGGCGGAGATGCCGTGGCTGGTCACCGCATAGCCCTGCGCAAAGCCATGGCTGGTGGCGAAGGCGACGACCGCCCGATTATAACCGGCTGATCCGCCTTCCGAAATGCTGACGCCCGGCACTGCCCGCGCCGCATCCTCGACCGCCAGCGCAGCCTCGCGTAACGCCTGCGGCGGCACGTCGCCGCCATCGTCGAGGTCGAGCAGCGGCGGTGCTCCGTGCAGCAACCGCTCGGCCGGGGCCAGCCCCGCCCAGCGATCTTCGGGCGCGGCGCGCGCCATCGTCACGACCCGCTCGGCCAGCGCGTCCAGCCCGGCGTCGGACAGGTCCGAGGTCGACACGCTCGCCGACCGCTGCCCGACGAACACGCGAAGCCCCAGCTCGCTGCCCTCCGACCGGCCGACATCCTCAAGCTTCCCCAGCCGTACCGACACCGACAGCGCGGTATCGGCGACGAGGATCGCATCGGCGGCATCCGCGCCGTGCCGCTTGGCAAGGTCCATGGCGGCATGGGCACGATCGACGGCTTGGGACGGGGTCAGCATATCGGCCAAATGGGAAGCCGAAGCGGCGACGGCAACGCTCATGCCGCCTGCCCCACCACCAGCAGGCCGAGGAAGATCAGCAACCCGGCATCGCGGTTCGACCGGAACCGGCGCAGCGTGTTCGCCCCCTCTGCGGGCCGCAACGTCGCGACCTGCCAAACCAGATGCAACGCGCCGGGCAGCAGCGCGGCCAGCGCCAGCGGCGTCGGAAACACCCGCCACACCGCGCCTGCCCAGCAGACGATGGCAACGACGTACAGCAACGTCACTCCCGGCCGCACCTTGCCGCCCATCGCCCGCGCCGAAGAGCGGACGCCGACCATCGCATCGTCCTCGATATCCTGACACGCGTAGATGGTGTCGTAGCCGATGACCCATGCGATCGACCCGGCATAGAGCAGTGCCAGCACCGACCAGTCGTCACTGCCCATCTGCGCCCACGCGACCGGCGCCGCCCACGAGAACACCATGCCCAGCCACGCCTGCGGCCACCAGGTGATGCGCTTCATGAACGGATAGGCGGCGACCAGCGCAAGGCTCGCCAGCGCCACGATCGCTGCAGTGAAGTTCAGTTGCAGCAGCACGACCAGCCCGATCAGGCTGAGGAACACCAGCCACGCCCATGCCGCCTTCACCGACACCGCGCCGCTCGCCAGCGGCCGGTTGGCGGTCCGCGCCACCTGCCGGTCCAAATCGCGGTCGACGATATCGTTATAGACGCAGCCCGCGCCACGCATCGCGATGCTGCCGAGCAGGAACCACAGCAGCATGTCCCATCGCTCGATCGCGCGCCCGGACAGCGCCATCGCCCAGGCCCCCGGCCAATAGAGCAGCCACCAGCCGATCGGCCGATCGAACCGCGCCAGCAACGCGAACGGCCGCGCGGCGCGCGGCAGCATCGCGACGAACCCGCGATGTTCGGTATCGGCAACCTGTTCGGACGTAGCGGCTGGGATCGGGGTCGGCATGGTCCCCCCTGCTGCCACGGCTGCGCGCGAAGCGACAGGGGGAATGCGCCGCGACGAACCGCCCGCCAGGTACGACGATCGGAAAAAGCTGACCTAAGTTACGGAAATAAAGCCGATTTCCTTCGCGACCTTCCCCATCGCCGACCCGTTGCAGCCCCATCGGCATCCAGCGGAGTATCCCCGATGTATTATCACGACAAACGGCTTCAGTACCCCGTCACCGTCGAACGACCCGATCCGGCGTTCGCGCGGATGCTGCAACAGGCGATCGGCGGTGTCGAAGGCGAGATCCGCGTCTGCATGCAGTATTTCTTCCAGGCTTGGGGCAATCGCGCGCCGACCACCAAATATCGCGACATGCTGCTCCACACCGCGACCGAGGAGATCGGCCATATCGAGATGCTGGCGACCGCCGTCGCGCTCAACCTCGAAACCGCGCCCGCCTCGTTGCAGGAAGAAGGCGCAAGCGACGGCATCGTCGGCGCGGTGATGGGCGGCCATAGCGCAAAGGCGTCGATCGAGGGGCTGATCCACAAGAATCTGCTGTCGGGTGGGCTTGCGGCGATGCCGATCGATTCGGACGGCGTACCGTTCAACATGAGCCACATCTATGCCAGCGGCAACGTGGCCGCCGACATGTATTGCAACGTCGCGGCGGAGAGCACCGGACGGGTGCTGGCGGTGCGGCTGTTCAACGCGGCGCGCGACGACGGCATGAAGAAGATGCTGCACTACATGATCGCCCGGGATACGATGCACCAGCAGCAATGGCTGGCGGTGGTCGAGGAACTGGGCGGTGCCGCCGCCAACCTGCCGATCCCCAATAGCTTCCCGCAGGACATGGAGGATCAGGCCAACAACTATAATTTCTACGCCACCTCGGTCGACGGCACCTTCCCCGAAGGCCGCTGGACCGATGGTCCCAGCGTCGACGGGCGTGGCGAATTCACCGTGTTCCAGAACAAGCCGCTCGGCGAGGAACCCGTGCTCGGCCCGGCACGCCCCGACAGCGGTGCTCAGGATAAGCAGATCGGTTGATCCGGCAATGCCCGCCGTCCCGTCCCACGGGGCGGCGGGCCGCCATCGCTCAGCGTGCCGCCTTGGCCTGCTTGGCGTAATGATGGTGCATGGCGACGCAGCCTGCCGCAGCACCGAGCAGCCCATGGCCCTTGCCCACGAAATGACCGGCGGCTGCGCCGGCGGCGGCACCGCGGATACAGCCCTTGGCCAGCGCCGGCTGTGCTGCCAGCATCGCCAGCGGCAGGACGATCAGCGAAACGTTACGCATGTTCAACCCTCCACGGACCCCATGTCCGATGGCGGATACAGTGCACGAATGGACGGAATTGTTGCGTTAAACCTTCGTCACCTGATGGTCACGAAGCGGTCGCGCACCTGCCCGATCGCGGCTACAGACTGCCCATGGACCTCGACCAGCTGCTTCGCCATTATTTTGGGTCGACCGATCCCGAGACCGCCGATCCGGCGACGATCGACGCGGCGCGCGAACGCATGGGCATCGACTTCGGCGTCGAGCGCGATCCGTCGCGCCGCTTCGCGCTATGGGCGCTGATGGACGCGCTGGGCTTCGCCCCGCCCCCGGCCGAAGCGTTCGAGAAGGAACCGGCGCTACGCGCGGCGGCGGAACGCTATCTCGACGCCGCCTACCGGATCGAACGCGACGCGGAGACGCGGTGATGCCGTGGGTGATGCTTACCGTCGCCGGGCTGCTGGAGATCGTCTGGGCCTATTACATGAAGCTGTCCGACGGCTTTTCGAAACCGCTGCCGACCATCGCCACCTTCGTCGCGATGTTCGCCAGTTTCGGGCTGCTTGCCCTTGCGATGAAGCAGCTGCCGCTCGGCACCAGCTACATGGTGTGGACCGGCATCGGTGCATTGGGCGCGTTCGTCGTCGGCATCGTCCTGCTTGGCGAAGCGGTGACGCCATTGCGCCTGACCGCGGCGGCGATGCTGCTCGGCGGGCTGGTGCTGATGAAGCTGGCGTCCTAACCCCCGCCCATGCCCGCTACCCCCGCCTGGCCGCCCGATTCGTCGCCCCGCCTGTTCGTCGATCAGCCGCTGAGCCAGGGCACGCAGGTCCGGCTCGACGGCGCGCAGGCGCATTATCTGTTGTCCGTCATGCGCGTGAAGGACGGCGACACTGTCCGCCTCTTCGACGACCGGACCGGGGAATGGCGGGCCGCCGCGACGCATGTCCGCAAGCGCGACCTGATCCTTGAGGTGACCGAACGCTTACGCGACCGCGAGATCGCCCCCGACCTGTGGCTGTGCATCGCCCCGACCAAGAAGGGCCGCATCGACTGGGTCATCGAAAAGGCGTGCGAACTGGGCGTCGATCGCATCCTGCCGGTGCTGACCCGCCGCACCGTCGTCGATCGCCTGAACCTCGACCGCCTGCGCGCGCATGCCGTCGAGGCCGCCGAGCAATGTGGCCGCACCGCGCTGCCCGCACTCGCCGAACCAGTCAAATTGGCGGCGTTACTGCGCGACTGGCCAGAGACCCGCACCCTGTTCTTCGCCGACGAAACTGGCGGGTTGCCTGCGGTCGCGGCGATGCACGCGCACCCTGGCCCCGCCGCGATCCTGATCGGTCCTGAAGGCGGCTTCGACCCAGAGGAGCGCGACGCGGTCCGCGCGCTGCCCCAGGCCGTCGGCATCGCGCTCGGCCCCCGCATCCTGCGCGCGGAGACGGCGGCGGCGGCGGCGACCGCCTTGTGGATGGCGGCGGCCGGCGACTGGTAGCCGCGCTATACCCATATCAACGACAGCCCCCTAGCGTCGCCTCTTCACCCCGTTTATGGGCGCGACGATGAGCACGAAGACCGTTTCGGACAGCCACGCAGCGGTCATCGAGGACCGTTCGCAACTGATCGCCTATTTCGCGGGGGGCGAGAAGCCGGCCGAGCGCTGGCGGATCGGCACCGAACACGAGAAATTCGTGTACCGCACGAGCGACCACGCCGCCCCCTCCTATGACGAACCGGGCGGCATCCGCGACCTGCTCGCCGGCCTCGAACGCTTCGGCTGGCGCCCGGTCGAGGAGGGCGGCAAGGTCATCGCGCTGACCGGCAAGGACGGATCGGTCAGCCTCGAACCCGCCGGGCAGTTCGAACTGTCGGGCGCACCGCTCGAAAACCTGCACCAGACCTGTGCCGAAACCGGCCGCCATCTGGATCAAGTCAAGGCGGTCGGCGACGAACTCGGTCTCGGCTTCCTCGGTCTCGGCATGTGGCCCGACAAGCGGCGCGACGAACTGCCGATCATGCCCAAGGGCCGCTATGGCATCATGCTCAACCATATGCCGCGCGTCGGCACCATGGGCCTCGACATGATGCTGCGTACCTGCACCATCCAGGTCAACCTCGACTATGCCAGCGAGGCCGACATGGTGCAGAAATTCCGCGTCGGCCTCGCGCTGCAGCCGCTCGCCACCGCGCTGTTCGCCAATTCGCCTTTTACGGAAGGGCTGCCCAACGGCCAGCTTTCCTATCGCTCGCACATCTGGTCCGACACCGATCCGGCACGCACCGGTATGCTGCCCTTCGTGTTCGAGGACGGCTTCGGCTATGAACGCTATGCCGATTATGCCCTCGAGGTACCGATGTACTTCGTCTATCGCGACGGCCGCTATATCGACGCCGCCGGCCTATCGTTCCGCGACTTCCTGAAGGGCGAGTTGTCGGTGCTGCCCGGCGAAAAGCCGACGATGGAGGACTGGGCCGACCATCTCTCGACCGCCTTCCCCGAAGTGCGGCTGAAGACCTTTCTCGAAATGCGCGGTGCCGATGGCGGGCCATGGGGCCGCATCTGCGCGCTGCCGGCCTTCTGGGTCGGGCTCCTTTACGACAGCCAAGCACTCGACGCGGCATGGGATATGGTCAAGGGCTGGTCGATCGACGACCGCCAGCGCCTGCGCGATTCCGTCCCAGCGCTCGGCCTCGACGCGCCGCTGCCCGGCGGCGGTCGCCTGCGCGACGTCGCGGGCGAGGTGCTCGACATCGCCGGCAAGGGCCTGTCCGCCCGCCGCCGCCTCGGCCCGTCGGGCGAAGACGAAAGCGGCTTCCTCGAACCGCTGCGCGAAGTCGTCCGCTCGGGCAAGGTCCCGGCGCAGGTCATGCTCGACAAATTCGCCGATGGCTGGGGCGGCGACCTGACCAGGGTCTACGAAGAATACAGCTTCTGATTCCTCCCCGGTACGGGGAGGGGGACCATGCGCAGCATGGTGGAGGGGGCTGTCCGCAAACGCTACCGCCCCGTGTTTGGCGAACCCCCTCCACCGTCCTGCGGACGGTCCCCCTCCCCGTGCCGGGGAGGACTGAGGAATTTGGTCACCAACCCGTGCCGCACCATCCAGCGGCTATACGCCCGGTACACCGGGTCCGCGCCCAGATGCCGTTCCTCGGTCTTGGCGCGCCAGTAATAGACCCCGCTGACCGCCGCCATGATCGCGGTATTGCGCGCCGCCTCGGTCCAGTTGTCCGCCGTCGTCAGCACGGGAATCGTCGAAATCCACCAGAACAGGTTCTTGGACAGATAGGCCGGATGCCGGCTGAACGCATACGGCCCATGGGTCAGGATCCCGCGATGCGTCAGGTTCGAGAACCGCAGCCCGAACGCCATCGTCGCCCATGCATAGATGGCGGTCAGCCCCACCAACACCGCGCCGGTGATCCACAACAGCACTGGCGACCCCGCGAACCAGTGCGTCCAGTCCGCCGTCCCGGGATGATAGTCGAGCGGACCGCCATCGGCCATCAGGATGAACGGCGGATAGCAGATCAGCGCCGCCGCCCACCCCGCCGCATAGGGCGTGGCGGTGCGGATATGGCTGTCGAGCGGCCGCATCGCGAGGATATAGCCCGCCGTCGCGAACGCCACATCGATCACGAACATGAAGGTGATGAGCCAGTTGGCCAGCGGTACCGGGCCGGTCAGGATGTCTGCGCGCTGGGTACGGATGAACTCGCCGAACCCCGGCGGCACGATCGCCAGCATGAAGGCGAGGAAAAACGCCTTCACCGCCCAACCGCGCAGATGATTGTAGATCGCTTGCCCGTCGATGGGTTCCGGCAAATGCAGCGCCCATGCCCCCAGCGCCCAGCACCCGTCCTTCGGATCGACCAGCCGCCGGTCGATCCACAGCATGTACGGGATCGACAGCAGGAACAGCGGCACCGCCGCCCATTCGAACGCCCACATCGAAAAGGCGAACCCGCCCTCCCAGTAAAACCGCCCGGTCGCATAGACGCCTGCGATCGCCCCCCAGGTCAGCCATAGCCCGGCGAGCTTGGTCAGGCTGATCTCCACCGTCTCGCGCCACGGCCGGACCTTGTTCCAGTCGATGCCCGTCGACGGATTGCGATGCACCTTGTCGATCAGCAGCGACCACAGCACCATCGGCAGCGCGCAGGCGGCGACGTTGACCAGCGCCGCATAGGGCCCGTCCATCCCGTAATGCCACGCGACCGCGATCCACGCGCACAGCCCGGCGAGCCCGGCCAACCCGACACCGGTCGACACCGCCGATTCAGGTCGCGATTCGGGTTCGGCTTGCGTAGCCAACGACTTGGCGTGATACATGGTGCCATCCGCTATCACCGACATGGTAAGCATCCGGTGAAGCATATCCGCGTCCGAAGGAAGTCCCTGCCCTTGCGTACCAATTCGTTGCGTATCCCGCTGACCGCGCTGCTGCTGACCACCGCCCTGCCCGCCACCGCGCAGATCAACCCGCCGGGCAACACCCTGCCGCAACCGACCCCGATCGTCGACACCGTGCCGGTGGCGCGCGACATCGACTATCCCGGCACGATCAAGCTCGACGTCGATGCGACCGATACCGTGCAGGGCATCTTCCGCGTGAAGGAAACGATCCCGGTCGCGCGCAGCGGCCACATGGTGCTGATGATGCCGAAATGGCTGCCCGGCAAGCACGGTCCGCGCGGCGAGATCGAGAAGCTGGCCGGCCTCGTCGTTCGCGCCAATGGCCGCGAGCTGCCCTGGACCCGCGACGTGCTCGACATGTATTCCTTCCATATCGACGTACCCGCCGGCGCCAAAAATCTCGACGTGCAGTTCCAGTTCCTGTCGGCGCAGCAGGGAGATCAGGGGCGCATCGTCGTCACCCCCGAGATGCTGAACCTGCAATTCGAAGCGGTCAGCCTGTACCCGGCGGGCTACTACACCCGCCGCATCCCGATCGAGGCGTCGGTGCGCTATCCCGCCGGCTGGACCGCCGCATCGGGCCTGCCGTCGAAGTTGCAGGGCGGTGTCTATAAGTACGATCGCACCAGCTACGAAACGCTGATCGACTCGCCGGTATTCGCCGGCAAATATTTCAAACGCTTCCCGCTGACCGACCGGGTCGGGCTGAACGTCGTCGCCGACAAGCCGTCGGAACTCGCCGCCACGCCGGACCAGATCGCCGCACATACCCGGCTGGTCGAACAGGCGGTGAAGCTGTTCGGCGCACAGCATTACGACAAGTACGAATTCCTCCTGTCGATCACCGACAAGATGGGATCGATCGGTCTCGAACATCATCGTTCGTCGGAAAACGGTGTCGATCCGGGCTATTTCACCGACTGGGCATCGGGGCCGGGCGAACGCAACCTGCTGCCGCACGAATTCACCCATAGCTGGGACGGCAAATATCGTCGCGGGGCCGACCTGTTCACGCCCGATTTCCGTACCCCCATGCGCAACTCGCTGCTGTGGGTCTATGAAGGGCAGACGCAGTTCTGGGGCTATGTGCTGCAGGCGCGTTCAGGCCTGGTATCGAGGCAGGACACGCTCGACGCCTATGCCGACATCGCCGCCGCATTGGACGCGCGTGAGGGGCGGCAGTGGCGCCCGTTGATCGACACCACCAACGATCCGGTCATCACCGCCCGCCGTCCCAAGGGCTGGGTCAGCTGGCAGCGGTCGGAGGATTATTACAACGAAGGGCTGCTGGTGTGGATGGAGGTCGATTCGATGCTCCGCAAACAGTCGGGCGGCACCCGGTCGATGGACGATTTCGCCCGCGCCTTTTTCGGAATACGCGACGGCGACTGGGGCGTGCTGCCCTATACGCTGGCCGATGTCGCCAAGACGCTGAATGGCATCCAGCCCTATGACTGGGCCGGCTTCCTCGACAAGCGGCTGAACGCCCGCACCGATCGCGCGCCGATCGACGGCTTCGCCGCCAATGGCTACCGCCTGATCTACACCGACACCCCGACCCCCTATCTGAAGGGGCGCGAAAAGAGCGCGGGCGGCGTGTCGCTCCCCTATTCGCTGGGTCTCGGCGCGAACAAGGATGGCAAGGTGACCAGCGTGATCTGGGGCAGTCCGGCGTTCAAGGCCGGGTTCGAGATCGGTACGATGATCGTCGCGGTGAACGGCAGTGCCTACACCCCCGATCGCCTGCGCGATGCGGTCGGCGCAGCAAAGGGCGCGAAGGAACCGATCCGCCTGACCGTCAACATGCACGATGCGGTGCGCGAGGTCGCGATCCCCTATTATGACGGGCATCGCTATCCGCGCCTCGAAAAGGTCGGCCAGGACGATGGCGGTCTCGACCGGCTGCTCACAGCGAAATGATCTTGGCGCCCGGGCGGTCCCGTTGCGGGACCACCCGATTGCGCCGCGCGGCGATTCCAAACAAAACGTGCTTCAACGACTGATAATTCCGGGTAAAGGGCGCGTCACACGCGCGTCCGTGCGGGAAAAGGGAGACTATCAATGCGCATCGACATGGTGCCGGTCGGCGACAATCCGCCGAGCAGCCTGAACGTCATCATCGAAGTTCCGACCGGTGGTGAACCGGTGAAGTATGAATTCGACAAGGCTTCGGGCGCGCTGTTCGTCGACCGCATCCTGCACACGCCGATGCGCTATCCGGCGAACTACGGCTTCGTGCCGCACACCCTGTCGCCCGATGGCGATCCGCTCGACGCGCTGGTCGTGTCGCGTTCGCCGTTCATCCCCGGCTGCGTGGTCCGTGCCCGCCCGATCGCAGTGTTGAACCTCGAGGACGAAGCCGGCGGCGACGAAAAGCTGGTATGCGTGCCGGTCGATTCGACCTTCCCCTACTACAGCAACGTCGGCGAGAAGACCGATCTGCCCGAAATCGTGTTCGAACAGATCGAACATTTCTTCACCCATTATAAGGACCTCGAAAAGAAGAAGTGGGTCCGCATCGGTACCTGGGGCGGTGCCGAGGAAGCCAAGCGCATCACGCTGGAAGCGATCGAACGCTACAACGAAGCCAAGGCGCAGGGCGAAGAGCCGCACGACTACGACGTACCGGGTCGTTGAGACCGGCGGGCGGGGATTTTCCCCGCCCGTTTCGTTCTGGGGGCGCGAAACCCGGGAACTTCGCCATTCCGCTTTGAACCATACGTCATCCCAGCGCAGGCTGGGATCTCCCGGTGACCGCACGCAGCAGAAGCCGCACGAGGCCCCAGCCTTCGCTGGGGCGACGCTTCCAGTCTTCGGATCAGACTAGTCCCACCGCTGCAGCCGGAGCGTTGTGGGGCGACGTCGACCCTATGCCGGGTCCGTCCCCTTGGTCCGCCGCCGCTTGACCGGCGCACGCCGCCCGGCCTCGACCGCAAGCGCCGCCCATTGTCCGAGCAGGTCGGCATCGTCGAACACGCCGTCGGGCGCGCGGCGATAGTTCATCGTCGCCACGCTGCCGTCCTTGCGCGCATAGCTGAACCGCGCAGCGCCTTCGGCATCCCACACCGGATCGGCCACCGCATCCGATTTAAACCACAGCATATCGTCGAGCACGATCGCGAAGACCGTGCCGTCGAGATACAGCGTCGCGCCGCCCATCATCCGCCGCCACGTCACGCGGCCGGTCGGCGCCAGCGCCTCCTCGATCCACAGCAGCAATCCCTCGTCCGCGCTCATGCCCCCGCCTCGCTCTGTACCGCCGGCACCCGCCGCCTGACCGCGACCACGCAGCCCGCGACGATCAGCAGCGCGCCGATCACCGTATAGGGCGACACCGTCTCGCCGAATGCGATCCAGCCCGCCAGCGCCGCCCAAACGAACGCGCTATATTCGACTGGCGCCAGCACCTGCGCCTCGGCACGCGCATAGGCCCAGGCGAGCGCCATTACCGACGCGATGTTGAGCAGGATCGCCCCGAATAGCGGCAACAACTGCGCCCCCGCCGGCACCGCCCCCAGCCATGGCGCAGCGGGTAGCAGCATCCCGCCGATCACCAGATTGGCGAAGAACGCGACCTCGACCGGATCGGCGACCTGCGCCTGCCGCCGCAGCAGGATCAGGCTGCCGGCATAGAGCACCGACGCAGCGACGCAGGCGAGGCTGCCGAGCACGGCCTGCGTAGACGCATCGGCCTGCACCTCCCCCGCCGCGATCACCAGCACGCCTGCCGACGCGATCACCGACCCGATGATCGCCGCACGGCGGATCGTCTCCCCCAGAAACAGCGCCGCCAGATACAGCGCAATCAACGGCGCAAGGAAGGTCAGCGCCACCCCCTGCGCCATCGGCACCCGCGCGAGGCCCCAGAAGAACAGCACGACCGAGGACCCCGCCGCCAGCCCTCGCGCGATATGCAGCTTGAGCGTCGACCACGCCGGCCAGCGCCGCCCGACCGCGACGAACAGGACGCCGCACAATGCCGCGCCGCCGACCGACCGCCACAGCACCGCATTGTACGCCCCGCTGTCGATCGACAGCTGCTTCATCAGCGCATCCATCACCGTATAGACCGCGATCCCCGACGCCGCGACGAGGAAGGCGCGCAAGGGGGCGGACATGGACGGACCTTTCGCTGGACGGACGGTCCAGCTGCTGTCGCGTAGGCGGCCATACGATGCAACCCAATCCTCCCCGCCCGCGGGGAGGGGACCATGCGCAGCATGGTGGAGGGGGTCGCCACCTACGCGACGACAGCGTTCGCGGACATCCCCCTCCACCAGCTGCGCTGGTCCCCCTCCCCTTGCCGGGGAGGAACTTGCTCACGCGCCCCGGCGCGCGATACACCCGCCCCATGCCCCTGAACCTCGGCCAGCGCCTCGCGCCCGCACGTTTCGTCGCCTTCGCCGCGGTCGCGGTCGCTGCCGGATGCTGGGCACTGCCGGCGTTCGGCTGGCGGATCGGGGTGCCGCTGGCGTTCGATATCGGTGCGGTCGTGTTCCTGCTGTCGTGCGTGCCGCTGCTCGGCGCGTCGGCCGAGCGGATGCGGCAGGCGGCGCTGCGCAACGACGCCAACCGCCCGCTGCTGCTGATCCTGTCCGCCGGGATCGCGCTGGTACTGCTGACCGCGATCGCGATCGAACTGGCGCAGCGCGGCACCCCCGAACCGCGGGTCGTGGTGCTGGTCGTCGCGACGCTGCTGCTCGCCTGGGCCTTCGCCAACACCATCTACGCGATGCATTATGCGCATCTGTTCTACACCGCCGATCACGCGGGCAAGGACAGCGGCGGCATCGACGTGCCGGGCACCGACGAACCCGATTACTGGGACTTCGTCTATTTCGCGTTCACGCTCGGCATGACGTTCCAGACGTCGGACGTGTCGATCACTTCGCGCACCATGCGCCGCACGGTGACCGGCCACTGCCTGATCGCGTTCGTGTTCAATCTGGGCGTGGTCGCGTTCAGCGTGAACGTGCTGGGCGGGTCGTAACCCTCACATGGATCGTATCCCCGCGTCGGCGGGGATACGGATTTACCGGGCCTATTCCGCCGCCTGCGGCATGCCTGCGTTCGCCGCCTCGATCTCCGCCGCCTTGGCCTCGACCAGCTTGACGATATGCTCGATCATGTCGGCGTCCTGGACATGATGATCGGTGACCCCCGACAGATACACCATGTGCCGGCCATTGCCGCCGCCGGTGATGCCGATATCGGTCTCGCGCGCTTCGCCGGGGCCGTTGACGACGCAGCCCAGCACCGACAGCGACATCGGCGTGCGGATATGCTGCAACCGCTCCTCCAGCGCCTGCACGGTGCGGATCACGTCGAAGCCCTGCCGCGCGCACGACGGGCACGACACGACGCGCACGCCGCGATTGCGGATGCCAAGCGCCTTCAGGATCTCGAACCCGACCCGGACTTCCTCTTCGGGCTCGGCCGACAGCGACACGCGGATCGTGTCGCCGATCCCGAACCACAACAGCGACCCGATACCGATCGACGACTTGACCGTACCGCCGACGAAGCCGCCCGCCTCGGTGATGCCCAGATGCAGCGGGCAGTCAACCATTTCGGCCAGTTGCTGGTACGCCGCGACCGCCAGGAACAGGTCGGACGCCTTCACCGCGACCTTGAACTCGTGGAAGTCGTGGTCTTGCAACAGCTTGATATGGTCCATCGCACTTTCGACCAACGCATCGGGGCATGGCTCGCCATATTTCTCGAGCAGATGCTTTTCGAGGGAGCCGCCATTCACGCCGATGCGGATCGCGCAGCCATTGGCCTTGGCCGCGCGGACGACCTCAGCGACGCGCTCGTTCGATCCGATATTGCCCGGATTGATCCGCAGGCAGGCGGCGCCCGCATCGGCCGCCTCCAGCGCGCGCTTGTAGTGGAAATGGATGTCGGCGACGATCGGCACGCGCGCGGCGCGGGTGATCTGGCGCAGCGCGGCAGTGCTCGCCACGTCGGGGCACGATACGCGGATGATGTCGGCGCCCGCCTCTTCACAGCGGCGGATCTGGTCGATCGTCGCCACTGCGTCGGACGTTTCGGTGTTGGTCATCGTCTGCACCGTAACCGGCGCGTCGCCGCCGACGGGGACGTTGCCGACCATGATCTGGCGGCTCTGCCGGCGGTGGATATCGCGCCAAGGGCGGATCGACATGGTAAATTCTCGCTAACGCTTCGGTTATCTCTGGTCAGTATAGGGCGACATTGCGTCAGGCGAAAGTCGCATGGCCGCGAAGCGGGGAACGACAGGGAAGCGCATGACACCGGCGGGCCGCCATTACGGGCTGGACTGGCTGCGCATCGCCGCGTTCACCCTGCTGATCCCCTATCATGTCGCGCTGGCGTTCAGCCCGTGGCACTGGATCGTGTCGTCGGGCCATGTCTATCCGGCACTCGTCGCGCCGATGGCGGCGCTGACGCCGTGGCGGCTGGGGCTGTTGTTCGCGGTGTCGGGCTATGCCGGGGCGATGCTGTTCGCGCGCGCGGGCGATGCGACGGCCTTTGCCGGCGAACGGTCGCGGCGACTGTTGATCCCGCTCGCCTTCGCCATGGTCGCGGTGGTCCCACTGGAAATGTGGGTACGGGTGCGCGAGGCCGGCTATGCGCGCGACTATCTCCATTTCCGGCTGTTCGACGCCTGGACCAGCGGCACGCATTGGGGCGTCAAATTCCCCAGCTGGGAGCATCTCTGGTTCCTTGTCTATCTATGGGCATACACCATGATCGTCGCCGGCCTGACCGCGTCACGCCGCGCGTTGGCATGGCTCGACCGGGCGGCGACGTGTCTGGCGGTCGGCCACCGGCTACTCTGGGCACCGATGGCGGCGACCGTAGCGGCACGGCTGGCGCTGCTGTTCGTGATCCCCGAACGACAGGGACTGTTCCGCGACTGGGCGGGCCATTCGCAGTTCCTGACCCTGTTCGTCCTCGGCTTCCTGATCGCGCGCCATCCGCCGCTGTGGCGTGCGCTGCACCGTTGCTGGCGGCCCGCCGCGCTGCTGGCGCTGCTGGGCGGCGGCGCCGCGATCGCGGTGGAGGTCGCCTATCCCGGCACCGCCGTGCCGCCGCACGCGCTGATGGCCGTCAGCCGTGCCGGCCGGTCGGTCATGGCATGGGGCATGGTCGTCACCCTGTTCCACCTCGCCGACGCCCATGCCAATCGCGACCATCGCTGGCGCCGCAGCCTCGGGCAGGCGGTGTTCCCCGCCTATATCGTCCATCATCCCGCGATCGTGCTGGCGACATGGTGCACCCTGCCGCTGGCGCTGGCCCCGGGGGTACAGGCGGCGGTGATCCTGACCGCGACCATCGCCGCCTGCGGGGCGACCGTCGCGCTCGCCCGGCTGGTGCCGATATTCGGAATCCTCGTCGGCGTCGCCGCACCCATCAAGCGACAGGGTGGCACCGCCCCCGCGATCTGCTAGCAGCGCGGACGCCCAACCGCAGCAGGACCAGATCATGTCGAGTGCCCCCGCCCCCCGCTGGACCCTGTTGGTGCATGGCGGCGCCGGCATCCTGGCCCGCGATACCGTCAGCGCGCAGACCGACGCAGCCGCCCGTGCCGGGCTCGACGCTGCCCTTGCCGCCGGCGAAGCGGTCCTGTCGTCGGGCGGCAGCGCGCTCGACGCGGTCGAGGCGGCGGTACAGGTGCTGGAGGACGATCCGACCTTCAATTCCGGGCGCGGCGCGGTCTTCACCTTCGACGGTGCGATCGAGCTCGACGCCGCGATCATGGACGGCGCGACCCGCACGGCCGGTGCCGTCGCCGGCGTCACCCGCACCCGCCATCCGGTCAGCCTGGCGCGCGCGGTCATGGACCACAGCCCGCACGTGCTGCTGGCGGGCAAGGGCGCCGACATCTTTGCTGTCGAACAGGGCGTCGAGCAGGTCGATCCCGACTGGTTCGTCACCCCCGAACGCCGCGCGCAGCTCGAAGCAATGAAGGCCAATCCCGACGGCTGGTTCGACGTCGACATGAAGTACGGCACGGTCGGCGCGGTCGCGGTCGATGCCGCCGGCCATGTCGCCGCCGCCACTTCAACCGGCGGGGTGACCGGCAAGCGCTGGGGCCGCATCGGCGATTCGCCGCTGATCGGCGCCGGCACCCATGCCGACGATCGCGCCTGCGCCGTCTCGGCGACCGGCGCCGGCGAGTTCTTCATCCGCATCGGCGTCGCGCACGAGATTTCGGCGCGCATCCGCTTCGCCGGCGAAGACCTGCAGACCGCCGCCGACCATGTCCTCGCCGAAACACGGGCGCTGGGCGGCACCGGCGGCGTCATCGTCGCCGGTCCCGATGGCGACGTCGCCTGGAGCTTCACCACCCCCGGCATGTATCGCGGTCGCGCCGGCAGCGACGGCACCCGCCGCGTCGCCATCTATGGCGAGGAAGGATAGGTTTTCATGCCGGACGACACGCTTTAAACGCCCGCCCATGATTCGCCGCCTGTTGCTCGCACTCGCCTGCCTGTTCGCCACCTCGCCGGCCTATGCCTATTGGGAGTTCGGGCATCAGAGCGTCGCCACCATCGCGCGGCTGAACGTCCGCCCCGAAACCCGCGCCGCGATCGACCGCATCCTGCGGCATCAGGCGTTGCTCGAAACCCCGACTTGCCCGGCGCGCACGATCGAGGAAGCGAGCGTATGGGCCGATTGCGTCAAGCCGCTCGGCGAACGTTTCAGCTATGCCTATTCCTGGCATTACCAGAATGTCGACGTCTGCAGGCCGTTCGACCTGAAGGCCGCGTGCAAGGACGGCAACTGCGTCTCGGCACAGATCGAACGCGACGTAAAGTTGCTGAAGGACCCGAAGGTCCCGATGCGCGAAAAGGTGCTGGCACTCACCTTCCTCGTCCATTTCGTCGGTGACCTGCACATGCCGCTCCATGCCGGCGATCGCGGTGACCTGGGCGGCAACCGGGTGAGGGGCGATTACGGCATCTACCATCCCGATCGCTTCAACCTGCATTCGATCTGGGACGGGCCGCTCGCCGAACGCGCGATCAGCACCCCGCCCTCGATCCTGCGCGCCTACACCGCTGCCGAACGCGCCCCGATCCAGGCCGGCAGCGTCGAGGATTGGAGCCGCGACAGTTGGCAGATCAGCCGCGACTATGCCTATGCGCCTGCTTTGGGCGGCGCCGGCTGCGGCCCGAAACCCGATGGCCGGATCAAGCTCGACGACGCGACCGTCGCCCGGCTGGTGCCAATCGCGCAGGGACAGGTGAAGAAGGGCGGCCTGCGCCTCGCCCGCCTGCTCGACGAAGCGCTCGGCTAGGCGCCCGCACCTACCCCATTGCGCGCCGCCCCCGCGCGTGTCAGCTTGGCGCTTAGCCAACGACCGCGACGACGCGGCGAGCGATAGGGGTGAGGATGCGGATTTTCGTGACGATCGCAGCGGCGACGCTGCTGGCCGGATGTGGCCTGAGCCCGGCACAGGGCGGTCCCGAACTGGTAGTGAGCGGCCCGAGCGAGGCGGTCGCCGCCTTCGTCCGGCAACAGGGCGCACACAAGCCCAGCCGCGCGACGACCTTTCCGCAATCGGTCGGCCCCGGCCGGTCCAGTGCGCGCGTCATGACCCCCGCCGGCACCGGTGCCGACACCCTGCGCCAGATCGCGCAGCAGGCGACGATGGCCGGGCTGACCGCGGCGGTCGTCGCCGCCAACTAACGCACCGATCCGAAAACAAAACGCCGCGTTAACTAAATCTTGGCGCGTCGGATGGCATGTCGGCCATATGGTATCGGCCTGTCGGACCCTGATGATCGCGCTGCTCATGGCGTTCGGCGCGTTCGCTGCCGTGCCGGCACGCGCGCAGGCCGGCATCGTCGGGACCTCGGTCGCGACCTGTATCAGCCGCGTCGAGCCCGGCGACACCGTCCGGGGGGTGCTCGCCCGGCCCGACCGGTTCGACTGTACCACCCGACAGACCAGCTTCGGTCCCGGCGACTACTGGGTGCTGTCGGGTCGTTTGCCCAAGCCAGCCGATCCGGCCGCGCCGATCCGCCTGCGACAGGCCAGCCTGTGGCAGGATTCGCTCGCCGTCTATGCGATTGCCGCCGATGGCCGCATCGCCGAATGGATCGACGACAATGTCGGCATCGGCCGCCATATCCAGCTGGGCGCGATCGTCGAACACCGTTTCGTGCCCGATGGCGCGCCGATCGAGCGAGTGCTGTGGCGGGTCGACGGCAGCGCCAACATGCGCGGCATCTTGCTCGGGGCCCGCGTGACCGGCGATGCCGAGAGCGAGCGTTCGAACTTGCTGCTCGCCGCGCTCTATGCCGGGTTCATCGGCCTGTGCGCCGGTCTGCTCTTCTATAATTTCGCGCTGTGGCGGGTGCTGCACCATGATTTCCAGATCGCCTATTGCGGGCTGCTCGCCTGCCTGGTGATCTATGCGCTGTCGTCATCGGGAATCCTCGCATGGTTCCTGCCCGAACTGGGCAACAACCGTCGCATCCTGACCAGCTATGTCGTGCTCTCCTGGGGAATGGCCTCGGCGCTTACCTTCTGCGCCTGCTTCTTCGAACGCCGCATCCTCGATGGCTGGCCGCTCCGGCTGGTGCAGACGGTCATCGCCGTCTTCGCGACGATCGGGGCGCTGCTGATCGCGGTCGGGCCGGTCGCCATCGCGATGCTCGACCGGCTTTACTCGCTGGCGATGTTCGTCGCACCGGTCGTGGTCGGACTGGTGGTGTGGCACGCCTGGCAAAGGCGCAGCGACTATCTGTGGCTGTTCGCGATCAGCTGGGCGTCGCCGATGGCGATGCTGATCGTCCGTTCGCTCTACAATCTCAATCTGCTGGCATGGAGCTTCTGGATCGACAATTCGACGCTGGTGGCGATGAGTATCGAGACGCTGACGGCCAGCATCGCCATCGCCTATCGCATCCGCGTGCTCAGCCGCGAACGCGACGAAGCGGTCCGGCAGGAGGCGATCTCGCGCGAGCTGGCCGATACCGATCCGCTGACCGGCCTGCTGAATCGACGCGCCTTCCTGTCACGGGCGATCGCGGCGGAAGGGCCGCGCACGTTGATGCTGTTCGACATCGACCATTTCAAGCAGGTCAACGATACGATCGGGCACGACGGCGGCGACGAAGTGCTGCGTCAGTTCGCCCGCACGCTGCGCTTCCACGCCCCGCCGGGCGTGCTGGTCGCGCGCATGGGTGGTGAGGAATTTGCACTGCTTGGTCAGGAGGGGGCGATGCCTGATCCCGACGTGTTGCTCGCCAATGTCCGCGCGCAACGCCTGCCCTACGACCTGCGTGTCACCAGCAGCATCGGCATCTGTCACGGGCCGCTCGCCGACGACAATGACTGGAAACGTCTCTATCGCCTCGCCGACAAGGCGCTGTTCGAGGCAAAGGCCGCCGGCCGCGACCGTGCCGGCCGGGCACCGTCGCTGCCGCTCGCCGCGTGACGCCCGCGGTTTCGGGCGGCGCAACCCGGCTTGCATGACGCGCAACGCCTGCTTACACCTTTGTAAATGAGCAGCGCCGCACCGATCCTCGACCGCTACGCCCATCCGGTTCGCTGGGACGAACCGATCCCGCCGATGTCGATGGTGACGCTGTTCGAGGAATCGGCCGCCCGCCGCGGTTCGGCACCGCTCATCGACTTTCTCGGCCGCCATTACAGCTATGCCGAGACGAAGAATGGTGCGGACCGCGTCGCCTGCGGCCTCGCCAGGCTCGGCTATGGTCCGGGCGACCGCATCGGCCTGTTCCTGCCGAACGTGCCACATTATGTCGCCGCCTATTACGGCATCCTCAAACTGGGCGCGACGGTCGTCAATTTCTCGCCGCTCTACACCGCACAGGAACTGGCGGCGCAGGTGGAGGATTCGGGGACGAAGCTGCTGTTCACCCTCTCCGCCTCGGCGCTGCTACCCACCGCGCTGGAGGTGTTGGAACGCAGCTCGCTCGAACGGCTGGTGGTGGGGTCGGTCGCCGGTGCGCTGCCCGCTGCCAAATCGCTCTTCTATCGCTGGTTCCGATCGCAGGAGGTGACACCGCGGCCCGCCGATCCGCGCGTATCGGCCTTTTCCGCGCTGATCGCCAATGACGGCGGCTGCGTGACGCCGCAGATCGATCCGACCCGTGATCTCGCGCTCATCCAATATACCGGCGGCACGACCGGCAGTCCCAAGGGCGCGATGCTCAGCCACGCCAATATGTCGGCCAATGCGCGGCAGGTCGCGTGGCTCGACCCCGACGGCAATACCAGGCTCGACCGCATCCTCGGCGTGCTGCCGATGTTCCACGTCTTCGCCAATACCTGCGTCCTCAACCGCACGGTCGTGACCGGCGGGGAAATCGTGATGCTGCCCCGCTTCGACGCCGGACAGGTGCTGGCAGCGCTCGACCGGACCAAGGCGACGGCGCTTCCCGGCGTTCCGACCATGTACCGCGCGCTGCTCGACCATCCGCGACTGAAGCAGACCGACTTCTCGTCGCTGCGCTACTGCATATCGGGCGGTGCGCCGATGCCCCCCGAACTGAAGGAACGGTTCGAGGCGGCGACCGGCGCGACGCTGGTCGAGGGGTACGGCCTGTCCGAAAGCTCCGGCGTGGTATCGTGCAACCCCTATGCCGGGCCGCAACAGGCCGGCAGCATCGGCCAACCCATTGCCGGCACCCGCGTCCGGCTGGTCGACAAGGGAAATCCGAACCTCGCTCCGCCCGCCGACGAACCGGGCGAGATCGTCGTCGCCGGCCCGCAGATCATGTGCGGCTATTGGCGGCGGCACGATAGCGACGACACGACCTTCTGCGTCGATGCCGACGGCACCCACTGGCTGCGCACCGGCGATGTCGGCACCATCGACGACGACGGCTTCATCCGCATCGTCGATCGGCTGAAGGACATGATAGCGGTCGGCGGGTTCAAGGTGTTCCCGAGCGAGATCGAACGCGTCCTCTACCACCACCCCGCCGTCCGCGAGGCGCTGGTCGTCGGCCTGCCCAACGACTATCGCGGCGAAAGCCCCCACGCCTATGTGACTCTGGCGGAGGATGCAGAGGTCGACGGCGATGCGTTGAAGGCATGGCTGAACCCCCAACTCGGCAAGCATGAGCGGGTGGACGAAGTCGTCGTCCGCCTGACCCTGCCGAAAACGATGATCGGCAAATTGAGCCGCAAGGACCTGATCGCCGAGGTGATGGCCGAACGCGCCTGATCGGCCGCCCTTCCGACCTGCACCGAAATCCGGTAAAGGCCGGCCGATGACTACCGCTCCAAAGACCTTCCACGTCAAATCCTTCGGCTGCCAGATGAACGTCTATGACGGCGAGCGCATGGCCGAATTGATGGCGGCGCAGGGCATGACCGCCACCGACGACGCCAATGCTGCCGATCTGGTCGTGCTCAACACCTGCCACATCCGTGAAAAGGCGACCGAGAAGGTTTATTCGGACATCGGCCGTCTGCGCAAACACGGCGCCGACCCGATGATCGCCATCGCCGGCTGCGTCGCGCAGGCGGAGGGCGAGGAGATCGTCCGCCGCGCAAAGGTCGATGTCGTCGTCGGCCCGCAGGCCTATCACAACCTGCCGCAACTGGTCGCCGATGCGGCGGCGGGCAAGCCCGCGCTCGACACCGACATGCCGCCTGAATCCAAATTCGGCCACCTTCCGACCCGCCGCCGCAGCGGCCCCAGCGCGTTCCTGACCGTGCAAGAGGGGTGCGACAAATTCTGCACCTATTGCGTCGTGCCCTACACCCGCGGCGCCGAGATCAGCCGCCCCTTCGCGCGCATCGTCGACGAGGCGAAGGCGCTGGTGGACGGTGGCGCGCGCGAGATCACGCTGCTGGGGCAGAACGTCAACGCCTGGACCGATGCCGATGGCTGCGGTCTCGACGCGCTGATCCGCGAACTCGACCGCATCCCGGCGCTACAGCGCATTCGCTATACGACGAGCCACCCCAACGACATGACGCAGGGCCTGATCGACGCGCACCGCGACGTCGAGAAGCTGATGCCATTCCTGCACCTGCCGGTACAGGCCGGCAACGACCGGGTGCTCAAGGCGATGAACCGCAGCCACACCGCCGACGGCTATCTGCGCCTGCTCGACCGCGTCCGCACCGCCCGCCCCGACATCGCACTGTCGGGTGACTTCATCGTCGGCTTCCCCGGCGAAACCGATGCCGAGTTCGAGGATACGCTGCGCCTGGTCGACGCGGTCGGCTATGCGCAGGCGTTCAGCTTCAAATACTCGCCCCGCCCCGGCACGCCCGCCGCCGACATGGCCGGCGAAGTCCCCGTCGCCGTGATGGACGAACGGCTGCAACGGTTGCAGACGGCGCTGCTGCGCGATCAGAAGGCGTTCAACGACCGGGCGGTCGGCCGGACCTGTCAGGTGCTGGTCGAACGCGAAGGCCGCCACCCCGGCCAGATGCTCGGCAAGTCACCGTGGCTGCAATCGGTCCATTTCCTGACCGATGCGAAGATCGGCGACATGGCCGAGGTCGAGATCGTCGCGACCGGTGCGGTCTCGCTCTCGGGCGTGGAGCGGGTGCGGGCCGCGGCGTGAGCGACCTCGCGACGCGCGGGCCGATCGGCGACGACCTCGCCTATCTCCGCGCCACCTATCCGCAAGCCGACTGGCGCCGGCATGCCAATTTCGGCCAGCTCGCCGATTTCTGGCTGCACATCCACGCGACGCTGCGTGCCGAGGCGGCGGCGGTCGCAACGTCGCTGACCGCCTTCCGCGACGGCAGGCTCGACGCGCAGGCATTCCAACGGCGGTTCGTGCCTGACCTTAATCGCTTCCTGCAGCATCTGAACGGCCATCATCAGATCGAGGATCACGCCTATTTCCCCAAATTTCGCGCGCTCGATCCCCGTATGGCGCGCGGTTTCGACCTGCTCGACGCCGATCACCACGCGATTCACGACGCGTTGGAGGCGAACGTGACGGGTGCTCGCACACTTTTGGCCGCGCTCGGGGGGTCCGGCGCGGTGGATCGCGCCGCCGCCGACTATGCACAACGGTCGCAGACGCTGCTGGCGATGCTGAACCGCCACCTCGCCGACGAAGAGGATCTGGTGATCCCGGCGATGCTCGAACATGGCGAACGCCGCGTCAGCTGAAAAAAATCGATCCGTTGATACTTTGTATCAGCAACGAATGCCAACCGGTTGCATTGTGCTGGCGACCTCCTCCATCAACGGAAATCCAGCATGACGACCCCCGCACAGGGCTATGCCGCGCAATCGGCCGACAGCAAGCTCGCCCCCTTCTCGTTCGAACGCCGCGATCCGCAGCCGACCGACGTCGCGATCGACATCCGCTATTGCGGCGTCTGCCACAGCGACCTCCACACCGCGCGCGGCGAATGGCCCGGCACGCTCTACCCCTGTGTTCCGGGACACGAGATCGTCGGCACGGTGACTGCCGTTGGCAGCGACGTGACGAAGTTTGAGGTCGGCGACACCGTCGGCGTCGGCTGCATGGTCGACAGTTGCGGCGAATGCCCGTCCTGTCACGAGGGTGAGGAGCAATATTGCACCGGCACCGGCTTCGTCGGTACTTACAATGGTCCCGATCCCGTGCTCGGCGGCCACACCTTTGGCGGCTATTCGGATCATATCGTCGTCGATCAGGATTTCGTGCTGCACATCAAGCATGACGATGCCGACCTCGCCGCCGTCGCGCCGCTGCTGTGCGCCGGCATTACCACCTATTCGCCGCTCAAGCACTGGAAGGTCGGACCGGGCCAGAAGGTCGGCATCGTGGGTCTCGGCGGCCTCGGCCATATGGGCGTGAAGATCGCCGCTGCGATGGGTGCCGAGGTCTATGTCTTCTCGACCTCTCCCAACAAGCGCGACGACGCGAAGCGACTGGGCGCGAAGGATCTGATCGTGTCGAAGGACGCCGACGCGATGGGCGAACATGCCGGCAGCTTCGACTTCATTCTGAACACCGTCGCCGCCAGCCACGACCTCGACCAGTTCCTCGCCCTGCTCAAGCGCGACGGGACGATGACGTTGGTCGGCGTGCCCGAAACCCCGCATCCCTCGCCTTCGGTCGGCAACCTGGTCTTCGGCCGCCGCTCGCTCGCCGGATCGCTGATCGGCGGCATCGCCGAGACGCAGGAGATGCTCGACTTCTGCCACCAGCACGGCCTGACGGCGGACATTGAAACGATCGCGATGGACGAGATCGAAACCGGCTATGACCGGATGCAGAAGAGCGACGTGAAGTACCGCTTCGTCATCGACATGGCGACGCTGAAGTAGGCGCAAGCGGGGGACGCGACCTTCCATGCGTCCCCCGTCGTTTTCCACTGTCGCGACGCCGTCCGCTCTGCCACTATCGCCCGTGATGCTGCCACGCCGCTCCTGGCCCCACCGCCCGCCTTCGTGCGTTTCAGGCGATATGCGCCGCTCCCATCTTCGCTACGCTGCCACCGGCCGGACGCATTTCGCGTTTCGGCCGCTTTTCGAAAGGATCGCATGAGCCGCAAGCCCGTCCCCGCCGTAGCCGGCCAGCGCGCCCGCGCCGAACTCAGCTTCGACAAGCCGCAACTCCTCTCGCGCCTGTTCGGCGAATTCGATGCCAACCTGCTGGCGCTGGAGGAACGGCTGGGCGTCTACATCACCGCCCGTGGCGACCGCGTCGGGATCGAGGGGTCGGCTGAGGCAGTGGCCCATGCGCGCGAGGTGCTGACCGAACTCCACCGCCGCATCCTCCGCGGCGAGGAGGTCGACCCCGGTCTGATCGACGCGGTCATCGCCATGTCGTCGCAGCCCGCGCTCGACGGCATCTTCCGCGCCGAAAGCGGCCAGGGCGCGCCGTCGATCATGATCCGTACGCGCAAGAAGACGATCGTCCCGCGCACCGTCGCGCAGGCCAGCTACATGCACCAGCTGCTGTCGAACGATATCATCTTCGCATTGGGGCCGGCGGGTACCGGCAAGACCTATATCGCCGTCGCGCAAGCCGTGGCGCAGCTCATCACCGGCAGCGTCCAGCGCCTGATCCTGTCGCGCCCGGCGGTCGAGGCCGGTGAGAAGCTCGGCTTCCTGCCCGGCGACATGAAGGAGAAGGTCGATCCCTATCTCCGCCCGCTCTACGATGCACTAAACGACTGCCTGCCTGCCGAGCAAGTCGAACGGCGCATCCTGTCGGGCGAGATCGAGATCGCGCCGATCGCCTTCATGCGCGGCCGGACGCTGGCCGACGCCTTCGTCATCCTCGACGAGGCGCAGAACACGACGCCCGCGCAGATGAAGATGTTCCTGACCCGCTTCGGACAGAACAGCCGCATGGTCGTGTGCGGCGATCCCAACCAGACCGACTTGCCCGGCGGCGTGCAGGCATCGGGCCTCGCCGATGCCACCCGCCGGCTGGAAGGGATCGAGGGCATCGCCTTCGCTCGCTTCGGCGCCGGCGACGTGGTCCGCCACCCGATCGTCGGGCGTATCGTCGAGGCCTATGAGGGCAAGGATGCTTGAGTTGAGGGATATCCTGCCTTAGCTTGTGGGATATCCTTTTGGAGACCGGTGATGGCGTCGTTGTATATCAAGGATGCGGCTACTGCCGCGGCGGTCGCGCGCGTCGCCAAACGGCTTGGCACGAGCAAGACTCAAGTCGTGCGCGATGCCATCCGCCGGGTCGAGGACGATCTCGACAAGACTACGCGACGCCAGGACCTGCGCGAATGGATGCGGGAATATCGCGCGAAACATCCGCTTCCCCCTCCGACCGGACTGAAAGCGGACAAGGCGTTCTACGACTGGCTCTCGGGCGAGGAGGACGATTTTGACCCTGTTCGTTGATGCGTCGGCGCTGGTCGCGATGATCGCAGGCGAACCGGACGGCGAAGCACTGATGGTCCGTTTGATGGACGATCCTGACCCCCTCTGGTCTGCGATGACCGAATGGGAAGCCGTACTCGCCTTGTGCCGCTCCTATCGCTACCCGATCGAACGCGCCCGACAGGAAGTCCGCGACACTGCGACGGCCGCGGCGTTACGCCGGGTCGACATCGGAAGCGACGAATCACAGGTCGCGCTCGAAGCCTTCACCCGCTACGGCAAGGGCCGCCACGACGCCAAACTCAACATGGGCGATTGCTTCGCCTATGCCTGCGCCCGTACCAACAAAGCCACATTGCTCTACAAGGGCGACGACTTCGCAAGGACCGACCTCAGATGATCGAGATCGCCGTACAGGCAGAGGCCGACTGGCCGCAGGACCAGGATTGGGAAGCGCTCGCCACCCGTGCCGCGACCGCCGCGATCGGCCGTACGCCGCAGGGCATCTGGCTGACCGATCCGGCGCTGATCGAGATCGCGGTCCGGCTGACCTCCGATGACGAGGTGCAGGCGCTCAACCGCCAGTACCGGCAGAAGGACAAGCCGACCAACGTCCTGTCCTTCCCGATGATCCAGCCCGACCTGCTCGACACCGTTACCCAGAACAGCGACGATGGCGAGGTGCTGCTCGGCGATATCGTCCTCGCGCACGGCGTCTGTGCCGCGGAAGCCGCCGAACGCGGCATTTCGGTGGCCGATCATGCCACGCACCTGATTGTCCATGGTTGCCTGCATTTGCTAGGCCATGACCACCAACATGATGCCGAGGCGGAAGCCATGGAGGCGATCGAGCGTTCGACGCTCGCCGAACTCGGCCTGCACGATCCCTATCCGGTTACAGAGGACTGACACGACCATCATGGCCGACGTTTCGACCAGCACCACGCCCGGCGACAGTAGCAGCTCCGAAGGGGGCATATGGCGGGGGCTGCGCTCGCTGATCTTCGGGGAGGACGCCAGCGAGACGCTGCGCGAACGGATCGAGGAAGTGATCGCAGCGCATGAGGACGAGAACGACGCGCCGGTCGCGGGGGATTTGTCGCCGATCGAGCGGAAGATGTTGCGCAACATCCTCCATTTCGGCGAACGCGACGCGGGCGACATGGGCGTGCCCCGTGCCGACATCGTCGCGCTGGAGGAGAACACCCCCTTCGCCGACGTCGTGAAGCTGTTCGCCGAAGCCGGCCACAGCCGCCTGCCGGTCTATCGCGAAAAACTCGATACGATCGTCGGCATGGTCCATGTGAAGGACGTGTTCGCGATTCTGGCCAAGGGCGAGGAACATCCGCCGACCGCGATCGGCCTGTTGCGCCAGCCGCTCTACGTTCCGCAATCGATGGGCACGCTCGACCTGCTCGCGCAGATGCAGGCCAGCCGCACGCACCTCGCCATCGTGCTCGACGAATATTCGGGCACCGACGGCCTCATCACCATCGAGGATCTGGTCGAGGAGATCGTCGGCGAGATCGAGGACGAGCATGACGAGGCTCCGACCGACCTGTTCGTGCCGCTCGACGGTGGCGCCTGGGAGGCCGATGCCCGTGCCGAACTGGAGGACGCCGCCGAACTGATCGATCCGCGCCTCGGCGAGGTCGACGAGGATGTCGAGACGCTGGGCGGCCTCGCCTTCGTCCTGGCCGGCGAAGTTCCCAAACAGGGCGCATGCCTCGACCATCCCTCGGGCTGGCGGATCGAAATCATCGCCGCCGACACCCGCCGCGTCCTGCGCCTGCGCCTCCACCCGCCCCACCCGCAAATCGAGGAATAAATCCTCCCCGCCCGCAAGGCGGGGGACCGCCCCGAACGAACCGCCGTTCACATCATAGCAAAAACCGATCACCGACCGCGATTCAATCGGTTTCACAAAACAACTCGCCGTCGCTATCAGAGCCTACCGGATCGGTTCGTAAGTCCCCCTTCGAACCGATCCGACGGGCCGCCGGCGCTGTCTCCCTTGTGACCGGCGGCCCTTTCGCTCCCCCTTCCCCCGCCGCCCGCACCGCCCTATTCATGGCGTATGCGCAAACACGTCATCCGCTTCGGCCTCGTGCTGCTGGTCCTGATCGCCGGGCTCGCCTTCTACCTCACCCGACCCGATCGGGCACAGCTGAGCGAGAATGCGGTGGCCGGGCGCACGCCGCAATTGACCCAGGTCCGCGACCAGTGGTTCCCGACCGTTCGCGTCGCCGACCCGATCGGCTGGCAGAACGGCCAGACCCCGACCACGCCTGCCGGCCTGCAGGTCCAGCCCTTCGCCAAGGGCCTCGACCATCCGCGCTGGCTCTACCGCCTCGCCAATGGCGACGTGCTGGTGGCCGAAAGCAACAGCCCCCCGCGCGAGGGGGGCGGCATCACCGGTTGGTTCATGCGCCTGTTCATGGACAAGGCCGGCGCCGGCACCCCGTCCGCCAACCGCATCACCCTGCTGCGCGACGCCAATGGCGACGGCGTGGCGGAGGCGCGCTCGGTGTTCCTGACCGGGCTCAACTCCCCCTCGGGTATGGTCGTGGTCGGCGACCAGCTCTACGTCGCCAATACCGACGCGCTGGTCCGCTATCCCTTCCGCCTCGGCCAGACCCGCATCACCGCCCAACCGGAAAAGATCGTCGACCTGCCCGGCGGCGGCAATCACTGGGCACGCAACGTCGTCGCCGATCCCGATGGCAAGTCGCTGTACGTCAGCGTCGGCTCTGCCTCGAACATCGCCGAAAACGGTCTGGAGATCGAAAAGAACCGTGCCGCGATCTGGCAGGTCGATCCGGCGAAGAAGACGTTCCGCATCTACGCAACCGGCCTGCGCAACGCCAACGGCATGGCGTTCGAACCGCGAACGAAAGACCTGTGGACCGTCGTCAACGAACGCGACATGCTGGGGTCGGACATGCCCCCCGACTACCTGACCAAGGTCGAATTCGGCGGCAACTATGGTTGGCCGTGGCACTACTGGGGCGGATATATCGACGACCGCGTCCAGCCGCAGCGCCCCGATTTGCGCCAATATGTCGCCCGTCCCGACTATGCGCTCGGCGCGCACGTCGCCCCGCTCGGCCTCGCCTTCACCGCCGACATGCGGCTGGGCGAACGCTTCGGCAACGGCGCGGTGATCGGGCTGCACGGATCGTGGAACCGGGTGCCGCCCTCGGGCTACAAGGTCGTCTACGTCCCCTTCGCCGCCGATGGCTTCCCCGTCGCCAATGCCAAGCCGATCGACCTGCTCACCGGCTTCCTGACCGCCGATGGCAAGGACGTGCATGGCCGCCCGGTCGCGGTGATCGCCGACCGCACCGGCGCGATGCTGGTCGCAGACGATGTCGGCAACACCATCTGGCGGGTCAGCCAGCCGCTCGCGGCGCGCTGAGCCGCGCTATTTGAAGACGTGCCACCGGCACGTTCAGCGGCTCCGGCCCGCTCCCCCACCCGGCCACCCATGCATGATACGATGTGGGTGGCCGGGTGGGGGAGCGGGCCGGAGCCGTCTTAGCCGAGGCGCTACTTCAACAGCGCCGGCCCGTCGCGACCCAGCTTCTCCTTGATCTTGTTCGCGAACATCGCGAGCATCGGCGGCAGGTCGAGCACTGCATGAACATGCGCGTCGTGCATTTCACAGCGTGCCTGCACCGTCTGCCCCATCCCGCTGACCGTGAAATACAGCGTGTCGCCGTCCCAGCGTTTGTCGTGCAACGTTCCGCCGGGGATCATGCCGGCCAGCTTGTCGATCCCGCTGTCGATCCGCTGCCGCACGCCCGCGCGGCCGAGCTGGTGGGGAATATCGACGGTCACCGGTTGGTTCATTGGGAAACTCCTTCGCCCGCCGACTTAGTGCGCCACGCTGTTCGAAAACAGGTTCATCACGATCACGCCGGCGATGATGAGCGCCATGCCGACCATCGCCGGCCCATCCAGCCGCTGCCCCTGCCAGACCCACGCGATGCCGGCGACCAGCACGATCCCGACCCCCGACCAGATCGCATAGGCAACTCCGGTCGGCACGCTCTCCAGCGTCCGCGACAGGCAGTAAAAGGCGACCGCATAGCCGATCACCGTCACCAGCGACGGCCCGATCCGGGTGAACCCGTGCGTGGCGCGCATCGTCGAGGTCGCGATCACTTCGGCGATGATCGCGATGGCGAGCCAAAGATACGGGTTCATGGGTTGGAGATAGGGATGCCACAATTGACTTGAAAGCGTAGCCGCCTTCGCAACTTCGTCACCCCGGACTTGATAGAGACCTCGGCGAAACACCTTCGCCTTTCCTGAAACCCTTCCGTACCCCCGCGCAGGCGGGAGTCCAGGGGCCAAGCAAAACAAAGCTTTGCGAACGTCGCTCTGGATCCCCGCCTTCGCGGGGATACGGTGGAGCGGCCGTTCGCAGCGGTCTCGACTTGATCGAGGGTCCCGCTTCCTCCGTCGATCGCGCAGATTACCTCCAAGACTGCATGGCCCCGGATTAAGTCAGGGGTGAAGCATTGTCCTCCGCAAACGCATCGCATAGGCGAAGCGCACCCCCTTGCACCCATCCGCCACAAGCCGGATATGCGCCGGGTGCCTGCCCTTCTCGCCCTGCTCGCCGGCCTGACCTCGGCCCTCGGCTTCGCGCCGCTCCAATGGTGGCCGATCACGCTGGCCGCGTTCGCGCTGTGGCTGTGGGTCGTCCACCGCGCACCGACGCTGAAGTCGGCCTTGTGGCGTTCCTGGCTGTTCGGTGTCGCCCATTTCACCATCGGCAACAACTGGATCCAGCACGCGTTCGACTTTCAGGACCGGATGCCGCCCGCGCTCGGCTATGTCGCGGTCGTCGGCCTGGCGCTCTACCTCGCCATCTATCCGATGCTCGCGGGCGGCATCGCGTGGAAGCTTGGCCGACACAGCGACCGCCCTGATTTGAGCTTCGTCCTGATCGCCGGTGCCGCGTGGATCGGCACCGAATATCTCCGCGCGATCGTCTTCACCGGCTATGCGTGGAACCCGATCGCCGTCATCTGGGTGCCGACTCCCTTGCGCGCCCTTGCCGCCTATACCGGCACCTATGCGCTGTCCGGTCTGACCGTCGTCGCCAGCGCGCTGCTGCTCCTCCCCCGGCCGAAAATCCGTGCCGGCGTCATCGTCGCGCTCGCGCTGCTGATGCTGGTTCCCGGTCAGACGGCCGCGACGCCGCCCGCAACCGCCACCACCCCCCGCGTCCGCGTCATCCAGCCGAACTTCCCGCAAGAGGTCGTCCGCAGCGAAGGCTATGACCAGCGCCTGCTCGACAAGCAGATCGAACTGTCCGGCACCCCCGGCCCCGCCCCGCGCCTGATCGTTTGGCCCGAAGGCACCGTCAATTTCTACCTCGAGGACGGTTATCCGCCCTTATGGTACCAGCAATCGCCCGCGCTGCTGCGCGCCCGCATCGCCAGCACGCTCGGGCCGAGCGACGCGGCGCTGGTCGGCGGCACCGCGCTGTTCTTCGGGGCCGACGGACAGGTGACCGACGCCGGCAATTCGGTCTTCGCCATCACCCCCGACACGCGCATCGTCGGCCGCTATGACAAGGCGCATCTGGTTCCCGGCGGCGAGTATCTGCCGATGCGTTCGATCCTCCAGCCGCTCGGCCTCTCGCGGCTCGTGATGGGCGATATCGACTTCCGCCCCGGCCCCGGCCCGGCGACGCTGGCGCTGCCCGGCTTCGGCCCGGTCGGGATGCAGATCTGCTACGAGATCATCTTCTCGGGACAGGTCATCGACCGCGCGCACCGCCCCGCCCTCCTGTTCAATCCGTCGAACGACGCGTGGTTCGGCCGCTGGGGTCCGCCCCAGCATCTGGCGCAGGCCCGCCTGCGCGCCGCCGAGGAAGGGCTGCCGATCCTGCGCTCGACCCCGACCGGCATTTCGGCGGTGATCGATGCCACTGGCGGCCTCGTCGCATGGATCCCGATGGCACAGGCTGGCGCGATCGAGGTGCCGATCCCCGCGCCGCATCCCCCCACCCTGTTCGCGCGCGTCGGCAACTGGATGGCGCTGCTGGCGATAGTTTTGCTGTTCGGCGTCGCGATTGCCATCCGCCGCCGCGCGCGCTAGGGCAGTCATATAAGGAAAGCTTTATATGCGGCATGGCAACGGCCGCGCGCTTTCCCTCTAACCAGAGGAAGTCCATGCGTTCCAATTATCTCTTCACCTCGGAATCGGTTTCCGAAGGCCATCCCGACAAGGTCGCGGACCAGATTTCCGACTCGATCGTCGACCTGTTCCTGTCGAAAGACCCCGAAGCGCGCATCGCCTGCGAAACGCTGACCACCACCCAGCTGGTCGTGCTCGCCGGTGAAATCCGCTGCAAGGGCGTGTTCGAAAACGGCGCATGGGCCGACGGCGCACAGGCCGAGATCGAGCGCACCGTGCGCGAAACCGTGAAGAAGATCGGCTATGAACAGTCGGGCTTCCACTGGGAAAGCTTCCGCTTCGAAAACAACCTGCATGCGCAGTCGGCGCATATCGCGCAGGGCGTCGATGCGTCGGGCAACAAGGACGAAGGTGCCGGCGATCAGGGCATCATGTTCGGTTTCGCCTGCGACGAAACGCCCGACCTGATGCCGGCGACGCTCGACTACAGCCACAAGATCCTCGCGAAGATGGCCGCCGACCGCCATTCGGGCGCCGCGCCGTTCCTCGAACCCGATGCCAAGAGCCAGGTCACGCTGCGCTTCGAAAACGGCAAGCCGGTCGCCGCGACCGCGATCGTCGTCTCGACCCAGCATGCGCCGGGCTATGACAATGGCGACAAGGAGGCCGAGCTCCACAATTATGTGAAGTCGGTCGTCGCCGACGTGCTCCCGGCCGATCTGCTGTCGGACGCAACCGAATATCACATCAACCCGACCGGCAGCTTCGAAATCGGCGGCCCGGACGGTGACGCAGGGCTTACCGGCCGCAAGATCATCGTCGACACCTATGGCGGCGCGGCTCCCCATGGCGGCGGCGCGTTCAGCGGCAAGGACCCGACCAAGGTCGATCGTTCGGCGGCCTACATCACCCGCTATCTGGCGAAGAACATCGTCGCAGCCGGCCTCGCCAAGCGCTGCACGATCCAGCTCGCCTATGCGATCGGCGTGTCGAAGCCGCTGTCGCTCTATGTCGACACCCACGGCACCGGCACCGTCGGCGACGACGCGATCGAGAATGCGATCGCCGGCATCGCCAAGCTCGGCGGCCTGACCCCGCGCGGCATCCGCACGCATCTGGGCCTGAACAAGCCGATCTACCAGCCGACTGCCGCCTATGGCCATTTCGGCCGCAAGCCGGAGGGCGATCTGTTCCCGTGGGAAAAGACCGACCTCGTCGACGATCTGAAGGCCGCCTTGGCTGCCTGATCCAATACGGACCTATTGGCTAGACAAGCCGTTGAATTTGCGGGAGGTTCGCCGAAAGGGGCGGACCTCCCGTTTTCATATCCGCCCGTCAGGGGGATAGGATGCAGGGTTTTGCCAGGCGGCTGTTCGCAATCGGACTGGCTTCGCTAACGCTGGGCGGCGCGTCGCCTGCCGCAGCGCAGGTCACCAAAAGCACGATCGCCGCCCCTGCCGATCAACCCTATCGCTTCCGGCATAGCGGCCTCGTCATCCCGGCCTCGCTCGACGGCATGCGCCGCGTGGCGATCGAACAAATTGGCGGTTCGGAACTCGACGTCTTCGCCAATTACCAGCGTGGGTCCGAAGCGGTCACCATCTATGTCTTTCGCATGGCCAGCGGTGCGGCGCCGGTCTGGTTCGACCGCGCCCGCACCATCCTCGAAGCACGTCGCGACGTTTACGGCACGATTACCCCCATCCTTCCCCCGACCGCGTTCACCCCGCCGGGACAGGGCGTTGCCAGCGGCTTGATCGCGGGCTGGTCGGTCTCGCGTCCACCCTATCGCGGCACCGTCCTCGCCATGGTCCCGCTCGGCGAATGGCTGGTGAAGGTCCGTTATAGTAGCACGACGCTCGACGGTACCGGCATCGCGGCACGGATGCCGGCGGTACTGACGGCACTTACATGGCCGACCGATTTCGCCGCCCCCGTCGCGGCTAAACCCGTCGCCGATTGCCCGACGCCGCTGGCATTCCCGACCACGGCGAAGGTGCAGCGCGATCCGAAGATGCTGTCGGTCGCCGCCTTGACCGGCGGATTGCTGGCGGTGGGCCGCGCGCTCAAGGACAAGCCGAAACCGGGTGTTGCCGCCGTCCCCGCAAAACCGGTTATCTGGTGCCGCGATTCCGCGACCGGGCCGGCCGGCGGCGTCTATCGCGAGGATGCGTCGGCCGAGTCCTATCTGCTGGCGTTCAGCGATTCGGGTCGTGCCGCGCTCGTCCAGCCCGACCCGGCCACCGGCCGCATTGCCAAGACCAATCTGCCCGGCTGGTCGGTGAACCTGATCGATGTCGGTAACGTGCTGGTCTACCCGCCCTTCACGGCGCTGCCCCGCCCCCGGCAGGTGATGGACGCGCTGCGACGCCCCGCGATGGCGCACGTCCCCAACTGGGGGAACGACACGAACCGCATCACGATCAATCCGAACGCGCTCGGCGACAAGCGCTGAGGGCCGGTCGCTTTCCTACACGGTGCGGTACGTGATAGTGCATCCGCTGTCGTCGCTGGACGGACGCGCCGCGTCCCCTTGCAGCGTTCCGATCGAAGGTGACACCTGCCCGGCTTGCCGAGAAGGTTGCTAACCTACTGCGGCAGATGGCTTTTTACCGAACTGAACCTCGCCGGCCCTTTCCGGGACAAGCTCCCGGCGCGCAAGTGTCAACTTCCAGCACCCCCCACCCACCTAAACATCTGAGATACCTGCGCTAAACCATCGACCAAACGAAGATTCGCGCAACCTTCGTCAACTTCCGTCCGGCACCGGCAGCACCCTTGCGACCACCGCCTCGGCAACCAGTCCGATGACCGCCCCGACCGCGACGTCGATCGGAAAATGCGTCCCTCGCGGCACTTGGATCGCCGCCACCGCCGCCGCGCCGGCATAGGCTGGACCCGCCGCGCCCGGATATTCCCGCGCCACCGCCCGCGCCACCGCCAGCGCCCCGGCAGTATGCCCGGAAGGGAACGAGTTCTGCGGCCCCTCATCGGTATCGCCGGGCTTGGGCCGGTGATCCTCGCGGTCGCTGAACAAATGCGGTCGCGCCCGGTCGACATTGGCCTTGATGACCGATTTGGCCAGCGTCGCCAGACCATGGGCGGCCAGCATCCTGACGCCGGTCCGCGTCAGCCGCGCATCGCCCCGCCACAGCCCGATCGCGATCGTGGTCAGGTTGATCGCGACCGTCGGCGGCTGGTCGGCCACCTCGCTCAGCCAGCCGGCCACCTTGACCACCGGATGATCGTGCAGCTCGCGGGCCAGCCCCCGCCCCGCATCGATATCGGCATCGACCAGCCGCTTCGCCTGTTCCTTCGCATCGCGTTTCTTGCCCATGGCATCCGAACCACCGGCGGACACGGAAGCTCCCTTGTCGGATCACCGCCGCGCCGGGTAGGAGCGCGGCGATGAACGATCCCACTACCATTCGCCGCCTCTATGGCCGTCGACAGGGCCACAAGCTGCGCCAGGGACAGGCCGCGCTTGTCGAGGAACTGCTGCCCCGCGTCTCGGTTCCCGAAACTGGGCCGCTCGATTCGCGCGTCCTGTTCGGAGACGACCGGCCCGTGGAGGTCGAGATCGGCTTCGGCGCCGGCGAGCATCTGGCGGGACAGGCGACCGCGCGGCCCGACCATGGCTTCATCGGCTGCGAACCGTTCCTCAACGGCGTGGTCGGTGCGCTCAACCATATCCGCGACGGCGAACTGGCCAATGTCCGCCTGCACATGGGCGACGCGCTCGAGGTGATCGAACGGTTCCCCGATGCTTCGCTGGAGCGCGTCTATCTGCTCCACCCCGATCCGTGGCCAAAGGCGCGCCATGCCAAGCGGCGGATGATGAACCACGGCCCGATGGACCTGATCGCCGCCAAGCTGCGTCCGGGCGGCGAGTTCCGGCTCGGCACCGACGACCCGACCTATTGCCGCTGGGCAATGATGGTCATGGACCAGCGCCGCGACTTCGCATGGCAGGCGCAGACCGCCGCCGACTTCCTCACCCGCCCCGCCGACTGGCCCGAAACCCGCTACGAACGCAAGGCACGGCGGCAGGGCCATGAAGTCTGGTACTTCCGCTACGTCCGCCTCTAGACCGCGACGGGGCTCGCCACCCGGCCGCTCTCGCCGAAGATGCGGAGATAGCGGGCGATGTCGGCCGGGTCGCCGGTCGCCTTGGCCGGATTGTCCGACAGCTTGACCGCCGGGCGGCCATTGGCGCTGACGACCTTGCACACCAGCGAGATCGGCTCCAGCCCCTCGCCGCCCAGCGGATCGCAACCGCGGAAGTCGTTGGTCAGGTTGGTCCCCCAGCCGAAGCTCATCCGCACCCGGCCGTGAAAGTGGCGGTAGGTCGCCATGATGCTGTCGACGTCCATACCGTCGGAGAAGATCAACAGCTTCGACCGCGGATCGACGCCGCGTTCCCGCCACCAGCGCAGGATCTGCTCGCCGCCCTCGATCGGCGGCATGCTGTCGGGGCGGAAGCCGGTCCAGTCGGCCAGCCAGTCGGGCGCGTCGCGCAGGAAGGCGGTGGTGCCATAGGCATCGGGCAGCGCGATCAGCAGGTTGCCGCCATAATGCCGCCGCCACTCCGCCAGCACCCGGTACGGCGCGGAGGCGATGCCTGCGTCGTCCCCGGCCAGCGCCGCCTCGACCATCGGCAGTTCGTGGGCGTTGGTGCCGATCGCCTCGACCCCCGCCTGCATCGCCAGCAGCACGTTGGACGTGCCGACGAACCGATCGCCCAGCCCCTCCTGCAACGCCTCGACACACCAGCGCTGCCACAGGAAACCATGCCGACGCCGCGTGCCGAAATCGGACAGGACCAGGTCGGGCAGCGCCCGCAGCCGCTCGACCTTGTCCCACAGCCGTGCCTTTGCCCTCGCATAGGTGACGTCGAGTGCGAACCGGCCGTGATCGCGCAGCGCCGCCCGTGCGCGCAATTCGTTGACGATGGTCAGCGCCGGAATTTCCCATAACGAGGTTTCCGCCCATGGCCCTTCGAAGTGCAGCTCATACTGCCCGTCGCGCACCGACAGGTCGTAGTCGGGCAGGCGAAACCGGCCGAGCCAGTCGATGAAGCCGGGCGAGAACATGCGCCGCACGCCGTAGAAACTGTTGCCGGCCAGCCAGATCAGTTCCTGCTTGCTGAACCCTACCGTCCGTGCATGGTCGAGCTGAGCGCGCAGTTCGCCCTCGTCGATCACCTCGGCCAGCCGCACCGACTTGCTGCGATTGATGACCGCAAAGGTCGCGCGGACGTCCGGATGCACCTCGCGGATCATCTGCACCATCAGCAGCTTGTAGAAATCGGTGTCGAGCAGGCTGCGCACCACCGGGTCCAGCCGCCAGCCATGGTTCCACACGCGGGTCGCGATATCGGTCACCACCATCGATCGGCCTTTCGGAACCTGGATATCTGCGGGTCGAAATCCGCCCCTGGCTCCGGTCGCCCGCAGCGTAACGTGACCGGCGGATCCTGTATCGACGGGGACTGAGGCATCTTCCCTCCGCCTTAGCTTTATGTTTTTGGGATATGCAATTGGCCAGATACGGGAGGTTGGAGATGGCCGACGTGATCGTCGTGGTGGATACGCAGGCGGACTTCATCCTGGCCGACGGTGCGCTACCGGTTGCGGGGGCGGAGGCGATCGTCGAACCGCTGACCGATTGGCTGAACGCGCGCACCGCCGACGACACTGCCGCGATCGTCTTTACGTTCGACACCCATTTCGCCGACACCTATCCGATGAGTGCCGAGGCCGAACTGTTCCCGATCCACTGCGTCAAAGGAAGTGCGGGTTGGCGCAACCTGATCGATCCGCTGTCGATGCCCCCCGCCATCCCGTGCCGGACGGTCGAAAAAGGGGTGTTCGACATGTGGGCGGAGGACGGGCTGGTTCTCCACGATCCGCGCGGGATCGCCGCGCCGATCGACCGCGAGGCCTTCTTCGCCGATCTGCGCCACAGCGGCGTTTCGCGCGCGATCGTGGTGGGCGTCGCCGCCGATTATTGCGTCCGCTGGGCGGTCGACGGCCTGATCGCGCGCGGCTTTACGGTTACCGTACCGGCGGCGCTGACCCGCGGGATCATCCGTTCGATCGAACAGGTCGTCGCAGAGGATTTTGAGAGTCAGGTGGCTGTCCTGTAATTGTGCAATCCCAAGTCGAGCATGTTCAATCACTTGGTAACGGGCCATAGCGCATGATATACCAAAAGCGCTCCACCGCCGAACGGCTGTGGGAACAAGGGTGGATGGATGACGCATATTCTTGTCGCTGACGACCATCCGATGTGCGCCACCGCGCTCGGCATGGCGGCGCGCGCCGTCGATCCGTCGGTGACCAAGGATTGCGTGACGACCCTGGCCGAAGCGGAAAGTCTCGTTCGGCAACAGGCATATGACCTGGTCCTGCTCGACCTGATGCTGCCCGACGTACAGGGTTTTGCCGGCTTGGCGCTGTTGCGCGCGGTACGGCCGTCGGCAACGATCGCGATCGTGTCGGGACGTGAGGAACCGGCGGTAGTCGCCCAGGCCCGCGCGCTCGGTGCGCAGGGTTTCATCCCGAAATCCTCGTCGATCGACGAGATGATGGAGGCGATCCGCAATCTGCTTGCCGGCAACTCGTGGGTCCCGGCCGGGTTGGAGGACGTGCCGCAGGCTGATCCGCGCGTCGATCTGGCCGAACGGATGGGCACGTTGTCGATCGCGCAGCTGCGCGTGCTGCGCGCCATCGCCAACGGGCATCAGAACAAGCAGATAGCGTACGACCTGCAACTGGCCGAGCCGACCGTCAAATCGCATCTGTCGGCGATCTTCCGCAAACTGGGCGTCAACAACCGGACGCAAGCGGTGCTGGCGCTACAGGCGTTCGACGCCTAGCGCCCGTCGTTCGGCACCGCTGCCGATCAGACCGGTTCGGCCATCGCTCGTTGCGCCGCGTCGATCACCGCCGTTGCGCAACGTTCGATCTCGTCCAGCGCGGCGGGATCGATCGGCGCCTCGTCCGGCGCATCCTCGATCACCTGCAATGCCGCAATCAGGTCGATCGCCCCCATGCTGGCCGCAGCCCCGCGCAGCGCATGGGCTTCCCGCCGCGCCAGATTGAGCCGGTCGTGCGCCACTAACGTGCGCAGACGGGCCGGTATCCGTGCCGCGTCCTGGATCAGCAGCGACAGCAGCGTGTCGCGCTGTGCGGGCCCGAGCGCGTCGGTCAGCGACTGCACCCGGTTCGCGTCGATGGCCCCCGCCCCCGGCCTGGGTACCGCCGGGCGGTCGAGGGGCATTGCCGTTTGATCGAGTACGGCGCGTAGATGGGGTACGTCGACCGGTTTGGTCAGGATGCCGTTCATCCCCGCCCCAAGGACCTCGGCGCGGCGTTCGGCGGAGAGATCGGCGGTCAGCGCATAGATCGGCACGCTCGCCCCCGCCCCGCTCCATGCCCGGATCGCGCGGGTCGCGGCGATGCCGTCCATTACCGGCATCTGCACGTCCATCAACACCAGATCGACCGGGTTGCCCGTTGCCGCCGTGACATATTCGACCGCCCGCGCCCCGTTTTCGACCGCGACGACCTCATGGCCCAGTCGCCGGACGATCTCGGCGATCAGATAGCGGTTGGTGTCGTTATCCTCGGCGACGAGGACGCTGGAGACGTTCCCGCGCTCGCCGGCCCGGATTGCGTGTGGTCCAGCCATAGGCGTATCCACCGTCAGCGCCATGCGTCCGGCAACCGGGAGCGGCAGATAGAACCAGAAACGCGAGCCGGCGCCGGGGCGGCTGACGACGCCGATGTTGCCTCCCATCGACTCGACCAGCATCCGGCTAATGCTGAGCCCCAGCCCGGTGCCGCCATAGCTGCGCGTGGTCGAAGCATCGGCTTGCACGAACGGTTCGAAGATCGCGTCCAGCCGGTCGTCGCGGATGCCGACCCCGGTATCGGCGACCTCGAACCGCCAGCAATCGCCGGTATCGCGTGTCGCAGTGATGTTGACCGATCCGGCACGGGTGAATTTGACGGCATTGCCGACGAGATTGGTCAACACGCGCTGCAAACGGGCCGGATCGCCGATCACCCGCCCCTCGGGCACGTCGAAATCGAGCGAGACCATATGGCGCTCCGCCTCGGCTGCGAACATGCCGGTGACCATCGCCAGCAGCTTGCAGGGTTCGAACACGATCGCCTCGGGTTCGCTATGCCCCCCTTCCAGCTTCGAAAAGGTCAGCACGTCGTCGACGATGTCCGACAGCGTCCGCCCCGCCTGTTCAAGCGAGTCGAGATGCCGCATCCGCTCGGTCCGGTCGGGGGTATCGCGCAGCAATTGTGCTGCAGCGAGGATCGAGGTCAGCGGCGTGCGGATTTCGTGGCTGATCGTCGCGGTGAACGTGGCCTTTGCCGCCAGCGCGCGTTCGGCGTCCTCTCGTGCTGCGCGCAGGTCGCTCATCGCCGCGACCTGATCGGTGGTATCCTGCAGCACGCCGAACAGGCCGACCACCTCCGCCCCCTGCCCCCGCTCCGCCTGACCGCGCGACGCGACCCAGCGGATCGTGCCATCGCGCCGGACCAGCCGCGCGTCGAAGGCGAACGACCCGCCGGTCGCAATCGCCCGCTCGATCTGGGCACGGACCATTGCCCGGTCGTCGGGATGGTAGAAGTCGATCGCGGCGTCGAGCGACGGTTCCTCGCCCGGAGGCAGGCCGTGGATACGGAAAATTTCGGGCGACCACAGGTTGCGCCGGTCCATCAGGTTTAGCCGCCAATGGCCCAGCCGTGCCGCGCTCTCGGCCATGGCCAGCAACCGCTGCTGCTCCTCCAGCTGGGTGATCGACTCGATCGCCTTGCTCTCGGCCGCACGGCGCAGACCGATGTCACGGATCGACCCGATCATCTCGCAATTATAGCGGTTGTCGCCGATCAGGCGGAATGCCCCTTCCAACCAGACATAATGGCCGTCGCGATGCTGCATCCGATAGCGGAAGACGGTGCTTTCTCCGCCAGGGACCAGGGCATAGGTCTGTCGGCGTACGCGGTTGCGGTCATCAGGATGGATCGATGCATAGGGGGTGCGCCCGATCATCTCCTCAGGCGTGTATCCCAGCAGGCGCATCGATGCCGGCGACGCGTAGCGACGGACGCCGTCGCGACCGATCCGCACGATAAGGTCGGTCGAATAGTCGGTCATCATCCGCAGCTGTCGTTCGTTGTCGCGGATCTCGTTGAGCGCGAGCGATTGTTCGTAGAGCAGCGACGCGACCGGAAAGCTGGTCAGCGCGATGACGGCAATGAAGAGTTGCAAGAATAGGGTCTGGTCAGCGATCGTGTCGAAGGCACCGACGATCGGCCCGACGCCGTTCAGCGTGGCAACCGTGGCAATGGCCGCAATGATGAGCGTCGACAGCGACACGCCGACGAACCGGGAAAAGAGCGCCGCGAACACACCACACGGCAGCAGCAGGAACAGCGAGGGATTGCGTCCGGCAAAGAACACCAGCGCGGCCGTCGCCGTCGATACCGCGACCGGCACGATCAGCTTGGCGGAAAGCGTCTCCAGTTCTTCCGCCAATGCGCGTCGCGTTACCTTGAGTGCGGGCAACAGCACGATCAGGCCCATTGCGCCCGATGCGAACCATTGGACGGCATGGTAGGCGATGATGCCGCCATGCCAGAACCAGCTGAACGCCATGGCCAGCAGCGTGCTGAGCGTCGCACCGAACAGCGCTGTTCCGATCGTCAGTCCGTACCCACGCAGCAATCGCGAGTCGGGGCTGATCCGCCGCAAGATGCCCGCCACCGACAGGATGACGGCAATGTCGATGACCGCATAGATAGTGACCGCGACCAGCGGAAGGCCGACCACCAGACCTGCCGTGATCAGGGTACCGAAGGTGACGCTGGTCAGGATCGGCCAGCGCCACGTCGCGTTGCGCGACAAGGTCGCAACCGCGATCGGCGTCGCCGGCCAGATCAGCAACGCCCCCTGCAACACCGGCATGATCGACAGAGCGAGGATCGTGACGACGAACAGGATCGCAGCATAGCTGAGCAGGTCGACATGGCGTCGTTCGGCAACGCGCCGTATGCCCGGCCGCGGCCAGCGGATGGCGGCCTTCGCCGGCGCATCGGACCGCGCCGATGGGTCGGGCGAACTGCTGGGCGATGGGCCGGTCATGCGCGATCATCCGTCGGGTTGCGGAGGCTGCCAATTCTGACCGATCCGCGACGCCGCGGCAATGTCGCGCGCGAACTTATTGATCCAAATCAGTGGTCACCGACGCCGATCCCGACGCGGCCCAGCGCCGTGCCAGCAACCGTCCGGCTAGTGCTGGCAGGCCGGGCCGCAAGAACAACCAGTCACGGATCGATGGCCCTCGTTCGGCGCCGATCTGCCCCTTATACCCGCTATCCCCCGCCCCCCAATCGACCTGGGTGACACCATCGCTGACCGCGCGGACGAGGTTGCGGTAATAGAGCAGTCGCCCCGGCGAGTGCCGGGCATAGTTCAGGTCATAGCTGTTGGCGATCGCATATCGATGCGTGCCGGCGTGAAGGTCGAACGAGAAGGCGGCGGGTTTGCCGTCCATCCGCAGCAGTGCGACCCGCATCATGTCGGCGAGTACCGGATCAGCCGCCGCCGCCCGCCAGAAACGCCCATGTCCGGTGAGCGTGAATTTCGCATCGCGGCCGTCGGTACGCGTGGCGAGCCAGCTTGCCGATTCGATCGCGGCCAGATCGTCGAACAATTGCGGCTGCCAATCGTCACCGCTGGCGAACGACCAGTCGGGAGCGCCTAGTGTCCTAAGGTGCTTCTCGTTGAAGCGGTTCTTGCGCAGCGTCGACCGCCGCGGCCACTCGCCCTCTGCCTGCTGCGCGGTGATGTCGAGCAGATAGCTGTCGGCGATGAAGCGCGGCAGCGCCCGCCACCCGCTCGCTTGTGCCGCGTCCAACAGTCCGGCCAGCATCGGATCGCCGTCATAGACCGGCCCCAGCCGGAAGCCGCGCATCTGCCGTCGTGCTTCGCTCAACAGCGCCGCAAAGTCTCCGGGACCGGCATCCTGCGCGACCGGTCCGCTGCGGAACGGCCAGTAGCCGCCGGGCAGCTGCGCCATGCGCAACGGTTCCGGCCCCAGCCCAATCAACGGCAGCGCCAGCATCGGCCGCCCGCCGCGTTCGACCAGCAGCGTTCGCGCCGTGCCGCCATAGGCGGCGATTGCCGCCGCATACCATTGGCGACGCAGGAACCGGTGGGTCGGCACTGCCGAGGCCGCGACGGTATCGATCGCGTCGGGCAGGTCGTCGCTCGTCCGGGCGATTGAAGGGGAAGCACGCAGCAACATGGGTATCATCATGCCCATAACCGGTTACGATTGGGTAGCGATCCGCGTTGCGAACCTTGCGCGACCTTGCCCGCCCTCGCCGGCCACGGCATATCGACGCGGTGGAATTCGAACCTGTCCTGTCGACCGTCGCCAAGACGATCCAGACCGCGATCGCGCCGGTCTTCCTGCTGGCGGGGATCGGGGCGATCCTGAACGTCATGGTCGGGCGGCTGGCGCGGATCGTCGACCGTGCCCGCGACCTAGAGAAGCTGCACCCATCCTCGACCGGGCCCGAGCATGAGCGGCACGTGTTCGAACTGCGGCTGCTCGACCGGCGCATCCGCGTCATCAACAACGCGGTGTTCCTTGTCGTGCTGTCGGCGGTCGCCAACTGTACGGTGGTCGCGATGCTGTTCATCGCTGAACTGCTTGACCTTGGCCTCGGCAAGGCGGTGGCGATCGCGTTCGTCCTGTCGATGGTGTTGCTGATCGGTGGGCTGGTCTGGTTCCTGTTCGAGGTGCGCATGTCGGTCCACGCGATTCGTGTCCGCGCCGAACTGCTGGAACGCGAGCGCAAGTGACCCCGCACTTCGAGCGGACCCTGTTGCAGGCGGCGGTCGCGATCACCTGCCTCGTCCCGTTGGCGGCATCGACGTTCGGCATCGTGCACGGCGCGGCGTGGCTGCAACCCGGACCAACAACCGATCTCGACAGTCATTTCCGCTATCTCTCGGGTATCTTCCTGGTGATGGGTATCGCCTTCCTGACCTGTATCCCGGCGATCGAATCGAAGACGGCGCGGTTCCGGCTACTCGGTGTGATGGTCGTCGGCGGCGGGTTGGCGCGGCTGGTGTCGCTCGGCAGCATGGGCGCGCCGTCGGCGGGGCATGTGCTGGGCCTGTGTATCGAGCTGATCGTCGTGCCGCTGCTGCTCTTGTGGCAGACCCGTATTACTCGGCGATGCGCGGTGGCCGCGACGCCATAAAGTTCCGCCCACAAATCGATTCCGGGCGATCATATTTTTCTGCGTTCCCGAAAAGTTCGCTTGCATTTCGCGAACCCGGCGGATCGCCGCGCGTCGCGACCAGGATCAGCGTTTCGGCCCTGCCGCGTGGTAAATTTGCCGGCTTGCGCATCGCCGGCTTTCCTACAATTAGTGGTGGCGAACGCGGGAGAGGCGCTACAGATAGTGTGTCGCCCGCCGGAACCTCCACTGTCGCCAATGCTTGTCAACAGCGATGGCGCGCGCGGGCGTTCCAAGGAAATCGACAGGGGCTGGCGCCCCATGCTAGAACACAAGAGGAACGGGACGATGACCTTCCAGGATAGTCAGGATGCCCAGATGAACGAACTGCAATTCGCCGATCCGGCCCCCGCCGCCCCGGCTCAGGAGCGCACCAGCCGCACCGTCGACGCGCTGCTGCACGCGGTCGAGGTCGATCATTCACGCGATGCGCTGCTGACCGATTTCGGCAAGGATACGCTCAAGGACCGCTATCTGCTGCCGGGCGAATCGTACCAGGATCTGTTCGTGCGCGTGGCGTCGGCCTATGCCGATGATGCGGCGCATGCCCAGCGGCTGTACGACTATATCTCGAAGCTGTGGTTCATGCCGGCTACCCCGGTCCTGTCGAACGGCGGCACCGGGCGCGGCCTGCCGATCAGCTGCTATCTCAACTCGGTCCCCGACAGCCTCGAAGGCATTGTCGAGACGTGGAACGAGAATGTGTGGCTGGCGTCGCGCGGCGGCGGCATCGGCACCTATTGGGGCAGCGTGCGCGGCATCGGCGAGCCGGTCGGCCTGAACGGCAAGACCAGCGGCATCATCCCGTTCGTCCGCGTCATGGATTCGCTGACCCTCGCCATTTCGCAGGGGTCGCTGCGTCGGGGGTCGGCCGCCTGCTATCTCGACATCAGCCATCCGGAGATCGAGGAGTTCCTCGAAATCCGCAAGCCCTCGGGCGACTTTAACCGCAAGGCGTTGAACCTGCACCACGGCGTGCTGATCCCCGACGCGTTCATGGAAGCGGTGCGCGACGGGGCCGAATGGGAGCTGAAGAGCCCGAAGGACGGGTCGGTCCGCGGCAAGGTCGATGCGCGTTCGCTGTTCCAGAAGCTGGTCGAGACCCGCCTCGCCACCGGCGAGCCGTACATCGTGTTCAGCGACCATGTGAACAACACGATGCCCAAGCATCATCGCGATCTGGGCCTAAAGGTCTCGACCTCGAACCTGTGCAGCGAGATCACGCTGCCGACCGGCAAGGATCATCTTGGCAACGATCGTACCGCGGTGTGCTGCCTGTCGTCGCTGAACCTCGAAACCTGGGACGAATGGAACGGCGACAAGCGGTTCATCGAGGACGTGATGCGCTTCCTCGACAATGTGCTCACCGACTATATCGAGCGTGCGCCCGACGAGATGGCCCGCGCCCGCTATTCGGCGAGCCGCGAGCGCTCGGTCGGCCTGGGCGTCATGGGCTTCCACTCGTTCCTGCAGGCGCGTGGGCTCCCGTTCGAGGGTGCGATGGCGAAGGCGTGGAATCTGAAGATTTTCCGCCACGTCAACGCGCAGGTGAACGAGGCGTCGATGCACCTCGCCAACGAGCGCGGCCCCTGCCCCGACGCCGCCGATATGGGCGTGATGGAACGGTTCAGCTGCAAGATGGCGATCGCGCCGACCGCGTCGATCAGCATCATCTGCGGTGGGACGAGCGCGTGCATCGAGCCGATCCCGGCGAACATCTATACCCACAAGACGCTGTCGGGATCGTGGTCGGTCAAGAACCCGTATCTTGAAAAGTTGCTGATCGCGAAGTCGAAGAACAGCGATGCGGTGTGGAACTCGATCCTCGAGCGTGGCGGATCGGTCCAGCATCTCGACTTCCTCAGCCAGGAAGAGAAGGACACGTACAAGACCAGCTTCGAGATCGACCAGCGTTGGCTGCTCGAACTGGCCGGGGACCGCGCGCCGTTCATTGATCAGGCGCAGTCGCTCAACCTGTTCATCCCGGCCGATGTCGAGAAGTGGGACCTGCTGATGCTCCACTATCGTGCATGGGAGCTGGGTATCAAATCGCTCTATTATCTGCGGTCGAAGTCGGTGCAGCGTGCCGGGTTCGCCGGCGGTGTCGAGGCGGACAACACGTCCGAGTTGGCCAAGTTCGATCTGGGCGAGACCACCGATTATGACGAGTGCTTGGCCTGTCAGTGAGCGGGCGGCATCGATTTGCGTGAGCAAATCGATGACTCGCCACGGCTGGCAGCGGGGTCGCGTAGCGGACCCGTCTGACGGTGTGGCAGAACAGGCCACGAAAAAGGGGGCCAAAAGCCCCCTTCCCCGTCGCACATCGGGCGATCGATCAGATGGCGCTGCCATCCTCTTCGGTTTCGAACGTCACCGCGACATCGGCATTGGCGCTCAGGCGGACGGTGTCGCCCTCGACCTCGGCCACGAGGCCGCCATCGATATAATGGTGATGCCCTGCATGCGAACCGCCTTCGGCCCCTTCGACTTCCGCGCCGCTGTCCTTCTTGGTCAGCTTGATGCGGTCGCCTTCGACGCGGTCGACGGTGCCGACATGGACGCCGTCGGCGCCGATGACTTCGGCATGTTCCTTGATGTTGCTGAGATCGGCCATGATAATCCTCCGTTGGGGGCGGCGGTCAAACGCACGTCCACGCAGTTGGTCGCATGACGCAGAACGTACTCATCATGCTGGCCATCGCGCTGGTCGCGGGCGCGGTCGGCCTTTGGCTGTTGCTGCGCCTGCGGTCGCGGGTCACGCAGCAGAGCCGCTATGCACATGGCATGGTGGGAATGATGGCGCTGGCGCTCGGAATCATTTTGGCGATCTTTGGAATCGCGCAATGGTCGTGGAGTAGCGGCACATGAGCGGTACGCTATTTCTGACCGTGGTCACTTTCGTCTGCATCGGTTCATTTCTGAACGGGTTGCGGTTCATGCGGATGCGAACCAACCCGTGGGCTGATCGCACCGTCGTCGGACAACCCATATCGGGCGGCGATTGGTCGATGGTCCAGATCAAACGGTTTGGTCTGGCGCAGATGATTGCTGCGCCGATTTTCTGGCTGTTCGCAGCCGCTTTATCTGTCGGAATGCTACCCGCTGAAGGCATTCATCCCATTCAATTCTAAGTTTCCCCGGAGTAACCCCCATGTCGCTCACCGAAGCCCGCAAGCAGTACAAGCCGTTCGAATACCCCTGGGCGTTCGATTTCTGGAAGCGCCAGCAGCAGATCCACTGGATGCCCGAAGAGGTGCCGCTGGGCGAGGATTGCCGCGACTGGGCGCAGAAGCTGACGCCGCACGAGCGCAACCTGCTGACGCAGATCTTCCGCTTCTTTACCCAGGCGGACGTCGAGGTGCAGGACTGCTACCACGAAAAATATGGTCGCATCTTCAAGCCGACCGAGATCAAGATGATGCTTGCCGCCTTCTCCAACATGGAGACGGTACATATCGCGGCGTACAGCCATCTGCTCGACACGATCGGCATGCCCGAGAGCGAATATGGCGCCTTCCTCGAATATAGCGAGATGAAGGACAAGCACGATTATCTGCAGAATTTCGGCGTCGATACCGACGAGGACATTGCCAAGACGCTGGCGATGTTCGGCGGCTTCACCGAGGGCCTGCAGCTGTTCGCGTCGTTCGCGATGCTGATGAACTTCCCGCGCTTCAACAAGATGAAGGGCATGGGGCAGATCGTATCGTGGTCGGTCCGCGACGAAAGCCTGCACTGCGAAGGCATCATCAAGCTGTTCCACGCCTTCTGCAAGGAACGCGACTGCCTGACCCGCAGCGTCCGCGACGACATTGCCGACATGTGCCAGACGACGGTACGGCTGGAGGATAATTTCATCGATCTCGCGTTCGAAATGGGGCCGGTGCACGGCATGACCGCGAAGGAGATCAAAAAGTATATCCGCTACATCGCCGATTGGCGGCTGGGGCAGTTGGGGATGAAGCCGATCTACCTGATCGACGAACATCCGCTGCCGTGGCTGGCACCGCTACTGAACGGTGTCGAGCATGCGAACTTCTTCGAACAGCGCGCGACCGAATATTCGAAGGCGGCGACGCGCGGCAACTGGAACGAGGTCTGGGAAGGCTTCGACAAGCGCCAGAAGGCGAAGGTCGTGGCGCCGGCCAACGAGGAAGCCAGCGGGATGGGCGATATGTTCGGGGGGGTCGCGGCGGAATGAGCGCCGGACAAGCGGCAGCGTAGGCTGCCGCGAGCCTCAAGGCGCGATCGGCCGGCGGCGCCCAAAGCGCCGACCGACGGCACGGGCTCTGCCCGTGCCCACCGCCCAAAGTTCACTAAGTTCACACTTGCACGCAGTTGGCGTGACGATCCGATCTGCCATGTCAAAGAGCCGCGCACACAACCGCCCGGCAGCATGATGACGATGGCCGATGGTGTAGGACAGCGCGAAATGTCGGCGCGCCCCGAACCCTACCGCGCCCGCCGCACAGGCACCCGGAAATCCGCCGGCTTGTCCGCAACCCACTTCACGAATTTGGCGACCGCGGGCACCTCACGCAGCGTGTCCAGATCGGCGAGCGGTCCGGCCAGTTCGGCGTTGGTCGCACTGGCGTGGATGGTGCGGTGGCAGATCGGGTGAACCGGCACGGTTTCGCGCCCACCCTCGCTCTTGGGCACGCGGTGATGCCATTCGACCTGGGTTCCGATCGGGCGGTGGCACAAGGCGCAGGTCATCGGATCGGCGGCGCGCAACGCGAGCGCTTCCGCCGCCGCCAGTCCCGCCTTGCGCTTCACGCGTCCGGCCATTGCCTGCTCCCATCCATCAACCCAAGATCGGTACCCGTCACCGATCCGGCAAGACCGCCGGGGACGGCAAGTTACCGGGCGCCCGCCGGTAGATGAACGGTAGATGAAGGAACCGTCGTCGAACCACGCGGGTTGTATCGCGGCCAAGTTCAGGAACAGGGAGAACCCCCATGAACCGCCTTCCATTGCTGATCGCCGCAGCCGCAACTGCCTGTATCGCGACGCCGTCCCTGGCGAAGGACCGGTCGGTCCCGGTCTATTCGGACTATAATCCTTATTATCTGGATTATAAAACCGACATCTCCGAAGCGAAGCGCGAACTGCGCAAGGATCTCCGCCGCGCGAAGGATGCCGCGTCGCGCGAGGATGCGTGGCACGAATATCGCCGCGAGGTCGCCGACGCCGAGCATGATTTTCGCAAGGAAATGGCCGAGCGCGGAATGATCGTCCGCCGCGGTCGCGTGACCGTCGAGGAATAAGCCTTCCCGTCGTCCTACGGGAACCAGCCGCCGGGTTCGCGCCCGGCGGCTTTTTCATGCGCGACAGCCGGACCCACAGAAAAAGGCCCCGAGCCATCGCCCGGGGCCTCCTTCGCTACGCGATTACCGGGGCGGGTCCCGATACGCCGGACCCGCCCGAACCAAATTCATGCTTAGAAGTGGGTCGTCAGACCCAGCATCGGACGGAAGCTGTGCGCCGAACCGAAGGTCGACACTTCGCCGCGCAGGCGGACGCCCGAGTTGCCGGTGATGCCGCCCAGACCGATGTCCTTCGGGCCGACTTCGAAACCGGCGCCATAGGTCATTTCGTGATAGTCGCGGCTGGCGGTGCCGAACCGGTCGAAATTGACCCAGCGATAGCCGACCTTGCCGTAGATCAGGCCCGAGTCACCCGCGCGGAAGCCGAAACGGCCGGCGGCGCCGTAATCCCAATCGATGTCGCCCGACACGCCCTTCGACACGCTGCCTTCGGCACCGACGAATACCGGGCCCAGCGGCACGTTGAAGCCGACGATGCCCTCGAGCAGCGCGCCATTCAGCTTGTCGTTACGCGGAACCAGCGGGATGCCGGCCTTGGTAGCTTCGGAATCGAACTGTTCCCAACCGCCCATGACGGCGATGTACGGTTCGAAGCCGATGCCACTGGTGCCGTCGGGCGCGGTCACAGCGGGGGCCGGTTCGGTGGTGGTCGTGGTGTCCTGCGTCGTGGTCGACATGTCCTGCGCAAAGGCAGGAGCGGCGACAAAAGCGGCGGCAGCGGCAGCGACGGTGAAAAGCTTACGCATACAAAACCTCATCAGCGTTTACGGTCCCGGCGTCGAAGCTGCGCCGGTTTATCCGTGGCCCCTCTGAACCCCGAACCCCGCCCCCAGTTGCATTGCGTCGCAACAGGAACGTCACGAAAGCGGCCGGTGTGTTATAACGGCAACGGTATCTTGCGCCCGGATGAACGAACCGTGGCGATGCTGCCCGGAACATGGTGGCAATATGGCAAACATGGTGCGGCGTGACGGCAACGCCGCGCAACGAACGCCGCGCTGGCGGGTTGGTGACGCGGTCGCGCAGTGCGCCCGGACCCGCAGAAAGGACGGATCGAGGCCGTATGCGACCGCATGTCATCATCCTCGGTGCCGGCTTCGGCGGGATCGCCGCAGCACAAGCGCTGCGCCGGGCCGATGCCGATGTGACCCTGATCGACCGGACGAACCATCACCTGTTCCAGCCGCTGCTGTACCAGGTGGCAGGGGCCGCGCTGTCCCCGGCGGACATCGCCACCGCCAATCGCGCCCTGCTGCGTCGCAATAAAAACACGCGCATATTGATGGCCGAGGCGAGCGGGATCGATGCCGCCGCGAACGAACTTTGCCTCGCCGACGGGCGGCGGTTGCGCTTCGACTATCTGATCGTCGCGACCGGCGCGGGATACAGCTTTTTCGGCAATGACGACTGGCGCGATCATGCCTTCGTTCTGAAATCGATCGACGATGCACTGGCGATCCGGGCGGCGCTGCTCGGCGCGTTCGAGCGGGCCGAGCAATGCGACGATCCGGCCGAGTTGCGGCGTTTGCTGACCTTTGCCGTGGTCGGCGGCGGGCCGACCGGCGTCGAACTGGCCGGCACGATCGCCGAACTCGCCCGCACGACGCTGGCGCGCGATTTCAGCCGAGTCGATCCGCGTGCGACGCGGGTGGTCTTGTGCGAGATGGGCGACACCATCCTGAATGCGTTCGACCCGAAGCTGTCGCTGGCGGCGCGCGAGATGCTTGAGTCGCTCGGTGTCGAGGTACGCACCGGCGAGAAGGTACAGGCGATCGACGAACGCGGGCTGACCGTCGGCAGCCAGCGGATCGATGCGGCGGCGGTGCTATGGGCGGCGGGTACCGAAGCCCGACCGGCAGCGGCGTGGTTGTCGGCCGATGCCGCCAAGAACGGCGCGGTGAAGGTGCGGCCCGACTGTTCGGTGCCGGGCCATCCCAACATCTTTGCGATCGGCGACGTCGCCAGTTTCGATGCGGGCGACGGCCCCCTGCCCGGCCTGGCGCCCGTCGCCAAGCAGCAAGGGCATTTCGTCGGCAAGCTGGTGGCGGCGAAGATCGCCGGATCGAGCACCAGCACCACGTTCCGCTATCACGATTACGGGACGATGGCAGTGATTGGCCGATCGCGCGCGGTGGCGGAGATTGCCGGGCTGAAGCTCAAGGGCTTCGTCGCGTGGCTGGCATGGTCGCTGGTCCACCTGATGCTGCTGGTCGATTTCCGCAGCCGGATGTCGGTCTATGTCCATTGGGCATGGTCGTGGTTCACCTATGGCCGCGGCGCACGGCTGCTGACCGGCTATGCCCCTGATCCGGGCGAGACACCGCGCGCGGCGGTCCTGCCGGAGATCGAGGCGGAGGCGCAGGCGGCGGAGTAGAAACCTCAGCGCCAAGCGTACCCCCGCGCAGGCAGTTGGCCAGGGTCGAGCAAATGAATGGTCTGCGCTTCTGGCCCTGGGTCCCCGCCTTCGCGGGGACACGGTGTGGCTAGCTTTCGTAAAGGTCCCGCCCGCGGAGATACGGTTTGCGGCAACAGCCGTACTGAACGCACACGGCCCGCCCGCATCGTCTGCGGACGGGCCGTTTCCGGCTCCAGATCAGTCGATCAGCCGACGCGGTTGCCGGCCATCGGGAAGCTGCCGAACGCGCCGGCGCCGACCGTGCCCGAAATGGTGTCGCCCTCGACCGTCGCTTCGCAGTCGAGCGTCATCGGCATCGGCACGACGATCGCGACCTTCCACGACAGCTTGTCGCCATCGACCTTGCCGTCGGTGATCTCGGTCGATCCCATCGCCCCGGAGTAGCTGCCGGTGAAGGTGCTGCCGTCGCTCTTGACGGTCAGCGTCGCCTGCTGGTCGCCCATCGGCGACTTGGTGATCGTGTTCCAGCTGCCATCGACATTCGCCATCTTCGCTCTCCTTACTTTGCCGCGGCGGCCGGGGCGGACGGCGGCGTTGCCGCTACCACCTCCACCGGCAATCCGAGCGCGTCAAGCTGCGGCCGGACGGTCGCAGCATTGCCAACGACGACGTAAACGAAGCGATTGGGATCGAGTGCCCGCCGTGCCGCAGCGTCAAGTTGCGATATGGTGAGTGCCCGATATTTTTGCGGCAACGTCGCCTGGTAATTGTCGGGGCGACCGAGGAAGTCGTTCGCCTGCATCGCGCCCAGCACCGCACCGGCCGTTTCGTAGGTGCCGGCAAGCTGGCGGGTCTCGCCATCGATCGAGCGTTGGAACTCGACCTGGGTAACGCCCTGATTGCCGAGGAAGCCGCTGATCTGTTCGCGCAGCGACGCGATGGCCGGGCCGGTCTTGTCGGCCTGAACGGGGGCGTTGATGACGTAAGGCACGGCGTTCTGCATTAACTGATAGCCGCCACGTGCCCCGTACGACCAGTGCTTGGCCTCGCGCAGGTCCATGTTGATCCGGCTGAGGAAGCCCGAGCCGAGCACCGTATTGGCGGTGGTCGCCGCCAGATTGTCCGACTTCGCTTGCAGCGGCGTCATCTGTCCGGCGACGATCAGCGACTGGGGCGAATCGGGGCGGTCGACCAGCACGATCTTCGGCGTCGTGGTCGCGCGCTGGGCCGGGAAGGTCTTGGTGCCGCCGGTGCCGGTCGCGCGCCAGTCGCCGAGACCCGCGTTGAGCGCCGCCTGCACCTCCGCCAGCGGACGATCGGACACCACGAATATCTTCGCCTTGTCGGGCCGCAGCCACGCACCGCGCCATGCCAGCAGGTCGTTGCGCGTCAGCGACGCGACCGCCGCCGGATCGCCCACGCCCGCCGCCAGCTTCGCATAGGGCGAATCGGCACCGTAGAGCAAAGGCGGCAGCGTCATGTCGGCCAGCCCCTGCGGATTGGTCCGCTGCTGCCCGATCTGGGCCAGCACCTGACCGCGCACGCGTTCGATCTCCGCCGGGTCGAACGCCGGGTTGCGCAGTACGTCGGCGAACAACAACGCCGAGCTGTTCAGATTGGCGCTGGGCGTCGAGAAGCCGATCGTCGTCTGGTCGGCGGAGTTGTTGCCATAGATCGACATGCCCAGCCGTTCCTTCGCCTCGGCCAGCGCGATCGAATTGCGGGTGGTCGTGCCTTCGTCGAGCACCGACATCACCATGCCGGCGGTGCCGAGCTTGCCCGGCACATCCGCGGCGATGCCGGCGTCGAACGCCATCGACACCTGCGTCACCGGTACGGCAGTGCGCTGTGCGTAGACCAGCTCCATACCGTTGGCGAGGCGGCTGCGCGTGACCTTCGGGAATTGCAGCTGGCCGCCGACATCGGGCACGGCGGGCATCGCGCCGCGGGTACCCTGGGCCGGGCCCTGCGCCGGGGCGGGCGTGCTGTTGTCGGCGACCTTGGGGACCGCCTTCGCCTCTTCATAGCCTTCGCGGGCGCCGGGGACGACAACCAGCGTATAGGCCGGGCGCGACATCCACTTCTGCGCAGCGGCACGGGCACGGTCGGGCGTCATCGTCGCGAGCGCGTTCAGCTCCTTCTTATAGAAGCCCGGATCGTTCGAGTAGAGTTCGCCCGACGCCAGCGCGACCGCCTTGCCGCCGAACCCGCCGACCGATTCGAGCCCGGAAATGGTGCCCGACACGTTGGTCGTGGCGACGCGCGCGACTTCGTCGGCGGTCGGACCGGTGCGCAGATAATCGGCGATGATCTGATCGAGCTTCGCCTCGACCAGCTTCGCATCGACGCCGGGGCGGACGACGGCGCGGACGATCAGCATCCCCGCCTGCGACAGCGACTGGACGCCGGCCGACACCTGCACCGCCAGCTTGTCCTTCTTCACCAGTTCGTTGTCGAGCCGTGAAGAAGCGAGACCGCCCAGCGCGCTCATCGCCACGTCGAGCGCGGGCGCGTCGGGATCGTTCAGGCCCGGCACCGGCCAGACCTTCATGATCATGGTCGCGGCGACGCGGTCCTTCATCTCTTCGCGCACCGGGGCGGCGAGCGTCGGCACGCTGATCTGCGGCAGGACCGATTCCGGCCCCTTCGGGATCGCGCCGAAATATTTCTCGACCAGCGGGCGCGCTTCCTTGGCGTCGATATCGCCGGCCAGCACCAGCACCGCATTGTTCGGGCCGTAATGGCCGCGGAACCAGTTCTTCACGTCCTCGAGGCTGGCGGCGTCGAGATCGGCCATCGAACCGATCACCGAATGGCGATAAGGGTGGCCGACCGGGAAGATGCCCTCGGTCATCTTGTAGCGGACGAGGCCGTAGGGCTGGTTGTCGCCCTGCCGCTTTTCGTTCTGCACGACGCCGCGTTGCTCGTCGAGCACGCCCTGCGTCACCGCGCCGAGCAGATAACCCATGCGATCGGATTCGAGGAACAGCGCGCGGTCGAGCGCGGGCTTGGGCACCGTTTCGAAATAATTGGTACGATCATAGCTGGTCGTACCGTTCAGGTCGGTCGCACCGATCGAGCGCAGCGGGTCGAAGAAATCGCCCGGGGCATTTTCTGATCCGTTGAACATCAGATGCTCGAACAGATGCGCGAACCCCGTTTTCCCCTCTGGCTCATGCTTCGACCCGACATCGTACCACACGGACACAGCAACAATCGGCGCCTTGCGATCGGTGTGGGTGATGACGGTCAGCCCGTTGGGCAGGGTGAATTTTTCGTAGGGAATGTTCACCGGCGCCACCAGCGCCGACAGCGGTGCCGCCTTGATCGGTGCGGGCGCAGGGGCCGCGGACTGAGCGAACGCACTGGCCCCGACCAGCGCCGTGGACGCGAGCAGGACGGACGCGACGGTACGAAACATGGAACCCCCACACATTATCGATAAACGGAATGACGGTGTATGGGCTGGATTTGTGTCGTGCAAGCGTCATCACATTGCCGTTCGCCCTCCCCATTTTTACGCGCATGTAACTTATGATGTCTTCGGAGCGATCGGCCGTTTTGGCGGTTTTCATCGCGCAAGCGGTGATTATGTTGCGACGCGCCATGACTATTCCATTCGAAACGCTTCGCTCGACGCTGCCGATCGCTGACCAGTTCGACCGCCTTTTGGCGATCGGTTGGGAAGATATTGGAGGGGTCGTTTTGGCCGTAGGAGGCATTGTCTTCCTGACGGCAGTCGGGGCACTGCGTTCGCGCTGACCCCAACTCGGCAAATATTGCCGTGTCGCAACATTTCCCCGGACGTGTTTTGTCCTGGAAGAAAGGTAAGAGCTTCATGATCCGATCGATGACGGCACTGTTGGCCGCGACGATGGTGGCCGGGTGCGGAACGTCGGCGAATACCGTGCCGGCCGAAAACGCGGCTGAGCGGGTCGACCTGCGTCATCTGGTCGAAACCGACGTGGCCGGCAACGGGATCGAACGCTATCCGCTGGAAGGCGAGGTCATCCCGACGCCATCGGACGACCAGTCGCGCTACGAACTGCTGCGCCAACGCAAGACCGCTGCCGGCACGACGATCGCCATCCTGCGCCAGCAGCGCGGCGACCGCTTCGTCTATGCCCGCACCGAACTGGATTGCGAACGCGACCTGTTCCACGTGGTCGGCGTGGCCGACACTCGCGCGCATGTCGAAACCAATGTCGCGCATGACGGGCCGCTGCGGCCGACCGCCGGACTGCCGCTGCGCCAAGAACTGTCGCGCTTCATCTGCCAGCGGGCCGAAGCGCAGGCGTAACGTCTATTCGCCCGCCGGCGGCACCGCCGACGTGGCGACTTCCGCCTCGAACGCCGGATCGGGATCGGCCGCCGGCAGGGTTCCGCGTCGGCGTTCGAAGCTGGTCAGCAGGAAGAACAGCAGGTTGCTGCCCTGCGTCAGCGCACCGCCCGCCAGCAGCAACCCCGCCATCGCCGCGCGCGGACCGTCGATGATGTGGCTCATCTCCAGCGCGGCCGACAGGAACAGCAGGTCGCGATTGGGCACGATCGGCAGGCGGCTGATGACCATCTGCACGGTCAGGAACGTGACCCACACCCCCCAGGACTGGTCGGGCAGCACGACTGCCCATTGCGTCGCCTGTAGCAGAACGACGACAAGAATGCGGGCGACGTGGATGCCGAGCACCGTGCCGGCAACGCGCCACGACACCGACAGGATCTGGCTGCGCAGGCGGAGCAGCAGCGGAGTCAGGAAACCGGCCACCAGCAGGCCGGCAAGGATGACGCCCCCCGCCGAATGCAGCCAGTCGGCGATCCATTTGGCACGACCGGTCGCCATGAACACGATCAGCAGCGCCGACGTGATCGCCGCCGAGGCAAGTGCCGACAGGATCGCATTGTCCTTGATCGCCAGCAGCAGCGTCTTGGACGCGATGCCGAGCCGCTGGCGCGCCCAGACGAACAGGTAGAGCTCACCCGAATAGCCGACGAATGCCGAATTGAAGACGCGTTTGCGCACGAACACCGGCAACGCACCGGGCAAGGGTCGGCCGAGCAGGCGGCGGAAGATCCAGACCTCGGAGATCGGCAACGCCATGAACATCACGACGAACAGGAGGTAGAACCATGGCGTCCGGGGCAGCGCGGCGGCGACGTTGGTCCAGCCGATCGCGCGGACCTTCAGCACCAGCCACAACAGCACGCCGACGAAGAATAGCGCACGGAAGACCTTGCCCAAGCGCGCCGCCGCCGGGGTCTGCGACCAGTCGTGCAGCCGCTGCCCGCGTTCGGCGAGGGTCAAGCGAACACTCCAACGCGACGCGAGTCGGCGACGAATGCCTCGAACGCGGCGCGGGTCTCGGCATCGAGACGGAAGCGCGAATGGCGCCACTTGCCGCCGGGCAACAGCGAGCGCAGCGCATATTCGATCGCGGCGGCGGGCGTGTTGCGCACCCGGCGTTCGAAATGGGTCCGCTCCCACGTGTTGGCGCCGTGGAAGGCACGGACGAACAGGCCGGGTGCGTCGAGCACGCCGATGCGCCCGATCGGCCAATGGGCTAGGAAATCGGTATCCTCGCCGCGCCGCTTTTCGGGATAGCGCGCGGTCGGGTCGGCACGGTGGACGATGCTGCCCGGAACGCCGGGTTCCAGCGTGCCGACATAGGGGTGGTCGAACCAGTCGGGCGCGTCGAGATGCATCAACGTGCCGCGCAGGACACAGGCATCCTTGCCGCCCTCCAGCACCGCGACCTGTCGCGCCAGCCGGTCGGGATGATACCAGTCGTCGTCGTCCCACTGCGCGACGATCGATCCGTGGGCAAGGTCGAGCGTGCGGTTGCGCAGGCGACCCAGCGTAGTTTCGGGCGTCTTCGCTACGCGGTCATAGATCAGCCGATCGGCGGGGATGTCGGCGAACAGGGGGGTATAATCCTGTTCCCCGTCATCGACGACGACCAGTTCGCGGTTCGCCCAGCGTTGCCGCAGGAAACAGTCGACCGCCCGCCGCGCCAGCGCGGCACGGTTCGCGGTCACCATCACGCAGCTCACCCGCGCGCCGTCGTCCGACCAGTTCATCGCCAGCGCCTTAGCCGCAGCATCCGCCCTCGACAATCGGGTGGCGCTGCCCGCGATGCGCTGGTAGCCGGACGGCGATGCGGATCATCTTCGTCCTGACCTATCCCAGCCATCACGGCGTCGCCGATACCGACGAATGGCTGCGCTGGGACAATCGCGACAAGCGGATGCCGGGCATTTTGACCGAGCTGGGCGTCGACAGCGAGTTGTGGGCGCTCGCGCCTGCGCCGCGCGAGACCGTCGCGGCGCTGGATGGCGTCGCCCCCTACCCCATCCGGCTGTTCGCGCCGTCGAACCCGGCGGCCAAGACCCGCGATCAGGTGAGCGACGCGATGGTCGCGGCGGCGCGGGCCGATCCGGCCGACCTGTTCGTGCTGGTCGGCAGCAATGGTGGCGCCGGGTTCGACCTGTTCGACCGGGCGCTGCGGCCCGACCGACGGCGGTTCGCGGTCATCATCGGCGGCGATTATTGGAGCCGGATCGTGCCGCATGCCGCCTTCGTCTTTCCCGAAACGGGGGTGCAGGAGGCGAAGCTGACCCGGCCCGGCAGGCACTTCTGGCGGCGGCGGGTGCCGGCGGCCCGGATGCAGCGACTACCCAAGACGATCGATACCGACCGCTTCCACCCGATCCTGGCCGAGAAGCGGTTCGACGTGATCGCGACCAGCCGGTTGAGCCCGTACAAGAAGTTCGACGAGATCGCTTCGCTTGGCGAGACGATGCGGGTGGCGGTGATCGGCGACGGGCCGCAGGCGGCGGAGTTGCGTGCGCGCTTCCCGCAGGTGACTTGGCTGGGGCATGTCCCCAATGGTCAGGTGCCGGCGATGCTGGCGCAGGCGCGGCTGTTCTTTCATGCCGGGCGCCGCGATTACTTCCCGCGCGCGATTCCCGAAGCGATGGCGTGCGGACTGCCGGCGGTGGCGTTCGACGACCGGATCGGCGCGGACGTGATCCCCCCCGACTGCGGCCTGCTGGTGCGGAATGGCGATTATCGGCAGCGAGTGGCGACGTTGCTGGCCGATGCCGGGCGGCTCGACGCGATGGGCCGCGCAGCACGATCGCATGCGGTGGCGACGCATGGGCCGCGATCGTCGGAGGCGGCGTGCCGGCGGCTGATCGAGGTCGCCGGGTGACCCGCTGGACCTTCGTCATCGCCTATTACAACGAGGCCGATTTCCTGCCCGCGACGCTGGCGGCGCTGGCCGCGCAGACGGTGCCGTTCCGGCTGGTGCTGGTCGACAATGGATCGACTGACGGGTCGGACGCGATCGCGCGGGGCTTTGCCGCGCCGGGGGTGGAGGTGGTGCATCTGCACGAGGCGCGGCCGGGCAAGATTCATGCGCTCGAAGCGGCGATGACCGAGCTGACCACCGAATTCTGCGCGTTCGGCGACGCCGATACCTGGTACCCGCCGCACTATCTGGCCGAGGCGGAGCGGGCGTTCGATGCCGATCCGGGCGTGGTGGCGGTGATGGCGCTGGGGGTCGATGCGTCGGGGCAGACGCTGCGGCGGGCGGTCTATGCGGGGATCGTCACGCGGGTGCTGTCGCAGCAGACGCATACCGGGGGCTATGGACAGGCGTTCCGGACGAAGGCGCTGGTCGCGGCGGGGGGATTTTCGGAAGCACTCTGGCCCTATGTACTGCTCGACCATGAGATCATGCAGCGTGTCGCGAAGCTGGGGCGCGTGGTCTATCCGTTCCGCTTCTGGGCACAGCCCTCATCGCGGCGGTCGGACCGGCGGCGGGTGCGGTGGACGCTTGCCGAGCGGCTTTTATACCATGCGACGCCGTTTGCGGCGAAGGATTGGTATTTCTATCGCTTCCTTGGGCCGCGGCTGAAGGCGCGAGGGATTACGCATTTGAATTTGCGGGATAAACCTTGGGAAGCGAAGGGTTAGGCGCGGCCAAAGTTCACTAAGTTCACACTCGTGCGCGTTTTGCGGTGTGACGCTTTGGCCTTTGGGCGAGGCGGATGGGCGGTGAGAAAGATCGCCAACTGGTATCGCACGGTCGGGCGGTTGTAGGACAGAGCCGGCGCCCGACCTTTTCCATACCCTCACGCAGCGCGGACGTTACCGTTCGGCCCGGAACCGGCCTTCGCTTACCACCGCCAGCCTCGCCCCGACCGCTGCCGCCGCGTTGGCCAGTTCGCCCCCTGCCCTCGGGTCGTCGGCCTCGATCTCCACCACCCTTGCCCCGTCGCGCAGTGCCTTGGCGAGGCGGATCGCCGGCCAGGGGCAGCGCATGCCGCGGGCGTCGATGTGGATCACTTGCTATGGTCGAAGGGGTTCTTTGGCGCGCGCAGGTTCAGACGCACCGGCACCGCGCCGAAGCCGAATTCCTTGCGCAAGCCATTGACCAGATAGCGCTTGTAGCTTTCCGGCAACTGGTCGACGCGGGTGCCGAACAGGACGAAGCTGGGGGGCCGCGTCTTGTTCTGCGTGATGTAACGCATCTTGATGCGCTTGCCGCCGGGGGCGGGCGGCGGGTTGGCCTCCAGCGCGCGGTCGAACCAGCGGTTGAGCTGGCCGGTCGAGACGCGGCGGCCCCAAGCCTCGCGCGTTTCGAACGCGGCCTGCATCAGCACGTCGAGCCCCTTGCCGGTCGCGGCGGATACGGTCAGCAGCGGCACGCCCTTGGCCTGGGCCAGCCCTTCGTCGAGTGCGCCCTTCACGCCGTTGAACAGCGACGAGGCGTGTTCGGCGATGTCCCATTTGTTGAGCGCGATCACCAGCGCCCGCCCCTCCTGCAGCACGCGGTCGGCGATCTTGATATCCTGCAATTCGAGGCCGCGGGTGCCGTCCAAGAGCAGCACGACGACCTCGGCGAAGTCGATGGCGTGGAGCGCGTCGGCAACCGAAAGCTTTTCGAGCTTTTCCTGCACCCGCGCCTTCTTGCGCATCCCCGCGGTATCGATCAGCCGCACGGGCCGCACGCGGCCGTCGGGCGCAGTCCAGTTCCAGTCGACCGCGATCGAATCGCGGGTGATGCCGGCTTCGGGGCCGGTGATGAGCCGGTCCTCGCCAAGGAAGCGGTTGATAAGCGTCGATTTGCCGGCGTTCGGACGGCCGACGATGGCAAGTTTCAGGACGGCGGTCTCGGGGTCGAACTCGCTTTCCTCCTCGGGCTCGGGCTCGTCCTCGCGCTCGATATAGGGTTGGAGCGCTTCGAACAGGTCGGCGACGCCTTCGCCATGTTCGGCGGACAGTTGCACCGGATCGCCAAAGCCCAGTGCCAGCGATTCGAGCACGCCATTCTCGCCCGCGCGCCCCTCCGCCTTGTTCGCGACCAGCACGACGGTGCCGTTCGACGAGCGCAGCCAGCGGGCGATTTCCTCGTCCAGCGGCGTGATGCCGGCGCGGGCATCGATCATGAACAGCGCGACATCGGCCATTTCGACCGCCGCCTGCGTCTGCATCCGCATCCGCCCCGGCAGGGTCGCGGCGTCCTCATCCTCGAACCCCGCCGTGTCGACGATGGTGAAGTCGAGGCCGAGCAACGTCGCCTGCCCCTCGCGCCGGTCGCGGGTCACCCCCGGCTGGTCATCGACCAGCGCCAGTCGCTTGCCGACCAGCCGGTTGAACAGCGTCGACTTGCCGACATTGGGGCGGCCGATGATGGCGACGACGGGTAAGGGCATGGGAATTCCTGGGGTGCGGGGTTGCCGCCGAGTGTAGGGATAATGGGTCGGGGGGTCGAGGGTGTTGCCCGTGTCCGACCCGCCCGGACTGGACGTCATCCCAGCGCAGGCTGGGATGTCTCGGTGACAGGGCGGGACAGGAACCGATAGAGGCCCCAGCCTGCGCTGGGGCGACGTTTCGTTCGGAGGAATGAGGTCTTTCGTCGCCCCGGTCTGGGCTGCGATGACGTCAGCGACTTACTTCCAGGCGGTGATCTGCCCCGCATCGTCGAGCAGATACAGCACGCCGTTCGCCACGACCGGCGACAGGGTGTAGCCGGCCTTCGACCGGGTATCCTGCGTCGTGGTGATGCTGCCGTCCGCGGGCGAGACCGACACCAGCTGCCCCTGCGTATTGGCGAGGAGCAGGCGGTTGCCGGCGAGGATCGGCCCGACCCAGCCGATCGGGTTCTTGCGCTTCTTCAGGTTGCGGAAACCCGGCAGTTGCTGGACCCAGCGCAGCTTGCCGCTGCCGCGCGAGATGCACAGCAGGCGAGCATCGTCGGTGACGACGAAAATCCATTCGCCCGCGACCCAGGGCGTCGAGATGCCGGCCAGATTCTGTTCCCACAACCGCTGGCCCGAGGTCAGTTCGAGCGCGACCATGCGCCCGCCCTGCCCGACCGCATAAACGCGGCCATTGTCGATCACCGGTTCGGCATCGATGTCGGCGAGCGCAGATACCGAGGTCGAGGCCGAGGTCCGCGACAGGCTGTCGCCCCAGACCGACCGGCCGTTTTCGTAGCGATAGGCGTTGAGTTCGCCCGACGAGAAGCCGGCGACGACCGTGCCCTGCGCCGAGGCGGGCGCGGCGACGCCGAACACGCCCTGCGATTCGAGGCTGCCCGACTGCGTCCACACGACCTTGCCATCGGCCTGGTCGAGCGCGAACAGCTGGTTATCCTGGCTGACGACATAGACCTGGCCGTTGGCGACGGTCGGTGCACCGCGCAACGGTCCGCCGGGCTTGGCGCGCCATACTTCCTTGCCGTCGGCGGTGTCGAAGGCGACGACATCGCCCAGACCATCGGTGGCGAAGGCACGGTTGCCATCGACCGAGACGCCGCCGCCGAAGCGGGCGCGCGGATTTTCGTCACCCTTGACGGTGCGCGCGGTCCATACGGTCGCGCCGGTATCGGCGGCCATGGCGGTGACCACGCCGTCGACGTCGATCACGTACAGCCGCCCGCCGGCGACCACCGGGGCCGCGGCCAGCCGGGTGCGGGTGTTGCCGCCCGCGATCCGCGCCGTCCACAGCTGGCTGAGCGTATCGCCGAGCGCGACATGACCCATCGACTTCGACGGATTGCCGCCCGGCTGCGCCCAGTCGGCATTGGTTTCGGGAAGCGGCAGCACGACCTGCAGATTGGCGAGCGCGGGATCGACCTCCGCCAGATTTTCCGAGGCGAGAATCGGCACGCGCTGTCCGACGATCGGGGTGCGCGCCGGGCCCTTGCCCTTCAAGGCGCCGCAACCGCCCAGCAGCGCCAACGCCGCGACCGCCGCCGAGAGTTTGAGATGCGTCTTCATCGAAGGGGTTCCGAAAACTGGAGAAGAGTTATTGCGCGGCGGTCTGGTTGGCCGGTGCATCGACCGCATCGACACCCAGCGACCCGGCCATCTGCACCGCCCGCGCGCGCAACGACTGCGGCACGCCATCGGTCTGCGCGATCAGAGCGAAGGTCTGGCCCGCCTGTTGCAGCTTGTTCTGGCGGAGATAGGCGACCGCGACCATCTCGCCCGCGCTGCCCAGCCACGGGCTGCCCTTGTCGGCCAATCCGCGCAGCCGGTCGATGACCTGTTGCGGTTGCAGGCTGTCATATTCGACCGCGGTCTGGCGGACGAGCGCCATGTCGCGGAACGGCTGGGCCAGCGATTCGTCGGCGGCGACCTTGCCGAAGGCGGCGGCGGCGCCCTTCTGGTCGTTCTTCGACAGCAGCAGGTCGGCCTGCGTCAGCAGCGCGGTGGCACGCACCGCATCGCGATCGGACGTGGTCAGCTTCGCGACCTCGGCCGTGCCCTGCGCGACGCGGCCCTGCGCGATCTCGTCGAGCGCGGTGGCGAGTTGCTCGCCCTGTTCGGCGGCGAGGCTGGTCTGGTGATGCTGCCACCAGGTCCAGCCGCCGAACGCCGCCAGCGCCAGCAGCACCGCGCCGATGATCCACAGGCCATAGCGGCGGCCGATCGCCGACATCTGCTCGCGACGCATTTCGTCATCGACTTCGCGGATGAAGGCATCGTTGTTCTGCGGGGTCAACGCCAAGGGAACAGCTCCAGGGGATGGGTCAAGCGCGCTCCTTTAGCCGAGCGTCGATGGAAACGAAAGCGAATGGTCGTGACGGTGCGATGCCGGGGCGGGACCATGGCGGATCGCGGCTGTTCGGGGGATGAACGAAGCGGTTCGTCGCTACTGCCTGGGTCATTCCCGCAGAGGCGGGACCGTTGCGAAAGTCCGCTGCGCCGTGTCCCCGCGAAGGCGGGGATCCAGGCCTCATGCGCAAGCCGTTGTTTTGCCTGGCTCTGGACCCCCGCCTCCGCGGGGGTACGGCGGGGTTCGGGGATAGGTAGCGAATTTCGCAGACGTTTCGCGAAGGCGAGAATGACGAGGTGGCGGCGTTAATCCTTCGGCGCGTACAGCTGGTCCGGTCCGGGAAAGGTGCGCGCGCGGACGTCGGTGGCGTAGCTTTCGACCGCGGCCGAGATCCGCCCGGCCATGTCGTCGAAGGTCTTCACAAAGCGCGGGGTGCGTTCGAACAGGCCGAGCATGTCCTCGGCAACCAACACCTGTCCGTCGCACTGCGCCGACGCGCCGATGCCGATGGTGGGAACCGCGATGCGGCGGGTGATGTCGATCGCGATCGGTTCGACTACGCCCTCGATCACCACCGCGAAGGCCCCCGCTTCGGCAATCGCCACGGCGTCGGCGACGATCTTGGCCGCTTCCTCCGGACTGCGACCGCGCGCGCCATAGCCGCCGAGCTGGTTCACCGCCTGCGGCGTCAGCCCGACATGGCCCATCACCGGAATCCCGCGCTGCGACAGGAAGGCGACGGTTTCGGCCATCGCCGTGCCGCCCTCCAGCTTGACCGCCGCCGCGCCCGTCGCCTTCAGCAGCATCGCCGCGCTTTCGAACGCCTGTTGCGGACTGGCTTCATAGCTGCCGAAGGGAAGGTCGATCACGACCAGCGCATGATAGCTGCCGCGCACGACCGCCGCGCCATGCGCCGCCATCATGTCGAGCGTGACCGGCACGGTCGAGGGCAGGCCATAGATCACCTGCCCCAGGCTGTCGCCGACCAGCAGCATGTCGCACTGCGCGTCCATCAGCTGCGCCATGCGCACGGTATAGGCGGTCAGCATCACCAGCGGGGTCTTGCCCTTGGCGGCGCGGATCGCGGGGATGGTCAGCCGCTTCATCGGCGCCGGGGTCGGCGTCGCGCGGCTGGTTGCGGTGTCGATGGTGAAGGTCGTGGACATCGGCCGTCCCTAGCGGAACGCCCCTAGCGAAGCCACCCGCGGGCATCGGCATGGCGCGCGACCGCCAGCTGGAGCAGGGCGACGGCAAAGATCACCAGCGGGAACGGCACCACCATCACCGCACCCTTTGCGGCGATCAGATCGGTCGCGGCGAACACCCAGCCGAACTGGACGACGACGGCGATCAGCGACAGGACGAACAGGATGGTGGCGAAGCGCCGCCGCAGCAGCAGCGCGATGCCGCCGAGCAGGCCACCCCACGTCGCCAGTCCATAGATCCAGACGAACCAGCCGGGCAGCGCAAGGAAATAGGCGCGGTCATAGTCCGGCATCGCGGCCAGTTGCGCCGGCCCGGTCGCGACATGCATGTAGAAGGCGAAGACTCCCGCCGCACCCCACAGGGTGAACAGCAGTCCGGCCAACCGGAACCATAGCGGCGTCAGCCGAAAAACCGTGGCAGCCATGTCTCTCCCGCAACCGAATCGCTGCGGTATCGCCCCCGGCCCCCGCAGGGCGGCAATCGTAGCGCAGTCAGCCGGCGGTCGACAATCGTTCCGCGTACCGATCGGGCTTGAAACCCACCTCGATCCCATCGTCGGCGACCAGCACCGGGCGCCGGATCATCGACGGCTGCGCCAGCATCAGGTCGATCGCGCGATCGGCGTTCAGATCGGCCTTGTCGGCATCGGGCAGCTTGCGGAAGGTCGTGCCCGATCGGTTGAGCAACGCCTCCCACCCAAGGGCATCGACCCAGCCCTTGAGCGTAGCGCGGTCGATGCCGGCCTTCTTATAGTCGTGGAAGCGATAGGCGATGCCATGGCCGTCGAGCCAGACGCGCGCCTTCTTCATCGTGTCGCAATTGGGGATGCCGTAGAGGGTCAGGGTCACGGTGCGCCTTTTCGGGAGCGTTGGAGCGCGCATGTAAAACCACGCCGGAACGATCGCAACGCTGGCGCGATGATCGTGGCATGCTGCACCATGTCTCGCTCGGAACCTCGGACATCGACCGCGCACGGCGGTTCTATGACCCGGTAATGGCGGCGCTGGGACTGCGGCGGACGCTCGATGTGGCGGAAGCGGTCGGTTATGGCGCGGGGATCACGGTGTTCAGCCTGAACCTGCCCGCCAATGGCGCGCAGGCCAGCGCCGGCAACGGGACGCATGTCGCATTCGAGGTCGAACACCGCGCGGCGGTCGACCGCTTCTATGCGGTCGCGCTGGCGCAGGGCGGCGGCAGCGACGGACCGCCCGGCCTGCGGCCCGAATATGACGCCCATTATTACGCGGCATTCGTGCGCGACCCCGACGGCAACAAGATCGAGGCGCTGACCTTCGCCACCGGGTAAGCGCTACGCCGCCGCGCGCAGGCTGCGCGGCTGTTCCCAGCCCGCTTCCTCGGCCACGCTGAAGCGGGCAACGTGATGGGTCAGCGCTTCGGCTTCGCTGGCGAGGCTGCGGGCGGCGGCGGTGGCTTCCTCGACCATCGCCGCATTCTGCTGCGTCACCGCGTCCATTTCGCTGACGGCGATGTTGACCTGTTGCAGCCCCGAGGACTGTTCGTCGGCACCGCGCGCGATCGTCGCAACCAGATCGGCGATCTCGGCGATGCGCCCGACGATGCGTTCGAGCGCGTTGCCAGTCTCGCCGACTAGGTTGACGCCGATCTCGACCTGGCTGCCGCTGGCGAGGATGCGCGACTTCACGTCGTTGGCGGCGTCGGCCGAGCGCTGCGCCAGCGCGCGGACTTCATTGGCGACGACGGCAAAGCCCTTGCCCGCGTCACCGGCGCGCGCCGCCTCGACCCCGGCGTTGAGGGCGAGCAGGTTCGTCTGGAAGGCGATGCCGTCGATCACGCTGATGATCTCCGATATCTCGTCCGAGGCGCGCTTGATGCCGCTCATCGCCGCGACCGCCTCGCGCACGATGCGCACGCCGTCCTCGGCATCGCCGCGGGTCGCGGTCATCGTGGTATTGGCCTGCGCCGCGCCGGCCGCGGTGCGGCGGACGGTGGCGGTGATCTGGTCGAGCGCTGCGGCGGTCTCCTCAAGGCTGGCCGCCTGTTGTTCGGTGCGACGCGACAGATCGTCGGACGCGGTGCTGATCTCGGTCGCGCCGGTGCGGATGCCGCCCGCCGAGCGGGTAACCGATCGCATCGCATCGGCCACCGCGGCCATCGCCGAGTCGAAATCGCTGCCGATCTTGGCAAAGGCACCGGTCAGCCGGCCGCCGATCCGGGTGTCGAGCCGGCCGCGGGCGAGCGAATCCAGCCCCGATCCGACCGTCGCGACGACGCGCTGCTGCTCGGCCTCGCGTTCGGCGGCGACGATCGCAGCTCCGCGGAAGGTTTCGAGCGCGGCCGCCATCTCGCCCATCTCGTCGATGCGGTCTCGGCCGGGAATCGGGGTCGCGGTGTCGCCGGTGGCGAGCGACCGCATCCGCGCCGACAGCGCCTCGACCGGTTGCGTGATCGAACGGCCGATACGGTAGGCGCAGAAGGCGACGATCAGCAGCACGACCAACGCCAGCGCGCTCTGGTACAGCGCCGCGCTCCAGATCGCGGCGTTGACGCGGTCGAGATACACGCCCGACCCGATCACCCAGCCCCATGGCGTGAAGCCGGCGACATAGGACAGTTTCGGTTCGTCATGGCTCTTGTCGGGGGTCTTCCACAGATAGCGGACGAAGCCTGCGCCTTGCGTCTTCACCACCTGCGCCATTTCGACGAAATGCGCCTTGCCGGTGGCGTCGCGATTGTTGGTCAGGTCGGTATTGTCGAGTTCGGGCTTGGTCGGGTGCATCAGCATCGTCGGATGCAAATCGTTGACCCAGAAATATTCCTTCCCCTCGTAGCGCATTTCCTTCAGCGTCGAGAGCGCGGCGCGCTGCGCGTCGGCCCTGCTCATCCGGCCGGCGACTTCCTCGCCATGATAATGCGCAACGACCGACCGGGCGGTTTCCACCACCTGCCGCGTATTGCGCTCGATATCGGACTGCATGATTGCCGAGGTTCTGAAGATGCTGATGCACAGCAGCGCGATCAGGCCGAGCGCCGCAACGACACCGATCAGGTTGATACGGCCACGGACCTTCAATTGCATGGAATCGCCCTTTCCCTTTGGGGGTGATGTGCGCCGAAATACTGAACATCTCCTTTATCATTCCGCGCCTCCCGTGGATCGGTTCGGGTGCGACACGAAAATCGTTCGGACGGCCTTGTTCGCGCCATTGACGCACCATGAAAACCCGGATAGCTTTTGCGAGTGAGTATCAATAGCGAGGCTCTATGTACGATCTGATCGACCGTCCGGTATCGATATTGTCGCGCGGCGACCGCTTCCTGATCGATGCGATCCGGCTATGGGTGGCGGCGCGGACCGCGTGCCAGCATCCGCCCGCGCTGCTCGCGGGGCGCTTCGCCCAAGCCGGGGCGCTCGATGCGCTCGGCGACTTCGATGCATGGATGACGCAGCTGTCTAGCCATGCCCGCGTGCCGATCCAGATCAATTGTAAATGCGGGCTTGTGACCGATGATGAATCGGTTCTCTTGACCTTGGCGCGCGATCTCGTAACGGGTCGCGATGCGAAGGCACGGACCACGCTTTCGCTGCTGGTCGCCGACGGGGCGATCGCACCCACCTTCTGCGCGCTGGCCCGGACGGCGGCGATGCTCGGCCAGATCGGGCTGCCACCGGGGACCAGCGTCAAGACGTAAGGATTTTCGATGACCGACCGCACCGCCGTCGTCCACGGCCTCGAACCCACCAACGCGCTCAGCGTCGAGCGCGTGCGTTCGGTGCGTCACTGGAACGAGCATCTGTTCAGCTTCACCATCACCCGCCCGCCGAGCTTCCGCTTCCGCTCGGGTGAATTCGTGATGATCGGCCTGCCCGGCGACAATGGCAAGCCGCTGCTGCGCGCCTATTCGATTGCCAGCCCGGCCTATGCCGAGGAATTGGAATTCCTGTCGATCAAGGTTCAGGACGGCCCGCTGACCAGCAAGCTGCAACAGATCGTGCCCGGTGACGAAGTCTATCTCGGCAAGAAGCCGACCGGCACCCTGGTCACGGACGCGCTGAAGCCCGGCAGCCGCCTGTTCATGTTGTCGACCGGCACCGGCCTGGCGCCCTTCCTGTCGCTGATCCGCGATCCCGACGTGTACGAGATGTATTCGTCGATCGTCGTCGTCCATTCGGTGCGCCGCGTGTCCGACCTCGCCTTCCGCACCACGTTGGAGGCGAACCTTGCCGGCGATCCGCTGGTCGAGGATCAGGCGGCGCAGCAATTCACCTATGTCCCGACCGTGACGCGCGAGGAATTCCACACCACCGGCCGCATCGACGCGCTGGTCGAAAACGGCACGCTGTTCAGCGCGCGCATCGGTGGCGCGCAGGCGTTCGACCCGGCGACCGACCGCATCATGCTGTGCGGGTCGACCGAGATGATCCGCGACTTCTCCGAATATCTCGAAGGGCTGGGGTTCGAGGAAGGGTCGAACGCGAAGCCCGGCGATTACGTGATCGAACGGGCGTTCGTGGGGTGATGCCCATAACCACCTGAGCCGTTCGGTTCGAGCAGCTTCGAGCGAAGTCGAGAAGCGTCCGTCGAGAACGCACCGTTTGGGGCAAGACGTTCTCGACAGTCGCTTCTCGACAGGCTCGAAGCTGCTCGAACCGAACGGTTGGGAGCGTAGGAAAAGAAGGGGGCGGCACCACCGCCCCCTTTTCGCGTCAATACCGGACCTGCACCGTCCCCAGCACCGTGCGCGGCGCGTTGAAATAGCCCTGGTCGAAATTGATCGCGTTCAGCGCCTTGGCATCGTTGATGTTGCGGACATTGACGCTCAGTGCCACGCGTGGCGTGAGTTCGTAGCGACCCATCAGGTCGAGCGTCGCATAACCGTCCTGCGTGATCCGCACCGGCTGCCCCGTGGTCGCGATGACGCCGGGTTCCAGATACATGCGGCTCTGATACTGGCCCGATGCGCCGAGCTTCAGTGCGGGCAGCGTCGTGGGCGACCAGACGATGTTCAGGCGCGCGGTGTTGCGCGGCACGAAGGTGCGGACCGGCTGGTCGTCGGTGCCGCGGATGCGCATCGCGGTGAAGCCGCCGGTCGCCTGCACCCCCGGTGCGATCTGGCCGCTGACCTCGACCTCGACGCCCTGCGATTTCGCATCGACGCCGCGGTACAGCGTCTGGCCGATCGTCGCGTCGAAGCCCGCCGCTTCGGCCGTGTTGTTCTGCCGCGCCTGGAACAGGGCGACGCTGGCGTTCAGGCGGCCGGCGAACCATTCGCCTTTCAGCCCGGCCTCCAGATTGTCGCCCTCGATCGGGTCGAGCAGACGGCGGTTCGCGTCGACCTGCGTCTGCGGGTTGAAGATCGTCGCGAAGCTCGCATAGGCGCTGATATTGCCGGTCAGGTCGTAGGTCACCCCGACGAACGGCAGGAAGCGGGCGCGGTCGAAATCGGTCGGCGCGCCATAGGACACGCCCTCGCTGAACGCGCGGGTGGCGTTGCCGCCGACCATGATCTTCAGCGCGTCGGTCGGGTTCAGCCGGACGAGGCCGTAGACCGTGTCGCGGCGGGTATGCGTGTCGAGGCTGCGCGAGAATGCCGGGAAATTCGGTTCGGGGAACGACCCGTCGAACCCGCTGAACAGCGGCAGCGAAACGCCGATCGCATCGAGGTCATAGGCCGAATCCTGCGTGTAGCGTTGCGCCGAGCGGTTGACGCCGAACATCACGTCGTGCGCGCGCCCGAACAGCGACACGGTGCCGCCGACATTGGCATCGATCGTCAGGTTGCGCGCGAACGAGCGGAAGGCGCCGGGATAGCTGACGATGCCGAGCCCAGTCGTGCGGTCGGGGGCGCCGTTGCCGCCATTGGCGTAATTGTTGCCATAGACGTAGAACAGCTTATCGTCCTCGTCGATCGCGCGGCGCTGCACGGTCAACTTGGCGGTCCAGTCGCCGAAGCGGTGGGTCACGTCGCCGAAGATCTGGCGGTCGGTCACGTTGAAGCTCGACCAGTCCGGCGAGCTGTTGGTCGATCGCGCATAATCGATGCGGCTGCCATCGCTGTAATAAAGCGGCAGCGCGCCCCACATCGCCGCGCGGCTCTTGTGGTTCTGGTGACCATAGCCGGCGCTGACGACGGTATCGGGGCCGAGGTCGGCCTCGACGATACCATAGCCGGTCCAGCGCTTCAGACCGTAGCGGTCGAGATAGCTGTCGGTGTCGAAATAGGAGCCGACCGCGCGGGCCCGGACCGAACCGTTGGCGGTCAACGGCACGCTGACATCGCCGTCGAGGCGGAGATGGTCGAACGAACCATACTGTGCGCTCGCCGAGGCGGAGAAGTCGCGGGTCGGGCGTTTGCGGATGAAGTTGATGACTGCCGAGGGGTTGCCGGTCGACGACAACAGCCCCGGCGCACCGCGCACGACCTCGATCCGGTCGTACATCGCGGTATCGATCGACCCGTTCTGGATGCCGAACGGGAATGGCAGGCCGACCCCGTCGATCTGGAAGGTCTGGATGTCGAAGCCGCGCGCCGAATAATAGAAGCGGTCGGTCTCCTGCGCCTGCACGTTCACGCCGGGGACGGTCGCCAGCAACTGGTTGATGTCGTTCAGCTGAAAATCCTCGATCTGCGCGCGGGTGACGACGCTGATCGACTGCGGGGTCTCGCGCTGGCTGAGCGGCAGGCGGGTCGCGGTGGTCTGCGCCTGTATCGCATAATCGTCGCTGCCCTCGGTCCGCGTTCCGGTGACGACGATCTCGTCGCCACGCTGCGGATCCTCGGTCGGCGGCACCTCCGGAACGGCGGTTGCGGCGGCGAGGAGGATGGCGAAGGCGTACATGCGAAACGATTCCCTGACTGTTTCGCGCCGGGTACGCCGCCCTTCCTGCTTTTGCAAGTGACTATCAGTAGCCTGACAGCCTCATGGTACGGGCTCGGTCAGGAAGCGGCCGAGCACGACAACGTCCTGCCGGATCAGGCCGACCGCGTCGTAGAAATCGAGCGCGGCGGCGTTGTCGCTGCGGACCATCAACTGCAGCTTCGGCACGGCAAGCGCGCGCAACCAGTCCTCGGCGGCGGCGAACAGCGTGCGGCCGATCCCCTTCCCCTGCCGCTCGGGCGCGACCGCCAAATAATAGAGCCAGCCCCGATGCCCGTCATGGCCAACCATGACGCTGCCGATCACGGCCGCATCGTCGCGCGCGATCAGGATGGTAGAGGTCGCGCCCGACAGCGCCCGCATAAAATCGGCATGCGGATCGTTCCACGGCCGGGTCAGCTCGCAACGCTGCCACAGCGCGACCACCGCAGCCGCATCGTCGGGGGTTGCGGCGGCGATCACCGAGCGATGCAGGTGCTGCCCGCCCACAGCGCGCTGACATTGTCCTTCGCGTCATAGGTGCCCGACAGGCCGCCGCTGTTGAATTCGCGGCCCAGGCTGGTTTCCTCGACCGGCGCGACGATCGAGGATTCGACGGTGGCGCGCTTGGCACCAATGCCGACCCCGCTCATCGTCGTGAGGCCACGACCGCGCGCCGACCAGCCGACGAAGCGCCCCTCCTGAAAATAGACCGCGATCGTTGGATAGGTAGCGATATCGAGCGGCCCTTCGCCGCAATCCTTGTTTTGCGAACGTTCGGGCAGCGTCTGGGTCGCCGCTTCGACGACGCGCAGCACGATCTCACTCGGGCTGCCGAAGGCGATCGACCGGCTGCTGGCGCCGGCAACGGTCTGCAGCCCATCGGGGGCGAGGTTGAGCGCAATCGCATTGCGCGCCGCCGCCTCCGCGCCCGCCGGCGCATCGCAACGCACCCGGCGGACCGGACCGTCATCGCCGTTCATGTCGAGCGTCCCGCCCTCGCCCAGCGCAAGGCGATAGCGGCGCTGTTCGGTGATGCCGCCACGGTTGCCGACGACGTCGACGTCGATCGCGCCGGCATCGGCGACGGTGATGCCGCGCACCGACACGTCGCGCTCGCCGATGCGCAGCGCGTTCGCCGAGACGATCAGTCGGTTGGCCCCGGCCGGATCGGTAGCACAGGCGGTACCGTCGCTGTCCCAGGTGCCGACGAAGCGGGTCGGGATCGCCGTCATCGTCTCCGGCGTGGGCGACGGGAAGGGCAGGATCGGATCGTCCTGCGACAGGTTGACCGACGCCGCGGGTTCATCGGCCTGTCCGCATCCGGCGAGCAACGCCAGCACCCCGATCGTCCACCGCCGCATCCACCGACTCCCGTTACCGAACAGCGCTGGACTGCCGGATTTAGCGCTTTTGCGAAAGAGGTCAGCGCGGTTGCGGCGCCGATCCGACCGCCACGACCGGCGGGATGAGCGACGCGAAGTAGGCCTTGGCCGGCAGTTCGATCACCGTCACCCGCCCGGGATTGGCGCGTTCGACCGACTGGGTGAACGAGCGTGGCTTCTTCATCAGCTTGCGGTCCTCGACCACGATCAGCCCCGATCGCCGCGCAGCTTCGGCGACGAAATGGACGCAGTTGCGGCGATTGAGATTATAGTGCGAATCGCCTGCTTCGCCCCACTCGTCGATCAGCGACCGGACCGCAGCGTACTGCGCATCGGTCAGCACAACCGAGAAATGGGCGTTGCTGCGATCGATATAAGACGGCTTGGGCTGGTCGATCCGGCCGCCGACCGATCCGGTCAGCAAGGCCGGGGTAATCGCCTTCGCGGTGAAGCCATAGCTGCCATCGACCGCCGGACCGCCGGCATCGGGCGTGCCCGAAAAGCTGAAAAAGGCGTGGGGGAAATTCTGGCCGAATTCCTGCGACCAGAAGGTGATCGTCACCGCCGCCTGTGCCGGCACCACCGCCTGCACTGCCAGCAGCAGCGCCGCCAACACCCGCAACACGGGCCGAAACCACCGATCGGTCGTCATGCCCCCTCCATAGCGAACACGGCGCACCGGCACCAGCCGATACGCCGCGTCGTTTGCATGCTTTGCCGGACGATCAGTCGGCGGTGCCGTCGCGCGCCAGCTTCGCTTCCTGTTCGGGATCATAGCCCGACGACGGTGCAGGACCGTTGCTATGGATCGGCTGGGTCGAGGCGGGCGGGTCCGATGCGTCCATCGATTCGTCGAGCCCGCGGTCGAGCCGCGCGTCGCTGTCGTCCGGATCGCTTTCCATCCGACCCGCGATGCTGTGGTCGCCGCCCGCATCGCCGCGTCCCGGCGGGGTATGCGCTTCGCTTTCGTGTCCGTCCGGTGCGACCGACAGCGACGAGAGCGCCTTTTCGTCGATTCCAGTGGTGTCGTTGGTCATGTCCCTCACTCCTTCGCCCGTAAAAACGAAGCGATCGCGACGGACGTTCCCCGGATACGAAAAGGCCCGACGGTTTCCCGCCGGGCCCCTCGTATCATCTGCCGTGCAGCGATCAGTCGCGGTTGCCGAGGAACGACAACAGGAACTGGAACATGTTCACGAAGTCGAGATACAGCGACAGCGCCCCCAGGATCACTGCCTTGCCCGCGAAATCGGTGCCGGCGACCTGGAAATACAGGCCCTTGATCCGCTGCGTGTCATAGGCGGTCAGACCCGCGAACAGCAGCACGCCGATCGCGCTGATGACCATGCTCATCATGCCCGACTGGAACCACAGGTTCAGCAGCGACGCGACGATCAGGCCGACCAGACCCATGATGAGGAAGGTGCCGAACCCGGTCAGGTCACGCTTCGTCGTATAGCCATAGAGGCTGAGCGACAGGAACGCGGCGGTGGTCGCGAAGAAGGTCAGCGCGATCGACGATCCGGTATAGCGCAGGAAGATCGTCGACATCGACAGACCCATGATCGCTGCGAACGCCCAGAACAACGCCTGCGCCGCACCGGTCGACAGACGGTTGATACCGAAGCTCAACACCATCACGAAAATCAGCGGCGAGAAGATAATCGCATATTTCAGGATGCCGGGCTGGTAGAACACCGCCGCCGCCGGGGAGCTGTCGCCACCCCACGAAAACAACAGCGCGACGATGCCGGTCAACAGCACGCCGGAGGCCATGTAGTTGTACACCGAAAGCATGTAGGACCGCAGCCCGGCGTCGCGCGCCATGTCGCGGTCGCGCGTACGGGTGATCGGTGCGGCCGTCGTCCGGGGATCGGACCAGTTCGCCATTGTAAACTCCTCTTCCCGGCACTCATGCCGGATGTTCGAAATATCGTCCGCCGCAACGGCGATTTCAAGCCAAACGCGGGGAGCAACATTTTGTTACGCTACCGGGAGAATCCGCCATGCACCGTCTGTTTGTCGCCCTTCGCCCGCCGCCTGCGATGCGCGAGGCGCTGTTCGACGTACAGGATGGCGTCGAGGGTGCGCGGTGGCAGGATGACGAGCAACTTCACCTGACCCTACGCTATATCGGCGAGGTCGAACGGCCGATGGCGGAGGATATTGCCACGGTTCTGCAAGGGATTCGCGCCCCCGCCCTCGACCTTGCGCTCTCGGGTGTCGGACAGTTCGATGCCGGGCGGCGCGGCCGGGCGCTGTGGGCCGGGGTGACGCCGCACGACGCGGTCCAGGCGCTGCATCACAAGATCGACCATGCGCTGGTCCGGCTCGGCCTGCCGCCGGAAGGACGGGCGTTCCTGCCGCATTTCACCCTGGCAAGGCTCAACAAATCGAGCGGACCGACCGAACCGTTCCTTGCTGGCCATGCCGGCATTGCCTCACCGCCGATGCGGTTCGATCACTTCGTCCTGTACGAAAGCCATGTCGGCCATGCCGGCGCATGGTACGAGTCGGTGGCGCGTTATCCGCTCGGGTCCAGATGACAAGCGGCCAACAAGGCGTCCCGTCGAGGGACAGCAACAACCTGTCGTTTCGTTCATGAAACCGTCAGGCGGAGGGTGCGTTAAACCGGCCAGCAACGACATGGACGAAAGGATATCCACCATGCGCAATATCATGCTGGCGCTGGCCGCCGCATCGCTGATGGCCCCGGTCGGGGCGACCTGGACCAAGCACGGCATTTCGGTCGGCAAGAGCGAGGCCGAGGCGCAGCGCCGCTACAAGTATCGCGAATGGCGCGGCCGTGACGGGCGCCGTTACTGCCGCAAGCCCAATGGCACGACCGGGCTGGTCGTTGGCGGCGTCGCCGGTGCGCTGGTCGGCCGCACGGTCGATACGCGCGGCGACCGCACGCTCGGCACGCTGCTCGGTGGTGCCGCCGGTGCGCTTGCCGGCCGCGAGATTGAACGCAGCGGACAGCGTGGCCGCTGCCGTTGAACCTTACCCGGCGTGACGAATTCTGAAGGGGCGGGTCCGGCGACGGGCCCGCCCTTTCTCGTTCGCTTCTTTTTATCGCAAAGGCCCGCTTATGATCCGCAGTGCATCCGCCCGTTACGAAGGACTCGGCAAGGACGGCAAAGGCCAGGTTTCTACCCAGTCGGGCGTGCTCGAAAACCAGCAATATGGCTTCAACACCCGGTTCGAGGACGGCAAGGGCACCAACCCCGAGGAACTGATCGCCGCCGCCCATGCCAGCTGCTTCACCATGGCGCTCAGCTTCGCGCTGGCCGGGGCCGGCTATAGCGACGGCACGCTGGAGACGACGGCGAAGGTCAGCCTCGACAAGGATGGCGACGGGTTCAAGGTGACCAAGTCGGCGCTGACGCTGACCGCCAATGTCCCCGGCATCGACCAGGCGAAGTTCGAGGAGATCGCGGCGGGTGCCAAGGCCGGCTGTCCGATCTCGAAGCTGCTGAATGCAGAGATTACGCTCGACCACACGCTGAACGCCTGATGCGATGACGGGCCGGGATAAGACGTTCCGGCCCGTTTCAGGGGCAAAGCCTTCACCATTATCGGCTATGGCCGGCGGCGATGCTGCGCGTCCTGACCCTCGCCACCCTGTTTCCCGATGCGACGCGGCCCAATTTCGGGGTCTTCGTCGAACGCCAGACGCTGGGGCTGGCAGCGTTGGACGGGGTCGAGCTGCGCGTGGTCGCACCGATCGGGCTGCCGCATTTTCCGCTGTCGCTGCACCCGGCCTATCGCGCGTTGGCAGCATTGCCATTGCGCGAGGAATGGAAGGGACTGGCGGTCGATCGGCCGCGCTTCCTGAACCTGCCCGCGACTGGCGGACGGTTTCACGTCGCGTCGCTGATCCGGTGCCTGACGCCGCGACTCGATCGGTTGCGTGGGACATTTCGCTTCGACGTGATCGACGCCGAATTCTTCTTTCCCGACGGGCCGGCGGCGGTGGCGCTCGGGCGGCGCTATGGCGTGCCGGTGTCGATCAAGGCGCGCGGGGCCGATATCCACCATTGGGGCCATGCGCCCGCGACCGCCGCACAGGTGCGGGCGGCAGGACGCGACGCCGACGGGCTGCTCGCCGTGTCGCAGTCGATGGCCGACGATATCGCCGCCGCTGGTATCGACCGGCCGGTCCGCGTCCACCGCACCGGCATCGACCGCAATCGTTTCGGCACGATCGATCGCGCCGCGGCGAAGGCCCGGCTGGGCGTCGACGGTCCGCTCGTCGTCTCGCTCGGCGCGCTGATCCCGCGCAAGGGGCATCGCATCGTGCTGGAAGCGGTTGCGGCTTTGCCGGGCGTGACGCTGTGGATCGTCGGTGGCGGGCCGGATCGGGCGGCGCTGGCGGCGCGCATCGCCGAACTGGAGGTCGGGGACCGCATCCGGCTGTGCGGGCCGTTGCCGCACGATGCGCTGCCCGACCTGTTGGCGGCAGCCGACGTGATGGCGCTGGCGTCATCGTCGGAAGGGCTGGCCAATGCCTGGGTCGAAGCGCTTGCGAGCGGGACACCGATCGTCATCCCCGATGCCGGCGCGGCGCGCGAGGTCGTCACCTGCCCCGCCGCGGGCCGGATCGTCGCGCGCGATGCGCTGAGTTTTGCGCAGGGAATTGCGGCGGTGCTGTCGCAGCCTGCCGACTCGGCGGCGACGCGGGCGACGGTCGATGCCTATAGCTGGGAGCGCAATGCGATCGAGCTACGCGATCACCTGACCGGACTGGTCGGTCAAAAGGGGTAGAAGGCGGCGACGATCCGCCGTCCTTCGTCGCGCAGCACGCCCCAGGCGCGCGCTGCCGCGCGGCTGTCCATCGCCTCGATCCCCAGTCCCCGCGCATCGAGCGCACGGACCAGCGCGCGCGGCGGCTGGCGCAGCGTCGCGCCGGTGCCGAGCAGCAGGAATTCGGGCGCGGGATCGATCGCCAGCACCGCCGCCAGCGCATCGGCATCGAGCGCGTCGAACGCCGGCGGCTCCCACAGATCGGCGCGCTGCGGCGTCATCAGCAGCGCGGGATAGATGCCGTCATCGACCCGGAACCCGCCTGGCGTCAGTCCCGAGACGAGCGGACCGTCGCCCTTGCGGGTCCGGTCGAGCTTCACCGCGCGCCCTTTTGCGGGACCGGTTCCTTGACCGTCCCCTCGCCCACCGGCGCACCGGGCTTGAGGCCCAGCGTGATGAGCAGCGACGACGACACATAGATCGACGAATAGGTGCCGACGATCACGCCAAGGATCATCGCTGCGGTGAAGCCGCGCAGCACATGTCCGCCGAACACGATCAGCGCGGTCAGCGCGAGCAGGATGGTCAGCGAGGTCATGACCGTGCGCGGCAGCGTTTCGTTGACCGACAGATCGATCAGCTCGCGCATCTCCATCTTGCGGTACTTGCGCATGTTTTCGCGGATTCGGTCGTCGATCACCATCTTGTCGTTGATCGAATAGCCGATGATGGTCAGCACCGCCGCGACGATCGTCAGGTCGAACGGCATCTGCGTCAACGCGAAGAAGCCGAGCGTCATCAGCACGTCGTGGATGATCGCGACCGCGGTCGACACGCCGAACTGCCATTCGTAGCGGAACCACGAAAAGATCGCGATGCCGACGATCGCCAGCAACACGGCGAGCACACCGTTGGTCACCAGCTCCTCGGACACCTTGCCCGACACGGTCGAATAGTTGCTGAAGGTGGCACCGGGAAATTCGGTCGACAGCGCGGTCTTCACCCGTTCGACCAGCCGGTCGGTCGCACCCGCATCGCCCTCGGGCACCGGCAGACGGATCGACACCAGCGTCGGGTCGCCGAACTGCTGGATGGCGGGCTCACCCACGCCCAGCCGTTCGATCGTCGCGCGGACGCGGTCGATTGCGGGCGGCGAAGCGAACTTCTCTTCGATCGCGACGCCGCCCATGAAGTCGACGCCGAAATTGAGGCCGCGGACGAACACCAGCCCGACCGCCAGGATGCTGAGGATCAGCGTTACGGTGAACGCGATCTTGCGCACCGCGACGAAGCGGATGTTGGTGTTGTCGGGGACCAGCTTGATGAGACGCATGACGGCCGGGCCTTAGATATGGATGTCGGTCGGACGGGTGCGGCGCATCCATCCGGCGACCAGCATCCGCGTGAAGGTGACGGCGGTGAACACCGAGCTGGCGATACCGAGCAGCAGCACGACCGCGAAGCCGCGGATCGGGCCGGAGCCGAGGATCAGCATGATGCCGCCGGCGATCGCGTGGGTCACGTTCGCCTCGAAGATCGTGCGGCTCGCCTCCTTATACCCCAGTTCGAGCGACTGGAGCACCGATCGCCCACGCCGCCGTTCCTCGCGGATGCGTTCGTTGATGAGCACGTTGGCGTCGACTGCGGTACCGATGGTCAGCACGAAGCCGGCGATACCGGGCAGCGTCAGCGTGGCGTTCAGGAACGCCATCACCGCGATGATCATCAGGATGTTGAGCACCACGGCGATCGTCGAATAGATGCCGAAGCGGCCATAGGTCATCACCATGAACGCGATGACCGCGATGGTGGCGATGATCGCGGCGGTCACGCCCGCCTTCACCGAATCGGCCCCCAGTTCGGGGCTGACGGTGCTTTCCTGCACGACGGTCAGGTCGACCGGCAGCTTGCCCGAACGCAGCGCGATCGACAGCTGATTGGCGCTGTCGACGGTGAAACCGCCGCTGATCGTCGCGCTGCCGCCGAGGATCGGTTCGTTGATGTTCGGCGCGGAGATGACCGAATTGTCGACGATGATTGCGAACGGCTTGCCGGTATTTTCCTGCGTCACCTTCGCGAAGCGGCGACCACCCTCCGAATTGAAGTTAATCGTGACGTTGGGCTGGCCGTTCTGGTCATAGGTCTGACGTGCATCGGCAAGCTGATCGCCCGAGATGATCGTCGAGCGCTTGACCGCGATCGGTGCACCCTGCGCAGGATAAGGCAGGATCTGGCTGCCGGCCGGCGCCTGTCCGCGGGCGACCGCCTGCGGATCGGCGGTCAGGTCGACCAACTTGAATTCGAGCCGCGCGGTCTTGCCGAGCAAGTCCTTCAGCGCCTTCGGATCGGAAAGCCCGGGCACCTGCACGACGATGCGGTTGCTGCCCTGCTGGATGATCGTCGGTTCGCGCGTGCCGAGTTCGTCGATACGGCGGCGCACGACCTCGGTCGCGTCCTTCATCGCATTCTCGACGGCAAGGCGCAGGCCGGCCTGGGTCGGGGTCAGGACGAAGCGCGTGGTGTCGCGCACCTCAATGTCCCATTCGCGCTGGCCGGTCATGCCCGCACCACCGCCGGTCAGGCCGAGCAGCTTTTCGCGCGCGGCATCGACCTGGGTCGCGTCACGGACCATGAAGCTGATCTGCCCGCCCCGCGTCGAAATGTCGCCGATGCCGACACGCGGCTGGCGGCGCATCTCGGTCGCGATCATCTCGCGCATCGCCTCGATCCGGGTCGCGGCGACGTCCTCGGTCTTCGCTTCGAGCAGGATGTAGCTGCCCCCGGCCAGATCGAGACCGAAATTGATCGTCGGCGTCGGCAGCCATGCAGGCAGCTTCGCCCGCGTCGCTTCGGGCAGCAGGCTCGGCACCGCGAACAGCGACAACAGGATCACGGATGCCCAGATGGCGATCCGTTTCCAGCGCGGAAAGTCGAGCATCAGTCGTTCGCGGGCTTGGCGCCGGCGGGCGGCGTGACCTCGGCGATGGTCGCCTTGACCACGCGGACGCGGGTGTTGGCGGCGATCTCAGCCTCGACGAAGGTGTCCTCGACCTTCGTCACCTTGCCGATGATGCCGCCGGCGGTCACGATCTGGTCGCCGCGCTTCACCGCGGCGATCGACGCCTGCAGCGTCTTCATCCGCTTCGACTGCGGACGGATCAGCAGGAAGTAGAAGGCGACGAAGATCAGCAGCAGCGGCGCGATGCCGATCAGCGTGCCGAGGAAACCACCCGATGCCGCGGGCGCGGCGGCGGACTGAGCAAAAGCGGAAGGTACGAGCATTGCTGGCCTGAATGTCCGAGATAGCGGACGCCGCGAACACGGCATCCTGTCAATTGCGGGCAGCTATCATCTGCTTGCCCCCCGCGCAACATTTGCCCGCGCGCACGCTTCGGGCTTGCATGGGCCGAAATCCCGGCCTAAAGGCACGCCCTCTCTGATCGGGGCGTAGCGCAGCCTGGTAGCGCATCACACTGGGGGTGTGGGGGTCGCAGGTTCGAATCCTGTCGCCCCGACCAGAGAGTTTCAGGCGAATCGATCGCGCTTCCCCCTTATTTCGCCGGCACCTTCACCCGCAGCACCCCATCGGGCGCGTCGTGCAGCCGCAGGTACAGCATGTCCTGCGTCGCAGGCACGTCGACCGAACCACCGACGAATCCGGCGGGCAGCGGCGTGGCATCCTGCATATCCGGCCGCGTGCCGATCGCCGCGACGACGAACAGGTCGCGCCCGCTGACCGTGCACCGCTCGCGACAGGCGATCCCGGTCAGCACCGGCAGGCGGACCAGCGATCCCAGCGACTGCCACGCCCCCGCCGCTCCGCCCCGCCATGGCCGGAGACGGAGCGCTCCCGCCGCCGCTGCGCCGAACGCCGATTGCGGCGCGATCGTCGTCACCGCGATATCGTCGCCGACCCGTTGCACCCCGCCCGACGCGACGGTCAGCCGCCTGGTCGTATCGCCATTCGCGACCTCGATCCCGTCCTCGCCCCCGCCCAGACCGCCGGCGATGCGGGTTGAAAAGGTCAGCGTCGCGCCGGTCGGTACCAGCCCCTCGGGCAGTTCGATCGGCAGCGCACCCGCCGGCGTTTCATAGGCGACGCGGCGATCGAGCAAGGTTGCAGCCGGCCGTGCCGGGGCGACCGTCACCGCCACCGAAGCCGTCCGCCCATCGCGAAGCTGCACCGTGGCACTGTCCACCGCTTCTGTCAGCGGCTGTTCGGCGGTCAGGGTCAGGCGATCGCCCTCCCCGACCCGCGTCAGCGCACCCGCCGCGAACCGCGTCGCGCCGAGCGTCAGCCCCGCCACCTGATCGAGCCGCGCGCCCTCGAGCACGCCGTCGCGGTCGCCGACATGGACGGTGAACCGGTCCAGCCGGCTCGGCTCGGCACGCCCGGTCAGCGCGATCTGGTCGGGCGCGACCGCCCCGAAGCGAACGACGGTCAGCGTCAGCGCGCCGGGCCGCGTCTTGCCAAGCGGCAACGTCACGTCGAGCGCATCGGGCGCGGCGGACTTCCAGGTCAGCGACCGGCTAAGGCCAGCCGAATCACGCAGCGTCAGCCCGGCGACGCACGCCGCCGCGCCGCCGCGCAGGACCAGCGGATGGTCGCGCCCGACGATCACCGTCGCGTCGGGCTGTGCGCTCCATGCCCCCTGACCATCGAGCTGCGCCGGAACCCGCGGGCCACTGAACGCATCGAAGCCCCAGCGACCTTGCACCACCGCTTCGGTCACCGGCCCCGCCGCCTGTGCCGCACCGGTCGCCAGCACCAGCCCGCCACGCTCGGCATCGGGGGTGAGCGGCAGCGTCGACACCCGCCCATCGGCGGCGGTCACCCGCAATACCAGATCGCGGGCATAATCGGTCGCGAACAGCAGCGACGCATCGTCGAGCGGCAGTACGAGGTCGGGTTTGGCAAGGCACAGCGCGCCGGGTGCCGCCGACCGCCACAAGGGCGGCGGCGCGTCGCCGATCGGCGGCAGCGGCGCGACCAGCACCGATCGCGGATTCTGGAACGATGGCGCGCTGTTCAGTTGCAGGTGGATCGACTGCCCCTGCCCCAGTGCCAGGGCGGGCAGATATTGATATTGCGCGCTCCGGAACGCGCCGAACAGCCGCGCCAGATCCCGCGCCAGCCCGATATAGGGGCTGTAATAGCCCGCTCCGCCCTCGCGCGTGGCCGCCACGCGATAGGCGAGGTCGACCGGGGCGCCGGTCAGCGTCTCGGTCAGCGTCGCGCCGCGCTGCGCCTGCAACACCAGCGAATCGCGCTGCTGGGTCAGGCACGCCGCCTGCAACGCGCGTTGCCGCAGCAGGCAGTCGGCGTTCAGCTTGATCCGGAGCGCGTCGGCCAGCACCGGCGCGGCGGTGGCGAGCCGTTCGGGCGCACGCTCGCCGATCCGGCCGATCGCGCCGACGAACGCGTCGAGCCGCTGCCGATCGAGCGATGCCTGATACAGGTCCTGCGCCGCACGGACGAACACGCCGGGCCGTCCGCGCACCGCGCCGCGCACTGCCGAAAAGCCGCCGCCGGCTTCGGGGGCGAGGAACAGCAGCACCTGTTCGGCGCCCTCGGGCACCGTGACGGTTAGGACGTTCTTCTTCTTGTTCCACGTCTCGACCGAGAAGAACCAGTCCTTGGGCGGCGGGTTGGTCGCCCCGCGCAGGAAGGCTACGACCAACAGATAGCGTGCCGCCTGATCGTCTGGCAGCAATGCTTTCGCAGTCAGCGTATCGCCGCCGCGCAGCGCCGGCACACCCGCGACCGGCAGTTCGACATCGCCGCGCCTGACCATGACCGACACGTCGGGGCCGGCCAGATCGAACCCGTTCTGTTGGGCCTGCGCGGCATTGGCGAACAGCGCCGACAGCGCGGCGAGCATCAGGAGAACGCGAACCATGCGCGCTCCTATAGCGGACGGCTTATGGCGCGACCAAGGCAGCATCGCGCAGGCCGCGCCAGACACGGATCGCCTGTACCGTCTCCGCCACGTCATGCACCCGCACGATCTGCGCGCCGCGCTCGACCCCGGCCAGCGCCAGCGCAACCGATCCGCCCAGCCGCTCGTTCGCCGGCGCTTCGTTCGACAACGCGCCGATGATCCGCTTGCGACTTGCCCCCAGCAGCACCGGGCAGCCAAGCCCGTGAAACAAGGCGAGCCCGTTCACCAGTGCCAGATTGTCCGACAGCGCCTTGCCGAAGCCGATGCCCGGATCGACCAAGATCTTCGCGCGATCGACCCCGGCGGCGACCACCGCCTCGACCCGCATCTCCAGCCAGTCGAACACGTCGAGCAGCGGGTCGCGATAGCCGTTTCCACCATGCGGCCCCTGTGCGGGAGCGGGCGAATGCATCAGCACCACCGGGCATCCGCTCGCTACAACCACGTCGAGCGCGCGAGGGTCGTAGGCGAGCGCGGCGACATCGTTGACCAGATGCGCGCCCGCCGCCAGCGTCGCCTCCATCACCGCCGCCTTGCGCGTGTCGACCGAGATCGCGACCCCCGCCGCTACCAGTCGCTCGACGACCGGCACGACGCGGGCGATCTCGTCGCCTTCCCACACCGTCGCCGCACCGGGCTTGGTCGATTCGCCGCCCAGGTCGATCAGCGCCGCGCCGGCCGCCGCCATCGCCACCCCGACCGCTGCCGCACCCGCCGGATCGTCGACATGCCGCCCGCCGTCCGAAAAACTGTCGGGCGTGACGTTCAAGATCGCCATCACCTGCGGCTGATCGAAGCGTAGCACGCGCTCGCCGAGGGTCAGCGGCGCACGCGGCGTCGTCATCCGCCGGTGCAACAGCCTAGCCCGCTCGGCCTTCTCCGCAGGCAGGCGCATCACCCAGGCATCGAAACCCTCGACCGGCACGACCGTCCGCGTGCCGCCCCGTTCGCGCACCTCATAGGCTGCGAACCACAACATCCCGCCCGCCAGTCGCGCCACGCTGCCATCGGCCAGCCCGGCCGGCGTATCGACGAAGCGGACCGGCCGGAGATACATCAGGGCTGGGTCGCGAGCAGCCATTGCTGGCGCAGCGCATCGACCGGGGTCAGCCCGTTCGGCCCATCGCTATGCCAGAAGGTCCAGCCATTGCACGACGGCGCATTCTGCAACGTCGACCCCAGCTTGTGGATCGACCCCGCCGCCCCGCAATCGGACAACAGCGACCCATCGGCCAGCACCGTCGCCCGGAACCGGCGCTTGGCATCCATCACCACCGATCCGGCCGGCAGCATCCCGTTTTCGACCAGCACGCCGAACGCGACACGCGGCGGCTTGGTCGGGGCGCGCATCGCCCGGATCGCCGATTCGTCGAGCGGCAGTGCCGCCTCGATCCGTGCCGTCGCCGCCTCGACATAGGTCGCGTCGCGCTCGATGCCGATGAAGTGGCGCCCCAGCCGCTTGGCGACCGCGCCGGTCGTGCCGGTGCCGAAGAACGGGTCGAGCACGACGTCGCCGGGGTTGGTCGATGCCAGCAGCACGCGGTACAGCAGCGCCTCGGGCTTCTGGGTCGGATGCACCTTCGTCCCGTCCTTGCGCAGCCGCTCCGGCCCGCCGCAGATCGGGAATTCCCAGTCCGACCGCATCTGCAGTTCGTCGTTCAGCGTCTTCATCTGGCGATAATTGAACGTGTAGCGCGCCTTCTCGCCCATCGATGCCCAGATCATCGTTTCATGCGCGTTGGTGAAGCGCGTGCCCTTGAAATTGGGCATCGGGTTCGACTTGCGCCACACGATGTCGTTCAGGATCCAGAAGCCCTGATCCTGCACGATCGACCCGACGCGGTAGATATTGTGATAGCTGCCGATGACCCAGATCGTGCCGGCGGGCTTCAGGATGCGACGCGCCTCGGCCAGCCAGTCGCGGGTGAACTTGTCGTACGCGGCGAAGCTGTCGAACTTGTCCCAATCGTCGTCGACCGCATCGACTTGGCTGCCATCAGGGCGCAGCAGGTCGCCGCCCAGTTGCAGGTTATAGGGCGGATCGGCGAAGATGCAGTCGATCGACTTGGCTGGCAGCGAGCGCATTGCATCGATGCAATCGTCCATCAGGATGCGGTCGAGCGGCAGCATGACCGTCTTGGGCGCCTTCACCCGATTTTTTACTGCCACCATCGTCACGGTCCCCCTTAAATTACCGCCATTTCGGGGAATCGGCGAGTCGCGGTCAAGGGGAAATACTTGACTCACGCGGTTGGCTGGATTCGTTGCGACGACGAATCGAGTCGCTGCGGGGCAGATGTTGAGTCTGACCGATCATTCGAGACTCAACATGTGGTAACAAACCGTTCGTCGCAAAATCCTCCCCATATCATGGGGAGGGGGACCATCCGCAGGATGGTGGAGGGGCATGGCCGCAGGCGGAACGCTTGTGGCCCTTCCCCGCCACCACCGCTACGCAGCGGTCCCCCTCCCCACCGTGTGGGGAGGATTTAGAGGAGCATTGCCTGCGCGACCGGGGCGAAGCTGCGCCGATGCAGCGGCGTCGGGCCGAGCGTGCGGAGCGCGTCGAGATGCACCTTCGCGCCGTAACCCTTGTTCGATGCCCAGCCATAGCCGGGATGGAGCACATCCGCCTCGACCATCATCGCGTCGCGCGTCTGCTTGGCAACGATCGATGCCGCCGCGATCGACAGGCTGATCGCGTCGCCACCGACCACCGCGACGCTGGGATGCGACCAGTTCGGGCAGCGATTGCCGTCGACCAGCACCATTCCGCACGCCATCCCCAGCGCATCGACTGCGCGTTCCATGGCCAGCATCGTCGCCCACAGGATATTGAGCCGGTCGATCTCCTCGACGCTCGCGATACCGACGCCGACCGTCGCGCAATCGAGCAGTCGCGCGTGCAGGTCGGCGCGACGCTTCGCGCTCAACTGCTTCGAATCGTTGAGGCCATCCGGAATGCAATCGCGGTCGAGCACTACCGCCGCCGCGACGACCGGTCCGGCCAGCGGCCCGCGTCCGGCCTCGTCCACCCCCGCCACCGGCCCGACATGGCGCGCCTCGTGACTCCAGTCAGGCATCGGCGATACGCCACGGCGGATAGCGCCGCATCTCGCCCGCCTGATACAGGCAGACCTCGTTGCCCGCCGGATCGGACAGCCGCGCCTCGCGCCAGCCCCAGGGGCGGTCGATCGGTTCCTGTGCGAACGACACCCCCTGCCCCTTCAGATAGGGCACGATGACGTCGAGATCGCCGACTTCGAAATAGACCGCCGGCACCTTACGCTCCTCGGTCATTTCGATCGAGAAGGTCGCCCCGCCCTCGGTCTCGAACCGGGCATAGCGGCGGCTGGAACGGACAATGGGTTTCAGGCCCAGCAACCGATAGAAATGCTCGCTGGCGGGCACATCGTTGGCCGGTACCGTCACCTGATTGAGCATCGGCGACCAGCGCGACTGGTTGAGGTCGAGCCGCACCGCCTGTTGCGCCATCGGCCCCGCCCCGCGGCCCAGTTCGTCGGCACCCTGCATTGCGATCCGCACGAAGCTGCGCGCGCGGCCGATCGCCTCGGCCAGCGTCCATTCCTTGGCCAGTTCGCAGGCGATGGCGGTCGACAGGGTGCAGCCGGTGCCGTGCGTCGCCATGCCGTCCACGCGCGGCGCCGACCATTCGACCAGCGGCGCGGTGCCGGGTTTGCGCTGATGCAGGCGGTCGAACACCACCTCGCCCTCGCCATGGCCGCCCTTCTCCAGCAGCGCGCAGCCATGCGCCAGCACCGCATCGGCGCCGCCCAGCGCCGCCAGTTCGGGCAGGTTGGGCGTGGCCACCGTAGCCACCGCCATCAGCCGTTCGAACGCCGCAACGGTAGCTTCATCGGCCAGCCGCGCGCCGCTGGTCGAGATCATGACGGGATCGAACACGACCGGAATGCCGCGCAGCTCGCGCAACCGGTCGGCCAGCGCATGGGCGGTGCGAGCCGATCCGATCATGCCGATCTTGACCGCATCGACGCCGATATCGCGGACCACCGCGTCAATCTGCGCCATCACCATGTCGGTCGGCACGGGATGGACGGCATCGACGCCCAGCGTGTTCTGCGCAGTGATGGCGGTGATCGCGGTCATGGCGTGACAGCCGAGCATCGTCGCGGTCTTGATGTCCGCCTGGATACCGGCGCCCCCGCCGGAGTCGGAACCGGCGACGATCAGGATGCGGGGTGTGGTCATGTCGGTGGCGTTAGCATGACCGGAGCGGAGAGCAAGTTCCTCCCCGCCTGCGGGGAGGGGGACCGTCCGCGCAGCGGATGGTGGAGGGGGTTCGCAACATACGGAACCGTTGCGTTGCGCCGACACCCCCCTCCACCAGCTTCGCTGTTCCCCCTCCCCGCGGAGCGGGGAGGATTTTCACTTTCGGCGGGTCGGGCGATCGACCAGCTCGCCCCGGCAATTCGGACAAACCTCATCGAGTTCGTCCGCACAATCCGCGCAGAAGGTGCACTCGTGCGAACAAATGAACGCGCCATGCGCCGCCGCCGGCAATGGCGCGTCACACCGTTCGCACGCGGGCTTCATGTCCAGCATCAGGCCGCCGCCTGCCGCACCGCGTCGCAGATGCGGTCGACGACCTGTTCGACCTGCGCCTTGTCGTCGCCCTCGGCCATCACCCGGATCACCGGCTCGGTCCCCGACGCGCGCAGCACCAGCCGCCCGCGCCCCGCCAGTTCGGCTTCGACGCCCGCCACCACGTCCCTGACGCGCGGATCGTCGAGCGGCTTGCCGCCGGCGAAGCGGACATTCTTGAGCAGCTGCGGCAGGGGATCGAACCGGTGCAGCACCTCGCTGGCCGGTGCGCCGGCACGCTGCACCTCGGCCAGCACCTGCAACGCCGCGACCAGCCCGTCGCCGGTCGTCGCATAGTCGGACAGGATGATATGCCCCGACTGTTCGCCGCCGACATTGTATCCCGACGACCGCATTTTCTCGAGGACGTGCCGGTCGCCGACCGCGGTGCGGACCAGCCCCAGCCCCTGTGCCGACAGATGGCGTTCGAGGCCGAGGTTCGACATGACCGTCGCGACCAACCCGCCGCCCTTCAACCGCCCGGCGCGCGCCCAGCTGGCGGCGATCGTCGCCATCAGCTGGTCGCCATCGATCACCCGGCCCGCTTCGTCGACCACGATCAGCCGGTCGGCATCGCCGTCCAGCGCGATGCCGATCTGCGCGCCCGACGCCACCACCGTTTCGGACAGCAGTTGCGGCGCGGTCGATCCGACGCGGTCGTTGATGTTCTTGCCATCGGGCGTCACGCCGATCGCGATCACCTCCGCCCCCAATTCCCACAGGGCGGCGGGCGCGACATTGTACGCGGCGCCATTGGCGCAATCGAGCACCAGCTTCATCCCGTCGAGCCGCAGATTTTCGGGAAAGGTCGCCTTGGCGAAGTGGATATAGCGGCCGCGCGCGTCCTCGATCCGCTTGGCGCGACCGATATCGCCGGGCGCCGACAGGTCGATGTCGCTGTCGATCAGTTCCTCGATCGCCAGTTCGTCGGCATCGGACAGCTTGTATCCGTCCGGCCCGAACAGCTTGATGCCATTGTCGTGGAACGGATTATGGCTGGCGGAGATCATCACGCCCATGTCGGCGCGCATCGAATGGGTCAGCATCGCCACCGCCGGCGTCGGCATCGGCCCGACCAGCACCACATCCATGCCGACCGAGGTGAAGCCCGCGACCATCGCGTTTTCGAGCATATAGCCCGACAGCCGTGTGTCCTTGCCGATCACCACGCGGTGGCGGTGATCGCCGCGCCGGAAGTGCGCACCCGCCGCCATGCCGATCCGCATCGCCATTTCGGCGGTCATCGGCTTGCTGTTGGTCAGCCCGCGTATACCATCGGTGCCGAAATATTTCCTTGCCATCGTCCCATACGCCTTCAGGTTGAGCCTTTGCGTGGCGCGGCTATTACCGCCACTTTGTTAAAAGGGCGAGCATGTCGCAAGCGACCAGAATTTTGGCGGGATTGGGTGCGGGGCTGGCGCTGGGCATCGTGCTGGCCGGGCAATCGCCCGACACCGCGCTGTCGGGCATCGCTGTCGCCGAACCGATCGGCACCGCGTGGCTGAACGCGCTGCGCATGACGATCGTGCCGCTGGTGGTGGCGCTGCTGATCACCGGCATCGCCCAGACGGCAGAGGCGGCCCGCGCCGGACGGATCGCGACCCGCTCGCTGCTGCTGTTCATCGTCATCCTGTGGACGTCGTCGGCACTCGGCGCGCTGGTCACGCTGACGCTGCTCGACCTGTTCCCGTTGGGCGACACCGCCGCGCAAGCGCTGCGCGCGACGTTCGGCACCGCGGCGCCGGCGGCAAAGGTCCCGCCCTTCACCGACTTCCTCGTCGCGATCGTGCCGACCAATCCGGTATCGGCGGCAGCGAACGATCAGTTCCTGCCGCTGATCCTGTTCACGCTGGTCTTCGGCTTCGCGATGACGCGGCTGCCAAAGGACAACCGTCATGTGCTGGTGCGCCTGTTTCAGGCGATTGCCGACACGATGCTGATCGTCATCAACTGGGTGTTGTGGCTGGGGCCGATCGGCGTGTTCGCGCTCGGCTATGTCGTCGGCGCGCGGGCCGGCACCGCCGCGTTCGGGGCGCTGGTCCATTACGTGCTGGTGCTGATGACGGTCGGACTGTCGATATGGCTGCTCGCCTATCCGCTCGCGCGGTTCGGCGGGCGGGTGTCGATCGGGCGCTTCCTGAAAGGGACCGCGCCGGCACAGGCGGTGGCGATCTCGACGCAAAGCTCGCTTGCCTCGCTGCCGGCGATGTTGAAGGGATCGGGCGATCTGGGCGTGCCGGTCGCAACCTCGGGCGTGGTGCTGCCGATGGCGGTGGCGCTGTTCCGTGCGACCGGGCCGGCGATGAACCTCGGCGTCGCGCTGTACGTCGCGCATGTGTTCGGCGTACCGCTGGGCGCCGGGCAGATCGCGGCGGGGATCGCGGCGGGGGCGATCACGACGATGGGCGCGGCAAGTTTGCCCGGGCAGATCAGCTTCGTTTCGTCGATCGCGCCGATCGCGGTGGCGATGGGCGTGCCGGTCGAGCCGCTCGCCCTGCTGGTCGCGGTGGAGACGCTGCCGGATATCGTGCGGACGCTCGGCAATGTGACGATGAACGTCGCGGTGACGACGGTGATCGGCGAGCGGGTCGGCGGGGAACGGGTAAGCGAGGCGGACGCGATATTGGCGGACGGCTAAATCCTCCCCGCTCCGCGGGGAGGGGGACCGCCGCGAAGCGGTGGTGGAGGGGGACCGCGGCGCAACGCAACGCTTCCGTATGCGGACACCCCCCCCCTCCACCAGCCTTTGGCTGGTCCCCCTCCCCATGAAATGGGGAGGATTTGGCGTTCCGCTCGCGGCAGCGGGCCGGAACGCCCCACCTCTGCCCTACTTCATCAACACCAGTTCTTCCGCCATCGTCGGGTGCAGCGCCACCGTCTGGTCGAACGCCTCCTTCGTCAGCCCGGCCTTCACCGCGATCGCCGCCGCCTGCAGGATCTCCGGCGCATCCGGCCCGATCATGTGCAGCCCGACGATCCGCCCGGTCACGTCGTCACAGATCATCTTGTACAGCGCGCGTTCGTTGCGCCCGGCCAGCACGTTCTTCATCGGGCGGAAGTCGGACAGATAGACCTTCACCGACCCCAGCTTCGATTTCGCCTCGCCCTCGGTCATGCCGACGCCCGCCATCGGCGGATGGCTGAAGACGGCGGAGGGGATGCAGTCGTAATCGACCGTCACGTCCTTGCCGCCATAGGTGCGGTCGGCGAACGCCTGCCCCTCGCGGATTGCGACCGGGGTCAACTGCACCCGATTGGTGACGTCGCCGACCGCATAGATCGACGGACAGGTCGACTGCGCCTGCTCGTTCACCTTCACCGCGCCCTTGGCATCCAGCTCGACGCCAGCGGTCTCCAGTCCCAGCCCGTCGGTATTGGGCACGCGCCCGGTCGCGAACATCACCATGTCGACCGTCACCGGCTCGTGGTTCGACATCTTGACCGTCAGGCAGCCATCCTCGCCCTTCTCGATCCCCTCGAACTCGGCATGGAAGCGGAATTCGATGCCCTTGGTCATCGAAATCTGCAACAACCGGTCGCGGATCGATTCGTCATAGCCGCGCAGGATCACGTCGGTGCGGTTGATGAGGATGACGTGCGCGCCGAACTGATGGAACACGCCCGCGAACTCGTTGGCGATATAGCCTGCCCCTGCGATCAGGATGCGCTTGGGCACGCCGTCCAGATGGAACGCCTCGTTCGAGGTGATGCCATGTTCGGCGCCAGGGCAATCGGGCACCGCCGGCCGCGCGCCGACCGCGATTAGGATGCGCTCGGCAGTGACTTCGCGACCACTCGCCAGCCTCACCGAATGCGGCCCGGTCACCGTCGCGCGTTCGTGGATGATGTCGACGCCGTGATTTTCGAGCGTGCTGGTATAGGCGCCGTTGATCCGGTCGACCTCGCTTAGCACATTGTCGCGCAGTCGCGGCCAGCTGAAGTCGCATTGCGACGGCACGTCCCAACCAAACGCCTTCGCATCGCGCAAATCCTCGGCGAAGTGCGCGCCATAGACCAGCAGCTTCTTCGGCACGCAGCCGCGGATCACGCAGGTGCCGCCGACGCGATACTCCTCCGCCACCGCCACCTTCGCGCCATGCGCCGCCGAGACGCGGGCGGCGCGGGTGCCGCCCGATCCCGCGCCGATGACGAACAGGTCGTAGTCGTATTCGCTCATGCAAGTCCTGCCCGTGTCAGAAGGTCGTTGGTCGACGCATCGAACGTCTGACCACCGCGATCGGCTGCCTTCGCCATTTCCTTGCCCAGCTCGACCCCGAACTGATCGAACGGATTGATGCCGAGCAGCGCCGCATTCACGAATGTCCGCGCCTCGTAGAACGCGATCAGCGCGCCGAGGCTGCGGGCGTCGAGATCTTGCAGCAGGATCGTCGACGACGGGCGATCCCCGGCATAGGCTCGCGCCGGATCGTCGTTGGTCTTGCCCGCCATCAGCGCCGCGCCCTGCGCAAAGGCGTTGAGCAGCAGCTGCCGGTGATGACCGGGGTCGAGCGTATCGCCCGCCTCGATCACCGCAACGAATTCGAGGGGGACGATCCGCGTCCCCTGATGCAGCAGTTGGAACACCGCATGCTGCGCATCGGTGCCGACCCCGCCCCAGGTGATCGCCGCCGAATTGCGGCCCAGCGGCTCGCCCGCCGCCGTCACCGACTTGCCGTTCGATTCCATTTCGAGCTGTTGCAGGTAGGACGGCAGCAACCGCAGCCGCTCGTCATAGGCAAAGGTTGCCCGCGTCTCGCAACCGGCGACCTGCGAATAATAGAGGTCGGCAAAGGCGGCGAGCACCGGTGCATTTTGCGTCCAGTCGGCAAGCCGGAAATGGCGATCCATCTCGGCCGCGCCCCCTAGCAACTCCTCATAGGCCTGGAACCCCAGCGCCAGCGCGAAAGGAAAGCCGATCGACGACCACAGTGAATAGCGCCCGCCGACACTCTCGGCGAACGGCAGCACGCGGGTCTCGTCGACGCCCCATTCCACCGCCTTGTCGGGCGCGGCGGTCAGCGCGATGACCCGGCCATAGGGGTCCTCGACCCCGCCTTCGCTCATCCATGCCAGCGCCGATGCGGCGTTCAGCATCGTCTCGGTGGTCGTGAAGGTCTTCGACGCGACGACCAGCAGCGTGGCGGCGGGATCGAAATCCTTGACCGCCTCCTCCATCGCCACGCCATCGACGTTCGACACGATCGCGACGTCATATTTGTCCTCGTCACGCCCCAAAGCGTCGAAGATCAGATCGGGACCCAGCGCCGACCCGCCGATGCCGACATGCAGGATGTGGCGGACCGGGCCGAAGGCATCGGCCTCGATCGCGTCGATCACCTGCCGCATCCGCGCCTGGAACCCGCGCGCCTGCGCGACGTCGTCGGGGTTCCCCTCTCCCCGCTCGGCGGTATGCGTCGCGGCACGGCCCTCGGTGACGTTGACGACCTGCCCGCTGAACAGCGCATCACGCTTGGCAGCCAGTTCCATGGTCGTCGCCAGCCCCGAAAACGCGGCCAGCGCGGCATCGTCAAGATGCGTCTTGGCAAAGTCGAAATGGATGCCGCCGACATCGAGGGTCAGCTTGCCCAGCCGATCGGCATCCTGTTCGAACAGTTCGGTCAGCCTGGTTTGCTTAAGCCCTTCGATCGCGGACCAGTCCTGCATCGCCATATCGTCCCTCATCTGCCGTCGGTTGACTTGGCCGATGCCCTAGGGCGGATGACGGGGGGAGGTCCAGCACGATCAGAGCGGCGGCCCTCCCAAACGTCATGCCAGCGCAGGCTGGCATCTCCGTCCGCATGGCGATACGTCCGACCCATGCGTGGCGGCTGGACCTACATCATGGCGAACCGCCCGTTCGGCATGACCTATGTCGGCGTCACCGCCAATCTGGCCGCCCGCATCTGGCAGCACCGCCGGGACGAAGGGTCCGCCTATTGTCGCAAGTACGGGATCAAGACGCTGGTCCTGGCCGAACATCACGACGACATCGAAACCGCGATCCGGCGCGAGAAAGCGCTGAAGGCGTGGCGGGCCGAATGGAAGCACCGGTTGATCGCGGAATCGAGTCCGGAATGGCGGGACTTGTTCGACGACATCGTTTGAGTTGCGGGAGACCCCAGCCTGCGCTGGGGTGACGTATGCGGCTATGCGTCCTCTTAACCTACGTCACCCCAGCGCAGGCTGGGGTCTCCCGCAACTCTAGCTCGGCCCCTCGCCGCCCCAACCCGCTTGACGCCCCGCCCTGCCCCACGCATGGCGGAACCATGGCTCTCGATCCGACCCGCACGACTCCCGCCGCCCCCAAGCCGAAGCGTTCGGAAGGGGCGGACCTGATGGTCTTCCTGCTGAAGCTGGCGATCGTGGTGTTCATCATCCGCTCGTTCCTGTTCTCGCCTTTCTCGATCCCGTCGGGGTCGATGCAGCCGCGGCTGCTGATCGGCGACTATCTGTTCATCACCAAATGGAACTACGGATATTCGCGCTATTCGCTGCCGTGGAACCTGCCGCTGATCCCTGGCCGCATCCTGCCGCGCACCCCGGCGCGCGGCGACGTGGTGGTGTTCAAGGCGCCGCCGACCGCCAAACAGGACTATATCAAGCGAGTGATCGGCATTCCGGGCGATACGGTGCAGATGCGCGGCGGCCAGCTGTTCCTGAACGGAAAGGCGATCCCCAAGCAGCGCATGCCCGATTTCGTGGTGCCGGTATCGCCCAACACCGACTGCGCCTATGAATTCCAGCGCGTCGTCGCCGAAAAGCAGGTCTGCGCCTATCCGCAGTATCGCGAAACGCTGCCGGGCGGAAAGAGCTACAACGTCCTCGACCTCGGCACGACCGAGGCCGACGATACCGGCGTCTTCACCGTACCCGCAGGGCACGCGTTCCTGATGGGCGACAATCGCGACGACAGCGCCGACAGCCGCTTCCCCGCACGCGAAGGCGGCGGGATCGGCATCGTACCGCTGGAAAATATCGAGGGGAAGGCGGTCGTGAACTTCTTCTCGACCGACGGATCGGCGCAGTGGCTGCTGCCCTGGACTTGGGTATCCGCGGCGCGGTGGAACCGTATCGGGGAAGGCTTCTGAGCGACGCCCTTCCCCGCTGGGTCGAACAGGCGCTGGGCCGCGCCCCAACCCGCATCGACGATTATGCACGCGCGCTGACCCATGGCAGCACTGCCAAGGCTACCTATGAGCGGCTCGAATTTCTCGGCGACCGCGTGCTCGGCCTCGCGGTCGCGGAATGGCTGTACGACCGCTTCCCGACCGAGAGCGAAGGCGCGCTGTCGAAGCGGTTCAACGCGCTGGTCACCGGCGCGGTCTGTGCTGAGATCGCGCGCGGGATCGGTGTCGTCCCCCATCTGAAACTCGGCAAGCAGGCGCGCGACGATGGTGCGGGCGACAGCGACAATGTGCTCGGCGACGTGATGGAGGCGCTGATCGGCGCCTTCTATCTCGACCATGGCCATGACGCCGCGCGGGCGCTGGTCCGTTCGCTATGGGGATCGCGGATCGATGCGCAGCTGCGCGTCCCCCGCCACCCCAAATCGGCGCTGCAGGAATGGGCCGCCGCCCACAATCGCCGCCCGCCCGAATATGCGATCGTCGACAAGAGCGGCCCCGGCCACGCCCCGCGCTTCACCGTCCGCGTGACGATCGGCAAGCTAGCCGCGATCGAGGCGACCGGCACGTCGAAGCAGGAGGCCGAGACCGCAGCGGCCAAGGCGCTCCTCGCGCAACTGGGCGGCTAAGCCGACCCTATTTCGCCGCGCCGGTCTGCTTGTCGAAATCGGCCTTGGTCACGTTCAGCATCAGCTTGTTACCCTTGACCGCAAAGACGTCTGCCGGGATCATCGCCCGCGAACTGCCCGACAGCAGCTGCACGCCTTCGGGCTTCACCGCCTCGATCGTGCCGAGCGCCGCGCCGGTCGAGTCATAGACATTCGCCCCGACCAGCAGGTCGGCGGCCACCGCCGGCACGATGCGGTTGGTGTTGCGCCGCGTCGGCCGGGCATTGGTCGTCGTCCCCGCCTCGTCGCGCAGATTGTCTAGCGCGAATTGCTGGTCGCGGTCGCTGGTGGCGGCGCGCGAGGTGTCGTTGCCCAGCCGCCCGTCGGTCGACGGCGCGCCGCCGGTCGTTACCTGCGCCTGAGCCGAACCTGCACCGAATGCCAGCATTGCGGCGACCAAAGCGAACCTCAGCTTCATCCCTACCTCCTGTAACACCCGCATTGCGCGGTATTGTTTGCGCTAACGCTACGCCGGTACGTCCGACGTGGCAAAGGTTTCCATCGTTACCGCCCACCCAGCACCCGCAATTCGATCCGCCACCACCCGATCGCCCACAGCGCGCCGAACAGCCACCCGGCCAACACGTCGCTCGGCCAATGCACCCCCAGATAGACGCGGCTTGCCCCGATCGCGATCACCAGCAGCACCGCCGCCGCCATCGCGAACGCCCGCGCCGCCGGACGCCGCAGCAGCGGCCAAGCGAGTGTCGCCAGCGTGAGGTACACGATCGCCGAATTGGCAGCATGGCCGCTCGGAAAGCTGTTCGACGTCTCCGCCATCAGATGCGGGACGAGGTCGGGCCGGGTCCGCGCGACCGCATGCTTGAGAAGCACGTTCGCCCAGCTCCCGCTAGAGCAGGCTAGCGCGACCAGCGCCCCGGTCCGCCACCGCCCCATGCTGGCGAGCAGCAGCGCAACGAAGGCGACAAGGATCGTCAGCACCGTCGTACTGCCCAGCGCGGTCACGTCGCGCACCATCGAGGTGAAGCGCACCGACCCGATCGGCGTCCCGTCGCTGCCGCGCAGCGCCAGCATCAGCCGCCGGTCGAGCGCGAAGACGTCGCCCTGCATCACCCGCGTGCCGAGGAAGAACAGCAGCAACAGCACGCCGCCAGCGGCCGCGATGCCGATGATGCTCCACGGCATGCGGCGTGACGGGCGGGGTTCGGGACGGAGCGGATCGGGCATGCCCGACCGAACGCGGCACGCAGCCAAATGGACGCGCCGGGCCAGAACGCCTTAGGCGGCGGCCGGCAATGCCCCCGCATCGCCAGCATCGGCGATCCGGAACTGCGCCAGCGACCGGGCCAGCCCGTCCGCCCCGGTCAGCAACCGCGCCAGCGTCTCGTCCGCCTCGCCCGCCGCGGCGGCGTTGCGTTCGGTCACGCGGGCAATGTCACGCATCCGGACATCGACATCCTGCACCTCGCGCGCCTGCCGTTCCGCCGCGCCCGCCAGATCGGTGACCAGCGTCGACATTTCCTTCACGTCGCGCAGGATCAGCCCCAGCTTGCCGCTGGCGGTCCCGACCAGGTCGACACCCTCGATGGCGCAGGCGCGTGCCGATGTCAGCGACTGGGCGATGTCGTGGCTCGCCGCGCGCAGCCGGGCGGCGAGCTGGCTCACCTCCTTGGCAACCACCGCGAAGCCGTTGCCCGCCGCCCCGGCACGTGCCGCCTCCATCTGCGCGTTCAGCGACAGGAGGTGCGTCTGTTCGGCGATCGACCGGACCAATCCGGCGATCGCACCGATCTGTTCCGAACTCTCGTCGATCCGCGCCATCGCCCGCACCGCCTCCGCCACCGTCCGGCGCGACTGTTCGGCGGCCTCGCCGGTCGAATGGGCGACCTCGGCGACGCGTCGGACGCCCGCCGTATTGTGGTCGATCAACGCCGTGACCTGCGTCAACCGGTCGCCGACGATGGCGATCGCCGTCGATTGTTCGACGGTCCGCTGGGTCAGCTGTTCGCTGGCGACGACGATGCTGCGTGTATCGCGATCGACAGCACCCACCATCCGCTGCACCCGCGCCAACAGGCTGCCCAGCTGCGCCAGCGCCGAGTCGTAGTCCTGCTTCAGCACCGCCGCATCGCCCGACAGCCCGCCGGGCAGGCGGAAGGTCAGGTCGCCGCGAGCGATCGCCGCCAGCCCGGCACCGATGATCCGGATCGTCGCCCGGTCGCGTTCGGCATCGACGCGGACCCGCCGCGCGGCCTCCTCCGCATCGCTCGCGCGCGCCTCGATCAGCCGCTGCGCTTCGGCCTCCAGCCGCTCATTCTCAATCCCTGCCACCCGAAACACCTCCAGCGACCGGGCGATCCGGCCGATCTCGTCGCGACGGCGGCGCTTGTCCGCCGGTACGGTCGTGGTAAAATCGCGCTGCGCCAGCTGGTCGACGATGGCGCTCAGCCGCGCCAGCGGGTTCGCGATCGACGTGGTCAGCAACCACCCCATCGCCACCGCCATCGCCATCAGGGCGATGCCCCCGCCGCCCAGCGCGAAGAAGGCGTGCGACATGGTGCTGTGCAGTTCGTCCTCGCGCGCGGCGATGCGCCGTTCCTCGATCTCACGCAGCGATGCGATCATGCGGTTGATATAGGTGACGCGCACCTTCGGCCCGGCCGCGATCAGGATAGCGGTCGCCTGTGCCCGCCCGCCCGGCCGGCGCGCCATTGCCAGCAACGGATCGCCGTAATGACGGCTCCAGTCCGCATAGGCGGCGACCGCATGTTTCACCAGCGCCCGTTGTTCGGGCAGGTCGACCAGCGTGGCTAGGCTCGCCATCGACTCCGCGAATTGCGCCCGCCCCTCGTAATAGGTGTCGAGATAGTCGAAATTGCCGGTCAGCAACACGCCGCGCATCTGCGAATTGGCGCGGATCACGCCTTTTTCGGCGACGTGGGACAGACGGATGATCTTGGCGCTTTGCTCGTTCCGGTCGACGGCGTCGTGGATCGACTCGATCTGACCGGCGACCATGCCGATCAGCAGGATCGCCATGGTCAGCAGGATGCCGAACGCGATAGTCAGCTTCGCACGCGTGGAGCCGTCCCGGAACCGGATCATCGCCCTTCGTAGCCGCATCGACGGTCGCATCCCCTTCGCCGGCCATGGTGCCGTCGATGCCGGCCGCTATGGGCCCGGCCACCGATCTTGCGATGCCGCTCTCCACCCCGAATAACGGGGCGTGGCTAAAAAGGGCTTAACGGCGCAATGACTTGGCCGGCAGGTGCGGTGGTGAGCCCGTCGGGATTCGAACCCGAGACCTACAGATTAAAAGTCCGTTGCTCTACCAACTGAGCTACGGGCCCACGAAGCCCCGCCCCCTAGTCCCGCGGACGGGCGCGGTCAACCAGTTGGTGCAGCTGGCGCATCGTCCGCCCGCTGACCGGATCGCGCCAGCCCGGCGCGATCCGGGTAAGCGGTCGCAGCACGAAGTCGCGCGTGCGAAACGCGACGTGCGGCACGGTCAGTCCCGGTCCCGACCAGCACCCGCCCGACCACAGCACGATGTCGAGGTCGATGACTCGCGATCCCCAGCGCCGCCCGCGCCGCCGGCCGAACGCGCGTTCGATCGCCTTCAGCCGCGCGAGCATTTCGGGTGGCGACAGGTCGCTGTCGATCAGGACCGCCGTGTTGGCATAGCGCCTGAGCGACGGGCCCAGCGGCGCGCTGCCGATGATCGGCGCCACCGCCCTCACCTCGCCCAACGCCGCGATCGCCGCGCGTACCTCGCTGGTCGGGCCACCATGTCGCCCCCGCCGGTTCGATCCGATCGCAATCGCATAGGTTGAGGTCGCCATCGCCCGCGCCTATCGCCCGCGCATGGAAAGCACCACCCCGACCGAACCGTCCCGCGACTGCCCGCGCTGCCCCCGTCTCGTCGCGGTGCGCGAACAACTGCGCATCGACCATCCGACATGGTGGAACGCGCCGGTCCCGGTGTTGGCCGACGCCGATCCGTGGCTGGCGATCATCGGCCTCGCGCCCGGATTGCAGGGTGCCAACCGCACCGCCCGCCCGTTCACCGGCGACCGGTCGGGGCCATTGTTCTGGGACACGCTGATCGCCGCGGGGCTGGCCGAGGGCGTCTATACCGGCCGGATCGAGGATGCACCGGTGCCGAAGGGCATCGCGATCGTCAACGCCGTCCGCTGCCTGCCGCCGGAAAACAAGCCGAGCCCGGAGGAAATCCGCACCTGCCGCCCGTTCCTCGATACCGATCTGGCGGCGATGCCGTCGCTGCGCGTCGTCGTCGCGCTGGGTGCGATCGCGCACCAGTCGGCGGTGAAGGTGCTCGGCGGACGCCTGCCCAAGGCGCCGTTCGCCCATCTGGCGGAACATGTCATGCCGGGCGGGCGGACGCTGATCGATAGCTATCACTGCTCGCGCTACAACCAGAATACCGGGCGACTAACGCCGGAGATGTTCGCCGCAGTGTTCGCGCGCGCCATCGAACTGCGCGACACCCGCTGAATCCGCTTGTGCCGCGGCTCCGGCCCGGTAGCGTGGCCGGCAGAGAATATAGGGGGATTGCCGCATGTATCGCCGCCATTTCGTCGCGCTGATGGCGCTTGCGCCGCTGGCCGGCAGCTTTCCGGCGCTGGCGCAGAGCGGCCCGGCCGGCGATTTCGCGCGACTGTCGAAACGTTATCTCGACGGCATCGCCCGGCTCCATCCGGGCTATGCCACTGCGCTCGGCAACCATGCGCATGACAGCGAGGTCGAGGACCTGTCGGCCGCCGGACGCGCCCGCGATGCCGAATTCCTGCGCGCGACGCTGCTGGAGTTGAACGCGATTCCTCGCGACACGCTGTCGCGCGACGATCAGGTCGATGCCGCGCTGCTCGACAACGAGCTTCGCTATCAATTGTGGACGCTGGAGGTGCTGCAACCCTTCGCGTGGGACCCGCAGGGCGCGGCCGGCACCATCTCGGGCGGCCTCTATGCGCTGGCCGCACGCGACTTCGCGCCATGGCCGCAACGGCTGCGCGCGGCGACGCGACGGATGGAACAGGTGCCGACCATGTATGCGCAGATGCGCGCGAGCATCGTGCCCGAGCGCGTTCCCGCCATCTACGCCACCACCGTCGCCAAGCAGAATGACGGCATCCTCCAGATCGTCGAAACGATGCTGGCCCCGCACCGCGCCACGCTCGGCCGTGCCGACCGTGCGAAGTTCGACCGTGCCGTCGCGACGCTGAAGACCGCCACCGCCGAACAGCAGCGCTGGCTCGACACGGTATTGGTGCCCGCCGCCAAAGGCGATTTCCGCCTGTCGCCCGAGCTGTACGATCAAAAGGTCAAGTTCGCGCTCCTGTCGCCGCTGTCGCGGACCGAGATCAAGGCGCGCGCCGTCCGCGCCGCCGCCGACACCCGCGCCGAAATGTACGAACAGGCGCGCATGGTCCTGCGCGGCCGGCCGAAGGCACCGCCGACGCCGCTGAAACCCAGCCCGGCGCAGCAGCAAAAGGCGATCGAGGCCGCGCTGGAAATGAGCTACGCCCGCCGCCCGACGCGATCGGGCGTAATGGCCAAGGCGCGCTCGACGCTTGAGCAGGCGACCGCCTTCGTCCGCGAGAAGAAGCTGGTGCGGGTGCCGACCACGCCGGTCCAGATCATCGAGATGCCGAAGTTCCAGCAGGGTGTCGCCGTCGCCTATTGCGACAGCCCCGGTCCGCTCGAAAAGAATCTAGGCACCTTCTACGCGGTGTCGCCGATCCCGGCGGACTGGACCGAGGCGCAGACGACCTCGTTCCTGCGCGAATATAACGACTATATGATCCACGACCTGTCGATCCATGAGGCGATGCCCGGCCATTACCTCCAGATCGCGCACAGCAACGAAAACAAATCGGTGCTGCGCGCGGTGCTATCATCGGGACCGTTCGTCGAAGGCTGGGCGGTCTATGCCGAACGACTGATGGCCGATGCCGATTATCTCGACGGCGATCCGCTGTTCAAGCTGACGGTGCTGAAGATGCGGATGCGGTCGATCACCAACACCCTGCTCGACATCGGCATCCACACCGAAGGGCTGACCGAGGCGCAGGCGATGAAGCTGATGATGGAAGGCGCGTTCCAGCAGGAGCGCGAGGCGGCGGGCAAATGGACCCGCGCCCGGCTGGGGTCGACGCAGCTGCTCAGCTATTTCGTCGGCTATAGCGAGCATATGGACATGCGCCGCGAAGCGGAGAAGCGGGCCGGCGGCAAGTTCGACCTGATGCGCTACAACAACGCCGCCATCTCGCACGGATCGCCGCCGGTCCGGTTCGTGCGGGCGCTGATGTTCGACGAACCGATCGCCTGACGCGCTACTCCGCGAACAGCAGCACCGGCGTCTCGATCAGCCGCTTCAACGCCTGGACATAGCTGGCGGCGTCATGGCCATCGACGACGCGGTGGTCGCAGCTGATCGACAGGTTCATCAACTTCGCCTTCACGATTTCTTCGCCGCCGCCCGGCCGCGCGCGGAATACCGGGCGTTCGACGATGCGGTTCGGGCCGATAATGGCAACTTCGGGCCGGTTGATGACCGGCGTGGTCGCGATCCCGCCAAGCGGCCCCAGCGACGTGACGGTGATCGTGCCGCCCGACATTTCCTCCGACTTTGCCTTGCCGGTGCGCGCCGCTTCGGCCAGGCGACTGATTTCATTCGCCAATTGCCACGGGTTCAGATCCTGTGCGTCGCGGATCACCGGCACCATCAATCCGGCATCGGTCTGCGCCGCCATGCCCAAATGCACCCGCCCGAAGCGCGTAACCACGCCCGCCTCGTCATCGTAACGGGCGTTGAGCATCGGAAAGTTGGACAGCGTGCGACAGATCGCAACCATCAACAGTGGCAACATCGTCAACTTCGGCCGCTGTCCCCTGCCCGCGTTCAGGTCGGCACGCATCGCCTCCAGCGCGGTGACGTCGATCTCCTCGACATAGGTGAAATGTGGGATGTGGCGCTTCGCCGCCGCCATATTCTCGGCGATGCGACGGCGCATGCCGATGACCTTGACGCTTTCGTCCGGACGGGCGCGGGAGGCGTTCGGAGCGTGATAGCCCTGCGCGCTGCCGTAGCGGAGATAGGCGTCGAGATCGGCGTGGCGGATGTGCGGGCCGTCGTGATGGACGGCAGACAGGTCGATACCGAGGTCCTTGGCGCGCTGGCGAACGGCGGGGGAAGCCAATGCTCCTCCCCGTTCGCGGGGAGGGGGACCGTCCGCAGGACGGTGGAGGGGGGCGGCCTCCTGCGGAACAGCGGCGGGTGTTGCGTCCAGCGGCGCACCCCCTCCACCATGCTGCGCATGGTCCCCCTCCCCGTCCCGGGGAGGATTTGCGACCTCCTCGACGCCCGGATTTTCCGCCTCGACCCGCTCGGGTTCGGCGGGCTGCACGACTTCTTCTTCCGTCTCGATCACCACCAGCGTCGCGCCGATCGCCACCTGATCGCCCGGCTCGCCCGCCAGTTCGACGACGGTGCCAGCAACCGGACTTTCCATTTCGACCGTCGCCTTGTCGGTCATCATGTCGGCCAGCCGGCCGTCTTCCTCGACACGGTCGCCGACGGCCACGTGCCACGCGACGATCTCGGCTTCGGAAATGCCTTCACCGATATCGGGCAGGCGGAAAGAGAAACGTGCCATGGCGGTCAGTCCTGCATGATTTTCTTGAGCGCCTGTCCGATGCGGACCGGCCCCGGGAAATACGCCCATTCGAGGCTATGCGGATACGGCGTGTCGAAGCCGGTCACGCGCTCGATCGGCGCTTCAAGATGGTGGAAGCAGCGTTCCTGCACCAGCGCCGACAGCTCCGCCCCGAAGCCGCCGGTGCGGGTCGCTTCGTGCACGATCATGCAGCGGCCGGTCTTCTTCACCGACGCCTCGATCGCGTCGATATCGAGCGGTACCAGCGTGCGCAGGTCGAGGATTTCGGCATCGACGCCCGCCGCTTCCACGGTCGCCTGTGCGACATGGACCATCGTGCCATAAGCGAGGATGGTCAGGTCGCCGCCTTCGCGTACCACCTTCGCCTTGCCCAGCTCGATGCGGTAATAGTCCTCGGGCACCTCGCCACCGGCATGTTTCGACCAGTTCTGCGCCGGCTTGTCCCAATGGCCGTCGAACGGACCATTATAGATGCGCTTGGGTTCGAAGAAGAGGACCGGGTCATTGTCCTCGATCGCGGCGATCAGCAGCCCCTTGGCATCATAGGGCGTCGACGGGATCACCGTCTTGATGCCGCTGACATGGGTGAAGATGCCTTCAGGCGACTGGCTGTGGGTCTGCCCGCCGAAGATGCCGCCGCCGAACGGCGAGCGTACCGTGATCGGCGCGGTAAAGTCGCCCGCCGAGCGATAGCGCAGCCGTGCCGCTTCGCTGACCAGCTGGTCGAGCGCAGGGTAGATGTAATCGGCGAACTGGATTTCGGGGACCGGACGCAGGCCGTACGCGCCCATCCCGACCGCGACACCGATGATTCCGCATTCGGTGATCGGCGTGTCGAACACGCGGGTCTTGCCGTATTTCGACTGGAGGCCGGCGGTCGCGCGGAACACGCCGCCGAAATAGCCGACATCCTCGCCCATCACGATGACGTTGGGGTCGCGATCCATCATCACGTCCATGGCGGAGTTGATCGCCTGGATCATGTTCATGCGCGCCATCTCAAACCTCCTTGCGCGCCCAGGGACGGCCGGAGGCTTCCTCCTCGGCCATCATCTGCGCCTGCTGCTCGCGCAGATGCCACGGCATCTCCTCGAACACCCCGTCGAACAGCGTGTCGAGCGGCTGGTGCAGGCCGTGACCGAGGATGCCGTTGCCTTCCGCTTCCTTCTGCGCCGCGCGCACGCGCTCGGCGACGTCGCGGTCCATCGCGGCATGGGCGTCCTCATCCCATTCGCCGATCGTAATCAGATGCGCCTTCAGCCGCGCGACCGGATCGCCGAGCGGCCATGCGGTCGGTTCGCCGGCCGAGCGATATTGCGACGGATCGTCGGAAGTGGAGTGTCCCTCCGCACGATAAGTGAAATGCTCGATCAGCGTGGGGCCGGCATTGGTCCGCGCCCGCTCCGCCGCCCATGCCGTCGCAGCATAGACCGCCAGCGCGTCATTGCCGTCGACGCGCAGCCCTGCGATGCCGTAGCCGATCGCCCGCGCGGCGAAGGTCGTCGCCTCCGCGCCGGCAAAGCCGGAAAAGCTGCTGATCGCCCACTGGTTGTTGACGACGTTGAAGATGACCGGTGCACGATAGACAGTGGCGAAGGTCAGTGCCGAGTGGAAATCGCCCTCGGCGGTGCTCCCCTCCCCGCACCATGTCGCCGCGATCCGCGTATCGCCTTTCGACGCAGACGCCATCGCCCAGCCGACCGCCTGCGGATATTGCGTGGTCAGGTTGCCCGAAATCGAGAAGAAGCCGAAATCCTTCGACGAATACATAATCGGCAACTGCTTGCCCTGCAGCTTGTCGCCGCGGTTCGAATAGATCTGGTTCATCATCTCGACGAGCGGATAGTCGCGCGCGATCAGGATGCCCTGCTGCCGATAGCTGGGAAAGGCCATGTCGTCGCGGTCGAGCGCCATGGTGCCGGCGACCGCGATCGCCTCTTCCCCGGTACATTTCATGTAGAAGCTGGTCTTGCCCTGCCGTTGCGCGCGGAACATCCGCTCGTCGAACGCGCGCACCGTCGCCATGTGCCGCAGCATCCGCCGCAGCACGTCCGGGTCGATGCGCGGGTTCCATGGGCCGACCGCCTGCCCCTGCTCATCGAGCACCCGGACCAGCGTATAGGCGAGGTCGTGGAAGCGGTCGGGCGCGGCGGTGGTGTCAGGGCGCGGCTGCGCCCCAGCAGCGGGCACGGCGACGTCGGCGAAGTCCACCGCATCGCCGGGACGGAATTTGGGTTCGGGCACATGCAGCGCGAGGCGCGGCAAATTGGTGCGGCTGTCGCCGGTCATGCACTCTCCATGTCGCTTCCACGTCGCCGGTTCGGTCGCGCAGACTCGTTTCAATGCCTTGTTATATAATTTCAACGCGCTTGGCGAGAGGGGCGAAGGCCCGGCCGTTCGCTTTCGTCGGAACCACGGCCCACTTCGCCCGTATCACGCTGACAAAGCTGGGAGAATTTCGTGGAGGAAATGGCGGGATGGATCGCCCCGGCGGCGACGATGATCGCCGCGATGATGACCGCCGCGAACCTCGGCGCGCGGGTAACCGGCTGGGGATTCGTCGTCTTTTCGGTGGGATCGGTCGCGTGGACGACGGTCGGACTAACCAGCGGGCAGACGAATCTCGTGCTGTCGAACGCATTTTTGACGGTCGTCAACCTCGTCGGCATCTGGCGCTGGCTCGGGCGACAGGCGACGTACGACAAGGGAAGCAACGCAGCGGCGGACGCGAGCGCGCGGCATCCGGTACCGTCCCTATATCCGGCCGGCGGGGTCATAGGCGCCAAGCTGACCGGGCCGGACGGTGAAGCGGTCGGTACCGTCGTGGATGCGATGCTAGGCTGTGGCGACAACGCCATCGCCTATGTCGTGGTCAGTACCGGCGGTGTCGGCGGCGTGGGCGAGACGTTGCACGCGCTCAAACCCGCAGAGCTGGTGTTCGGCAAGGACGGGGTGCGTACCGACCTCGACGCCGACGCCATAAGCCGGAAACCGGTGATACAGTCGAACCATTGGCCCGAGTCGTTGTGAAATCCCCCCCATTCATGGGGGACGGGGACCATGCGCAGCATGGTGGAGGGGGCGCGCGGCATACGCAACGCTCCCGTATGCCGCCCGCCCCCTCCACCGTCCTGCGGAGCGGGAGGATTTCAGTTGGTCGGAAACCCCCGCCGCTTGAAGAGCGCAGTCACGTCCGGGTCGCGCCCGCGGAACGCGCGATAGGCTTCCTTGCGGTCAGTTTCGTTGCCGGTCGACAGCAGCGTCTTGCGGAAGCGATCGGCGGTCGCCTTGTCCCAGACATTGCCGGTCGCCTCGAACGCGGCCCAGGTGTCGGCGTCCATCGTTTCCGACCACAAATAGGAATAATAGCCCGCCGAATAGGCATCGGACGCAAACAGGTGATTAAACTGCGGCAGGCGGTGCCGCATCACGATCTCCTTCGGCATGCCGAGCTTGGCCAGCGTATCGCGTTCGAACGCCGCGACATCGGTCACCGGCGTCTCGCGATCATGCAACTCCATGTCGACGATGGCCGAGGACAGATATTCGACGGTGTCGAAGCCCTGATTGAAGGTAGACGACTTCTCGATCTTGTCGACCAACGCCTGCGGCATCGGCTGGCCGGTCTGGTAATGCTTGACAAAGCGGTCGAGCACGTCGCGGGTCAGCAACCAGTTCTCGTTCACTTGGCTGGGATATTCGACGAAGTCGCGCGGCGTGCCGGCAAGGCCGGGATAGGTCACGTCCTGCAGCAGCGAATGGATCGCATGGCCGAATTCATGGAACAGCGTCGTCGCATCGTCGAGACTGATGAGCGTCGGCTGTCCGGTCGCGCCCTTCACGAAGTTGTTGTTGTTCGACGCCAGCACGTTGCGTTCGCCGCCCAGTTTCTGCTGTCCGCGATAGCGCGTCGCCCAGGCGCCCGACCGCTTGCCCGACCGGGCGAAGTTATCGAGGTAGAAGACGCCGACGTTGCGCCCCGACTTCGCATCGGTGACGACGAAGGTACGGACATTCTTCTCGAACACCGGGATCTGGCCGGTATTTTCGGTGAACTTCAGGTCGTAGAGGCGTCCGGCCGCGTAGAAGGCTGCCTGTACGATATTGTCGAGTTGCAGATACGGCTTCACCTCGCTCTCATCGAGGTCGTATTTCGCCTTGCGCACCTTCTCCGCGTAAAAACGATAGTCCCAGGGTTCGATCGTAATGTTCGCGCCGTCCTTGGTGGCCAACGCCTGCATGTCGGCGACTTCCTCGCGCACCCGCGCCACCGCGGCGGGCCAGACGCGCATCATCAGCGCCTTAGCATTGGCGGGGGTGCCGGCCATCGTGTCGTCCATGCGGAGATAGGCATGGTTGCGGAAACCGAGCAGCTTCGCCCGCTCCTGCCGCAGTTTCAGGATGGTGGCGATCGTCGCCTTGGTATCGTTGGCGTTGCCGTTGTCGCCGCGCATCGTGAAGGCGCGCCAGACCTTTTCGCGCAGAGGCCGGTCGGTGGCATAGGTCAGCACGGGGGCGACCGACGAGCGGGTGTTGACGATCGCCCATTTGCTGGCAAGGCCGCGGTCGTCGGCGGCGGCCTTCAGCGACGCGACGAAGCTGTCGGGCAGCCCCGCCAACTGCCGGGCATCGTCGACGACGATCCACGTTTCCTCGTCGGCCAACACCTTCTGGCTGAAGTCGTTATGGGCGACCGACAATTGCTGGTTCAGGCCGCTGACCTGCTGACGCTGTGCATCGGTCAACAGGCTGCCGCGCCGCACGAAGCTGCGATAGGTCCGCTCCAGCAATCGCAATTGCTGCGGGTTCAGATTCTGTTTCGCGCGGGTGTCGTACGCGGTCTTGATCCGCGCGAAGAGCTTCGGATCTAGGAACAGTTCATCGTTGAACGCCGACAGCTTGGGCGACCATAAGCGGTCGATCGCCTGCACCTCCTTGGTCGCGAGGTTGCTGGTATAGACGCCCCACATCGATCCGACCCGGTCCATCATCTCGCCGGCGAGTTGCAGCGGTTCGATCACCGTCTTGAACGTCGCCGGGCGTTTGTCGTCGCGTATCGCATGGATGTCGCGGCGCATCTCGGCCATCGCCACCGGGAAGGCGGCCGGAAACATCGCCGGGGTCACCTGGTCCCATGGCGGCACCCCCTGATACGGGCCGCCCCATTTCGCGGTCAGCGGCGTCGCGTCGACGGCGGCGGTAGTGGTCGGGGTTTGCGGCATGGCGGCACCATGGGCAGGCAGGGCAAGGGCAGTGGTGGCAAGCAACGCGCCGAGACGTACGATCATCAACAGGTCCGTCCTCAATATCGAATATCGACAAACTGGAAGATCGGGAGCCGCTTGGCAAGAACGGCGTTGATGCGGCAACGAAACGATACGGGGCCATCATGCACATCACGACCATCGCCGAACTCGACCGGGTCCGCAACGAAGCACGCAAGCTGGTGACCAAGCGCGCACTGGTATCGGCGGGTGCGTCGGTGGTGCCGGTGCCGGGTGCCGACCTGATCGTCGATGCCAACATCCTGACCAAATTGCTGCCCGACATCAGTAGCCGTTTCGGCCTGAGCGAAAAGCAGGTGCAGGCGCTCGAACCGGATCGTGCGAAGCAGGTGCTGCTGATCGCCGCGAACCTCGGCAACGGGGTCATCGGCCGGTCGATCACGCGGCGGGTGGTGACGATGCTGATCCGCAAGGTCGGCGCACGCTATGCAAGCAAGTCGCTGTTGCGGTTCGTGCCATTCGCCGGACAGGTTGCGGCGGCCGGCATCAGCTTCGGCGCGATGAAGCTGGTCGGCAATTCGCATATTGACGATTGTTACGAGACGGTGCGGCGCACGCTGGCGGCATAAGCCGTCGCCCGTTCGTCACCCCAGCGCAGGCTGGGGTCTCCGGCGGCTCCTGCTGCGCGCTACCACCGGGAGATCCCAGCCTGCGCTGGGATGACATACATGGCTACCGGCGAGCCCTACTCCGTCGGCACCAGTTCGACCACGTCCAGCAGCGATTCGAACCGCGGATAGGGCAGCACCAGCCGCCAGCGCCGTTCGCCGATCCGTTCCAGCACCCCCGCCATGTCGCGGTCCCGGTCCTGTCCGTACTGCAACGGGGCGCGTTCGTCGCCGAGCAGCAGCGTACCAAGGAAGATCGTCCGGTCGCCATCAGCGAATAGCAGGCCGACCGGCCGCTGCGACCCCGTTTCCTTGTAGAAACTGCGTACCCGTCCTTCATCGGCGATGCGGCAGTCGAACGCCGGGTAGGCGGTGAAGTCGCGCATAGCGCTGCCCGCCGCGCCCAGCTTGAACACCCGGCAACGATAGCGCCCGGCCGGCGCGGCGCCGGCCAGCGCCAGGTCCGGTTGGAACAGCGCGCCCTGCTCCGCCACCGCTGCCGGATCTGCGGCACGGGCACGGGGCAAGGCCGCCAGCCAAGCCTCGCGCCAACGCCGCAACCGGTCGCGATCGGCGGGCGTCGCCACGCGCCGCCAGTCGTCGGCAGCGGCCGGCGTCTGTGGCGCTGCGGTGCCCGCCGAAGCTACCCCTGCCCCGCCGCCGCAGCCGCCGGTCGCTAGGCCGAGCACCAGCCCGGCGATGCACGCGCTGTGCCTCATGCCGCGATCATGCTGCGGTCCAGCCGCCGTCGATCGACAGGTTCGCGCCGGTGATCGCCTTCGCCTCGTCGCGGCAGAGATACAGCGCGAGGCTGGCGACCTGTTCCGACGTGACGAATTCCTTGGTCGGCTGTGCCGCCAGCAGCACGTCATTCATCACCTGCTCGCGGGTAAGGCCGCGCGACGCCATGGTGTCCGGGATCTGCTGCTCGACCAGCGGGGTCCAGACATAGCCGGGCGAAATGCAGTTGGCGGTGATGCCGAAGGTCGCGACTTCGAGCGCGACGGTCTTGGTCAGCCCGGCCAGACCGTGCTTGGCGGTGACGTAGGCGGATTTGTTGGGGCTGGCGACCAAGCTATGCGCCGACGCCGTATTGATGATCCGGCCCCAGCCGCCCTTCTTCATATGCGGGACCGCCGCACGGATCATATGGAAAGCCGACGACAGGTTGATCGCGAGGATCGCGTCCCATTTGTCGATCGGAAATTCCTCGATCTTCGCGACATGCTGGATGCCGGCATTGTTGACGACGATATCGACCGATCCGAACTCCGCCGCCGCCTTGTCGACCATCGCCGCGATCTGGTCGGGCTTGGTCATGTCGGCGGGATCGTAGCGGGCGTCGGCACCGCTCGCCTCGGCGAGCGCAGCGCGTTCGGCCTCGATCTTCCCCTCGTCGCCGAAGCCGTTGATGACGACGGTCGCGCCCTCGGCGGCGAATGCCTTGGCATAGGCCAAGCCGATGCCCGAGGTGGAACCGGTGACGATCGCAGTCTTGCCCTTCAGGAACATGGCTATCCTTGGCGTTGATGGAGATGCGGGGTCAGGTCGAACGCGGCGGTGCGACCGTCGAGGATGTTTTCGGCGACGACGCGGGCGTTGGCGAGCGTATCGGCGATCGCCGCCCGTCCCGCCGCCCAATGCTCCTGCATCGCGCGTGCCGAAAATTCATAGTCGCGCGCCCCGCCTTCCCAGCGATTGGCGCGATAGATCAGGTGGACGAGGCTCAAGGGATGTTCGTCGGCCATCGCCTCCAGCGCGCGGACATCGGCATCGTCGCGCAGCTCAACCGGCAGCTTGGCGACCATCCGCCGGATCAGTTCGCGCTCCTGGCGCAGGCGCAGCCGTTCGGCGGTCACCTGTCGCGTGCGGCTGGAAAAGCGGATTTCCTTTTCGCGGGCGACGACATCGCCGATCGTGCGCGGCAGCGCCGCCTCGGCGGAGAACAGGTCGACCTGGAACACCAGCATCGGATCGCGCTGATGATCGAGGATGTGGGTCAGCGGCGTGTTCGACACCAGGCCGCCGTCCCAATACCAGCGCCCGTCGATCTCGACCGGCGGCAGTCCCGGTGGCAACGCTCCCGAAGCCATGACGTGCCGCGCGTCCAGCCGGTCGCGCGCACTGTCGAAGTACACGAAGTTGCCACTTTCGATATCGACCGCTCCGACCGACAGCCGCACCGGCCCGTCATTGACCCGGTCCCAGTCGACCAGCCGGTCGAGCGTCTCGCGCAGCGGCGCGGTGTCGTAATAGCTGAGCGCGGCGGGGGTGCCCGGCGCGGCGAATTGCGGCGCTATGCCACGCGGGCGGAAGAAGCCGGGCACGCCGGTCGCCAGCACCACGCCCGCCGACCATTCGTGCACCCATTCGCGGACCCGGTCGTCGGGCAGGATCGGGAACCACGGCAGCACGCCCGCCGCCTGTTGCCAGAAGGCGCGGAGACGATCGACGCGGCATTCGGGCGGGCTGCCTGCAAAGATCGCGGCGTTGATCGCGCCGATCGAGATGCCGGCGACCCAGTCGACCTCGATCCCGGTTTCGTCCAGCCGTTCGATCACCCCCGCCTGATAGCTGCCGAGCGCGCCGCCACCCTGCAACACCAGCGCGACGCAATCGGGAAGCGGCAGGCCGGGTGGGGATTGTCGGCGCAGACGGGGATCGGCTTCGGCCATCAAGGACACTTTGCGCGTTATACGAACCGGGTTCAACGCCCGTACAACCGATTTCATGCGGACCGGTTGCAACGCAGGCGGCGTTTCGCGCATTTCAGTACGCAGCTTCAACGAACGGACCGCCGCCCATGCGCCTCGACGATCTCGATCCCGCCAGTAACGTAGAGGATCTTGGCCGGGGGGGCGGCATGGGCGGAGGCGGCCTGAACCTGCTCGGTTTCCTGCCGCTGCTGCTGGGCCGCGGCCTTGGGTGCGGGACGATCGGGATCATCGCCATTGTCGCTGTCGCGTTCATGATGTTTTCGGGCGGTGGCGGCCTGCTGACCGGCGGGCAGGCGCCCACGACCCAACAGGGTTCGCAGCAGGGCAACGTCCCCTGCGATACCGCGGAGGAATTGTTTGCCTGCCGGGTCATGCAGTCGACGAACCTGACCTGGGCGGAAATCTTCCGCGAGCAGGGGCAGCAATATGTTCGGCCGACGCTGCGCTTCTATCAGCAGGGCGCGCAGTCCGGATGCGGCGCGGCGCAGTCGGCAATGGGTCCCTTCTATTGTCCGCCGGATCGCGGCGTCTATCTCGACACCAGCTTCTTCCGTGAATTGTCGCAGCGCTTCGGTGCGGCGGGCGATTTCGCGCAGGCCTATGTCGTCGCGCACGAGGTCGGTCATCATATCCAGAACCTGACCGGACAGGCCGAAGCCGTCAGCCGCGCCCAGCAGACCCTGCCCAAGGCACAGGGCAATGCCCAGTCGGTCCGGCTGGAATTGCAGGCCGATTGCTATGCCGGCGTCTGGGCGGCGCGGAACCGCAACCGGCTGGAACCGGGCGATATCGAGGAAGGGCTGCGCGCGGCCGAGGCGATCGGGGACGATACGTTGCAAGGGAGCAGTGCCTCGCCCGAGACCTTTACCCATGGCACGTCGGCGCAGCGGATGAAGTGGTTGCAGCGCGGGCTGCAGACCGGCGACCCGGCACAATGCGACACCTTCTCGGGCGCGATCTGATGAGCGTTGCGTTCCGCCGGGAAGACGATGACGAACATAAGGAACCGCGCTTCGAACTGCCGCTGCCGCCGGGACCCAATCTGGTTACGCGACGCGGGCTGGCGGCGATGGCCGGGCAGGTCGCGCGGCTGGAGGCTGAACTGGCCGACGCGGAGGGCGATGCCGAGCGGACGACCGCGATCAAGCGCGACCTGCGTTACTGGCGGACGCGGCATTCGACCGCCGAGATCGCGCCAATCCCCGAGGACGAGGTCGCGTTCGGATCGCGGGTGACCTATCGACTGAACGGGCAGGAGAAGACGATCGAACTGGTCGGCAGCGACGAGGCCGATCCGATGGCGGGACGCATTCCGTTCACCGCGCCGTTGGCGGTGGCGCTTACCGGGCTAATGGCGGGCGAGACTGCCGATTTCGGCGGACGACGCGACGCGATCGACGTGATCGAGACCGGCCCGATCGAGCGATGATCCGCATCCTCGTCGATGCCGATGCCTGTCCGGTGAAGGACGAAGTGTACCGCGTCGCCGAGCGGCACGGCGCCCGCGTGGCGATCGTCAGCAACAGCCATATGCGCGTGCCGCTGGTGCCATGGGTCGAACGGGTGGTGGTGTCGGACGGGTTCGATGCCGCCGACGACTGGATCGCCGAGACCGCCGGCCAGGACTGTGTGGTGGTGACCGCCGATATCCTGCTCGCCGATCGTTGCCTGAAAGCCGGAGCTACGGTGATCGCCCCTAACGGCAAGCCGTTCACCGGCGCGTCGATCGGCGGTGCGATCGCGACGCGGGCGATCATGGCCGATTTGCGCGCGGGTGGCGAGCAACTGGGCGGGCCGCCGCCCTTTGCCAAGGCCGACCGCTCGCGCTTCCTGCAATCGCTCGACACCGCGCTGGTCCGGCTGGCACGGGGGCTTTAGGAGAGAGGCTATGGCCGAAAAATTCGAACGTCACCGCCAGCCATGGCGGCCCGATGAAATCCAGAAGCTGCACCAGCTGGCCGGCAAGGGCATGGCGCTGAAGGCACTCGCCAAGGCGCTGACGCGGAGCGAGGAGTCGATCAAGCAGCGGGCGAAGGAAGACGGGCTGAAGATCGCCAAGCTGCATTGAGGCTTTCCCGACGTAGGGGATGGCCGCACATCCGGCGTTGCCGCTTGCCGCCATCCCCCTCCGCCCCCCGTGCCGAGGAGGATTTAGAGCTTCACCAGCATCTTGCCCTTGTTCCGGCCGCTGAACAGGCCGAGGAACGCATCAAGCGTGTGCTCCAGCCCCTCGACCACCGTTTCCTCGCGCTGGAAATTGCCGCCGGCGACGATCTCGCCCATGCCCTGATGGAACTCGCCGATCCGGCCCATGAAATCGCTGACGATGAAGCCCTGCATCCGAATCCGGGCCGCGATCACCCGCATCAGGTAGCGCAGCTTGGTCGGCTCGGAGGCGTTGTAGCCGTCGATCATTCCGCAGATCGCGAAGCGCGCGCCCTGGCGGGCATGGGCGAGTGCGGCATCGAGATGGTCGCCACCGACATTATCGAAATAAACGTCGATGCCGTCCGGCGCAGCCGCGCCCAGCGCCTTCACGAGCGGCACGTTGCCCTTGTAATCGATGACGTGGTCGGCGCCGATCGAGCGGACCCATTCGGTCTTCTCGGCACCGCCAGCCGAGCCGATGACGGTCATACCCCTGGCCTTGGCGATCTGGACGACCGAGGAGCCGACCGCCCCGGCCGCGGCAGAGACGAACACCGTCTCACCCGGCTTGGCATCGGCGACCGCCAGCAGCCCGAACCAAGCCGTCATGCCCGTCAGCCCCAACGCGCCCAAATAGGCCTGGTCGGGAATGTCGCCCTCGGGCAGCTTCTGCACGCCCTTCGCGGGAACGATCGCCTCGTCACGCCATCCCGCCATGTGCTGGACACGGGTGCCGACCGGCAGGTCGGCGGCGCGGCTCTCGATCACCTCACCCACCGCGCCGCCGTCCATCGGCGCATCGAGCGCGAAGGGCGGCACATAGCTTTTCACGTCGTTCATCCGCCCGCGCATATACGGATCGACCGACAACCAGCGATTGGCGATGCGCACTTCGCCCTCGGCCAGGTCGCGCGCCGGCAGGTCACGGAGCGCGAAATCCTCCGCCACCGGCATTCCGTTCGGCCGCCGAACCAGATGCCACGCCTTTGCCATGCTCGTATCTCCAAATCAGTTTCGTTGCGCAACTAACGCGAACGGCAGGCAAAGCAAAGGGGGCCGGTTTCCCGACCCCCTCCGCCTGTCGCCGCTGCGAACCGATCAATAGGTTCCGGGGAAGCTGCGATTGAGGTTGGTCTCGCTGTCGCTCGACGCAGTGGTTGCCGACGTTCCGGTGCCGGTCGTACCGCTTATGCCGGTGCCTGCCGTGGTCGACGTTCCCGATCCCAGTGCCTGCCCGGTCGTCGCGGTCGACCCACTGCCGGTCTGGCCGGTGGTACGATCGCTGTCGCTATTGCGGTCGCTGCCGAACCGGTCATTGCCATAGCTGCGCTGCGGCGACGACTGGTTGCCGAACATCGCCTGCTGCTCTTCTTCGTCACGCCATGCCTTCTTGGCTTCGCTGGCGGTCTTGCGCAGCTTCACCTTGTCATCGATCGAGTCGACCCAGCGCGACGGGATCGAATGGTGATGGCCACCGGCATCGACGTCGTTCTTGGTCAGGATGATGCGATCGCCGCGCACCTTGTCGACCGTGCCGACATGCTCGCCATCGGAGCCAAGCACTTCCATATGCTCGGTTACCTTGCTCAGGCTGTCGCGCTGCGTCTGGCGCTCGGTGCGGAATGCGGTGAACTCGTTTTGGAAACGGGTCGCATTTTCCTGCCGATACTCGTCATAGTCGCGGTCGAACGCACTCACCTGCGTATCGCGCCACGAGCGATAGGCATGGTCGCTGTGCCGGTCGTCATAGCGGGCCATGCGCTCGTCATAGCGCTGGTCGCGCTCACGGCGGCGTTCGGCGTCCTCGTCGCCGAACCACGACCGGACCTCGTCGCCCGCCCGGGCCAGGAAGCCGCGATCCTCGGCGTCGTACTCAAGATTGTCGCGGTTCTGGTTGCGGTCGGCGCGATAGCGATCGTCGCCGCGGTTGCGCTCGCGATACCGGTCGTTGCCGCCGAAGCGGTTGTCGTCATTGTCGCGATAGTCAGTGAAGCGATGCCCGTCGCTTGCGTAGCTGCCCTGATAACGACCGCCCTGCGACCCATAGCTGCTCGAGCCCCGATCATTCTGGTCAAAGTCGCGGCTGCCATAACCACGATTGCGGTCGGCGCCATAGGTCGATCCATAGGAGCGGTTGCCGCCCGACGAGCCGCCATAATAGTCGCGACCGCGGTTGTCGTCACGATCGTCGCGCTGCCACGACGATCCGCCGTAGTTCTGCTCGCCATAGCCCTGCGACCGGCCCGAGCCATAGCCGCGTGCGCCATAACCCTGCGACCCGCCATAGCTGCCGCGCGACCGATCGTCGCGATCCCGCCAACGGCCTTCGTCTCCCGACCGGTCGTTCCACGACGAATCGTCGCGTCCCGTGTAGCGATCATAGCCCATGAAAATCTCCTGCAGATGGTTCATGTTATCGCGGCGCAGCAGCGCGGGCTGCCATGTCGTACGCGAACAAGCACCGACTCCGCGGTTGGTTCCAACCCAAGTTATACGCCGCGACGAAGAGCGGTTTCGGCGCGATCGGTTGCGGCCGTCGATTTTGTCGGCTGGGATGCGAGAGACCCGTTGCATCGGCGCAAACGGCCCGCTACAGGAGCGACCCCGGCTTCGCCGGATGAGGGGCGGGGCTGTAGCTCAGATGGGAGAGCGCTGCAATCGCACTGCAGAGGTCAGGGGTTCGATTCCCCTCAGCTCCACCACCCCGACCTGCCGATAACGGCCTTTCCAGCACATCCCTTCGACATTCTTCCGATAGCGTCGCCGTGCGTTCGCGCGGCAGCGATGAAAGTCGAACATTACCCCACTAAAGTAATGGGATTATAGCCTCGTCTCTTCCCTTGCGTACAACGGGTGCCGCAACGGTCGCCCCGGCGGCGACAAACAGGGAGATCGGGTTTGACGAAATTCATCGCACCGCTGGCGGCACTCGCGCTGGTCGGGCTGGCCGGCTGTTCGGGCAGCGAACCGGCCAACACGGTCGACGCCAACGCATCGATCGAGACGAACCTGACGTCGGTCGATGAGCCATTGGCGAACGACGTCGCGCTCGGCAACGATGCCTTCCTGTCGAACGACGCTTCGCTCGCAACCGATCCGACGCTGAACGCGACCGGCAACAGCTTCTGAAGTTTTGCCGCGCTTCGGCGCGGTGTCCGTGACGCTTTGGTAGCTCCCTAAGCGTAACCTCCGGCCGGGCGTCGTCATGTCGCCCGGCCCTTTTTGTCCCGAAGCGATTCCGCATGGCCCAAGCAGACGACGACCGCCGCCGCCTCATCGATCACACCACCCGCGCCCTGTCGAGCGCGCGCATGGCATGGCGGCAGGCGCAGCCGAGCCGACAGCAACCGGCGGTCTTTCCGGCGCGGACGACACTGAACCGGGCTGTCGAGTTGCTGTCGCATGCGCTGTTCCCGGGGCGGATCGGCGGCTTTGCGGGCGACTCGGCGAGCGAGGATCGTTTCGTCGCCGAACGGCTCGACGCCGCCTTCGCCTTGCTGGATGAAGCGATCCGGGCAGAATTCGCCTATTGGCAGGACGTGGCGGGCATCGCCTTCGCTGCCGACAAGCCGGCGGAGATATTGCGCTTGTTCGCCGGCACGCTGTCGCGGGTGCGGGCGCTGATCGATACCGATGTCGCAGCGATCTTCCGCGGCGATCCCGCTGCGCGCAGCGTCGACGAGATCCTGATCTGCTACCCCGGCGCGGTCGCGATCCTTCACCACCGGTTGGCGCACGAACTTGATTCGCTGGGCGTTCCGATCGTCGCGCGGATCGTGTCGGAGATCGCCAACGAGCGCACCGGCATCGACTTCATCCCGGGGCGACGATCGGGCCGGGCTTCTTCATCGACCATGGTACCGGCGTGGTGATCGGCGAAACCGCCGTCATCGGCGCGCGGGTGCGGCTGTACCAGCATGTCACGCTGGGTGCGCGCACCCCGCATCGGTCGCAACCCCGTTCCACAAGCGGCCCGTTCGCCGAGCGGATCGCCCGGCATCCGATCGTCGGCGACGATGTGGTCATCTATGCCGGTGCGACGATTCTCGGCCGCGTGACGATCGGCGACCGGGCGGTCATCGGCGGCAATGTCTGGCTGTTGCAGGACGTGGCGGCGAACAGCGTGCTCATGCAGCCGGAGGCGGTGGCGGTCAGCTGAAACTTACCACCAGCGCTGCGTCGGCACCCCGCTTGCGCGAGGCGAATGATCCGGAGTCGATCGTCCCCCGGACGATCGTCTCTCCGGATCATTCCCATTCGATCGTGCCGGGGGGTTTGCTGGTATAGTCGTAGGTGACGCGGTTGATGCCCTTCACCTCGTTGATGATCCGGGTCGCGACGCGCGGCAGGAAGTCGCCGGGGAACTGGAACGCCTGCGCGGTCATGCCGTCGGTCGAGGTCACCGCGCGGAGGGCGAGGACATTGTCATAGGTGCGGCCGTCGCCCATCACCCCAACGCTACGCACCGGCAGCAGCACCGCGAACGCCTGCCAGATCGTGTCGTACAGACCGGCATTGCGGATCTCCTCGAGGTAGATCGCGTCGGCCTTGCGCAGGATGTCGCAGCGTTCAGAGGTGACTTCGCCGGGGATACGGATGGCGAGGCCCGGTCCGGGGAACGGATGACGGCCGACGAACACGTCGGGAAGGCCCAGTTCGCGCCCCAGCGCACGGACCTCGTCCTTGAACAGTTCGCGCAAGGGTTCGACCAGCGCCATGTTCATCCGCTCGGGCAGGCCGCCGACATTGTGGTGGCTCTTGATCGTGACCGAGGGACCGCCAGTGAAGCTGACGCTTTCGATGACGTCGGGATACAGCGTGCCTTGGGCCAGGAACTGCGCCCCGCCCAGCTTGTTCGCCTCCGCTTCGAATACGTCGATGAAGGTCTTGCCGATGAACTTGCGCTTGGCCTCCGGATCGGTGACGCCGGCCAGACCGTCCATGAACAGGTCCTGCGCATCCACGTGGACCAGCGGAATATTGTAGTGGCCGCGGAACAGGCTGACGACCTGTTCGGCCTCGCCCGCGCGCAGGATGCCGCCATCGACGAACACGCAGGTCAGCTGCTCGCCGATCGCCTCGTGGATCAGCAGCGCCGCGACCGACGAATCGACTCCGCCCGACAGGCCGCAAATGACCTTGCCATCGCCGACCTGTTCGCGAATCTCGGCGATCTTTGCCTGGCGGAATTCGGCCATCGTCCAGTCGCCTGACAATCCGCAGACATGGCGGGCGAAATTGGCGATCAGCTTGCCGCCATCGGGGGTGTGGACGACCTCCGGGTGGAACTGCACGCCGTAATAGCGGCGCTCGTCATCGGCGACGACCGCATAGGGTGCGCCGGGGCTGGTGGCGACGGTGTGGAAGCCGGGGGCGAGCGCGGTAACCTTATCGCCATGGCTCATCCACACCTGATGCCGCTCGGCCTTTTCCCACAGGCCGTCGAACATCGCGCAGTCGTCGCCCACCTCGATATAGGCTTCGCCGAACTCGCCCGAATGGCCCTTCTCGACATTGCCGCCCAATTGCTGGGTCATGACCTGCTGGCCGTAGCAGATGCCGAACACGGGTATGCCGGAGTCGAAGATGACCTGCGGCGCGCGGGGGCTGCCTTCGTCACAGACCGATGCGGGACCACCCGACAGGATCACGCCCCTGGGCTGCATCCGTGCGAACGCTTCCTCGGCCTTCTGGAACGGGGCGATTTCGGAATAGACGCCGGCCTCGCGCACGCGACGCGCGATGAGCTGCGTCACCTGGCTGCCGAAGTCGACGATCAGGATGGAATCGGGGGTCTCGTTCATGCGCGTTCCGATAGCGGGGACGCGGGGAAGAGGAAAGCGGTTCACGCGGAAGGGACCGCCCCGCCCGCGTGAACCCTGAAAAGTCAGTTAATCGGCTTGACCTGCATTCCGGTCCATTTGGCGATGAACGCCCAGAGGTCGGCGGTTTCCTCGATCACCTTGTCGGTCGGCTTGCCCGATCCATGGCCGGCGCGGGTTTCGATCCGGACCAGATGCGGCTTGGGCCCGATGTCCTTCGATTGGATCATGGCCGTGTATTTGAACGTGTGCCCTGGCACCACGCGGTCGTCGGTATCGGCAGTGGTGGCGAGGATCGCCGGATAGGTCACCCCCGTCTTGACGTTGTGATAGGGCGAGTAGCTGAGCAGATTACGGAAATCCGCCTCCTTCGCGGGCACGCCGTAGTCGTCGACCCAGTAGCGTCCGGCGGTGAAGCGGTCGAAGCGCAGCATGTCCATCACGCCCACGGCCGGTAGGGCGGCGGCGAACAGGTCGGGACGCTGATTGACCACGGCCCCCACCAGCAGACCGCCATTCGACCCGCCCTGGATCGCCAGTTGCCCCTTCGACGTCACGCCCTGTGCGATCAGGTCTTCGCCCGCGCCGATGAAGTCGTCGAACACATTCTGCTTGTTGAGCAGCTTGCCGCCGTCATGCCATTCCTTGCCATATTCGCTGCCGCCACGGATGTTGGCGACGGCGAGCACCCCGCCCTGTTCCAGCCACGCGATGCGGCCGGCCGAGAAGCCCGGCAAGATCGGCACGTTGAACCCGCCATAGGCATAGAGCAGCGTCGGCGCCGGCCCCTTCACGTCCTTGCGCTTGACGATGAACATCGGAACCTTCGTCCCGTCCTTCGACGCATAGAAGCGCTGGCGGACATCATATTGCGCCGGGTCGAAAGCGACCTTCGGGCTGGCCCATGGCGTCACCGCGCGGGTCGCGACGTCGTAGCGATAGATGGTGGTCGGGGTGGCGAAGCTCGAAAAGGCGAAGAAGCCTTCGTTGTTGTCGAGTTCACCGCCGACGCCGCCGACCGTGCCGATGCCGGGCAGTTCGATGCTGCCGTCGGGCTTGCCGTCGAGGGTGAAGCGCTTCACCTCGGTCTTCGCATCGACCAGATAGGCGGCCATGATCCGCCCGCCGACCAGCGACGCGCCGTTCAGCACCGCCTTGTCCTCGGCCACCACTTCCTTCGGGCTTGGGTTGGCCGCTGCCATGTCGATCGTCACGACGCGCAGGCGCGGTGCGCCCTGCGTGGTCGTCAGGTACAGCGTGCTATCTTTCGATCCGATCGTCGACCAGTCGACATTGTCGGTGTTGACGATGGTCCGCGGCTTGTCGTTCGGCTTGGTCAGATCGAGCACCGCGATCTCGGTATGATCACCGGGGCCGCTGGTCGAGATCATGAGCCAGCGACCGTCATCGGTGATGCCGGGATAGAAGGTATAGCGCGGCTGATCGGGGCGTTCGTAGATCAGCCGGTCGGCGCTCTGCGGCGTACCGAGCTTGTGGAAATAGACCTGCGCATTGAGGTTCTGGCTCTGGAACTCCTGACCCTTTTCCGGGGTCGGGAAGCGGGCATAATAAAAGCCCGATCCGTCCTTAACCCACGACGCCATCAGCCCGTATTTGACCCAGTCGATCTGGTCGTCGAGCAGTTTGCCGGTATCGACATCGAGCACACGCAGCTTGCGCCAATCGCTGCCGCCGTCCTGGATCGAATAGAGCAATCGCTTGCCGTCCTTCGACGGGGACCATTCGGCAAGCGCCGTCGCACCATCCTTCGACCAGCCATTGGGATCGATCAGCACCCGCCCCTGCCCGTTCACGCTGTCGCGGACATAGAGCACCGATTGGTTCTGCAGTCCCGAATTGCGGCTGTAGAAATAGCGGCCACCCTCGCGGTGCGGCACGCCGAAGCGTTCATAGTCGAACAGCTTCGTCAGGCGCTGCTTGAAGATGTCGCGGCCGGACAGCGTCGCCAGATAGGCGTCGGTCACCTTGTTCTCCGCCGCAACCCATGCGGCGACTTCGGGGTCGTTGCGAACGTCGTTTTCGAGCCAGCGATAGGGATCGGCGACCTTAACCCCGAATTGTTCGTCGACCTGATCGACGGTGCGGGTCTGCGGATAGGTGATGCTCTGGGCAAGGGCGGTCGTGCTGGTCATCAGGCAGGCAATCGCGACAAGGGCATGGCGGTACATCGTTGCTCCATGGCAGGCGGCCGGAGAGGTATCCGGTGTTACCGTGCACGATAGGCGCTGTACCGCCCCGCGCAACCCCGCGAGACAATGTCACCCAATTCAACGAAGAAGGGCGGCCGTACCGAAGTACGACCGCCCTTCCCTGTCGCTCGACCGAAACGGCGATCAGGCGGATTCGTCGAAATCCTCTTCGCTCAGGACCGGGCCCGAATCCTGGCCCTTGGCCGACACGTCGCGGTCGACGAATTCGATGATCGCCATCGGCGAGGCGTCCGACGCCCGGATGCCGGCCTTGATGATGCGGGTATAGCCGCCGTTGCGATCGGCATAGCGGGTCGCCAGCACGTCAAACAACTTGGTCAGCTGCGCATCGTCGAGCAGACGCGCATGGGCCAGGCGACGGTTCGACAGGCCGCCCTTCTTCGCCAGCGTGATGAGCTTTTCGATATAGGGGCGCAGTTCCTTCGCCTTGGCGACGGTGGTGGTGATCTGCTCATGCTTGATGAGCGCAGCCGACATGTTGCGGAACAGCGCAATACGATGGGCCGAGGTACGCTGCAGCTTACGGCCGCCGACGCGATGACGCATGGGTATTTCCTTCGTTCGTTAAGGGGCCGTGGCGGGTTCCCATCAAAGTGTTACTTTGATGGGGCCGGGTACCGGTACCCCAGAGCAGGTGGCTGTTAGAGGCCGCCACCGGTTCGCCTGTTCGCGGCAAAGTTCACTAAGTTCACGCTTGCTGCGGTTCTTTCGGGTGGCCCGACACAGGCAGAGCCTGTGCCGTCGAACGGCCTGAAAGGCCGCCAGCCGGGCTGTCGCCGCCTCCGAAATAGCTTACGCTATCCCGGTGCGGCTCGGCCTCACCCCATTATTTCCTGCTCGAGCTTCTTCGCCATCTCTTCGATGTTCTCAGGCGGCCATCCGGGGATGTCCATGCCGAGGCGAAGGCCCATCGACGACAGCACTTCCTTGATTTCGTTCAGCGACTTGCGGCCGAAATTGGGGGTGCGCAGCATCTCGGCTTCGGTCTTCTGGACCAGGTCGCCAATATAGATGATGTTGTCGTTCTTCAGGCAGTTGGCCGAACGAACCGACAGTTCGAGCTCGTCGACCTTCTTGAGCAGGTAGCGGTTGATCTGCGCGGTGTCGCCCTGACCTTCGGCCTGCGGTGCTGCCACCTGCGTGCCGACCGCGGCCGCACGCGGCAGGGCCGAATCGTCGAAGTGGACGAACAGCGCCAGCTGGTCCTGAAGAATGCGACCGGCATAGGCCAGCGCGTCTTCCGGCGTCACGGTGCCGTCGGTTTCGACGGTCAGCGTCAGCTTGTCGTAATCGAGTTCCTGCCCGACGCGGGTGTTCTCAACCTTATAGCTGACCTGACGGACCGGCGAATACAGCGCGTCAACCGGGATCAGACCGATCGGCGCATCGGCCGGACGGTTGCCGGCGGCGGGCACATAGCCCTTACCGACATCGGCGGTCAGTTCCATGTTGAGCGTCGCGCCATCGTCGAGGTGGCACAGGACCAGATCGGGGTTCATCACCTCGATATCGCCGGTGACGGCGATGTCGCCGGCCTTCACTTCGGCCGGACCGGTGACGGACAGCTGCAGACGCTTCGGGCCTTCGCCCTGCATCTTCAGCGCGATCTGCTTCACGTTCAGCACCATGTCGGTCACGTCCTCGCGGACGCCGGCAAGGCTGGAGAATTCGTGAAGGACATTCTCGATCTTGATCGAGGTAACGGCGGCGCCCTGCAGCGACGACAGCAGCACGCGACGCAGCGCGTTGCCGAGCGTCAGGCCGAACCCACGCTCGAGCGGCTCCGCGACGAAGGTCGAACGGCGCTTGGGATCGCCGCCCGGCTTCTTCTCGAGGCCGCTCGGCTTCTTGAGTTCCTGCCAGTTCTTAGCGTTGACGGACACGGGCTTCCCCTAGCTTGGCGGCGCGGAAAGGACGGGTCCGCGCCATGAAAGAACGGCCCCGCCGGACGAACCCGGCGAGGCGGCAGGCACGGATCAGACGCGGCGACGCTTCGACGGACGCACGCCGTTGTGCGGGATCGAGGTCACGTCGCGGATCGACGTGATCTGGAAACCGACGGCCTGCAGCGCGCGAAGCGCCGATTCACGACCCGAACCCGGGCCCTTCACTTCGACTTCGAGCGTGCGCACGCCGTGATCGGCAGCCTTGCGGCCGGCGTCCTCGGCAGCGACCTGCGCGGCATACGGGGTCGACTTACGCGAGCCCTTGAAGCCCATCATGCCGGCCGACGACCACGAGATCGCGTTGCCCTGCGCGTCGGTGATCGTGATCATGGTGTTGTTGAAGCTGGCGTTCACATGCGCGACGCCGGCGGTGATGTTCTTGCGCTCGCGACGGCGAAGGCGCTGCGGTTCACGTGCCATTGTTGGTAATCCTGACCTGTATAGCGTGGTACGGAGGCCGGGAGGCGGTCTGCCTCACACCCGCCTCCGGCGGAGGAGAAGTTAAAATCGGTCCCCCGGACCGATTTTTACTTCTTCTTACCCGCGATCGGCTTCGCCTTGCCCTTGCGGGTGCGCGCGTTGGTGTGCGTGCGCTGGCCGCGGACCGGCAGGCCCTTGCGGTGACGCAGGCCGCGATAGCAGGCGAGGTCCATCAGACGCTTGATGTTCATCGCGGTCTGGCGACGCAGGTCACCTTCCACGGTGTGGTTCGCGTCGATCGCTTCACGGATCTGGAGCACTTCCTGGTCGCTCAGGTCCTGCACGCGGCGTTCCGCGGCGATACCCAGCTGATCGGTCAGTTCCTTGGCCTTGGCCGGACCGATGCCGTGGATATACTGCAGCGCGATGACGACGCGCTTGTTGGTCGGGATATTAACACCCGCGATACGTGCCATGAACTAAATTCTCCCAGCTCCACGAGGCACCGCATGGCAGCGGCCCCTCATCTCGTAGCGTTGCGCCCCATAACGCACGATCGCGGCGAACGCGCGGAAGCGCCGCCGTAAACCGGTATGTCGGGGTGTTGCGCTGATACGGACCGATTCGGGCAGTGTCAACCGGAGGGGGGAACCAAATTCCGGGTCGGGCGTGAGCGATACTCGCCTCGAACCTGCTCCGACATGCGTCACCCCAGCGCAGGCCGGGGTCTCCATGGGGCGGGCGTTGCGCCCTTGAGCCGGGAGACCTCAGCCTGCGCTGGGGTGACGTTTGCGTGACGGGGAAGCGCGAAGCTTCCCTGCCCTTACGCGCCGAGGATCGAACCGATCTGCGCAGTCACGTCGTCCATGTCCGCCATGCCGTCGACACGGTGGACGATACCGCGCGACTCGTAGAGCGGCAGGATCGGCGCGGTCTTGGCGCGATATTCGACCATACGGGTCCGCACGGTCGCTTCGTTGTCGTCGGGGCGCCGCTTGAACTCGGTCGAGCCGCAGACGTCACAGACACCGGCGACGGCCGGCTGCTTGAACCGGTCGTGATAGCCCGCACCGCAATTGCCACAGGTGAAGCGGCCGACGATGCGCTCGACCAGCGCGTCTTCGTCGACGACCAGTTCGATGACATGGGTCAGCTTGCGACCACGATGTTCGAGCAGCAGGTCGAGCGCGTCGGCCTGGGCGGCAGTGCGCGGATAGCCGTCGAAGATCGCACCCTGATCGCCCAGCTGGTCGAGCCGTTCACCGATCAGCGCCGATACGATCGCGTCGGACACCAGTTCGCCGGCATCCATCACCGCCTTCGCCTGCAACCCGACCGGGCTGCCGGCCTTCACCGCCGCGCGCAGCATGTCGCCGGTCGACAGCTGGACCATGCCACGGGTCGATTCGAGCCTCGCAGCCTGCGTGCCCTTGCCTGCCCCCGGCGGTCCGAGAAGGATGATGTCCATTGCTGCCCCTTTAGTCCTGTTGCGCTCAGCCGCGCAGGCGACCGCCCTTGAGCTTCGCCTTCTTGATGAGATCGCCATACTGGTGGGCCAGCAAGTGCGACTGGATCTGCGTTACCGTGTCCATCGTGACGTTGACCACGATGAGCAAGCTGGTCCCGCCGAGATAGAAGGGAATCGACAGCGCCGAAACCAGATATTCGGGCAACAGGCAGATGATGACCAGATAGGCCGCGCCGATCACCGTGATCCGGGTCAGGACATAGTCGAAATAATTCTCGGTATTCTTGCCCGGGCGGATGCCGGGGATGAACCCGCCATAGCGCTTCAGATTGTCGGCGGTCTCTTCGGGATTGAAGACGATCGCGGTGTAGAAGAACGAGAAGAACACGATGCCCGCGCCGTACAGCAGCATGTAGAGCGGCTGTCCGTGTGCCAGATACTGGTTGAGGGTGATGATGAAGTCGCCCCAACGGCTTTCGCCTGCCGTCGCCTGCCCTGCGAACTGGGTGATCGTCACCGGCATCAGCAGCAGCGACGACGCGAAGATCGGCGGGATGACGCCTGCGGTGTTGATCTTCAGCGGCAAATGGCTGCGATCGGCCTGCACCCCGCGCGCCGTCTGACGCTTGGGATACTGGATCAGGATACGACGCTGCGCGCGTTCCATGAAACAGATGAACAGAACGAGTCCGGCGACGGCGGCGATGATGCCGATCAGCGTCAGCGGGTTCATCGTACCCGACCGGCTGCCTTCGAACAGCTGCAGCAACGTCGTCGGCAGATGCGCGACGATGCCCGCCATGATGATGAGCGAGATGCCGTTGCCGATACCGCGGCTGGTGATCTGCTCGCCCAGCCACATCAGGAACATGGTGCCGCCGATCAGCGAGATAACCGCTGCGATGCGGAAGGTCATGCCCGGTTCGATCACCGCCTGCGCGCCGGCCGAAGCGCCGAACGCCTCCAGCCCGACGGCGATGGTATAGCCCTGGATCGCGGTCAGCGCGACCGTGCCGTAGCGGGTATATTGATTGAGCTTCTTGCGGCCCGATTCGCCTTCCTTCTTGATGGCGGCGAGCTGTGGGCTGAGCGAGGTGGCGAGCTGCACGACGATCGACGCGGTGATATAGGGCATGACGCCCAGCGCGACGACCGACATGCGCGTCAGCGCACCGCCCGAAAAGGTGTTGAAGAAGTCGAGAACGCCGCCCTGCGTCTGATTGGCGAGCAAGCCAAGCTGCGTCGGGTCGATGCCCGGCAGCGGCACATAGCTCAGCATGCGGAACACGATCAGTGCACCGAGCGTAAACCACAGGCGCTTCTTCAGTTCGGTCGCCTGACCGAATTTCGACAGATTGAGATTGGTCGCAAGACCGTCTGAGGCGGCTGCCATGGAAATGTCCCGAATGATGCTGGCGGGCCATCAGCCCACCCCCCGGGCGACCATATAGGGGTTGCGGCCGGGATGTCTAAGGGGGAGCACGCTCACCCCCGTCCGTTCATCCCGTTCGGTTCGAGTAGCGATCGAGCGAAGTCGAGAGCGCGTATCGAAAACGTGGTCCGCTGGGCGGGAGTTCTCGACGATCGCTTCTCGACAGGCTCGAAGCTGCTCGAACCAGACGGGTGGGAACCTTACGCGTGCGCGGCCTTCTTGGCGGCGAGGGTCTTGCCCTTCTTGGCAGCGGCCTTTTCGTGCGCGGGCACGACTTCGATCACCGACACCGAACCACCGGCCTTTTCGACCGCTTCGATCGCCGACTTCGACGCACCGGCGACGGTGAAGGTCAGCTTGGCGGTCAGTTCGCCCTTGCCGAGCAGACGGACGCCGTCCTTGCCACCACGGGCCAGGTTCGCGGCCTTGAGCGCGGCATGGTCGAGCGCTGCACCGGCTTCGATCTTGCCGGCATCGACCGCCTTCTGGATCGCGCCGAGGTTCACTTCGGCATAGTCCTTGGCGAAGATGTTGTTGAAGCCGCGCTTCGGGATCCGCATGTGGAGCGGCATCTGACCGCCCTCGAACCCGGCGATCGACACGCCTTCGCGGCTCTTCTGACCCTTCTGGCCGCGACCGGCAGTCTTGCCCTTGCCCGAGCCGATGCCGCGTCCGACGCGCATCTTGCTCTTGCGGGCGCCTTCGTTGTCGCGGATTTCGTTGAGTTTCATGTGTGCACTCGCTTTCGCTATGTTCGCGCTAAAGAAATGAGGAAGGGGGCCGCTTAGCCCCCTTCCCCGCATTTGTCACCGGTAAAGGTGGAAGGCCTCAGCCCTCGACCGACACCATGTGCTGTACCTTACGGATCATGCCGCGCACCTCGGGGGTGTCGTTCAGCTCGACCGTACGGTGCATCTTGTTGAGGCCGAGACCGATCAGCGTCGCGCGCTGATCCTTGGTCCGGCGGATCGGCGACCCGGTCTGGGTGATCTTGACGGTTGCCATCACAGCTTACTCCACGATCGCCGCGGCATCAGCCTCGGCGGTCTGCGATCCACCACGACCCAGCAGGTCGGCGATCTTCTTGCCGCGACGCTGCGCCACCGCCTTCGGCGACGACTGGTCGTTCAGCGCCTCGAAGGTCGCACGAATCATGTTGTACGGGTTCGACGTGCCGACCGACTTCGTCACGACATCAGCGACGCCGAGCGACTCGAAGATGGCGCGCATCGGACCACCGGCGATGATGCCGGTACCGGCCGGAGCCGAACGCAGCGTCACGCGACCGGCACCGAAGTGACCGTTGCCGTCATGGTGCAGCGTGCGACCGTCCTTGAGCGGAACGCGGACCATCGCCTTCTTGGCAGCGGCGGTCGCCTTCGAGATGGCTTCCGGCACTTCGCGCGCCTTGCCATGCCCGAAACCAACGCGGCCCTTGCCGTCGCCGACGACGACCAGCGCTGCGAAACCGAAGCGCTTGCCGCCCTTCACGGTCTTCGACACGCGGTTGATGTGGACGAGCTTTTCGATGAGCTCCTCGCCACCATCCTCGGCGCCGCGACGATCGTCGCGGCGACCGCCACGATTGCCGTCACGACCACCGCGACCGCCGCCCGGGCCACCCGGACCGCCGCGACCACGGCCACCACGGGGCCCACGGCCCTGCGGCTGCTCGCCACCCTGCGCCGACTGCTCGACGGCGGGCGTTTCGGCCTGATTGTTTTCGTCAGCCATGTCTTAGAACTCCAATCCGGCTTCGCGGGCGGCCTCGGCCAGCGCCTTGACGCGGCCGTGGAACAGGAAGCCGCCACGGTCGAACACGACCTGCGTCACGCCGGCGGCCTTGGCCGCTTCCGCAACGCGGGTACCGACGCCCTTGGCGGCATCGATGTTCGCGCCCGAGGTGCCGCGCACGTCCTTTTCCAGGGTCGATGCCGACGCCACGGTGTGACCCGCCGCATCGTCGATGACCTGGGCGTAGATGTGCTTGCCCGAACGATGGATCGACAGCCGCGCACGGCCGCCCGAACGCGCCTTCAGCGCGGTGCGATTGCGCCGACGGCGCTTCTCGAAGAGGGAGAGACCCTTGGTCATTACTTCTTCTTCCCTTCCTTGCGGAAGATGAACTCGCCGTCGTACTTGATGCCCTTGCCCTTGTACGGCTCGGGCTTACGCCAACGACGGATCTCGGCAGCGATCTGACCGACCTTCTGCTTGTCGATCCCGCTGATTTCGATCGTGGTCTGATCGGGCGTCTTGATCTCGATGCCTTCCGGCACGTCGATGTTGACGTCGTGGCTGTAGCCGAGCTGCAGCTTCAGGTTCTTGCCCTGCGCCGCGGCACGATAGCCGACGCCGGTGATGAGCAGCTTCTTGGTGAAGCCGGTCGTCACGCCGGTGACCAAGTTCTGCACGAGCGTACGCTGCATGCCCCAGAACGCGCGCGCGCGCTTGGTGTCATTGGCCGGCTGCACCGAGATGCCACCGTCGGTGACTTCATAGGCGATGTCGTCGGCCAGCGGCAGCGTCAGCGTGCCCTTCGGACCCTTAACGCTCAGCTCGCGCCCTGCGATGTTGGCGGTCACGCCGGCCGGAACCGGGACTGCCTTCTTACCGATGCGGCTCATCAGAAGACCTCCGCGAGCACTTCGCCACCGACATTCTGCTCGCGCGCTTCGGCGTCGGACAGAACGCCACGCGGCGTCGATACGATGGTGATGCCGAGGCCGTTGCGGACCTTCGGCAGTTCCTGCGAACCCGAATAGACGCGGCGGCCGGGCTTCGAGACGCGCGCGACGTGCTTGATCGCCGGCTGGCCTTCGAAATACTTCAGCTCGATGCGGATGCCGGCCGCGGGGCCCATCTGCTCTTCGCTGTAGCCACGGATATAGCCTTCGCGCTGCAGCACGTCGAGGACACGGGCCCGCAACTTGCTGGCAGGCGTCAGGACACTGTCCTTGCGCGCGCGCTGGCCGTTGCGGATGCGGGTGAGCATGTCACCCAGGGGATCGGTCAATGCCATTGCCGTGTTCCTTACCAGCTCGACTTCGTGACGCCGGGGATCAGGCCCTTGTTGGCCAGTTCACGCAGCATGACGCGGGCGAGACGGAACTTGCGATAATAGCCGCGGGGACGACCCGTCAGCTCGCAACGGTTGCGGATGCGGGTCGGATTCCCGTTGCGGGGAATCTCGGCCATCTTCAGCCGCGCGATCAGACGCTCGGTTTCGTCGAGCGACTGGTCGGCTGCGATCGCCTTCAGCTTCGCATATTTGGGTGCGAACTTCTTGACGAGCGCACGACGGCGCTCGTTCTTGTTCACGGAACTCAGTTTCGCCATGGACTTAAGCTCTCTTCGTTAAAGCGAACGGCCGCCCCCGTGGCCGGGAGCGGACCGGATTAGGCCGCCTTCTTTTCTTCGGCGTCCGCTTCCTGCGGGAAGGGGAAACCGAACAGACGCAGAAGCTCGCGAGCTTCGTCGTCGGTCTTGGCGGTGGTGGTCACGATCACATCCATGCCGCGCACTTTGTCGATGCGGTCATAGTTGATTTCGGGGAACACGATCTGTTCCTTGATGCCGCAGGCATAGTTGCCGCGGCCATCGAACGACTTCGGGTTCAGGCCACGAAAGTCGCGGACACGGGGGAGCGCGATGGTGATGAAGCGATCGAGGAATTCGTACATCCGCTCGCGGCGCAGCGTGACCTTGCAGCCGATCGCCATGCCTTCACGCAGCTTGAACTGCGCGATCGACTTCTTCGCCTTGGTCACGACAGGCTTCTGGCCCGCGATCAGCTCCATTTCGGAGCTGGCCTGCTCGACCTTCTTCTTGTCCTGCGTCGCTTCGCCCACGCCCATGTTCAGGACGATCTTTTCGATCCGGGGCACTTCGAGCGCGTTCTTGTAACCGAACTTCTCGGTCATCGCCTTCACGATGCGATCGTCATAGATCGACTTCATGCGCGGCGTGTACTTATCAGCCATTGATGACCTCCCCGCCCTTCACGGCGACCCGGACCTTCTTGCCGTCGCGCACTTCGAAGCGCACGCGGCTCGGCTTGCCGTCGACGACATGCGCGACCTTGCTGACGTGCAGCGGCGCTTCCGAGCGCACCAGACCGCCCTGCGGGTCGGCCTGGTTCGGCTTCTTGTGGCGAACGGCGATGTTGACGCCCGACACGACGACCTTGCCATCCTTCGGCATCGACTGGGTGACCTGGCCGGTCTTGCCCTTGTCCTTGCCCGACAGGACGATCACGGTGTCGCCCTTCTTGATCTTCGCAGCAGCCATTACAGCACCTCAGGGGCGAGCGAGATGATCTTCATGAAGCCCTTCGAGCGCAGCTCGCGGACCACCGGGCCAAAGATACGGGTGCCGATCGGCTCCTCGTTCTTGTTGACCAGCACCGCGGCGTTGCCGTCGAAACGGATCACCGAACCGTCGGTACGACGGATGTCCTTGGCGGTGCGAACGATGACGGCGCGGTGCACGTCACCCTTCTTCACGCGGCCGCGCGGAGCGGCTTCCTTGATGCTGACGACGATGACGTCGCCGACACCGGCCGTGCGGCGCTTCGAGCCGCCCAGCACCTTGATGCACTGCACCCGCTTCGCGCCGCTGTTGTCAGCGACGTCGAGGTTGGATTGCATCTGAATCATGGATGCGATTCCTTGTCCATGGGGCCGATTCCGACCGGACCCCGCCTGCTAAAAATGAACCCCCGGCTGCGGGCGTACCGCGCCGGGGGGAGCGGCCCATTAACCGCCCCACGGCGAAAAGGCAAGCGCCTGTCCGCGAATGTTCGTCACATCCGGGTCCGACCCCGGAATGGCATGTGGGGCAGAGGTCGTACCCCCGCCCCTGCAGAGGCTTACGCCTCGGCTGCGACTTCAGCCGGCGTCGCGTGGGTGTTGACCCGCTCGATCACCTTCCAGGTCTTCAGCTTCGAGATCGGCGCGGTCTCTTCGATGCGCACGGTCTCGCCTTCGCGATACTCATTGCCCTCGTCATGGGCATGATACTTCTTCGAACGGCGGATGATCTTGCCATAGAGCGGGTGCTTGACCTTCCGCTCCACCTTGACCACCACCGTCTTGTCGGTCTTGTCCGAGACGATCATCCCGGTCAGCACGCGCTTCGGCATGTCTCTCGTCCTTACTTGTCGGCCGAGCGCGAACGCTCGCCCTGCAGCGTCTTGATCCGCGCGATGTCGCGACGGACTTCCTTCACGCGGGTCGGCTTTTCCAGCTGGCTGGTCGCCGCCTGGAAACGGAGGTTGAACGCCTCACGCTTCAGGCTCGACAGTTCCTCGACCAGCTGGTCGTCGCTTTTGGCGCGAAGATCGGTTGCCTTCGTCATTTTCAACCCTCCAGGTGCGAGGTGTCGCCCAGACGGGCAACGACCTTGACCGCGATCGGCAGCTTCATCGCGGCGCGCGAGAACGCCTCCGCGGCGAGCGGACCGGGCACGCCGTCCAGTTCGAACAGGATGCGACCCGGCTTGACGCGGGCGACCCAGAATTCGGGCGAACCCTTGCCCGAGCCCATGCGGACTTCGGCCGGCTTCGACGACACCGGCAGATCCGGGAAAATCCGGATCCACAAGCGGCCCTGGCGCTTGATGTGACGCGTGATCGCGCGGCGAGCCGCCTCGATCTGGCGGGCGGTGATCCGCTCCGGCTCCATCGCCTTCAGGCCGTACGACCCGAAGTTCAGCGACGTACCGCCCTTGGCATCGCCATGGATGCGGCCCTTGAAGGCCTTGCGGAACTTGGTGCGCTTTGGTTGCAGCATCTCAAATTATCCTTAGCGGCGGTGATCGTCGCGCGCGGGGCGCACGCCGGAGGTCTGGGCCTCCATCATCAGCCGGTCCTGCGCCATCGGGTCATGGCCGAGGATCTCACCCTTGAAGATCCAGACCTTGACACCGCAGACGCCGTACGCGGTGTGCGCTTCGGCCTCGGCATAGTCGAGGTTCGCACGCAGCGTGTGCAGCGGCACGCGACCTTCGCGATAGCCTTCCGAACGGGCGATTTCCGCACCGCCCAGACGACCGCCGCAAGCGACGCGGATGCCGTCGGCGCCCAGACGCATCGCCGACTGCACCGCACGCTTCATAGCGCGGCGGAAGGCGATACGACGCTCGAGCTGGTCGGCAATGCCCTGCGCGACGAGCTTCGCGTCGATTTCCGGCTTGCGGATCTCGACGATGTTCAGCGACACGTCCGACGACGTCATCGAACCCAGCTTCTTGCGAAGCTTTTCGATGTCGGTGCCCTTCTTGCCGATAATGACGCCGGGACGCGCCGCGAAGATCGAGATGCGGCACAACTTGGCCGGACGCTCGATGACCACTTTCGAGATCGCCGCCTGGGGCAGCGTCTTCATGATGTACTGGCGGATCTTGAGATCCTCCAGCAGCAGACGGCCATAGTCGGCGCCTTCGGCATACCAACGGCTGTCCCAGGTGCGGTTGATCTGCAGACGCAGACCGATGGGATTGGACTTGTGACCCATTACGCTTCCTCCACCTCGGACACGACGATGCGCACGCGGCTGAACGGCTTCAGGATGCGCGTCGACTTACCGCGACCGCGGGTCGCAAAACGCTTCATCGTGATCGACTTGCCGACCGAGGCTTCCTTGACGACGAGTGCGTCGACGTCGAGGTTGTGGTTGTTTTCCGCATTCGCGATCGCCGAAGCGAGGCACTTGCGGACATCGACCGCCATCGCCTTCTTCGAGAAGGCGAGGATGTTCATCGCATCGCCGACCGGACGGTTGCGGATCAGTGCGGCGACGAGGTTCAGCTTCTGGGCCGAGCCGCGGACCTGGGTCGCGACCGCCAGAGCTTCCTTGTCACCGACGCGGCGCGGTGCTGCCTGCTTGCTCATCAGCGCTTGCCCTTCTTGTCGGCGGCGTGGCCGGGGAAGAAGCGCGTCGGCGCGAATTCGCCGAGCTTCATGCCGACCATTTCCTCGTTGACCGAAACCGGCACGAACTTGCGGCCGTTATAGACGTTGAACGTCAGGCCGACGAACTGCGGAAGGATGGTAGAACGGCGCGACCAGGTCTTGATCGGGCCGGCACGGGTGCCGGCGTCCTGCGCCGCTTCCGCCTTCTTCAGCAGATTGAGGTCCACGAACGGACCCTTCCATACGGAACGAGCCATCGCTTAGCCCTTCTTCTTCGCGTGACGGCTACGGATGATCATCTTGTCCGTCGCCTTGTTGTGCCGCGTGCGCGCGCCCTTGGTCGGCTTGCCCCACGGGGTGACCGGGTGACGGCCGCCCGAGGTCCGGCCTTCACCACCGCCGTGCGGGTGGTCGACCGGGTTCTTGGCGACGCCGCGGGTCAGCGGACGCTTACCGAGCCAGCGGTTACGGCCGGCCTTGCCCAGATTCTGGTTCTGGTTGTCGGGGTTCGACACCGCACCGACGGTCGCCATGCAGGCGGCATGGATGTAGCGCTGCTCGCCCGAGTTCAGACGGACGATGACCATGCCCTTGTCACGACCAACGACCTGCACATAGGTACCGGCCGAACGCGCGATCTGACCGCCCTTGCCCGGCTTCATCTCGACGTTGTGGACGATCGTGCCGACCGGCACCTGGCCCAGTTCCATCGCATTGCCTGGCTTCACGTCGGTCTTCTTGCCGGCGATCACCTTGTCGCCGACGTTCAGACGCTGCGGCGCGATGATGTAGGCGACGTTGGCCTTGCCCTCGGTCTCGCCATAGTTGACGAGCGCGATGAACGCGGTGCGGTTGGGATCATATTCGATCCGCTCCACGGTGCCTTCGACATCCCACAGACGACGCTTGAAGTCGATGATGCGATAGCGCTGCTTGTGACCGCCCGCGATACCGCGCGACGTCACATGGCCCTTGTTGTTGCGACCGCCGGTCTTGGTCTTGCCTTCGGTCAGCGCCTTGACCGGACGACCCTTATACAGGGCCGAACGATCGATCAGGACGAGCCCGCGGGTCGACGGCGTCGTCGGATTATATTGCTTGAGTGCCATGTTACTTGGCCCCCTCAGTAATGTCGATCGACTGGCCTTCGGCCAGGGTCACGATCGCCTTCTTGAAGTCCGACCGGGTGTAGGGCGCGCCCTTCCACTTCTTGGTCTTGCCCTTGGTCACGATCGTGTTCACGCCGGTGACGGTGACGTTGAACAGCGCTTCGACCGCTGCCTTGATCTCCGGCTTCGACGCCTTGTTCGCGACCTTGAAGACGACGGCGTTATGCTCGGAGAGCATCGTCGACTTTTCGGTGATGTGAGGGCTAAGCACCACGTCATAATGACGGATGTCGATAGCCGACTGCTGCTGCTTAGCCATTGAAGCGGGCCTCCAGCTTTTCGATCGCCGCGCGGGTCAGCACCAGCGTGTCGTGCTTCAGGATGTCATAGACGTTCGCGCCACCGGCGGGCAGGACATTGACCTGACGCAGGTTGCGGGCGGCCAGCGCGAAGCTGTTCTCAACGGCATCGCCATCGATCACCAGCGCGGTCTTGCCGAAGCCCAGCTTCGACAGGTTGCCCGTCAGCGCCTTGGTCTTGCCGTCCTCGACGGTCAGACCGTCCAGAACCACCAGCGAACCTGCCTTGGCGTGGCTCGACAGCGCCATCTTCAGGCCCAAAGCGCGAACCTTCTTGTTCAGGCCCGGGTTGAAGTCGCGGACGCGGGCGCCGTGCGCCTTACCACCGCCGACGAACACCGGAGCGCGGCGATCGCCGTGACGGGCGACACCGCCGCCCTTCTGGCGACCCAGCTTCTTGCCCGAACGCGCAACATCGGCGCGCTCGCGGGTGCCGCGGGCGGTGCCGCGACGCTTTTCGAGCTGCCAGGTCACGACCCGGTGCAGGATGTCCGCACGCGGATCGAGGCCGAACACCTCGTCGTTCAGCTCGATATCGCCGCTTTCGACGGCGTCGAGGGTCTGTACCTTGACCTTCATGATCAGCCCTCCTGGCCGTCGGTCGCTGCCGGTGCGGCCGCGTCGTTGCTGTTGGCGCTCTTCAGACCAGCGGGATACGGCGCATCGGCATGGCGCGCGACCTTCACCGCGTCCTTGACCGTCAGCCAGGTGCCCTTGTGACCGGGAACCGAACCCTTGATGAAGATCAGCCCGCGCTCGACGTCGGTCGACACGACCTGCAGATTCTGCTGCGTGCGGTTACGGTCGCCCATGTGGCCGGCCATCTTCTTGTTCTTGAAGACCTTGCCCGGATCCTGACGCTGACCGGTCGAACCGTGCGAACGGTGCGACACCGACACGCCGTGCGTAGCGCGCAGACCACCGAAGCCCCAACGCTTCATGGCGCCCGCAAAGCCCTTGCCCTGCGTACGGCCCGAAACGTCGACCAGCTGGCCGGCGACATAGTGATCGGCACCAATGGTGGCACCGACATCGAGCAGCGCGTCTTCCGCCACGCGGAACTCGACCACGCGCGCCTTCGGGGTCACTTCGGCCTTGCCGAAATGGCCGCGCTGCGGCTTGGCGACGTTCTTCGCCTTGGCGGTGCCGGCGCCGAGCTGCACCGCGACGTAACCGTCACGATCCATTTCACGACGGGCGACGACCTGCACGTCTTCCAGTTGCAGGACCGTGACGGGCACGTGGCGCCCATCGTCCTGGAACAACCGGGTCATTCCCATTTTCTTCGCGATCACGCCAGTGCGCATGACCCACTCCTCCAACAGAGGCTCGTCTTGACGACGAGCTTGCCTAACGAAAAAGGCCCCGGTGCGCGGTCACCCGCCTCCGAAGCCCCAGCCCTTGCGATCTGCACGCCCCCGCCAGGGCCAGACATCGCCGATATTCCCCCACCGAAGGGCTGCATCGACGATAGCGGGGACGCGGACAACGGCACCTTGCCCAAGAGCGTGGTGCCGTTCGGTATCCCTGTGGTTGCTTTCCCGGCCTCTACCGCCGCTGTTCAGAACGAACCGACGGGAAGCGAAAGCGCGACGCAGGGCGGAATCACCCTACGTCGCGGAAGCCGGCTATTACGCCAGCTTGATCTCTACGTCCACCCCTGCCGCGAGGTCGAGCTTCATGAGCGCGTCGACGGTCTGGGGGGTCGGCTGCACGATGTCGAGCAGACGCTTGTAGGTACGGGTCTCGAACTGCTCGCGCGACTTCTTGTCGATGTGCGGGCCGCGGTTGACCGTGAACTTGTCGATGTGCGTGGGCAGCGGAATGGGTCCACGGATCAGGGCGCCGGTGCGACGCGCGGTGTCGGCGATGTCGCCGGCCGCCTGGTCGAGCACGCGATGGTCGAACGCCTTCAGGCGAATACGGATATTGTTGTCCATGGTCCTACCGATGCGAAAGAGCGGGCCGTTGGGACGGCTCTTGATTAACAACGAATGGCTTAGTGGATACCCCAGCTACAAGCGAGGTGCCCTCATTAAATAGCAAACGGCCGCCCCCGTTGCCGGGGGCGGCCGCCTGTTCGAGTCGCTATATTACTTGTCGATGCCGCTGACAACCCCTGCGCCGACGGTGCGACCGCCTTCACGGATGGTGAAGCGCTGGCCGACGTCCATGGCGATCGGTGCGATCAGCTTCACGCCCAGCGCGACTTCGTCGCCCGGCATGACCATTTCGGTGCCTTCCGGCAGTTCGATCGTGCCGGTGACGTCCGTGGTGCGGAAGTAGAACTGCGGACGATAGTTGGCGAAGAACGGCGTGTGACGGCCACCTTCGTCCTTCGACAGCACGTACACCGACGACTGGAAGTCGGTGTGCGGGGTGATCGAGCCCGGCTTCGCCAGAACCTGACCACGCTCCACTTCGTCACGGGCGACGCCGCGGATCAGCGCGCCGATGTTGTCGCCGGCCTGGCCCTGGTCGAGCAGCTTGCGGAACATTTCGACGCCGGTGACGACGGTCTTGCGGACCGATTCGTGAATGCCGACGATTTCGACTTCTTCGCCGACCTTCACAACGCCGGTTTCGACGCGGCCGGTGACCACGGTGCCGCGACCCGAGATCGAGAACACGTCTTCGATCGGCATCATGAACGGCTTGTCCAGCGGACGTTCCGGCTGCGGGATCGATTCGTCGACCGCCTTCATCAGTTCCAGGATGGCTTCCTGGCCCAGCTTCTGGTCCGAACCCGACAGGGCGCAGGTGGCCGAACCGCGGATGATCGGAATGTTGTCGCCGTCGAATTCACGCTTCGACAGCTCTTCGCGAATTTCCATTTCGACGAGTTCGAGGATTTCCTCGTCGTCGACCAGGTCGACCTTGTTCAGGAAGACGACCATGGTGGGAACGCCGACCTGCTTGGCGAGCAGGATGTGCTCCTTGGTCTGCGGCATCGGGCCGTCGGTGGCCGACACGACCAGGATCGCGCCGTCCATCTGCGCCGCGCCAGTGATCATGTTCTTCACATAGTCGGCGTGGCCGGGGCAGTCGACGTGCGCATAGTGGCGGTTGGCGGTCTCATACTCGACGTGGGCGGTCGAGATGGTGATGCCGCGCTCGCGCTCTTCCGGGGCCTTGTCGATGTTGGCGAAATCGACGGCGACGCCGCCCATCGTGTCCGCCAGCACCTTCGTGATCGCGGCGGTCAGCGAGGTCTTGCCGTGGTCGACGTGACCGATGGTGCCGATGTTGAGGTGCGGCTTGTTCCGCTCGAATTTTGCCTTAGCCATTTTCCTACCTTCTGATTCGAATTCGGTGCCGCCGGGGCCACGCGAACGCGGCCCTTTAGCGGGTGTTGTTTCGTAATGCCAGCCCCTGAACCGGGGCGCGGACGACGAAGTAAATTCGCCGTCGGTCGGGACAGTCACGGGGACCGTCCCGCCGGCCGGCCTTTCGGCGTCTCGGAGCTAAGCTAGCTTAGCTCCGTGCGCCTCAGGCCATCTTCGCCTTCACCTCGTCCGCGACGTTCTGCGGCACTTCATCATAGTGCGAGAACTGCATCGAGTATTGCGCGCGGCCCTGGGTGAACGAGCGCAGTTGGTTCACATAGCCGAACATGTTGGCGAGCGGGACCATCGCTTCGACGGTCTGCGCGTTGCCGCGGCTGTCGGTGCCCTGGATCTGGCCACGACGACTGTTCATGTCGCCGATGACGTCGCCGAGATAGTCTTCCGGGGTCACGACCTCGACCTTCATGATCGGCTCGAGCAGCTTGATGCCGGCCTTCTGAGCGGCTTCGCGCATCGCGCCACGGGCGCAGATTTCGAACGCCAGCGCCGACGAGTCGACGTCGTGATACTTGCCGTCGATCAGGTGCACTTCGAAGTCGATGATCGGGAAGCCGATCAGCGAACCGGTCTGCGCCGTCTCGCGCATGCCCTTTTCCACCGACGGGATATATTCGCGCGGGATGTTGCCGCCCTTAATCTCGTCGAAGAACTGGTAGCCCGAGCCACGCTCGCCGGGAACGACCTTGACCTTCACTTCACCGAACTGGCCCGAACCACCCGACTGCTTCTTGTGGGTGTAGGTCAGTTCGACCGGCTTGGCGAGATATTCGCGATACGCCACCTGCGGCGCACCGACATTCGCCTCGACCTTGAACTCGCGCTTCATGCGATCGACGAGGATTTCGAGGTGAAGTTCACCCATGCCCTTGATGATCGTCTGGCCTGATTCGTGATCGGTCGACACGCGGAACGAGGGATCTTCGGCGGCCAGGCGGTTGAGCGCGATGCCCATCTTTTCCTGGTCGGCCTTGGTCTTCGGTTCCACCGACAGCTCGATGACAGGTTCCGGGAACTCCATGCGTTCCAGGATGATCGGGTTCGCCGGATCGCACAGCGTGTCGCCGGTCGTCGTTTCCTTCAGACCCGCGATGGCGACGATGTCGCCTGCACGTGCCTCGTCGATGTCCTCACGCGAGTTCGCGTGCATGAGGAGCATACGGCCGATCTTTTCCTTCTTGTCCTTCACCGAGTTCAAGTAGCTGCCCTTGGTCAGCGTCCCCGAATAGATGCGGGCAAAGGTCAGCGAGCCGACGAACGGATCGTTCATGATCTTGAACGCCAGGAGCGACAGCGGCGCGGTGTCCGACGCCGGACGCGAATCCGGGGTCTCGCCATCGAGCTTCACGCCCTGCACGTCCGGAATGTCGAGCGGCGACGGCAGATAGTCGACGACGGCGTCGAGCAGCGGCTGCACGCCCTTGTTCTTGAACGCCGAACCGCAGACGATCGGCACGAACGTCATGGCGAGCGTACCCTTGCGGATCAGCTTCTTGAGTTCGGCGACGGTCGGCTCGGTGCCTTCCAGATACGCTTCCATGGCGTCGTCGTCCTGTTCGACGGCCATTTCGATCAGCTCGCTGCGATACTTCGCAGCCTTTTCCTTCAGATCGTCCGGAATGTCCTGATATTCGAACTTCGCGCCCAGCGACTCTTCGAGCCAGATGATCGCGCGGTTCTCGACCAGGTCGACAAGGCCCTTGAAGCCGCCTTCGATACCGATCGGGAGATACAGGACCGCCGGGCGCGCGCCCAGACGCTCGATGATCGAGTCGACGCAGAAATAGAAGTCGGCACCGGTGCGGTCGAGCTTGTTGACGAAGCACATGCGCGGCACGCCGTACTTGTCGGCCTGACGCCACACGGTTTCCGACTGCGGCTCCACGCCGGCGACGCCGTCGAAACAGGCGACCGCGCCGTCGAGCACGCGCAGCGAACGCTCGACTTCAATGGTGAAGTCGACGTGGCCCGGCGTGTCGATGATGTTGATCAGGTGCTCTTCACCCTTGCCCTCTTCCGCACGCCACTTGCAGGTGGTTGCCGCCGAGGTGATGGTGATGCCGCGTTCCTGCTCCTGCTCCATCCAGTCCATGGTGGCGGTGCCTTCATGCACTTCGCCGATCTTGTAGGACTTGCCGGTGTAGTAAAGAATACGCTCGGTGGTCGTCGTCTTGCCGGCGTCGATGTGCGCCATGATGCCGATGTTGCGATACCGTTCGAGCGGATGGCTGCGGGCCATGATCGTGCTTCCTTAGCAATGTGGGGAGCGAGGCATGACGCCCGCTCCCCACGATATAGTCGGTTGCGTCAGCGGTGAAAAGCCACCGCCTCGGCTTACCAGCGGTAGTGCGAGAAGGCGCGGTTCGCTTCCGCCATGCGGTGCGTGTCTTCGCGCTTCTTCACCGCGTTGCCGCGGTTGTTGGCAGCGTCCATCAGCTCGCCCGACAGGCGTGCCGACATGGTGTTCTCGCTGCGGTTGCGGGCCGAAGCGATCAACCAGCGGATCGCCAGCGCCTGGGCACGTTCGAAGCGGACTTCGACCGGCACCTGGTAGGTCGCACCGCCGACCCGGCGGCTGCGAACTTCGATGTTCGGCTTCACGTTGTTCAGCGCATCGTGGAACACGCCCAGCGGATCGCGCTTCGCGCGGCTCTCGACGGTTTCGAATGCCGAATAGACGATGCCTTCGGCGACGGACTTCTTGCCGTCCAGCATCACCGAATTCATGAACTTGGTCAGAACCTCATCCCCGTATACGGGATCAGGCAGGATTTCCCGCTTTTCGGGACGACGACGACGAGCCATCAGATATTCCTTCAATCTTCAGCCGGTTCCGGAACCCGTCCGGGGCTTACTGGGGGTAGGTGGACCTCAGGCCGCGCGGGTCACGCGCGGCACGGGATCACTTCGGACGCTTGGCGCCGTACTTCGAACGCGACTGGCGGCGATCCTTGACACCCTGCGTATCGAGCACGCCGCGCAGGACGTGGTAGCGAACGCCGGGAAGATCGCGCACACGACCGCCGCGGATCAGCACGACCGAGTGCTCCTGGAGGTTGTGGCCTTCACCCGGAATGTAGCTGATGACTTCGCGGCTGTTGGTCAGGCGGACCTTGGCCACCTTGCGCAGCGCCGAGTTCGGCTTCTTCGGGGTCGTCGTGTAGACGCGGGTGCAGACACCGCGCTTCTGCGGGTTCTGGTCCATCGCAGGGACCTTCGACTTGGCCTTCTGCGGTTCGCGGCCCTTGCGGACCAGCTGGTTGATCGTCGGCATGAAGCCCTTCACCTTATCTTGCGGTTACTTTGCCGGAGCCGTTCCTGTCAGAAATGCGCAAAGGCCACGTGGGTAATGAACCCTCGGGGCCGATGTCTCCAGCAATGTTCAGCTCTTTGAACCCACATGCAGGCCAGTGACGGCTACGACGCCGACCCAGCGGGACGCGCGGCCTATACAGACGCGCCCTGCCCCGGTCAATGGGACCACTACGCAAACGGGCGACGCGAGGGGATGCCCCGCGCCGCCCGTCGGTCCGGCCCCGTGCCGATGCGTCAGTTGGCGGTGTTGCCCATCGTCGCGTTCATCGCATCGGGGGTGTTGCCCATCATCGCGTCCCCGGCGGTCGTCACCGAATTGGCCTCGGTTTCCATCGGGTTGATCGCAATCATCTCGTTGCCGACTTCGCCGTCGTTGCGGAAGGCGGCATTGGCATAGACGTCGTTCGACACGACGTTCGCGTCGTTGGTCGTCGTGATCTCCTGCCCGCCACACGCACCGAGCAGCGCGAAGACGGGCAGAGCGGCGGCAGCGGCGAAGCGGGTCATGGCAGTCTCCGAGAAGGGTTCGCCGGTCAACGTCACAACCCCCGCCCCGTTCCGCCTGCGTCCGTCACCGCGCCGAGAAGCCGATATCGATCGCGAAGCCGATCCACATCGCGGCGAGAATGCCGGTCGAGGCGAGGAACAGCGCGAATCGCAGCCGCACCCGCCCGACGATATGCGCGATGCTGTGCCCGGCACGCAGCGCGACATAGATCCAGGCGAGCGTCACCTGCGCTAGCCCGGCAAGCCCGGTCAGCAGCAGCAGGGGCACCAGTGCGAAATACAGTACCGGCAGTTCGAACAGATTGGCCAGATTCGCCGCGGGCCGTTCGACCGAGCGAAAATAGGCACGACTCGCCTCCACATCGGCAACGTCGCGCGCGGTCGGTGGTTGGCGGCGCATATGGCCGATCCGCCCGAGCAGCAGCGTGATGCTGATCGCGAAGATCAGCGCGACCAGTGCAAAGGTGGGCCACAGGATCGCCCGCGTCATCATCATCGCCACCCCCGTTGTCGCGGCGGAGGGTCTATCGCAGCGGACCGGTGGCGTATAGCGGATCCGCGCGCTTTCGCCGCGCGGCGTCGGGCGATAGGAAGCGGCGATGCGTATCCTGCTTGCCCTGTTGCTGCTGGCCTTTGCCGCGCCGGCTTCCGCCCAGTCCGCCATTCGTGCGACGCCCGGCTATGTCCGGGTCCGGTTCGACACCTCGGCCGGACCGATCGTCGTCGCGCTCGACGTGAAGCGCGCGCCCGCGACCTCCAGGAACTTCCTCGCCTATGTCGATGACGGGCGGTTCGACGGCACGGTCTTCTACCGCTCGGCACGGCGCAAGGCCGAACCGTCGCTCGGCTTCGTGCAGGGCGGTATCCGCACCGATGCACGGCGCATCCTGCCACCCTTCCCGCACGAACGGACCGACCGGACCGGCGTCCGCCATGTCGACGGCGCGATCTCGATGGCGCGGCGGCCCGAACCCAATTCCGCGGGCGGCAATTTCGTGCTGCTGGTCGGCGCGATGCCGAGCATGGACGCCAAGGGCGACTTCCCCGGCTATGCCGCGTTCGGCCGGGTCGTCGGCGGCATGGCGACGGTCAAGCGCATCCTCGCCAAACCGACCGGCGGCGGGTCGGACGCGATGAAGGGGCAGATGATTCTCGACCCGGTCCGCATCGTGCGCGCAAGGCGGCTGGACGGGACGCCGAAACCGACCGGCGGACCGAAGCCGTGGCTGATCGACATCAAGCGGTAGGGGTGGTCCGACCCGGCAGGACGGCTCAAGCCGCCTGCATCTCCGCCATTGCCGCATCGTCCAGTTCGCTCGCCCGCACATGCGCCGGTCGATCGGCGAGGCGCCCGACATAGGCCATGAAGGCGTCCAGCTTCGGCAGCGTACCGAACTGCGCACCCCACATCACATGCGACCCGACATAGACGTCGGCGGCGGTGAAGCGCTCGCCCGCGATATAGGGGTGCGCCGACACCGCGGCTGCGAGTACCGACACCACCCGGTCATAGTCGCCATAACCAACCATCTGCTGCTGGTCTGCCGTCGGCATCACCCCCAGCGACCGGTTGGTGACCGCCTGTTCGAGCGGCCCGGCGGCGAAGAACACCCAGCGATAATAATCGGCGCGCTCCTCCGCCGTCGGCGCAAGGCCAGCGGCGGGAAAAGCATCAGCGAGATAGGCGCAGATCGCGGCGCATTCGGTGACGACGCGCCCGTCATGGACGATCGCCGGCACCTTGCCCATCGGATTGATCGCCAGATAGGCATCGGCCTTCATCGTCCCGCCATAGCCGAGCATTTCGACGTCGTAATCGGCACCGACCTCCTCCAGCATCCACCGCGCGATCCGCCCACGCGACATCGGGTTGGTGTAGAGCGTCAGTCCGGCCATCGTGCATCTCCCCTGCGATTCGTCAGGAACAAAGATAGAACCTAGGCACGTTTCGCGTCAAGTTCGCGGTGCAGGAACGCGGTCGTCCGCTCCCATGCCAGCTTCGCCGCCGCCGCGTCGTAGCGCATCGCCGAGGTATCGTTGTTGAAGGCATGGTCCACCCCCGGATAGACATGGGTCGTCGCATCCTTGCCCGCCTTGCGCAGCGCCTCGCCCCAGGGAAGGGCCGTCGCGTTCACGCGCGCATCCTTCTCAGCGAGTTGCAGGAGCAGCGCGGCGCGGACCTTGCTTGCCTCCGCCGGATCGGGGGCCGGGCCGTAATAGCTCACGCCCGCGGTCAATGCCGGATCGGCGACCGCCAGCCGATTGACGAACGCCCCGCCCCAGCAGAAGCCGACCGCGCCGGTCCGCGCTCCCCCGCGCTCGCCGCACGCCTTGGCAAGGAACGACTTCGCCTGCGCCAAAGCAAGGTCATAGTCGATCGTCCCGATCAGTTCGCGGGCGCGATCCTCGTCGGCAGGCGTGCCCCCCTGCGGCGCGAGGAAATCCGGGGCGATCGCACGGAAGCCGGCCAGCGCGACGCGGCGCGCGACATCCTCGATATGCGCGTTCAGCCCGCGATTTTCGTGGATGACCAGCACGACCGGCAATGGCTGCTGCATGCCCTTGGGCGCAGCGAAATAGGCGGTAGCCGGTTTGCCCGCTTCGGTGCCGCTGCGCTTCGCAGTGTCGAGCCGGGGGTCGGCCGGTGCGATCTGTTGCGCGGCAGCCGGCGAGGCGGCGATGCCCGCGATCAGCGCCTCGGCAGCGGCGGCCGATCCGGCCAGCGCCACCATTTCCGCCATGAAGGCACGCCGGTCGCGATGCTCGTGGGTAAAGGCGTCGTAAAGCGCGATCGCGCGGGCACGAAGGTCGGACATGGCTGCTCACTCCCGGTGGGACGGTGCCAGCCTAACCGATTGACCCCGATACGCAAACGGCCCGGCCGCTCGACACGAGCGACCGGGCCGCAGGGTACGTTCGGGTGCGGATCAGCGCTTGAACGGATCGAAGAACGCGCTTGCCGATTCCGGCTGTTCGCCGCGCTCGGCCAATTCGGCGTCGCGCGCGGCCTGGGTCCGTTCGTTGCGCAGCTGTTCGATCAGTGCCTCGCGGTCCCCCTCCAGACGGGTGTCGGTCGGGGCCTCGATCCCGGCGGCCTTCGCCGCCTTGCCGACCAGCGCATCGAGTTCGCGCTGCGAGCAGAGACCCAGCGTGACCGGGTCCTTCGGCACGATGTTGCCGATGTTCCAATGGGTACGGTCGCGGATCGCGGCGATGGTCGTGCGGGTGGTGCCGATCAGCTTGCCGATCGCGCCGTCGCTGATTTCCGGATGGTTGCGGATGATCCACGCGATACCGTCCGGCTTGTCCTGCCGCTTGCTGACCGGGGTATAGCGCGGGCCCTTGGTCCGGCGGACCTGTTCGGGGCCCTTCTGCATGACCAAGCGGTAGTCGGGGTTCTTCTGCCCCTTCTCGATCTCTTCCATCGTCAGTTCGTGCGCGCGCACCGGATCGCGACCGGTCAGCTTGGTCGCGGCGGTATCGTCGGCGATCGCCTGCACCTCGAGGACGTGCAGACCGCAAAAGTCGGCGATCTGCGGAAAGGACAAGGCGGTGTTGTCGACCAGCCAGGAAGCGGTCGCGTGCGGCATCAGCGGCTGGGCCACGACGGGTCTCCGAAATAGAAAGGGCCGCCCAAACCGGGCGGCCACGTTGGATACGGACTTAGTACCGCTGGCCGCAAAGGGCAAGCGGTCGCGGGATTTGGGCGTTTGCGGCGCGCTTCAACCGGCGTCGGCGACCGTCAGTACGATCTTGCCGACATGGTCGCCCGCCTCCATCCGCCGATGCGCCTCGTCCGCGCGGTCGAGCGGAAAGGTCTTGTCGATCACCGGGCGCAACCGCCCCGCCTCGACATGCGGCCATACGGTGCGCGACAGTTCGTCGGCGACCATTTCCTTGAACGCCGCATCGCGCGCCCGCAGTGTCGATCCGGTCAGCGTCAGGCGGCGGCGCATGATATCCCAGAGCGGCACGGTGGCGCTGGCCCCGCCCTGCACCGCGATCGAGACGTGGCGGCCATCCTCGGCCAGACATTTGATGTTGCGCGGCACATAGTCGCCGCCGACCATGTCGAGCACGACGCTGACGCCCTTGCCGCCGGTGATCTCGGCGACGCGCGCGACGAAATCCTCGCTGCGGTAGTTGATGGCGTGCGCAGCGCCGAGGTCGAGCGCGGCGCGGGCCTTCAAATCGCTGCCGACGGTGACAATCACGTCGAGGCCGAACACGCGCCCGAGCAGGATCGCCATCGTGCCGATGCCGCTGGTGCCGCCATGGACCAGGACCGTGTCGCCCTCCGCCGCATAGCCGCGCTCGAACAAATTGGTCCACACGGTGAACAGCGTTTCGGGCAGCGCCGCCGCCTCGACCATCGACAGCGCCCGGGGCACGGGCAGGCACTGGCCGGCCGGGACCGTCGCATATTCGGCATAGCCCCCGCCCGCCAGCAGCGCGCAGACCGGCTGGCCCAGCCAGTGCGGCTCGACCCCCTCGCCCAAGCCTATGACCTCGCCCGCAATCTCCAGACCGGGGATGGACGAGGCGCCGGGCGGTGGCGGATAGCCGCCGGTGCGTTGCAGGACGTCGGGCCTGTTGACCCCGGCGGCGGCGATACGGATCAGCACCTCGCCCGGTGCCGGGCGCGGCGTCGGGCGTTCGACGACCGTCAGCACTTCCGGTCCGCCCGGTTCGGCCGGATCGATCGCACGCATCGCCGCTGGTACATCCATATAGTATTTCCCCTGCACGGCGGCGTTATTGACATCGTCGGCCACAGGGTCAACGCTGCATCGCGATGGAACCCGACGAAAATGTTAACCATGTTCGTGGCAACCTGCTCGCCATGCTGTTGCGCGAGGATCTCGACCCGTTGTCACAAGACGAGCTGACCGCGCGAATCGCCGCGCTGGAAGGCGAAATCGCGCGATGCCGTGCGCGAATCGACGCGGCGCGCAGCCACCGGGCCAGCGCCGATGCGCTGTTCCGGTCATGAGATGTTCCGCCCCCCGCTTGATGCCGGGCGGCGGCATACCGACATGGTGGAAGACCCGGGACACCGGGACGCAGGGCCGGCGCGTTCTCGCCGGCCGACCGGAGTGAATTGAATGCCATCCTTCGCATCCGCATTGGAATCCACGCTGCACAAGGCGCTCGAGGCCGCATCCTCGCGCCGGCACGAATATGCGACGCTCGAACATCTGCTCTTCGCGCTGACCGACGATCCGGACGCGGCGAAGGTGATGACCGGCTGCGGCGTCGAACTCGACGAGCTGCGGACCACCGTCGCCCATTATCTCGACACCGAACTCGACACGTTCAAACTGGACGCTACGACCGATCCGTCGCCGACCAGCAGCTTCCAGCGCGTGGTGCAGCGCGCGATCCTGCACGTCCAGTCGTCGGGCCGCGACGAGGTGACCGGCGCCAATGTCCTGGTCGCGATGTTCAGCGAGCGTGAGACCTATGCCGTCTATTTCCTGCAGCAGCAGGATATGAGCCGGCTCGACGCGGTCAGCTTCATCAGCCACGGTGTCGGCAAAGGCGGATCGACCGCCACCGAAACCCCGACGCCCAAGGGTGCCGAGGAAAAGGAAGCGCCCAAGGCTGCCGAAAAGGGCAAGGGCGAGAGCGCGCTCAAGCAGTTCTGCGTCGACCTCAACGAGAAGGCGAAGACCGGCAAGGTCGATCCGCTGATCGGACGGTCGGCCGAGGTCGATCGCACGGTTCAGATCCTGTGCCGCCGCTCGAAGAACAACCCGCTCTATGTCGGTGATCCGGGCGTCGGCAAGACCGCGATCGCCGAAGGGCTGGCGCGCAAGATCGTCGAGGGCGACGTGCCCGAAGTGCTGTTGCCTGCAGTGATCTATTCGCTCGACATGGGCGCGCTGCTCGCCGGCACCCGCTATCGCGGCGACTTCGAGGAGCGGTTGAAGCAGGTCGTGACCGAGCTCGAAAAACTGCCCCACGCGGTGCTGTTCATCGACGAAATCCACACCGTCATCGGCGCTGGCGCGACTAGCGGCGGGGCGATGGACGCGTCGAACCTGCTCAAGCCTGCTTTGTCGGGCGGGCAGATCCGCTGCATCGGCTCGACGACCTACAAGGAGTTCCGCAACCACTTCGAAAAGGATCGCGCACTGCTGCGCCGGTTCCAGAAGATCGACGTGAACGAACCGACGGTCGAGGACACGATCAAGATCCTGACCGGGCTGCGCACTGCGTTCGAGGAACATCACAAGGTCAAATACACCCCCGATTCAATCAAGTCGGCGGTGGAATTGTCGGCACGCTACATCAACGACCGCAAGCTGCCCGACAAGGCGATCGACGTGATCGACGAAGTCGGCGCGATGCAGATGCTGGTGCCAGCACCCAAGCGGAAGAAGACGATCACGTCGAAGGAGATCGAGGCGGTCATCGCGACGATGGCGCGCATCCCGCCGAAGACGGTGTCGACCGACGATACGCGCGTGCTCGCCAATCTCGAACTGGACCTGAAGCGGGTGGTGTTCGGGCAGGACGATGCGATCAAGGCGCTGTCCTCGGCGATCAAGTTGTCGCGCGCGGGCCTGCGCGATCCGGACAAGCCGATCGGCAATTACCTGTTCACCGGTCCTACCGGGGTGGGCAAAACCGAGGTCGCGCGGCAACTGTCGGAGATCATGGGCATTCCGCTCCAGCGTTTCGACATGTCGGAATATATGGAGCGCCATTCGGTCAGCCGTCTGATCGGTGCCCCGCCGGGCTATGTCGGCTATGACCAGGGCGGTCTGTTGACCGACGCGATCGACCAGCAGCCGCATTGCGTCCTGCTGCTCGACGAGATCGAGAAGGCGCATCCCGACCTGTTCAACATCCTGTTGCAGGTGATGGACAACGGGAAGCTGACCGACCACCACGGCAAGACCGTCGATTTCCGCAACGTCATCCTCATCATGACGACCAATGCGGGCGCGTCGGACATGGCCAAGGAATCGATCGGCTTCGGCCAGATCGATCGCGAGGACGTGCAGGAAGAGGCGGTGCGCAAGCTGTTCACGCCGGAATTCCGCAACCGGTTGGATGCGATCGTGCCGTTCGGCTACCTCCCGCCCGAGGTCGTCGCGCGGGTGGTTGACAAGTTCATCCTCCAGCTCGAACTGCAACTGGCTGATCGCAGCGTCCATATCCGCCTCGACGAAGCCGCCAAAACGTGGCTGACCGAAAAGGGCTATGACAAGCTGTACGGTGCACGTCCGATGGGTCGCCTGATCCAGGACAAGATTAAGCAGCCGCTGGCCGAAGAACTGCTGTTCGGCAAGCTGGTCCATGGCGGCGAGGTGAGCGTCACGCTGAAGGACAATGCTCTGGCGTTCGAAATCACGCCGGCCGCACCGAAGAAGCCGCGCAAGGGCGGCAAAGCAAAGGCGTCCGCCGAAGCCTGACCCAATAAAACGCTCCGTCGGGACCCACCCGACGGAGCATTTCTTAACCTTAATCAATATATAATACATCGTCACTATACAGCAGATGAAGGGGCCGCCGGGGGGTAGCCGCCATCGTCCGCTGGAACGGAATCGTGCCGCTCACTATCGCAAAGCTTATGGAAGGTGTCGGCCAAGCCGAAGCCATGATCGCGCTCTACGATCCCAACGGCACGATCCTGTTCGCCAACCCATCCTATCGCCGCACCTTCTTCCTCGAACCCGACGAAAAGATCGACTGGGTCACGCTGATGCGCCGCAACCATCGTCTTCGGCGCGGGCCGGTGGTCGCGCACGACGACTTCGAAAACTGGCTGTGCTCGGCCCTATCGCGGCGGGGCAAGTCTGCCATGACGTCGATCGAAACCGACATGCATGACGGGACGTGGCTGCACATCGTCGAGCAGACCACGGCCGATGGACATATCTTGTTCACCGCGCTCGATATCACGCGGCTGGGCCAGAGCGAACGCACCTTGCGGCAGGAACGCGATGTCGCGCTGAGAAGCGCGGCGACCGATCCGCTGACCGGCGTGTCGAACCGGGCGCATATCATGCAACTGCTGGGTGAACGGATCGACGCGATCGCCGCCGGGCTTGCGGGCGAGGCGACCACGGTGCTGATCGATCTCGACTATTTCAAACGGATCAACGACCGGTTCGGCCATGTCGCGGGCGACGCGGTGTTGCGCGAAGTTGCTCGGACGATCCGCGCCGAACTGCGGACCTGCGACGCGTTCGGTCGGATCGGCGGGGAGGAATTTCTAATTATCTTTCCCGACCAGTCGGTCGCGGAGGCGGAGCGCGTCGTGGCACTGCTGCGCCAGCGGATCGCGGCACGGTCGATGGTCGCCGCCCAGCCCAGCTACCGCGTCGATTTTTCGGCCGGCCTGACCGAGGTCGCTGCCAAGGACACAATTTCCACCGTCTACACCCGGGCAGACCAGGCGCTCTATGCCGCCAAGGCGGCCGGGCGCGGGCGGCTGAAACTCGCCAGCTGACTGCCTGTCCGGCCGCTGTCATGGCCGGACAGGCGTCTACGGATTACTGCAACACCACCGTTACGGCACGGCGGTTCTGCGCCCACGCGCCCTCGTCAGAACCGAGCGCCAGCGGGCGTTCCTTGCCATAGCTGATCGTGGTGATCCGCGACGGCGAGATGCCACGCGTCGCCAAATAGCTGGCCGCCGCGTTGGCGCGGCGGTCGCCCAGCGCGAGGTTGTATTCGCGGGTGCCGCGCTCGTCGCAATGCCCCTCGATCGTCACGCGGACATTGGGATAGCGCGCCAGCCATTGTGCCTGGCTGTCGAGCACCGCGCGGGCCGATGCGTCGATATCATATTGGTCGAGGCCGAAATTGATCGTGTCGCTAGCTACCGACTGCTGGAAATCGGCGCGCGATCCCGGCACGACGCCGGTGGTGCCGGTGCCCGTCCCGGTCCCGCCGGTGCCGGCGTTCGGATCGACCGTCTGGCCCGGTGCCGGCGGCAGCACCTCGGGGCGCTTCTTGGCGCAGCCGGCGGTTGCCAGCAATGCCGCGCCGACGATCAGCGTGGTCGAAATCTTGCTCATCAAAACCTCCCTTGGTCGTGTCGCACCCGCTACAATGCCCCTGTAACGGATTTGCCCCCGTTGGTGAAACCGTCAGGGCCGGATCGGCCCCCAGCTCGGGTCCGACCCGTCGAGCGCAGTCGGAATGCGGCGGATGTTCGATCCGGTCAGGTCGACCGACCAGACCTGCGTCTTGCCCGACCCCTGCGCACTGCGGAAGAAGGTGAGCACGCGGCCATTGGGCGACCAGCTCGGCCCCTCGTCGCCCCAGGCATCGCTCAACAGCTTCTCGCCGCCGCCCGAGGGCGACATGATGCCGATGCGGAACGATCCACCGCCCTGCCGGGTGAACGCGACTAGGTCGCCGCGCGGGCTCCACACCGGCGTGGCATAGCGACCGCCGCCAAAGCTGATCCGCTGCTGGTTCGATCCGTCGGCGTTCATGACATAGAGCTGCTGCGTGCCCGACCGGTCGCTTTCGAACACGATCTTCGACCCATCGGGCGAATAGCTGCCGCCGGTGTCGATGCCGGGTGCGTTGGTCAATCGCTGCGGACTGCCGCCGCCGGCCGGCACGCGATAGATATCGGTATTGCCCGCCTGCGCCATTGAGAACAGGACATAGCGGCCATCGGGCGAGAAGCGCGGCGCGAAGGTCAGCGACGCATTCTGCACCAGCAACCGCTGCCGCCCGGTGCCGAGGTCGAGAATGTAGATCGCCGGCCGTTCGTTGACATAGCTCATATAGACGATCGACTGCTGGTTCGGCGCGAAGCGCGGCGTCAGCACGATCGACTGGCCGTTGGTCAGGAAGCGATGATTGGCCCCGTCCTGATCCATGATCGCCAGCCGCTTGATCCGCTTGCCCTTCGGCCCGGTCTCGCTGACATAGACGATGCGGCTGTCGAAATACGGTCCCTCGCCCGACAGACGCGTGTAAACTGCATCGGCGCATTTGTGCGCGGCGCGACGCCATTCGGCCGGCGGCACGTTGAAGCCCTGCCGCGTCAGTTCGGTGCGGCCGAACGTGTCGTAGAGGTAGCAGCCGATGGTCAGCGTGCCGTTCGCCTCGGCCCGCACATAGCCCTGCACCAGCGCCTGCGCACCACTCCACACCGCATAGTCGGGCGACTGAACCTGTGCCATCGCGACCGCGGGCAGCCCGGCGGGACCGGCCGGCTTGAACAGACCCGAATTGCGCAGATCGCCCGCAACGATCTCCGCAAGTTGCCGCCCGAGCGCGTCGGTCGATCCCGCCGGGGTCGATGCGACCTGCGGCGTCGGCATCACCGGCACCGCGATCGGCAGCGGTTCGGAAATGCCGCCCTCGATATCCACCTCGACCTGCGCGAATGCGGCGGGCGCGACCAGCACGCTGGCGAGCGCCGCACCAAGAGCCAGGGTCAGTTTCCGCATAAATCCTCTCCGGTCAGCCGGGCAGTTTGTAGTTGATGATGATATCCTTCCAGCCGCCTTCGTACAGTTCCGCCGGAAGTTCATAGGGCGCGCACTGGATCAGTGCGGCGATGGCCAGTTCGGACACGCGCTGCGCATAGCGTTCATTTTCGCCATCGACCCCGGTCTGGCCGCGCAATTGCGGCCGCGCGGCGAGCGTACCGTCGGCGCGCATCTGCAGGCGAATTTTCGACCGGATCTGGTTCGCGCCGGGGCCCGGGTTGGGAATCTTGTTGGCGCAGGGCTGGACCTGCCGCTGGATCGCGCTGGCGAGTCCGGCCACCGACTGCGCGCTGACCGCCGTGCCGCGTGGCGTTTCCGCCTTGCCCGGCTTGGGGGTGTCGGCGATGCCCTTCAGGAAATTGTCGCCAAGCCGTCCGCCGCGGGGGCGGGGTGCGGTCGCCTGCGCGTTGGTCCCCTGCCCCTTGGTCGCCGCAGGCTTGGCCGGTGCCGGTTTTGCAGGGGCTTTAGCAGCAGGCGCGGGCCGCGCCGGTGCTGGCGCAGGGCGCGCAGGTTGCTTGGCCGGGGCAGGCTTCGGTTCGGGCTTCGGCGCAGGGGCGGGCTTCGGCACAGGCTTGGGAACCGGCTTCGGCACGGGTTTGGGTGCCGGGGCCGGCTTTGGCGCTGGCTTCGGTTCCGGCCGGGGAGCCGGTTGCGGACGTGGCGCCGGTGCGGGAGGCGCGGGTGCGGGTTCCGGAGTCGGCTCCTCGACCGCCTCGGGCGGCGCGGCATCCTCCGGCGCGCCGGTGTCGGGCGCCTGGCTCACTGCCGGCGCTTCGGTCTGCTGCGGCGACGACTGTTCGGCGGCGACGTCTTCGGCGAAGCTCACGTCCATCGGCGCGTTCTTCAACTTCACCGGGTTCGGTGTGGCGAGAAAACCGACCGACAGCAGGCCGAACAGGACGGCATGTCCCGCAACCGCAACGCCAAGCCCGATCTTCTCCGCCTTCTGCATCGCGTTATTGCGCCACGCTGATGAGCGACACCCGGTTCAGCCCCGCGCGGTTCAATTCGCCCAGCACGCCATTGACGCGGCCGTAATCGAGCGTGCGATCGGCGCGCAGCATCACCTGGCGCGGCTCGGTCGCCCCGGCACCCGCCGCCGCGATCTTTTCCAGTTCGCCGGGCAGATTGTCCGCCGACACCTCGGCATCGTCGATATAGGTCCGCCCATCCGCATCGATCGACAGCGTCACCGGCTGTTGCGTCTGTTCGACGGCCTTGGCGCGGCTGTCGGGCAGGTTGACCGGCACGCCGGCGGTCATCAGCGGCGCGGTAACCATGAAGATGATGAGCAACACTAGCATCACGTCGACCAATGGCGTGACGTTGATCTCCGCCATCGGCGCGCGACGCCCTTTCCCCTTTGCGGACGGCAGATTGATGCCCATCGCTCAGACGCCTTCGAGCTGACGCGACAAGGTCGCGTGGAACGCATCGGCAAAGCGGTTCAGCCGCGCCTCGATCCGGTTCACGCTGTGGCTGAAGCGATTGTACGCGATGACGGCAGGGATCGCCGCGAACAGGCCAATCGCGGTCGCGAACAGCGCCTCGGCAATGCCCGGTGCCACCACGGCCAACGACGTATTCTGTTCGGACGCGATCGCGGTGAATGACCGCATGATCCCCCAGACGGTGCCAAACAGCCCGACGAACGGCGCGACCGATCCCACCGTCGCCAGCACGTTCAGCCGGTCGGCCAGCGTCTCGCTTTCATCGGCGACGCTCGACGCCATCGCGGTGGCAAGGCGTTCGCGGGTGCCGTCGCGGTCGATCTGCTTCGACGCGGTCGAGCGCCGCCATTCGCGCACACCCGACGAAAAGACGCGGGCGATGGCGGTGTCGCGCGAACCCTGCAACCGGTGGAAGGCATCGATATCCTCGGCCTGTTCGAAGTCGGTTTCGAACCGGTCGATGTCGCGACGCACTTTCCGCGCGCGGACGAGGAAGCCGATAATGATCGCCCAGGTCCAGATGCTGGCCGCCAGCAGGCCCAGCATCACCGCCTTCACCACCCAGTCGGCGGCGAGGAAGAGCGCGACCGGCGACATGGTCGCGGCGTCGGTGTTCACGAGTACGTCCATCATGCCCCTTTTTCGGTTGCGACCAAACTGTGGAAGGTGTCGACCCATGCGGCCGGCTGACGACGCGGACGGCCGTTCGGGGCCACGAACGCGACCTCGACCCGAGCCGACGCCAGTAAGAGCGTGTCGCGGATGACTGTCTGATGAATATCGACCGCTGCCGCCCGCACGCGCTCGACGGTGCTGACCACGACTAGCGCATCGTTCAGCCGCGCCGGCCCCCGCCAATCGAGCTGCATCGACCGGACGGCATAGGCGCCCTCGCCCGCTTCGTGCGCGGCACGCTGGTCGATACCGGCGAGCCGTAGCATGTCGCTGCGCGCCCGTTCAAAATAACGCAGATAATTCGCATGATAGACGACGCCCGATAGGTCGGTGTCCTCGAAATAGATGCGAACGGGAAAGCGATGCGTGCCGCCCGTGAAGCGGCCGCCGGCCGGCTGGTCGGGGTCGGTCATTTGTCCGCTTTAACCAGTGCGACCGGACGGGGAAAGGGGTGTTGGTCCCCGGCGTACCCGATGGCGGCGGCACGACCCGATTTAGACGATCGTTAACGGCCGCGGGCGGATGGGGTACCCATGTCACCGAACCAGCATCGAATCGAACATCCGGCATTCTCCATCCTGCTGTCGGCGCCCGACAAATTCGTCGAAATCCAGATGCGCGGCTTCTGGGACCTGGCAACCATGCGGCGGTTCGATGCGACGTTGCGCAAGGCGTTGCCGTGGCTGGTGCTGCGCGGCTGCGCCATCGGCCAACAGCACACGCTGTTCGACCTGCTCGATTTCCCGGTGCAGAACCAGGATACGCTCGCGGCGCTGGCCGGCATGGCCGCCGATCCGACCATCGGGTCGCGCCGGATCGCGGTGCTGCTCGGCAGCGCGCTGCTGAAGCAACAGGCGCGCCGAACCGCGCCGGGCTATGGCCTGTTCGACAATCGGTCGGCGGCGATGGCGTGGCTGACCCAAGCGATGGCCGCCTGAACGATCAGTCGAACAACCCGTCCTGCACGCCCGCGGGCGGCTCGAACCCGAGATGCTTCCAGCCGCCGGCGTTAAGACACCGCCCACGCGCGGTGCGGGCGATCATGCCGATCTGGATCAGATAGGGTTCGATCACTTCCTCGATCGTATCGCGCGGCTCCGACAGGCCCGCCGCCAACGTCTCGACGCCGACCGGCCCGCCGCGATAGACGTCGGCAATCATTGTCAGATAGCGCCGGTCCATCGCGTCGAGCCCCTTGGCATCGACCTCCAGCCGGTTGAGCGCGGCATCGGCGGTGCGCGCGTCGACGATCTCGACCCCTGCGACATTCGCGAAGTCGCGCACCCGACGCAGCAGCCGCCCGGCAATCCGCGGCGTGCCGCGCGCCCGGCGGGCGACTTCGGTGGCGCCGTCCTTCGCGATACCGAGCCCGAGCAGCCCGGCGGCGCGGGTGACAACGCGGGTCAGTTCGTCGACGGTGTAGAATTGCAGGCGGACCGGAATGCCGAACCGGTCGCGAAGCGGGGTGGTCAGCAACCCCTGCCGCGTAGTCGCTCCGACCAACGTGAAGCGCGGCAGGTCGATGCGGACGCTGCGCGCCGACGGCCCCTCCCCAATCATCAGGTCGAGCGCACGGTCCTCCATCGCCGGGTAGAGCACTTCCTCGACCGCCGGATTGAGGCGGTGGATTTCGTCGATGAACAGCACGTCGCCGTCCTCGAGATTGGTCAGCAGCGCCGCCAAGTCGCCCGACTTGGCGATGACCGGCCCGGAGGTGGCGCGGAAGCCGACGCCCATTTCGCGTGCGACGATCTGCGCCAGCGTGGTCTTGCCGAGCCCCGGCGGCCCGAAGAACAGGACATGGTCGAGCACGTCGCCCCGCCCACGCGCGGCATCGATGAACACGCGCAGATTCTCGCGCGCCGCCTGCTGACCGACGAATTCGTCGAGCGCTTTCGGTCGCAGCGCGGCGTCGACATCGTCGGGGCGGCGAATGGGGGTGGTGATACGGTCGTCGGTCACCCGCGTTCCCTAGCTGTTCGCATCGACGGTGAAAAGCGCGTTCCAAATCCTCCCACGGGGCGGGGGACCAGCGAAGCTGGTGGAGGGGGGTATCCGCATACGGCGCTGTTGCGTTGCGCGGACATCCCCCTCCACCACCGCTACGCGGCGGTCCCCCTCCCCGCGCAGCGGGGAGGATTTAGGTGCGGGACGCTTTGCGCAGCGCCAGGCGCACCAGCGCGTCGAGGCTGGCGCCGACGCCCAGTTCCTCCGCCGCCTTGCCGACTGCCGTCGCCGCCTCGGCCGGCCGAAAGCCGAGGTTCAGCAGTGCCGACACCGCATCGCCCTCGATCCCGTCGCCGCCTGCCGCCGGAGCCCCCACGCCCGGACCGATCGCGATGCCGCCGACCTTGTCCTTCAACTCCATCGCGATACGCTGCGCCAGTTTCGGGCCGACGCCGTTGGCGCGGGCGATGCTGGCCTTGTCGCCGCGCGCGATCGCGGTGCGGACCTCCTCGGGCGACAGCGTCGACAGGATACCGAGCGCGACCCGCGCCCCCACCCCCTGCACGCCGGTCAGCAGGCGGAACCAGTCGCGTTCGTCCGCGGTGGCAAAACCGACCAGCCGGATGAAATCCTCGGCGACCAGCATCTCGGTATGGATGGTGACGCTGCCGCCGACCGGCCCCAGCGCCTGCAAGGTGCGCGACGACGCGCCGACCAGATAGCCGACGCCGTTCACGTCGATGACCGCATGGTCGATCCCGGAGACGGACAGCGTGCCTTTAAGATGGGCGATCATGCGGGACTTCTTTCGATACGGCGTGTCCCCGCGCAGGCGGGGATCCAGGGCGACAAACGATGCCGGTTCTGTGTGACGCTGGATCCCCGCCTGCGCGGGGATACGGCGCGACAAGGATCACGCCCCGATCCCCGTCGAACGCCGTGCCCGCGCCTGCGCGCTGGCGAGGTGATGGGCATGGGTGATGGCCACCGCCAGCGCGTCCGCCGCGTCGGGGCCGGACAGCCTCACGCCCGGCAGCAAATGGCCGACCATCGCCTGAATCTGCTTCTTGTCCGCGCCGCCGGTGCCCACCACCGCCTTCTTGACGATGCTCGGATGATATTCGCCGATCGCGAGCCCTGCGGTCGAGGCGGAGAGCAGGACGACGCCGCGTGCCTGCCCCAGCTTCAGCGTCGATTGCGCGTTGCTGTTGCCCAGCACCTCCTCGACCGCCGCGCCATCGGGCCGTTCGGTGCGGATCACCTCGCCCAGCGCGCCGAACAGCAGCGCGAGGCGGCGGGGCAGTTGCATCGAAGGATCGGTGCGGATTTGGCCGTTGGCGATGTGCGACAGGCGGTTGCCATCGGCCCGGATGATCCCCCAGCCGGTGGTACCGAGACCGGGATCGAGACCGAGGATCAGCAAAGCCATCCTCCCCGGCACGGGGAGGGGGACCAGCCGCAGGCTGGTGGAGGGGGGCCTCCACAAGCGATGCGCTGCGTCGACATCCCCCTCCACCACCGCTTCGCGGCGGTCCCCCTCCCCGTCCCGGGGAGGATCTGGTCGATCAACCCAGCTTCTCCATGACCTCGTCGGACACTTCGTAATTGCCCCACACGGTCTGGACGTCGTCATCGTCGTCGAGCGCGTCGAGCAGCTTAAACAACGTCGTCGCATCCTCCTCACCGACCGACACCATCGTCTGCGGACGCCATGCCAGCTTGGCGCCTTCCGCCTCGCCCAGCACCGGCTCCAGCGCCTTGGCGACTTCGTGCAGATCGCCCTGCGCGGTCCAGATTTCGTGGCCGTCCTCGCTCGACGTCACGTCCTCGGCACCGGCTTCCAACGCCGCCTCGAACACCTTTTCGGCATCGCCGGCCTTGGCGGGATAGTTGATCAGGCCGACCCGATCGAACCCGTGGCTGACCGATCCGGCGGTGCCGAGATTGCCGCCGTTCTTCGACACGGCGGTGCGCACATTGGTCGCGGTGCGGTTGCGGTTGTCGGACAGCGCCTCGATGATGAGCGAGACCCCCGCCGGGCCAAAGCCTTCGTAGCGGATTTCCTCGTAATTCTCCATGTCGCCCTTCGACGCCTTGTCGATCGCGCGCTGGATATTGTCCTTGGGCATCGACTGCGCCTTGGCGGCGTTGACCGCTGCACGCAGGCGCGGATTCATGTCGGGATCAGGCATGCCCATCTTTGCCGCGACGGTGATTTCGCGGCTGAGCTTGGAAAACATGCCCGACCGCTTCTTATCCTGTGCACCCTTGCGATGCATGATGTTCTTAAATTTGCTATGGCCTGCCATCGGTGCCTCTTTAGGTTCTGGTCCGCTCTTAGGCGGACGGCGCGGTTCGCGCCAGCGCGTCGATCTTCGCCTCCAGCGCCGCCAGCCGCTCGATCACGTCGGTGTCGAGCTTGGCATGCAGCGCGAGGATGTCGATCTCTGCGCGCAAATTGGTTTCATAGTCCAGCCGCGCCGCCAGCCGGTCCTTTTCCGATTGCCGGTTCTGGCTCATCATGATGACCGGCGCCTGGATCGCGGCGAGGGTCGACAGCATCAGGTTCAGGAAGATGTAGGGATAGGGATCGAACGCCAGCCCGAAATGCGCCAGCACGTCCGAGTTCAGCAGCATCCAGCCGAGCAGCACGCCGGTAAAGGCGATGATGAACCCCCACGACCCGCCGATCGCCGCGACCCGGTCGGCCAGCCGGTCGCCGAAGGTCGAGCGCAGGTCCGATTCGTCGGCGGCGTCGCGTGAGATCGGCGCGCCACGTTCGATCGCGGACAGGACATGGGCTTCCTCCTCGCCATGCGGATCGCCATGCCCCTTCAGCAGTCGGGTCGCGATGTGGAAGACGCTGGCCATGTCCCTGCCCCCTTCGACCGGTGTCAGATGCCGAGTGCCTGCTTGTAGGTTTCGAGCAGCATGTCCGCCTCGTCGCGATGATGCTTTTCCATGCGGCGCAAGCGGATGATCGTCCGCATGGTCTTCACGTCGAACCCGGTCGACTTGGCTTCGGCATAGACGTCCTTGATGTCGTCGCTGATGCCCTTCTTCTCTTCTTCCAGCCGCTCGATACGCTCGATCAGCAGGCGGAGTTGTTCCGCCGAAACATTGTCGGTCATGCAGTCCTCGGATGTCACGAATTGGTGAACGGGCGCGCCTAGCCGATCCGCGCGCCCGCCTCAACCGATCAGCGCGGTTCGGTCATCGCCGGCGGGTCGCTGGCCGGGAAACTGTCATCGAGCGCTTCGTCGAGCGCGTCATCGGTCGGGTTCCTGGCGATGCTTGCCTCCATCTTGGCGATCTGTTCGGGGGTCGCGGGCTGCTGATGGTCCGCCTTCCACTGCGCATAGGGCATGCCGTACACCGCCTCGCGCCCTTCGTCCTTTGAGATGCCCGCCGCTTCGCCCAGCCAGTCGCCTAAGCAGTTGCGGCAGAAGCCGGCCAGCCCCATCAGATCGACATTCTGGGCGTCGGTGCGATGTTGCAGATGGCGCACCAGCCGGCGGAACGCGGCGGCCTGTGCCTGCTCGCTGATTGAATCGATTGTTGCCATGACTTCGGCCTCCAAGGTTGAACCTTTACGAATAGGCATTAGAGGCAGGCGCGCAACGCCCGGAGAGTGATTATGACCAAGGCCATCAGCCCCCGTTCGCGCAAGGTTCGCGTTCTCGCCACGCTCGGCCCCGCCAGCAACACGCCGGAGATGATCGCGAAGCTGTTCGAGGCCGGTGCCGATGCGTTCCGGGTCAATATGAGCCATGGCGACCAGCAGTCGAAGGTCGCGGTGATCGAAGCGATTCGCGGGCTCGAGCGCCAATATGGCCGTCCGACCACGATCCTCGCCGATCTGCAGGGGCCGAAGCTGCGCGTCGGTCGCTTCGCCGAAGGTCGGGTGATGCTGGAAACCGGTCAGCGCTTCACGCTCGACCGGTCGAGCGAGCCAGGCGATGCGACGCGGGTCGAACTGCCGCATCAGGAAATCTTTGCCGCGATCGCCCGCGACGCCCGTCTGCTGCTCGACGACGGCAAGCTGGTGCTGCGCGTGCTCGACCATGACGACGAAAAGATCGTGACCGAAGTGGTGGTCGGCGGCGCGCTGTCCAACTCGAAGGGGCTGAACGTGCCCGACGTGGTGCTGCCGATGGCGGCACTGACGCCCAAGGATATTTCCGACCTGCATTTCGCAGTCGAACAGCGCGTCGACTGGATCGCGCTGTCGTTCGTGCAGCGCCCGGAAGATCTGGCCGAGGCGCGCAAGCTCATTCAGGGCAAGGCCGCGCTGCTCGCCAAGATCGAGAAGCCATCGGCCGTCGCGCGGCTGGAGGAGATCGTCGAGCAGTGCGACGGCGTGATGGTCGCGCGCGGCGATCTGGGCGTCGAACTGCCGCCGCAATCGGTGCCGCCGCTGCAGAAGCGCATCGTCGAGACTGCCCGCCGCCTGGGCCGCCCGGTCGTGGTCGCGACGCAGATGCTCGAATCGATGATCACCTCACCCTCGCCGACCCGTGCCGAGGTGTCGGACGTCGCCACCGCCGTCTATGACGGGGCCGATGCGATCATGCTGTCGGCGGAGAGCGCCGCGGGCAGCTGGCCGGTCGAATCGGTCACGATGATGAACGACATCGCGCACGCCGTCGAACGCGATCCGGCGCATGGCGACCGCGTCCACTTCACCGTGCTGCGTCCTGATCCCACCACCGCCGACGCACTGGCCGAGGCGGCCAAGAACATCGCGGCGACCGTCGATGCGAAGGCGATCCTGTGCTTCACCAAATCGGGCTCGACCGCGCGCCGCATCGCGCGCGAACGTCCCGCGGTGCCGATTATGGTACTGACCCCGCAGATCGACACCGCCCGGCGGCTGGGGCTGCTGTGGGGCGTCCACGCCGTCCACACCCGCGACGTCGCCTCGTTCGAGGAAATGGTGGCGAAGGCCAAGCGCATGGTGCTGCGCCACAACATCGCAAAGGCCGGCGACCGGGTCGTGGTCTGCGCGGGCGTGCCGTTCGGGACGCCGGGATCGACCAACGTGCTGCATGTGGTGCAGATCGTCGGCGACGAATTGAAGAATTACAAAGGCTTCGAAGCGTAACCTCCAAGCTCCCCGGCACGGGGAGGGGGACCGCTCGCGAAAGCGAGTGGTGGAGGGGGCTGGCCACCGACGCTGTGCTTGCGGCGATCCCCCTCCACCAGCTTCGCTGGTCCCCCTCCCCGTACCGGGGAGGAATTAGGCTTCTTCTACCCGGACATCGACGTCGAGCACTTCTTCGCCAGCGCCCATGCGCACGCCGGCGATCGGTGCCGCACCGGCGGCGTCGAGCGCCACCGCGACCCGGATATGGTCTAGCCCCGATCGGCCGCCAACCGCCGGATCGAACGCATACCAGCCGCCCGAAACGAACGCTTCCGCCCAGGCATGCGGGGCGGCGGTGCGGCGTTCGTCGTCGCCCGACAGGCTGTATCCCGACACGTACCGCGCCGGCACACCCCGCGCCCGCGCGGCGGAGACGAAGATCTGCGCCATGTCGCGCGGCGACAGCCGGTCGTCCCCTGCCGCCTCGACCGCGCTGCGGATCGCCGGCGTCGGCCGCCGGTCAAGTTGCCAGCGTCCATGGATCGCCGACGCCAGCGCCGTCATCGCCGTCAGGTCGCTGCCCGTCGCCAACGCCGCAATCGCATCGTCGGCGCGGGTCAGCGGCGTCACCCGCCGGAACAATTCGGGCGGAAACGGCTCGTCGCCGGCGTCGATCGGGCCGTCGCTCTCGCTCAACAACGCCTCGCCGGTGACAGTCAGGCACAGCGTCTCGACCGGGCCCTCGGCATAGAGCATCCGCGTCAGATTGCCGTAACCGTCAATGCTCTCGCGCAGCCGCGCGTCGCAATCGACGTCGATCCGCCAGTTGACCACCGTCTGATGGCTGGTGTCGCCGGGAAAGAGGCGCAGCAGCTGGACGATGCGCGCCTGCGGTTCGGTGAAGAGATACCGCGTCTCGTGCTGAACCGACAGCCGCATCAGATGAAGCGGAACTGACGGGCGATCGCGGCGTCGAGCATCGCATTCTCCCGGATGAAGGCGGTCAGATATTCATGCAGCCCGCTGACGATCACCTCGTGCGCGCGGGTCTTCTGCATCCGGGCGAGGCGTGCGCGGGCCATACGGTCGGCCTCTCCCTGGAAACCGGTACGCTTGCCGAGCATGTTCAGCATTTCGACCGTTTCATCGACGCACGCCGCCAGACTGCGCGGCACTTCGCCACGCGACAGCAGCAGTTCGATGACGCTCGCCGGCTTCAACCCGTCGCTGTACAGCCAGCGATAAGCGGTGACGGCCGACACGGTCTGCAGGATCGTCGTCCATTGATCGCGGTCGATCGCACCGCCGATCCGCTCCCCTTCGGGCAGCAACAGGTGATATTTGACGTCGATCAGTCGCGCGGTGTTGTCGGCGCGCTCGATGGCCGCACCCAGCTGCACGAACCACGTCGCCTCGTTCTTCATCATCCGCTGCACCGCGCCTTCGAAGCCGCGTGCCTCGGCCTTGATCGCCTCCACCAGGTTCAGGATGTCCTCGCCCTCCTCGCCGCGCGGCGAATTGAAGACGATCCACGCCCGGTTGATCGCCGTCCAGGCGTCGCGGGTGAGCGCGGTGCGCACCGCCTTCGCATTGTTGCGCGCGGCGTCGAGACACCACAGGATCGAACCCGGATGGCTGCGGTCGCAGGTCAGGAAGCGGGCGACCGACCCCTGCCCCACCGCCTGTCCGGTCGCGGCGAAACTGTCCTCGGTATAGCTGACCGCGAGCGCGCTGGCCCAGGCGGCATCGCCCGCCGGGCGCGACGACAGCGCGTCGAGCCGCACCGTCGCCTCGACCAGCCGCGCCAAAAAATCGGCGCGTTCGACATAGCGGCCCAGCCAGTAGAGCGAGGCGGCGGTGCGCGACAGCATCGCCATGTCAGCGCCCCCCCTGCGATTGGGTCATGCCGCCCATCGTCTGCGACTGCATGGGCGGGTCGTCCATCAGCACGAAACTGTCTTTAGTCCCGCCACCTTGGCTGGAATTAACGACCAGCGACCCTTCCTTCAGCGCGACGCGGGTCAGGCCGCCCGGCACCACCTGCACCTTGTTCGCGCCGGTCAGCACGAACGGGCGGAAATCGACGTGACGGGGACTCAACCCCGCATCGGTCAGCGTCGGGACGGTCGACAGCGCCAGCGTCGGCTGTGCGATATAGCGCTGCGGCTCGGCGATCAGCGCGCGGCGAAACTCCTCGATCTCCGCCTTCGATGCAGTCGGCCCGACCAGCATGCCGTAGCCGCCCGACCCGTCGACCAGCTTCACCACCACTTCGTCCAGATGGTCGAGGACATATTTCAGCGCCTCGGGCTCGCGACAGCGCCACGTCTCGACATTCGGCAGCAGTGGCTCGCTTTCCGAATAGAAGCGGACGATTTCGGGCATGTAGCTGTAGATCGCCTTGTCGTCGGCGATGCCGTTGCCCGGCGCATTGACCAACGCGACATTGCCCGCGCGATAGGCGGCGATCAGTCCGGGGACGCCCAGCAGCGAATCGGGGCGAAATACGACGGGATCGATGAAATCGTCGTCGATCCGGCGATAGATGACGTCGACCCGGACCCGCCCGGCAATCGTCTGCATCCACACGACGTCGCCATCGACGACCAGATCGGCCGGCTCGACCAGTTCGATCCCCATCGAATCGGCGAGGAAGCTGTGCTCGTAATAGGCCGAATTGAAATGGCCCGGCGTCAGCACGACGCAGGTCGGATGCGCGCCCGCGCCCGGCGGCGCGACCGATCGCATCGTCTCCAGTAACAGGTCGGGATAGCTGTCGACTGCCGCCACGCGAAAATTGCGGAACAGTTCGGGGCACAGCCGGATCATCGCCTCGCGGTTTTCCAGCATGTACGACACGCCCGACGGGGTGCGGGCATTATCCTCCAGCACGAAGAATTGGTCCGGCCCGGTGCGCACCAGATCGATTCCGCAGATATGCGCCCACACGCCGTGCGGCGGGCGGATGCCGGCGATTTCCGGGCGGAACTGGCTGTTGCCGAAGATCAGGTCGGGCGGCAGCACCCCCGCCTTTAGAATACGGCGTTCGCCATAGATGTCGTCGAGGAACGCGTTGATCGCTTGCGTGCGCTGCACCAGCCCCTGCGACAGGCGCGCCCATTCATCCGCCTTGAACACGCGCGGCACGATATCGAACGGGATGATCCGTTCCGCGGCCTCGCTCTCGCCATAGACGGCGAAGGTGATGCCGAGCTGGCGAAAGGTCGCCTCAGCCGATTGCAGGCGCCGTTTCAACTCATGGGGCGGCACCTCGCGCATCCAGCGTGCCAATGCCGCAAGGTCGTCGCGCGGATTGTCCGGCCCACCCTGTCCCCAGATTTCGTCGAACGCCTGCCCCATCCGTCCTCCAACGCCGCCAGCCGGTAATTTATCCCCATGCTGCGATGCGAAAATGGCGCTGGCAAGCGGGTTCGCAGGTCAGGAAACTAAATCGGTCAGCGTGGCGGGCGTAAGTACCTGTGGCAGCACCCGTGCATCTCGACTGCCCGGCGCATAATAAAGATAGAGCGGCACCCCGGCACGGTTGTGCGCCTCGATGAACCGGCCCAGCACCGGGTCGCCATCGGTCCAGTCGCCGACCAGGACCTTTACTCCGCCCTTGCCGAACGCATCGGCGACCGCCCGAGTCTCGATCGCGGCGCGTTCGTTGACCTTGCAGGTCAGGCACCAGTCGGCGGTGAAATAGGCGAAGACCGGCTTGCCCTCCGCCCGTAACGCCGCCAGCCGCGCCTCGGTGAACGGTTCGGCCCCGGCGATTCCAGTCGGTGCGGCGCCGGCCGGGGCGGCACGCTCGACCAGCGCGGTCGTGCCGATCGCCAGCACCAGCGCCGCCAGCCCCGGCCACCACGGCCGGTCGCGCCCGCGCAGCTGCCGCCGCCCGGTCCACCACAGGCCGAGCGCCGCCAACAGCAGCGCGGCAAGCCCCAGCGCCATGCCGTCGACGCCCGCCTGCCGTCCCAATATCCATGCCAGCGCCAGCGCGGTCAGGAACATCGGCACCGACAGGATCTTGCGAAGCATATCCATCCACGCGCCCGGCCGCGGCAGACGGCGGCGCAGCGCGGGCACAAAGCCGAGCAGCAGGAATGGCAACGCCAGTCCGAAGCCGAGCCCGGCGAACACCGCCATCGCCGCGACCGGCGGCAGGACCAGCGCCGATCCCAGCGCCGCCCCCATGAACGGGCCGGTGCACGGCGTCGCGACGAACGCCGCCAGCGCACCGGTGGCGAACGCCCCGCCCCTTCCGCTCCGCGTACCGACCTGCGGCGTCGGCAGTTCGAACAGGCCGGCAAGGTTCAGCGCGATCGCGCCGGTCAGGACCAGCAGCAGCAGCACGACGCGCGGATCGGTCAGCTGGAACGCCCAGCCCGCCGCTACCCCCGCCGCGCGGATGGCGAGCAGCGCGCCGCCCAGCACCAGGCACATCGCCACCGCCCCCGCGGTATAGGCTACGCCCTCCGCGCGGGCGTGCGCCGCCGACTCGCTTGATCGCGCAAGGCTGAGCGCCTTCAAGCTCAAGATCGGAAAGACGCACGGCATGATATTGAGCAGCAACCCGCCCAGCAATGCCCCGGCAAAGGCGATCAGCGCGGCGCGCAGCGGGGCCGGTTCGGCGGGTGCGGCGACGCTGCCGGGTGTCGCCCGGATCAGGAACCCTTCGCCCGGTCCGGTCGCCAACACCCCTTCCAGCGCCGCCGGGCTGCCGCTGCCCTTCGTCGCCACCACGATCGCGTCGCCGTCGCGCTCGATCCGCTGCGGCGCGTCGTAATCAAGCGCATTCTCGGTCAGCGGAAAGAAATAGGCGTTGCCGATCGCGACATCGGCCGGAAACGGCACCCGCAGCCGCAACTGCTCGCCCGGCTGGAACACAGCCGGCGATCCGATCGGTTTGGGAAGCGCGCGACGCCAGCGATCGAACTCCGCACGCCGCGCCGGATCGATCGCCCCGTCACCGATCGTCAGGTCGGTGTTGAGCGTAGCCTTTTCCGGCACGCAGATCTCGCGGGTACACACCAGATAGTCGATCGCCAGCCGCACCGGCAGCTTCGTACCCGGCGCCAGCCCCGCCGGCACGCGCAACTCGGTCAGCAGCGTCCATGGCCGTTCATAGACATAGTTCATGATGCCGGCGACGGTCAGCCGTTCGGGCACCGGATAGCGTAGTTCGCCGACGCGGGCGCCTGCCGGCAGCGTCCAGTCGAGCCGGGGCTGCGTCCCCACCGCACCGGGATTGCGCCAATAGCCGTGCCAGCCGGCATCGGGCACCGACACCAGCGCGATGGCGACGCTCGACCCGGCCGCCGGCGTGTCGCTTTCCGCGACCATCCGCATCTGGACATGCCGTTGCCCCGGCATCTGCGCCGCCGCCGGAAACGCGCTGAACAGCAGCGCGAGCAACAGGACGATTCGCAACGATACTATTCTTGCCGCTGTCATGGACGCGGGGTAGCGGAGATTCGGGACGGATGCACCGTCCGCGGAGTACCCGATGCGCCTCGTTTCCCTTGCCGCGCTGTTGCTGGCGACCGTCACCCCCGCCTTCGCCCAGACCGCGGCGCCCGCGCCGGTCGCCGATCCCGTGCCGCCGACCTATCCGGCGACCCCGCCCAAGCTGATCGTCGCGATCTCGGTCGATCAATTCTCGGCCGACCTGTTCGCCGAATATCGCGGCCGCTTCACCGACGGCTTCGCGCGACTGATGCAGGGGGCGGTATTCCCGGCGGGCTATCAGAGCCATGCCGCGACCGAAACCTGCCCCGGCCACTCGACGATCCTGACCGGATCGCGCCCGTCGCGCACCGGCATCATCGCCAATGACTGGGTTGATCAGCGCAGCAACACCCGCCCCGGCTTCAAGGTCTATTGCGCCGAGGACGAGCGCGTGCCCGGTTCGACCTTCGACGACTATACCGTGTCCGACGTCCATCTGATGGTGCCTACGCTGGGCGAGCGGATGAAGGCCGCCGATCCGCGCACTCGCGTCGTTTCGGTCGCGGGCAAGGACCGCGCGGCGGTGATGATGGGCGGGCACAAGGTCGACGAACTGTGGTGGTTCGGCAAGAACGGCTTCGTCAGCTATGCCGGCCGCGCGATGCCGCCGGTCGTCGCCCGCGCCAACGCCGCCGTCGCCAAGCGCATCGCCACCGCACAGCCGGCAATGACGCTGCCGACCTTCTGCCAGCCGCTCGCCCGCGCGGTGCGGGTCGGCGACAAGACGGTCGGCACCGGCCGGTTCGAACGCGCCGCGGGCGACGTTGCCAATTTCCGCCGCTCGCCCGAATATGACGCCGCCGTGCTCGCGCTCGCCGCCGGGCTGATCCAGGACATGAAGCTGGGACAGGGACCGCAGACCGACATCATCTCGATCGGCGCGTCGGCCACCGACTATGTCGGCCATGGCTATGGCACCGAGGGTAGCGAGATGTGCCTGCAGCTCACCTCGCTCGACCAGAGCCTCGGTGAATTCTTCCGCGTGCTCGATGCGACCGGCGTCGATTACCAGGTCGTCCTGACCGCCGATCACGGTGGGAGCGACGCGAGCGAGCGGCTGGCCGCCCATGCCGTGCCCGACGCGGTCCGCCTCGACGGCGAATTCACCGTCGACCGCATCGGCAAGGCGATCGGCGAAAAACTGAAGATCGCCGGCCCGGTGCTGTTCGGCGGGGTGAATGGCGATGTGTGGTACGACATCAAGCTGACCCCGGCGCAGCGGGCGGCAGTCGAGCGCGAAGCGATCGCGATGTTCACCGCCCATCCGCAGACACAGGCAGTGTTCACCCGCGCGCAGATCCTCGCCACGACCGTGCCGAACAGCCCGCCCGAAACCTGGTCGCTGATCGAACGCGCGCGCGCGTCCTTCTACCCGCCGCGCTCGGGCGACCTGTTGGTGGCGATGAAGCCGCGCGTGCTGACCGTGCCACACCCGGTCGCCGGTACCGCCGTCGCTACGCATGGCAGCTTCTGGGACTATGACCGGCGGGTCCCGATCCTGTTCTGGCGCAAGGGTCAGGGCGGGTTCGAGGAGCCGTTCGGCGTCGAGACGGTTGACATCCTCCCGACGCTGGCGGCCACGATCCGCCTGCCGGTGCCAAAGAACGAGATCGACGGCCGCTGCCTCGACCTCGATCCTGGCGACGGGACGACGTGCCGATGAAGGTCGTCCGGAGGGTGCTCATGCTGGCGGCACTGACCCTGTCCGGTGCAGCGATCGGCCATCCGCCCGAGCCAGACTGCTCAATCCGCTACTCTGCGAGTGAGGATCTGACCCAGTCGGTGCGACGCGACGGCTTTCGCTTCGACGGCTTCGATCGACTGTGCCCGATCCTTCGCCGCGAGAGGCTGCGGGTCGTCGTCACCAGCATGAACGGTGTCCTGCTCGACCGTGCTTATGGCTGGGTCTCTGTCGTGCTAGAACGGGAGGCCAGCGGCGTTGCCGAAACCTTGACCCAGCAATCGACGGTCATGGACCGTATTGCCGACAGCCCCACGGCAAAACGAGCCGAACTGACAGCGCTCAATAACGCCTTGCGTGATTTGGCTGCCGATTCCGACGTCCATCTCCGATCGGTCGCGGCAGCCGAAGTGCGTGCCCGAGCCCTATTGGTTCGGCCTGCCCAGTAACCGCCACCCGAGGGGGCATCACCGCGTCTCGAACTTGCGCACCCCCGGCCCCAACCGGTTCGTGCCGACCGCGACGCCGTCGCCGGTATAGTCCGCCACGAATGCCGGGCTCTTCGTCACGCTCGGGGCAAGGCGCGCGTCATTGTCCTCGACGCGCAGGCCGTTCGCCGGGAAGGTCCGCTTCTCCGCCCCAACGACGATGAACCCGGTCCAATTCTCCTTCGCCTTGCCCTGAACGAAGGTATTACGTGCGATCAGCCCGGTGGCGCCTTCGGGCAGGTCGATCATATAGTTGGTCTTGCTGCCGCGGCTGTCGTCGAAGCTCGAATCGGTGATCTCGATCCGCGGCGCGCGGATCTTGACGTAATGGCCACCCGTGCCGCGTTCGAAGCGTGAGCGCCGGATGACGATCGCACCGTTGTTGCTCAGATACACCGCGTGCGAACAATCGGTCGTCTCGCACTGGCCGAGCCCGGCAAAGGTCGACCGGTCGATGGTGATGCGCTGCTGCCCGTCGGGATTGCCGCCCAATATCCCTTCCTGACTGTCGAGGAAGGTCGAATTGGTGACGGTCAGGTCGCCAATCTCGGTACGGATGCCCGCGCCGTTGCCGTCGGGTACGCGGATGCCGCGAAAGACGATGCCGTCGACCGTCGAGCGCCGCCCGCGCAGGACGAAGGTCGCCTTGCCCTCGCACGCGCCGCCGTCGAAGATTACGGTGCCCGGCACCCGCGCGCGGAAGGTGATGTCGCCACCGCTCTGGACGGTGCAGTCGCGATAGGTGCCGGGTGCGATCAGAATCGTCGCCGTCCCGTCGCGCACCGCGCTCACCGCCGCATCGATCGTCGGATAGCTGTCGCCGGTCTGTTCGATCACGAACGGCGCGGCGCGCTGCTGCGCGGGCAACGGCGCTGCGCCGAACAGCAGGACAAGCGGCAGGAAGCGGCGGAGGGTCATGCAGCGGGCCTCGACAGGGATCGGCCCGCTATGCGCCGTCCGCACCGCCGACGGAAGCGTCGGAAACGCACTGTCTCCGTCCCGCCGCGATACGCCCGATCAGACGTTCAGCCGCGCGCGCATTTCCTTGCCGGGCTTGAAATAGGGCACGCGCTTGGCATCGACCTCGACCGCTTCACCGGTACGCGGGTTGCGGCCGGTGCGCGCATCGCGGCCGCGGGTCGAGAAGGCGCCGAAACCGCGCAGTTCCACCCGGCCGCCATTGCGCAGCCGTTCGGTGATGGTGTCGAAGAAGGTCGATACGATCCGTTCCACATCGCGCAGCGGCAGCGAGGGATTGTCCTGCGCAATCTTTTGAACCAGCTCGGATCGGATCATCTTTCCCTCGGCATTCCAGACATCTAGGTCCAAACCGGCCCGGTTTGGCGCGCTACGCCTAACCTGAATTTATTTGAAACGACAATCCGCCTTTCGAATGAACGAAAAACGGGGCGCTCCGATTTGGAGCACCCCGTCTGTCGTCCCGCAAAGGAAGGAGAATTTTACTTCTGCTCGCCGCGAGCCTTCAGCGCTTCGCCGAGGATGTCGCCGAGCGACGCACCCGAGTCCGACGAACCGTACTGCGCAACGGCCTGCTTCTCTTCGGCGATCTGCATTGCCTTGATCGAGAAGGTCGGCTTCTTCGAACGATCGAAGCCGGTGACCATCGCATCGAACTTCTGGCCGACCTGGAAACGCTCCGGACGCTGTTCGTCGCGGTCGCGGCCGAGATCGGTGCGCTTGATGAAGCCGATCGCGCCATCGTCGCCCTGCTGCACTTCGAGGCCCGCATCGCGGACTTCGAGCACGGTCACGGTGACGACCGCATTCTTGTTCAGGCGATCACCCGCCTGCGCGGCGACCGGGCCACCACGCTCGAGCTGCTTCATGCCGAGCGAGATACGCTCCTTGTCCGGCTCGACGGCCAGCACGACGGCCTGAACCGTCTCGCCCTTGCGGTGCAGGTTGAGCGCGTCTTCGCCCGAAATGCCCCACGCGATGTCCGACATGTGGACCATGCCGTCGACGTCGCCGTCCAGACCGATGAACAGGCCGAATTCGGTCGCGTTCTTGACTTCGCCCTCGACGGTCGAACCGACGGGGTGATCTTCCGCGAACTTCTCCCACGGATTGGCCTGCGCCTGCTTGAGGCCCAGCGAGATGCGGCGCTTGTCCTGATCGACTTCGAGGACGATCACGTCGACTTCCTGGCTGGTCGACACGATCTTGCCCGGATGGACGTTCTTCTTGGTCCAGCTCATTTCCGACACGTGGACCAGACCTTCGATGCCCGGCTCCAGTTCGACGAACGCACCATATTCGGTGATGTTCGTGACGCGGCCCGACAGCTTCGCGCCGACCGGATACTTGGCACCGGCGCCATCCCACGGATCGCTTTCCAGCTGCTTCATGCCGAGCGAGATGCGCTGCGTGTCGCGGTTGATGCGGATGATCTGGACACGGACGGTGTCGCCGATGTTCAGCACTTCCGACGGATGACCGACGCGCTTGTACGACAGGTCGGTGACGTGCAGCAGGCCGTCGATGCCGCCCAGATCGACGAACGCACCGTAATCGGTGATGTTCTTGACGACGCCGTCGATCACCTGACCTTCGGCGAGGCTCTGGATCAGGCCCGAACGCTGTTCGGCGCGGGTTTCTTCCAGCACCGCGCGACGCGACACGACGATGTTGCCGCGCTTGCGGTCCATCTTCAGGATCTGGAACGGCTGCGGGATGTCCATCAGCGGGGTGACGTCACGCACCGGACGGATATCGACCTGCGAACCCGGCAGGAACGCCACGGCGCCCGACAGGTCGACGGTGAAGCCGCCCTTGACCCGGCCGAAGATGACGCCTTCGACGCGCGCGGTCTTGGCGAATTCGGTTTCCAGCTTGTCCCACGCGGCTTCGCGACGGGCGCGGTCGCGGCTCAGCATCGCTTCGCCGTTCGCATTCTCGACGCGATCGACATAGACTTCGACTTCGTCACCGACCTTCAGATCGGCCTTCTGGCCCGGCGCCGCGAATTCGCGCAGCGGCACGCGGCCTTCCGACTTCAGACCGACGTCGATGACCGCAAGGTCGTTCTCGATGCCGGTCACGGTACCGATGACGACGCGGCCTTCGAAGCTTTCCGAAGCACCGAACATGTCGTCGAGCATCGACGCGAAATCGTCACGGGTGGGATTTGCCATGCTGGCCATATAAATCTTGGTTCCTAAACGTACTATTTTCCGGCCGGCCGGTTGTCTCCGGCGGTCTTTGACCGGGATTGCCCCGTGCACCGAATGCGACACGCGGCATCCGGCGATCATATCATCACGAAAGGCATGACCCGGCTGTGCGGAAAGGGCGCGTGAGCACCCGGCCTTCGCGAGTCTGTGCTCGTCGAACCGGCGCGCCATACGCCTTTTGGCGGTGGCGTGCAACGGTTGGCGGTGCGGTTTCGGCGGCGGAAGAAGGGTTGGTTCACGCGAAGGCGCGGAGAAGAAGGTTGGGTTTTCGCGCGGAGGCGCAGAGAGGTCGCGTGCGGGGCGCACCTTCGTCGCGCCAACGGCTGTCCTCCGTCGGTGCAGGTTAATCGAAAGGCTTCGCCGGATCAGCGTCAGCCGCCTGACACGCAACCCCACTGCGCCTCTGCGCGAACTCTACCCGCTCACTTCCTTCAGCTCTCCGCGCCTTCGCGTGAAAACCAGATCACCCCCGACGCCCGCCACGATACGGCTTCGCAGCATGCCGCGGCGGCGCGCTGTTCGTCCGGCGCTGCGGCGCCGCCGGCGGACCCGACATCTGTTCGAACATTAGGTCGTCGTCGGGCGTCGCCGTGCGCTTGACCGATGCGATGAACTTGCCCGCGATGGCCTTGGGGATTTCGAACGCCGATTCGTCATTGGCGATACGGATCGCGCCGATCTCACCCTTGGTGATATGACCGCGGCGGCACAGCAGCGGCAGCAGCCAGCGCGGATCGGCATTGTGCCGCCGGCCGACATTCATCCGGAACCACACCGTGTCCTCGAACCCCGGACGCGGGCCTTCCTGCCGTTCGCGCCGTTCGGGCACGCCGCCGGCCGACAATTCCTCGGGCGCAGGCAGCTTGGCCCGATAGGCACGGACCAGCAACGCGGCGATATCCTCTGGCGTCTTCTCAGCGAGCAGGCGCGCGCCGAGTTCGACATCGGCCTCGTCGAATTCGACCGGCTCTGCGAGCTTGGCGAGCAGGCGTTCGCGATCGGCGGCATGTATCTGCTCGGGGGTCGGCACCCCGATCCACTCCGCGTTGATCTTGGCATCGCGCAGCAGCCCCTCGACGCGGCGACGGCGCTGGAACGGCACGATCAGCGCGGCGATGCCCTTCTTGCCCGCCCGGCCGGTACGCCCCGAGCGGTGCTGAAGCGCCTCGGCATCACGCGGCAGTTCGACATGCACGACGAGGCTTAGCGACGGGAGATCGATCCCGCGCGCGGCGACGTCGGTCGCGACGCAGACGCGGGCACGGCGATCGCGCAGCGCCTGCAGCGCATGGTTGCGCTCCGACTGCGAATGCTCGCCCGACAATGCGACCGCATCGAAGCCGCGCTCGACCAGATTGGCGTGCAGATGGCGGACGGCTTCACGCGTCGCGCAGAACAGAAAGGCCGTATCCGGTTCGTGCAGGCGCAACAGGTTGACGACCGCATTCTCGATATCGTTCGGCGCGACGGTCATCGCCTGGTAGCTGATGTCGCCATGGCCGCGCTCGGCCTCGCGCGTATCGATGCGGAACGCATCCTTCTGGTACCGCTTGGCGAGCGCCACGATCGGCTTGGCGAGCGTCGCTGAGAACAGCAGCGTGCGGCGCTCGGCCGGCGTCCCGTCGAGAATCCCCTCGAGGTCCTCGCGAAAGCCCATGTCGAGCATCTCGTCGGCTTCGTCGAGAATCGCGACCTTCAGTCCCGACAGGTCGAGCGCGCCACGTTCGAGGTGATCGCGCAGACGGCCGGGCGTGCCGACGACGATATGCGCGCCGTGGCTCAGGTTGCGGCGTTCGCGCGCGGCATCCATGCCGCCGACGCACGACACGATGCGCGCGCCGGTCGGGCCGTACAGCCACAGCAGCTCGCGCGCGACCTGCAGGGCCAGTTCGCGGGTAGGCGCAATGGCCAGCGCCAGCGGCGTACCAGCGCGCGGCATCTTGTCATCGGCGTCGAGCAGGTCGCGCGCCATGGCGAGACCGAAGGCAACGGTCTTGCCCGATCCGGTCTGTGCGGACACGAGCAGGTCGCGCCCCTCGGCTTCGGGGGTCAGGACGGCCGCCTGCACGGCGGTCGGGGCTTCATAGCCGCGCGCGGATAGCGCCGCGGATAGCGGTTCGGGCAACGTCGAAAAAGGCATAATGCGCCAAATGGCCCCAAAATGCGGCTACGGCAAGGCCAAGCATCGCCCAATCTTGGCGCCGCGCATCGGGATCGCACCGATTCGAAGCGGATTCATCCGTCTAGGTCGGGTTGCGTACCCGGACGTTGTCGCCCGCCGTTCCCGAACCCACATCGGCAGTGCGAAAGGATATCCAATGTCGATCGACCGCCGCCGCCTGCTCGAACTGACCGGACTATCCGGCCTAGCCGCCCTGATCGGCTGCGCTCCCGAGGCCAGCGAGGCGGCCCCCAATTTTCCGTTCAGGCTGACCGATGCGCAGTGGAAGGCGCGGCTCACCCCGACGCAATACAACGTCCTGCGGCAGGAAGGGACCGAGCGGCCCTATAGCAGCCCGCTCAACGGTGAGAAGCGCAAGGGGCAGTTTGCCTGTGCCGGCTGCGGTCACCCGCTCTTTTCGTCTACCACGAAATTCGAAAGCGGCACCGGCTGGCCAAGCTTCTACGCCCCGCTGAACGGCGCGGTCGTCACGAAGACCGACCGTTCGCTGATGATGACGCGGACCGAGGTGCTCTGCGCACGCTGCGGTGGACATCTCGGCCATGTTTTCGACGACGGGCCACGCCCGACTGGCAAACGCTATTGCATGAACGGCGTGGCGATGACCTTCCGCCCCGCCTGACGCACCGCGATCAATCGTTGAGCGCGACGACCTGCCGGGCGTGCGCCGGCTGGATGCTGGCACCACCGGTCGGGGCCGGCGGATCGACCTTGGCGATCTCCATCGGCGCGGCGAATTCGGCCGGGGCCGGCGCATGGCCCGCATAGATGAAGCCGTTGGTCGGATAGGCCGAGGTGCCGAGCCCACCGAGCGGACCGAACCACACCTTCACCTCGCTCCAGTCGCCTGCCGCCGACACATCGATCGCGCGCACGTCGCGCTCGATGCCGCCGCGCTGTGACCAGTTGGCATGGGTCAGCAGCACTTCGCGGTCGCTGACGACCTTCGACACCATCGCGACATGGCCGAAGCGCATCTTCGAGGTAGCGGCGAACGACAGGACCGCGCCTTCCTTCGGCGCATGGCCGCGTTCATACTTGCCGGCGGCTTGGCTCCACCAGGTATGGGCGTTGCCGAAAATCTCGACGCCCGAGATTTCGCGGGCATAGGGGGCGCATTGCCAGAACCGGGCCTGAGCCGGAGCCACCATCGTCAGAGCGCACGAAACCACCAGCGCAAAACGCGCTGCCAAAGCACCAAAATTCATCTGACCCCCACGGCCCCACGAATGTCGTGAGCGGCTTCAAGCAGGGTTTGAGGCCCGCGAAAACCCCACCTCCGGCCGAACGGGAACCAATTCCGACGAAGCGTGTTTGCGCGGCGATGACTGGCGGATGAACCGATCCGCGCCCGTCGTTCACCCTCCCGTCCGCTGTATTCCGACGCTTCGTCCGCTGCCGCACGATGCGACCAACCGCATGACAATGATGTTGCAATGCAGCACCTGACATGATCGGATGTGTCGTCGACCGGGTTTCGCCACGTTCGTTCAGCAAGCTGTTAACCGTTTCCGCGTAACATCCGGTCGTTGGCTATTTGGGCGGGGAGTTGATGATGGCGATTGCACGCAGACCAGCCGAAGGTGCGATGACGCTGGCCGAAATGAAGGAATTCGCGACATTCTCGTCTGCGACGCAGCGCTATATCCGCCGCTCGCTCGACATTGGGCTCGACCGCGACGACGCGATGCGCCGCTGGTCGCGCGACGTGGTGGAAGCCGCCAGCATCCGTGCCCAGGCCCGCATCTACGATCGCCTGCCCGATATCCGCGCCTGCATTCCCGAAGACAGCGGCCTCGACGCGACCGAGCCTTTCATGACGCCGCTGCTGATGGTCACCGCCTTCGATCTCGGCCAGGGCCGACTGACCACCTTCGGCGCGTATCGCTTCCTCTACGAACGGCTGGTCGGGGCCGAGGCGCGGCCGTGGTTGCCCGCCGCTTTCTGCGCATCGGCGGCGCTGCCGCATCTGCACCCCGAACTGCGCCGCAAGCTGTTGCAGTCGCTAAGCGAAGCGGCCGCTACCGCCTCGGGCTGGTCGCTGCGCCAACCGGCCTTCTATCCGGCATGGGTCGAAAAGGTCGAGGCCGGCGCCCCGATGCACTGACCGGTCGGCGGGGTCAGCGACACGCCCCGCCGAACCCGCGCGCCGCCTGATCGAAATGAAAATGGTCGCGGTGCGCGGCGTTGTAATCAGGCGACAATACCGTGGAGAACACGCCGCACGCGCCATCGCGCACCTCGCGCAGGAACGCCGCCTTCGCCGCATCGTCCCGCCCCTGCCCCGCCGTCCAATCGCCGACGACGCTGATCCGGCGGCCATCGTCGAGGACGAAGGCGGCGATATCCAGCGCGTTGGCCGTCGCATGTTCGCTGAACGCACCGCTGTCGCGCCCGTACAGGCGGCGGCAGTTATAGCTGCCGAAATTCTGGATGCGGGCGACCTGCGTCCCGAAATGCTTCTGCGCCGCCGGCTGCACCACCTGCCATTCCCATAGCGCCATGCCGGTCGCGACCCGGCATGACACGCCGACATCGGGAGTAATGGCGATGGTACGCGATCCGCCGCCGCGCATCCGCACTGCATCGTCATAGCCGCATTGCGCCGCCCCCTCGCGCGCCGGCAGCGCGGTATAGCGGACCCCTGCGGCATCCAGCAGCGCCCCGCACCCCGCGAAATCGCCGCGCAGGTCGCCGATCTTGCCGCGCGTGAACATGCCGATCGGCTGCGACAGGTCGAGCGGGGTCCATGGCACATCCTGCGGCCGGCTGCGCGCAAAGGCATACAGGGCAAAGGCGATCGCGGCGAGGATGGCGAGCCAGACGATCAGGCGTATCCCCGCCGATAGCGTCCTCACCCGCGCACCGCGCGCGACGCCGGTTCGGCCGTGACCGGATAGCCGAGGTCGTCGGGAATGCAGATCCAGTCGCCATCGGCACGCGCCTCGACCCAGGGCGTGATCGTCCGCACCGGCCAGCGCGCTGCCGATGCGAAGGCAGCATCGCTGTCACCATGTTCGGCCAGCCGCTCCAGCACCCGCCGGGTCGGGAACAGCAATGTCGCCTCGCCACGATCCGCCGCCGCCAACGCGTCCGCGGCACGTGTCCACAACACCCGGCGGTTCTCGGTCGCATCGACCCGCGCTTCGCGTGCCGCGTCGGGAAGGCGGGCAAGGAAAAAATGGGTGTCGAACACCCGCACCGGCACATGATCGGGCCGCCAGCGGGCATAGGGAACCAGCGGCGTCGGATCGACCGGCGCCAGTTCGGCGAGCGGCACACCGCCGGCCAGCGCGCGCCGCATCGACTCGACGTCGCCATCGATGCCGATCGCGATCCCGGCCTCCTCGATCGTCTCGCGAATCGCCGCCAGTCGCGGTGCCAGATCACCATCGCCCATCGTCAGCGCCAACGCACGGTCGCCGGGGTCGATCCGCCCGCCCGGAAACACCAGCGCCCCGCCGGCAAAGGCCATCGTCGCCGCCCGTTCGACCATCAGGATATCGGGCGGACCGTCGGGCCGGTCGCGCAGGACGATCAGCGTGGCGGCGGGAATGGCATCGGTCATCGCCGCCGACTTGGGGAGCGGCCCGCGCGATGTGAAGTCAGTTCGCCGGCACGGGCGGCGGCGCGACCAGCAATCGCCAGTTATCGGGCAGATAGTCGAGCGACATATAATAATAGAAGACACACGACCTGTCGGGCCGATAGCTGCCGCCCTTCAACAACCCGATCGCGGTATCGCCCAGGAACACCGGTCCGCCGCTGTCGCCCCCGCGACATCCCGGCCCCGCCACCGCGACCCAGGTCGGCAGGCACGGCCCACCGCACAGATCCCCTGACGGCGCGAAGTCGACCATCATTACCTCGGCACAGCTATAGCCGCTGCTCTCGCCGCGATGGCAGACGATGTCGCCAACGCGGGTACTCGCGCGGCTGCGCTGCCCCGTGACGGTGCGGATCTGCGTTCGCGCCGCGTCGGCGAAGAACAGCGGCCGGACCGCTTCCGGCGTCGCATTGACCTGTACGTCGTGAAAGCCCCAGCCCCATTGCCCGACAAAGGTCGTCGGCGTCACCGACCGGTCGGGCGCGATATGGTCGAGTTGATCGGGACAGTGCGCGGCGGTGAGGATACCGGTCTGCGCGCCATCGGTCACGACGAAGCCGGTCGTACAATAATAGCGGCGACCATTGGCCGGATCGGGTCCGATCAGCCGCGATCCGCCGATCACCTCGCCCGCCAGATCGAGGTCAGGGCGACCGGTGGTGGCAAGGCGGATCGGAACGCCGGTCATCTCGGCCAATCGTCGCCGCAACGCCGGGACGTCGCCACCGGCATCGGCCGCGCCGATCTGGACCAGCAACGCCCCCTGCCGCGCGTCGATGCCGATCGCCGGCGGTCGAGTCAGCATCGCGCGAATCTGCGCCTGATGCCGGTTCAGTGCGTCGAGCAGTTCGACCCGCGTCGACTTCGCGCCGATGCGGAAGCGGACCGGGATGGTCAGGTCACCGGCGCGAATCTCGGCATCGGCGACTGGGCGATTGCCTGTCAGCAGCACCGATACCGCGCCGTCGGGCTCGATCGCGATGCCGGCGATCCGGTCGCGATAGCGTCCCTCGATCCAGTCGGTCGCGGCGATGCTGGCAAGCTGTTTGCGCAGCACGACCAGTGCTGCGGCCGGATCGATGCCGCGGACGCGCGCAACCTCGGCGGCATCCTGCGCCAATGCCGCCTCAGCAGAAACGACAGTGGCGGCGTCCTGCGCCGCGGCGGGCAATCCCGCCACCAGCGCAAGCGCCGCCACCAGCCAACGCAGCATGTCGCTCAGTCGAGTCGCCGCGCCAGTTCCTTATTGAGCGCCAGCGCCGCCAGCGTGCCGACCGCACCCGAAAGCAGGTACAGGCCCGACGCGATCAGCCCCAGCTTGTCGGCCAGCGCCAGCGCGACCAGCGGCGCGAAGCCCGCCCCGAACAACCAGGCGAGGTCCGAGGTCAGCGCAGCACCGGTATAGCGCGAATCCTTGGCGAAGTTCGACGCGACTGTCCCCGACGACTGGCCGAACGACAGGCCGAGCAGGATAAAGCCGGTAATCATGAACGCGATCTCGCCCGCGTCACCGCCGTTCAGCAGCAGCGGCGCAAGGCCCGAGAACAGCGCGATCGCGACCGCCCCGATGCCAAGCAGCGTCCGGCGACCGACATGGTCGGCGAGTACGCCCGAAATGATGATCGCGAAGATGAAGAAGATCGCGCAGGCGGTCTCGATCCACAGGAAGCGGGCAATCTCCTGTTCGGTGAACAGCAGGATCCACGACAACGGGAACACCGTGACCATGTGGAACAGCGCGAAGCTGGCCAGCGGCACCAGCGCGCCGATCGCGATCGTCTTCCATTCGCGGCCGACAGTCGGCAGCACCGGCGATGCCTTCAGCTCGCGATTCTCGAACAGCGCCGTATATTCGGGCGTCACGACGATGCGCAGCCGCGCGAACAGCGCGACGACGTTCAGTGCAAAGGCGACGAAGAACGGATATCGCCAGCCCCAGCTGATGAAATCCTCGGCACTCATATAGGCAGTGAAGAAGGCGAACAGCGCGCTAGCGACCATCAGGCCGAGCGGCGCGCCCAGCTGCGGGATCATCGCATACCAGCCACGCCGGTCCTGCGGCACGTTCAGCGCCAGCAGCGAGGCGAGCCCGTCCCACGCGCCGCCAAGCGCAATCCCCTGCAGGATGCGCAGTGCCGACAACAGGATCGCCGACCATGCCCCGGCCTGCGCGTAGCTGGGCAGGAAGCCCATGGCCACCGTCGCGGTGCCGAGCAGGAACAACGCGATGGTCAGCTTCGTCCCGCGCCCGTGGCGGCGGTCGATCCACATGAACAACAGCGTACCGAGCGGACGTGCGAAGAACGCCAGCGGGAACAGTGCGAACGAATAGAGCGTGCCGGTCAGCCGGTCGACATAGGGGAAGACCAGCTGCGGGAACACGATGACCGAAGCGATCGCATAGACGAAGAAGTCGAAGAATTCCGACGTACGCCCGATGATAACGCCGATCGCGATCTCTTCGGACTGGACGCTGATCTGCGCCTCGCCATTGGGCGACGTGTTGACGGCCCGGGCATCGGCCTCGATCTCTTTAGAATGGACGAAGGCCTCGGCCATAGGGACTCCAAACGTTGCGCGGATGGACGCGCGGGTAGACTGAATGTGCGCCCGTTATCGCAATGCACCAAACGCGGGGATAGGACAAAATGTCCTATCGCAGTGCAGCATCGCTCGGCATAGGTCGCGCGCATGATCCTGCCCCGCTCGCTTCCGTGGCAACGGCCACTGCGTTCGCTCCTGCCTCTTGCGGCCCTGCCGCTGGTCGGTGGGTGCGACATGGTCGTGCTCAATCCCGCCGGCGACGTCGCGCGCCAGCAAGCCGACGTCCTGATGATCTCGGTCGGCCTGATGCTGCTCATCATCATCCCGGTGATGGCGCTGACCGTCTGGTTCGCGTGGAAATACCGCGCGACCAACGAAAAGGCGACGTACAAGCCGAACTGGGACCATTCGACCGCGCTCGAACTGGTCATCTGGTCGGGTCCGCTGCTGATCGTCATCGCGCTCGGCGCGCTGACCTGGATCAGCACCCACCTGCTCGATCCCTATCGCCCGATCGGGCAGATTTCGTCGGGCAAGCCGGTGCCGGCAAACCAGAAGCCGCTGGAAATCCAGGTCGTTTCGCTCGACTGGAAATGGCTGTTCATCTATCCGGAACAGGGCATTGCGACCGTCAACCGGCTGGTCCTGCCGGTCGATCGCCAGGTCAGTTTCCGCCTGTCGTCGTCGTCGGTGATGAACACCTTCTACGTGCCTGCGATGGCCGGCATGATCTACACGATGCCGGGCATGGAGACGAAGCTCCACGCCGTGATGAACAAGCCGGGCACCTATGAGGGCATGTCGGCACATTACAGCGGCGCCGGCTTCTCCTATATGAACTTCAAGACCACCAGCACCGACACCGCCGGCTTCGACCGGTTCGTGGCGGGGGTGAAGGCGATGCCGAACCGGCTCGACACCGCGCGCTATCTCGAACTGGAAAAGCCCAGTGAAAAGGTGCCACCGATGGGCTTTGCCGGCGTCGAACAGGGCCTGTTCACCCGCATCGTCCAGATGTGCGTAAAACCCGGCACGCCGTGCATGACCGAAAGCATGCAGCATGGTGGCGGCCATGGCTCGGCGGTGAACAGCCGCCTGCCCCAGCAAGGCGAACGCACCAAGGGCGCACTGGAAAAGGCGCCGTCCGAATATGGCGTCAGCCCGCACAGCAGCGGCGACGCGCCGCAGGGTCCGAAGGCCGCTCCCGGCGCCGCCGATCCCGGCAGCGATGCCAACCGTAACATGACCCGCCTCGCGCCGCGCGCGATCCCGGGCCGCCCCGCTTCGGCGCAAGGCTGAGACACATCATGTCCGATACCCTTACCAAGCTGATCTTCGGTCGCCTGACGATCGAAAGCTTCCCGATCCACGAACCGATCATCGTCATGACCTTCATTGCGGTCGCCATCGGCGGCGCGGCGGTGTTGGCGGCGCTGACCTATTTCAAACTGTGGGGCTATCTCTGGAAAGAGTGGTTCACCACGGTCGATCACAAGAAGATCGGGATCATGTACATGATCCTCGGCATCGTCATGCTGCTGCGCGGCTTCGCCGACGCGATCATGATGCGTAGCCAGCAGGCGATCGCCTTCGGCCAGAACGAAGGGTTCCTGAACGCCCATCACTATGATCAGGTGTTCACCGCGCACGGCGTAATCATGATCTTCTTCGTGGCGATGCCGTTCGTCACCGGTCTGATGAACTATATCGTTCCGCTGCAGATCGGCGCGCGCGACGTGTCCTTCCCGTTCCTGAACAATTTCAGCTTCTGGATGACCGCGTCGGGCGTCGTGATCGTGATGGCCAGCCTGTTCGTCGGCGAATTCGCCCGCACCGGCTGGCTGGCGTTCGCGCCGCTGTCGGGGCTGGATTATTCACCCGACGTCGGCGTCGACTATTATATCTGGGCGCTCCAGCTGGCGGGCGTCGGTACCTTGTTGTCGGGCGTCAACCTGATCGCGACCATCGTCAAGATGCGCGCGCCCGGCATGGGCCTGATGAAGATGCCGATCTTCACCTGGTCGGCGCTGGTCACCAACATCCTGATCGTCGCCGCCTTCCCGGTCCTGACCGCCGTGCTCGCCATGCTGTCGCTCGACCGCTATGTCGGTACCAACTTCTTCACGAACACATTGGGCGGCAACCCGATGATGTATGTGAACATGATCTGGATCTGGGGCCACCCGGAGGTCTACATCCTGGTGCTGCCGGTGTTCGGCGTGTTCTCCGAAGTCGTGTCGACCTTCTCGAGCAAGCGGCTGTTCGGCTATACGTCGATGGTCTACGCGCTGCTGGTCATCACCATCCTGTCGTACCTGGTGTGGCTGCACCACTTCTTCACCATGGGGTCGGGGGCGAGCGTCAACTCGTTCTTCGGCATCACGACGATGATCATCTCGATCCCGACGGGTGCGAAGATCTTCAACTGGCTGTTCACCATGTATCGCGGCCGGATCCGCTACGAACTGCCGATGATGTGGGCGATCGCCTTCATGCTGACCTTCACCATCGGTGGCATGACCGGCGTGCTGCTCGCGGTGCCTCCCGCCGACTTCGTGCTGCACAACTCGTTGTTCCTCGTAGCGCACTTCCACAACGTCATCATCGGCGCGGTGGTGTTCGGTACCTTTGCCGGCATCAACTACTGGTTCCCCAAGGCGTTTGGGTTCAAGCTCGACCGCACCTGGGGCCTGGTCAGCTTCTGGTGCTGGTTCGTCGGCTTCTGGGTCGCCTTCACCCCGCTCTACGTGCTGGGCCTGATGGGCATTACCCGGCGCCTGCGCCACTTCGACGATCCGAGCCTGCAGATCTGGTTCGTCATCGCCGCCGTGGGTGCCGCGATCATCGCGGTCGGCATCGCCGCCTTCCTCATCCAGATCGCCGTCAGCATCCTGAACCGCGACAAGCTGCGCGACGTCACCGGCGATCCGTGGGACGGCCGCAGCCTCGAATGGGCGACCTCGTCGCCGCCGCCGGACTATAACTTCGCGTTCACGCCCGTCGTCCACGACATGGACGCTTGGTACGACATGAAGAGCCATAAGTACGCGCGGCCGACGGAAGGCTTCCAGCCGATTCATATGCCGAGCAACACCTGGGCCGGCATCGTGATCGCGGGCGTGTCCACCGTCTTCGGTCTGGCGATGGTCTGGTACATCTGGTGGCTGGCGGCGCTGTCGTTCGTCGCGGTGATCGGCGTCGCGATCTTCCACACCTTCAACTACAAGCGCGACTTCCACATTCCGGTCGAGGAAGTCATCGAGACGGAGCGTCGGCGGACCGCCGACCTCCAAGCCGCGGGGGCGTAAGGATTATGGGTTCGTCGGTTCAAGTCCCCGCAGGCGCGTCCGAGCGCGCCTTCCATCTCGCGGAGGAGCATGAGCATGAAGCCGGGTCGAGCACGATGCTCGGCTTCTGGCTCTACCTGATGAGCGACTGTCTCATCTTCGCCATGCTCTTCGCTTCCTATGGCGTCTATTCGGGCAGCACCGCGGGTGGCCCGGACGCCAAGGAGCTGTTCGATCTGCCGCTCGTCGCGCTCAATACCGCGATGCTGCTGTTCTCGTCGATCACCTACGGCTTCGCCATGATTGCCGCCGAAGAGGGCAAGAAGGCAGCGACGCTGCGCTGGCTCGCCATCACCGGCCTGTTCGGCCTGTGCTTCCTCGGCATTGAACTCTACGAGTTCAGCCACCTGATCCACGAAGGTGCCGGGCCGCAGCGTAGCGCGTTCCTGTCCAGCTTCTTCACGCTGGTCGGTACCCACGGCCTGCACGTCACCTTCGGCATCGTCTGGCTGGTGACGCTGATGGTACAGGTCGCCAATTTCGGGCTGGGCGCCGCCAACATGCGCCGCCTGATGTGCCTGTCGCTGTTTTGGCACTTCCTCGACGTCGTCTGGATCGGCGTCTTCACCTTCGTCTATCTGCTGGGAGTGCTGTAATGGCCGGCCACGCACATCATGATGCGCACGGACATGGCCATGGCGGCCACGGCGATGCGCCCGCGCACGGCTCGCGCCGCGAATATGTCATCGGCTTCCTGCTGTCGGTCGTCCTGACCGCGATCCCCTTCGCGCTGGTCATGACCAACGCCTTTGCCGATACCCGGATCACCGCCGGCATCGTGATGATCTGCGCGATCGTGCAGATCGTCGTCCACATGATCTACTTCCTGCACATGAATACGAAGTCGGAGAATGGCTGGACGCTGATGGCGTTGATCTTCACCGCCATCCTCGTGGTCATCGTGCTGTCGGGCTCGCTATGGGTCATGTACCACATGAACCTGAACATGATGCCGCAGATGTCCGGGGAAATGAGCACGATGTGAGCCGGCCGGGGGCCATGCGACGCATCCTGACGCTCACGCTGATCGGATGCGTCATCGCCGGCCTCCTCGCGCTGGGGGTATGGCAGTTGCAGCGTCGGACGTGGAAGCTGGACCTGATCCAGCGGACCGAAACGATGCTGCGCTCGCCCCCCGTCCCCGCCCCGCCGCCCGCGGCATGGGACGCGATTTCGACCAATGACGTCTATCGACCGGTCATCGTCACCGGCCGCTACCGAATCAACTCCGATAGCTATACCCAGGCAGCCACCGCGCTTGGCGGCGGTTTCTGGGTGCTGACCCCGCTCGATGCCGGGCGCTTCACCGTCCTCGTCAATCGCGGCTTCGTGCCGCCTGAACAGCGCGGCAAGGTGCCGGCGCCATCGGGTACCGTCACCGTCCGCGGTCTGCTGCGCCTGTCCGAACCGGGCGGCGGCTTCCTGCGCAGCAACGATCCCGCGGTCGATCGCTGGTATTCGCGTGACGTCGCGGCGATCGCCGCCAAACGCGGCCTGACGAATGTCGCGCCCTATTTCATCGATGCCGCCGCGACGCCCGGCACGGTGTGGCCACGCGGCGGGCTGACGGTGGTCACCTTCCGCAACAACCATCTGGTCTATGCACTGACGTGGTTCGGGCTCGCCGCGCTGCTTGCGGGCATGACATGGTTTGTCGCGCGGCCGAACAAACGGGCGTAACATGCGCCCGATGCAGCCCGCCGCCTCGCCCGTCCAGTATGCGCCGCCGGCCGAGGGGGTCGGCCGCAACATGCTGCTGCTGGTCCAGCTGCGCTGGCTGGCGGTCGGTGGTCAGCTGGCGACGATCCTCGTCGTCGACGGGCTGCTCGGCATCCGCCTGCCCCTCGTGCCGATGGCCAGCGTGCTGGCGGCACTGGTGCTGCTCAACCTCGCCACCCTCGCCCGCCGCTCGCGGTGGAGCGACACCAACCTGCCGCTGTTCGCGGCGCTGGTCCTCGACGTCGCGGCGCTCACCGCGCAACTCTATCTGTCGGGCGGGGCGCGCAACCCGTTCGTCTCGCTTTATCTGTTGCAGGTCGTGATCGGCGCGATCCTGCTGAAGGTCTGGTCGAGCTGGGCGCTGGTCGCGATAACCAGCGCCGCCTTCGCGCTGCTCGGGCCGTTCCATCGCCCGCTGCAACTACCGCCCGCCTATGCCAGCAGCCTGTCGGAAGCCTTCCTGCTCGGCAACTGGATCAATTTCGTGCTGGCGGCGACGCTGCTGGTCGCATTCGTCACGCGGATCGCCGCCAATCTGCGCGACCGCGATACCAAGGTGGCGCAACTGCATCAGCGCGCGGTCGAGGAGGAGCATATCGTGCGGATGGGCCTGCTCGCCAGCGGGGCGGCGCATGAACTGGGCACGCCGCTCTCCTCGATCTCGGTGCTGCTTGGCGACTGGAAGAACGAGCCCGCGATCCGCCGCAACCCGCGCTTCGCCGCCGAGGTCGACGACATGCGCGCCGAGGTTGCGCGCTGCAAGGAGATCGTGTCGGGCATCCTGTTCGCCGCCGGCGAGGTGAAGGGCGAGGCGCCGACCCGGACCACGCTGCGCACCTTCCTGACCGACACGCTCGACCGTTGGCGTGGCAGCGATCCCATGCGCGCGGCGTTCGAGGACCGCCTGGGTCCCGACGTGCCGATCGTCGCCGACCGTGCGCTGGCGCAGGCGCTGACCAACCTGCTCGACAATGCGGTCGAGGCGGGCGGGCGCGACATCGCGCTGATAGCGCTCCGCGACGGGGCGATGCTGCGGCTGACGGTGCGCGACGACGGCAACGGCTTTGCCGACCGCATTCTCTCCAGCCTCGGCAAACCCTATAATACCAGCAAGGACCGGCAGGGTGCCGGCTTGGGCCTCTATCTCGCCACCAACGTGCTCCGGCCGCTGGGGGGCACGATCGAGGCGGTGAACCGCGACGGCGGCGGCGCGGAGACGACGCTGCTCCTGCCGATCGAGTCGCTGGCGCTGGAGAAGACGAAATGACCGACCGTCGCCTGCTGATCGTCGAGGATGACGCGACCTTTGCCCGGACGCTGTGCCGCTCGTTCGAACGCCGCGGCTATGCGGTCGAGGTGATCGACGGCCCCGATCGGCTGGACGATGTCGCGCGCCGGTTCGAACCCGAATATGCCGTCGTCGACCTGCGGTTGGGCGGCGCGTCGGGCCTCGCCTGCGTCTCCGCACTGTCGGCGATCGACCCGACGTTGCGTATCGTCGTCCTGACCGGCTTCGCCAGCATCGCCACGGCGGTAGAGGCGATCAAGCTGGGTGCGACCAACTATCTGACCAAGCCGGCCAACACCGATGAAATCGAGGCCGCCTTCGCCAAGGTGGAGGGCAATATCGAGGCCGACCTGACCGCCGCGCCGACATCGATCAAGACGCTGGAATGGGAACATATCCATCAGACGCTGGCCGATACCGGCTTCAACATTTCCGAAGCGGCACGGCGGCTGGGCATGCATCGCCGCACCCTCGCCCGCAAACTGGACAAGCGGCATCTTTCCTGATCGCTTAGGGGTTCGAAACCGGTCCCGCCTTGTGGTAACAAGGCAACAAAGGGGAACGGTTCATCGTGCGGCAGGTTGGAATCCGTATAGGACGCCCGCCGTACCAAAAGAGTCTGGGATGAAAGCGATTACCGAACACCGCCTCCGTTTCGCCGCCACGCTGCGGCGTGCTCTGCTCGCCGGCGCTGGCCTGACCCTTGCCGGCAGCGTATCGGCACAGGTGCTGCCGCCGCCGGTCGTGCCGACTGTCCCGACGACCACGCCGATGGTGCAGCCGATCCCGGCGCCGCTGCCGCTGCCGACGCTGACCGCAGCTCAGGAAAGCGAACTCGCACGGCTGCTCGCGCGCGATGCCGTGGCGCAGGGGCTGAAGGACCGCGAACCGTTGCTCGGTGCCCTCTCCGGACCGGCGCTGGTCCAGGCCGCGCTCGACCATGCCCATGCGGTGCGCGCCGGGCGGCTCGACAGTGCCGATTTCCAGAAGGATTGGGCGATGCGGCCGCAATCCTACGACCCGCTGCCCGCCTTCCGGGACGCCGTGGCGAAAGATCGTCTTGCGGCATGGGTCGCCTCGCTGCCGCCGCCCTATGCCGGGTACGACACCCTCGTTACCGGCCTCGCCCGCTATCGCAAGATCGCCGCCAATGGCGGCTGGCCGACCGTCGCCGCCGGCTCCGAACTGCGCATGGGCGGCCGCGGGCCGCAGGTCGCGGCACTACGCAAGCGGCTGGCGCTCGAGGATCCCGAATTGTCCGCGAGCGGCGACACGTTCGACCAGTCGCTACTCGATGCGGTCCGTCGTGCGCAGCGCCGCTACGGCCTGAACCCCGCCGGACAGGTCGGCGCGCAGACCATTGCCTCGCTGAACGTCCCGGTCGGAGAGCGGATCAAGCAGATCAAGGCGAACATGGAACGGTGGCGCTGGCTGCCGACCGAGCTGGAAAAGAACCGCATCCAGGTGAACATCGCCGCCGCCGTGCTGACCGTGTTCGACGGCGACCAGCCGGTGACCTCAATGAAGGCGGTGACCGGGCGGCCGGGCGACGAGACGCCGATGCTGACTTCGACGATCCATTCGATCGTGCTCAATCCGCCATGGAACGTGCCGTCGTCGATTGCTGACAAGGAATTGTGGCCGAAGGAACGCGCCAATCCCGGTTATCTGAAACGCAACGGCTTCCGCGTGATCGAGACCGAGGGCGGTGGCCGTCGTCTGCAACAGGCGTCGGAACGCAGCGCGCTCGGCCGGTTCAAGTTCGATTTCGACAATCCGTTCGCGGTCTATCTGCACGATACGCCGGTCCAGTCGGGCTTCGCCAATTTCGACCGGCTGGCCAGCCATGGCTGCGTCCGCCTCGAAAAGCCCGAGGACCTCGCGCGGCTGCTGCTGCGCACGACGCCAGAATGGCCGGCGGAACAGATCGACACGACGCTGGCGTTGGGCAAGACGGTGCGTGCCAAGGTCGCCGATCCGGTGAAGGTCTATCTGCTTTACTGGACGGCCTTCGCGACGCCCAACGGCACGATGAGCTTCCGCGAGGATCCGTATAAATGGGACGGCGTGCTGGCGAACAAGATCGCCGCGCGCGCCGAGGCCAGCCAGTTGGCGGCACGATAAGGGGGATGACGATGAAGAGCGGATGGCGCGTAGCGCTGCTGGCCGGCAGCGGCCTGTTGCTGGCGACCGGCCTTGCGGCCTGTTCGAACGAGAATGTCGACGAGGCCCCGATCGAAAACAGCGCGTTCGACGAGGAATCGCCGCCGCCGACGCCGCTGCCCGAGGAGAATTACGAAGCCGCACCGCCGGTAACCAAAAATCTGAGCGCAGTCGCTCCCGCCGAGGAACTCCCCCCGCCCCCGCCGATCGAGCCCGACCAGCAGGTCCTCGACGACGCCTCCGCGACCGGCATGACCTCGCGCTCGACGCGCGGCGAGGAAAAGGCGGCGGACGATGCGGAGGTCGACGACGGCGCGATGGCGAACCAGCAGGGGGAATAGGCGACCGGCCAACGCTGACCCAACCTGCACAGTTGAATTGACTACGTCGATTGATGCTGGTTGAAGGGTAGGACCCGGTCAGATCGTCGGCTTAAGTCTGGTCTGTCTGGTCAGAACCGCCACCCCAGCGAAGGCTGAGCCGGATGGCAACGCCTGCGGCACTCTATCACAGGGATATTCGAGCCTTGGCGGGACCTTACCAACCGCATTCCCGGTACCCCGGCGAAGGCCGGGCCCCAGTTGCGGGACGTCCGTAGCTTACGGAAAGCCTTGCCAACTGGCCCCCGGTCTCCGCCGGGCTACAACGAAGTTGCGATTGAAGATCTAACTGTCGCGAAAGTTTTGCGAAAACGAGACCGTTGTAGAAATTCGCCGCAAACCATCCGGACCTGTCCGCACCGCTGCGAAGGCGGGGGTCGAGAACCCAGAGCAACAACGGCTTACGCATCCGACAGTCGCCTTCGCGGGGACACGGTAGAATGGTTCTGGCAGCGTTCTCGTCTTTGCCGGAACGGCAAAGTTTAGGGCGGCGCACAACCGTCGAAGGCGGCGCCATACTGAGAGGACAGCGCCGTGGTCGCCGCGCCTCCTAACCCGAAGGCAACAACTAACGACCCGCCGACCACACCGCCAACGAACGATCAGGCAGCAGCGGCGCCGACCTCGACAACCGCCCCGCGATCTGCATAAGCTTTGTCGAGATACAGGTTTGCCAGTTCATAATGCGCATGCACAACCTGTTCATGGTCGGCCTGCTGGGCCAGTTCCAACTGTTGTTCCGCACGGCGCACAAAATAGGACATTTCGTCCGGTCCGATCAACGACACGACAACCTCTCATGGGGCGTTTGCCGCCCATTCTAACTCGCCCGGTGCAACCGGACCTGCCCTTAACGCATGACGGCTGCGAGAGATGCCTGTTGCTTCGAATTCTGACGTGGTGATTACACCGCCGGGCGCAGCGTCAGATGCGACGGTGCTTCCCGCCATAGCGGCCACCGATATAGGCGCCCAGCCGGTTCATCTCGCTGGCAGCGGCGACCACCGCATCCGACTGGCACGGCAGCGGATCGCGATCATGTTCGGCGGCGCGGCGGGCGACCTTGGCGGCCAGTTCCTCGATATCGGCGCGCGACAACAGGTTCTTTTCGCGCAGCAGGCACAGCAGGCTCTGCAGGATCACCATGCTCTTTTCGCCCGCGGCATCGCCCGGTTCGATCGGATTCATCGTTCCTCTCCTTTATGTTATACCGGAGAGCATATGCCGATCGGCGGGCGATGCAAGGGGGGGTCAGTTCAGTCCGCCCCCGAGCGTTCGGTACAGCGTCACCAGGTTGGTCGCGCGGGCGAGGCGCGTCTGGACCAGCGTCTGTCGCGCGGCATAGCTGGTGCGCTGCGCATCGAGCGTGTTGAGGAACGAGTCGATCCCGGCGCGATAGCGGGCGTCGGAGAGGCGGACCGCCGTCGTCGCCGCCTGCGCCCGGGCGATCTGTGCCGACAGCTGTTCGTCGATCGTGCCGCGCGTCGCCAGCGCGTCGGCGACCTCACGGAACGCAGTCTGGAGCGTACCTTCATAGGTCGCGACCGCAGCCAGCTGCTGCGCGCGGGCGACCTCGACATTGCCGCGCCGCTGGCCGCCGTCGAACAGCGGCAGGGTGGCGGCGGGCGAGATCGAGAAGTTCTGGGTCCCCGCCCCGAACAGCCCGCCGAGCGCCGTGCTGATCGTGCCGAGCGTCGCGGTCAGCGAGATGGTCGGGAACAGTGCCGCCCGCGCCGCGCCGATATTGGCGTTGGCGGCATAAAGGCGGCGTTCGGCCTGCAACACGTCCGGGCGGCGCAACAGTACCGCCGACGACACGCCGGTCGGCAGATTGCCGATCACCGGATCGCGCTCGCCCAGTTCGGACGGAAGTTGCTCGACGGGAATGGTCGTGCCGGCCAGCAGGTTGATCGCATTCTGGTCCTGCGCGATCTGTGCAGTCAGCGCAGCGATGTCGTTGCGTGCCTGCTGATAGCTGGTCTCGGCCTGCTGCACCTCCAGTTCGGAAATGACGCCGACACGGAACTGTGCACGCGTCAGCTCGAGCGTCCGCCCGAAACTGGTCAGCGTCTCGCGCGACAGCCGCAACTGGTCCTGATCGGCGGCCATGGTCAGCCATGCCGTCGCGACTTCGCCGACCAGCGATATCCGCGCTGCCCGCTGTGCTTCCTCGGTCGCGAAATATTCCTGGAGCGCGGCCTGGCTCTGGTTGCGGACCCGACCGAACAGGTCGAGTTCGAACGCGGAGAAGCCGACCGATGCCTGATAGATTTCGAGGTTGCCGGTTTGCGCCGGCACCCCGCCCGCGCCACCCGCCTGTCCGCCGGCACCCCCTGCCCCGCCCAGCGCACCGAACGGGTTGTTGGTATAGGTGACACCACCATTGGCGGAGGTCGTCGGCACCTGGCTCGCGCGAGTTACGCGATATTGCGCGCGCGCGACCAGCACATTGGCGGCCGTCACCCGGTAGTCGCGATTATTCTCCAGCGCGGTCGCGATCACCGCCTGCAACCGCGGGTCAGTAAAGAATTCGCGATAGGCGATCGCGGTCACGTCCGCCTGTTCGGCACCCAGCGGCGGATAGGCCCCGCCCTGCGGCAACGTCAGCGGGATCGCCCCCTCGGGCCGCACGTTCTTGGGCGCAAGGTTGCACCCCGCCAGCGCGGTCGTGGCGGCAAGGAGGATCAGGCTACGCAGCGTCATCATGTTGCTCATGGTCATGCCCCCTGCGGCGCAGGTTCACCGCCGTCGGAGGACCGGTTGCCGCCTTCGGGTTCCATGTCCCGGTTGGCGGACGGGGTGTCCTTGTCGCTGCCGCCATGGCCGAACAGGCGCAGGACGACGACGAAGAACATCGGCACGAAGAAGATGGCGAGGATCGTCGCCGACAACATGCCGCCGACCACCGCGCGACCGATCGCATTCTGCCCGCCGGCCCCCGCCCCGGTCGACAGCGCCAGCGGCAGCACACCGAAGACGAAGGCGAGCGAGGTCATCAGGATGGGGCGCAGGCGCAGCCGCGCCGCCTCCACCGCCGCCTCGACCGGACCCATGCCGTCGCCCATCCGCTCCTCGGCGAATTCGACGATCAGGATCGCGTTCTTCGCCGACACGCCGATCGTGGTGATGAGGCCGACCTGCAGATAGATGTCGTTGTTCAACCCCGTCAGCCACGCCGCCAGCAGCGCACCGAGAATGCCGAGCGGCACCACCAGCATGACCGAGATCGGAACCGACCAGCTTTCGTACAGGGCGGCAAGGCACAGGAACACGATCAGCAGCGACAGCCCGTACAGCGCCGGCGCCTGCCCACCCGACAGGCGTTCTTCATACGACAGCCCGGTCCATTCGAGCGCGGTGCCCGGCGGCAGCTTGGCATGGATTTCCTGCATCGCCTCCATCGCCGCACCGGTGCTCAGCCCCGGTCCGGGCGACCCTTGCAGCTGCATCGCCGACTGTCCGTTATAGCGGGTCAGCTGCACCGGTGCATTGACCCAGTCGAGCGTCGAGAAGGCAGTGAACGGCACCATCTGTCCGGTTGCATTCCGGACATACAGGTCGCCGACATCCTCTGGGCTGAGGCGGTACGGGGTATCGGCCTGGATATAGACCCGCTTGACGCGTCCCCGGTCGATGAAGTCGTTGATATAGCCGCCGCCCCATGCGGTCGAAATCGTCGAGTTGACGTCGGCGAGGTCGAGCCCCAGCGCACGTGCCTTGTCCTCGTCGATATTGACTTTCAGCTGCGGCGCATCGTCGAGGCTGAGCGGCCGCACCTGCGCCACGCGACCGTCCTGTGCCGCCATGCCGAGCATCATGTTGCGCACCTGGAGCAGCCGGTCGTGCCCGATGCCGCCGGTATCGACCAGCTGCGCATCGAAGCCGGTGGCGTTGCCCAGTTCCTGCACCGCAGGCGGGACAAGGGCAAAGATGAGCCCGTCCTTATACCCTGCGAACGTGCCCATCGCGCGACCGACGATCGCCTGCGCCTTGTTCTCGGCGCCGCTGCGTTCTTCCCACGGCTTCAGGTTGACGAAAACCAGACCGGCATTCTGCCCCTGTCCCGCAAAGCTGAACCCGTTGATCGTGAACACGCCCGCGACGTTGCCGCTTTCCTGCTTCAGGAAATGGTCGCGCACCAGGTTCAGGCCCTTTTCGGTACGGCTGCTGGTCGACCCTGCCGGGCCCTGCACCAATGCCAGTACCGTCCCCTGATCCTCGTCGGGCAGGAAGCCCGAGGGCAGGCGCGTGAACACGAACACCATGCCGCCGACGATCAGCAGATAGACCAGCATCGAGCGTTTCCAGTTGCGCGTGGTGCGCCGGACGCCGCCTTCATATTTGTGCTGGCCGCGTTCGAACCGGTCGTTGAACCAGCGGAAGAAGCGCGCGAGCGGACCCTTGCCATGTTCCAGCTTGTGCGGATCATGCGGTTTCAGGATCGTCGCGCACAGTGCCGGCGTGAGGATCAGCGCGACCATCACCGACAGCACCATTGCCGACACGATCGTGATCGAGAACTGGCGATAGATGACGCCCGTCGACCCGCCGAAGAACGCCATCGGCAGGAACACCGCCGACAGGACGAGGCCGATGCCGACCAGCGCGCCGGTGATCTCGTCCATCGACTTGCGCGCGGCTTCCTTCGGCGACAGCCCCTCGGTCTGGATCAGACGTTCGACGTTTTCGACGACGACGATCGCGTCGTCGACCAGCAGGCCGATCGCCAGCACCATGCCGAACAGCGTCAGCGTGTTGATGGTGAACCCCGCGACCGCCATGACCGCGAAGGTGCCGAGCAGCACCACCGGCACGGCGATGGTCGGGATGATCGTCGCCCGCCAGTTCTGCAGGAACAGGAACATGACGAGGAAGACGAGGACAACCGCCTCGATCAGCGTGTGAATGACCTGTTCGACCGACAGGCGGACGAACGGCGTCGTGTCGTACGGATAGATGACCTTGACATCGCTCGGCAGCGTGCGGCCGATTTCCTGCGCGCGCTCCTTGACCAGTTCGACCGTATCGAGCGCGTTGGCGCCCGCTGCCAGCCGGACGCCGAAGCCCGATGCCGGACGGCCGTTATACTGCACGTCGAAGCCGTAATTCTCCGCGCCGATCTCGACTCGCGCGACATCGCCCAGCCGGACCACCGCGCCGTCGGCATTGGTCTTCAGCCGGATATTGGCGAATTGTTCGGGGGTTTGCAGCCGCGACTGGACGCTGACCGTGGCGTTCAGCATCTGCTCCTTGGGCGCCGGCAGCGCGCCGATCTGCCCGGCGGAAACCTGCGCGTTCTGTGCCTGTACCGCCGCGGTCACATCGCCGACAGTCAGCTGATAGCTGTTGAGCTTCAGCGGATCGACCCAGATGCGCATCGCATATTGCGCACCGAATACCTGCAATTCGCCGACGCCGGTGACGCGGCTGATCGGGTCCTGGAACTGCGACACGACCATGTCGGACAGGTCGTTGTTATTGTGCGATCCGTCGGTCGACACGAGACCGACGACCAGCAGGAAGCTGGCGGCGGACTTGGTGACCTGAATCCCCTGCCGCTGAACCTCCTGCGGCAAGAGCGGGGTCGCCGCCTGCAGCTTGTTCTGGACCTGCACCTGCGCGATGTCGGGATCGGTGCCCTGTTCGAACGTCAGCGTGATCGTCACCGTCCCTGCCGAGGAGGACGAGGACGAGAAATAGCGCAGATTATCGATACCGCGCAGCTGCTGTTCGATGATCTGGGTCGTCGTGCGCTCCAGCGTCTCCGCATCGGCACCCGGATAGGTGGCGGTGATCGCGACCGCGGGCGGTGCGATTTCGGGGAACTGCGCGATGGGCAGGCTACGGATCGCGATCGCGCCGGCCAGCATCATGACGATGGCGATGACCCATGCGAAGATGGGCCTGTCGATGAAATAGCGGGACATCAGCGGTTACTTCGCCTGTGCCTGCGGACCGCCGGCGGCACCGGGGGCAGCGCCCTTGGGTGCCGCGCCGGCGGTCTGCGGGTTCCATTGGTAGCCCTGCACCGGGGTGCCCGGCTGGAGCATCTGCGCGCCTTCGACGACCACTCGGTCGCCGGCCTGCAACCCGCCGGTCACCAGCCATGCGTCGCCGACGGTGCGCTCGGTGGTCAGCGTGCGCGGCGCGAGCTTGCCGTCGCCGCCGATCACCAGCACCGTCGCCACGCCCTTGGGATCGCGGGTCACCGCGCGCTGCGGCACGAGGATGCCATTCGCCCTAGTCCCCTCGACCAGTTCGGCGCGGACATACATGCCCGGCAGCAACAGCCCGCGCGGGTTGGCGAAGACCGCCCGGATCGCCTGCGTCCCTGTCGCCGGATCGACGGTCACGTCGGTGAACTTCAACGTCCCCTCGATCGGATAGGTGCTGCCATCCTCCAGCCTCAGCCGGACGCGCGCCGCACCGCTCCCACGCGACAGGTCGCCGTCGATGATCTGCTGGCGCAGCTTCAACAGGTCGGCGCTCGACTGCTGGATATCGACATAGATCGGGTCGAGCCGCTGGATGGTGGTCAGCGCCTCGGTCTGCGCCGCCGATACCAGCGCGCCGGTGGTATAGACCGACCGACCGATCCGGCCCGAGATCGGCGCCTTGATGGTCGTGCGCGACAGGTCGATCTGCGCCTGGCGCAGCGCGGCCTGTTGCGCGGCGATGTCGGCCTCGGCCTGCTGCGCGCCCGTCACCGCGTTCTCATATTCCTGCCGGCTGATCGCATTGATCTTGACCAGCTCGCCATAGCGGCGGGCGAGGTTGCGGGTGGACGCGATCGACGCCTGCGCCCGCGACAAAGCGGCACGCGCGCTCGCCACCGCCGCCTGATAGGGCGACGGATCGATGCGATACAGCGGCTGACCCTGGCGGACATAATCGCCCTCCTGGAACAGCCGGGCGAGGATCAGGCCGTTGACCTGCGGCCGGACGTCGGACGTCTCATAGGGTGCGGTACGGCCCGGCAACTGGGTCGTCAGCGTCACCGGCTGCGCCTGTACGGTCACGAAGCCGACCTGTGGCGGCCCCTGCGGCGCGCCCTGTTGCGGTTGCTGTTCGCCACCGCCCCCGCCACAGGCCGAAAGGATGAGCGCCAGTGCCAATGGGGCCATGCGATTTTTCATGAACGTCCTCGACGGATGTGCTAAACGTGAGTGATCGATCACTCACACATTGGCGGCGCGTACGCCGGCCGGCGGAAAGTGGCAAGAGGTTACAGGTGAATCGGACGTGAATTTGTTGCAGTGCGGGGCAGCATGCCGGGCGAGTAAAGCAACGGAGCGCCGCAAAAAGCTGGTGTCGGTGGCGCGGACGTTGTTCGCCGAACACGGCTTTCACGGCACCGGAGTCGCGCAGATCGCGGCGGTTTCGGGGATCAAGGTCGGGCAAATCTACCGCGACTTCGCCGACAAGGAGGCGATCGTCGCCGCGATCGTCGAAACCGACCTCGCGACCTTCCTGCACGAGGCCGAGATCGAGCAGGCGGTCGAAACCGGCAATGTCGACGCAATCCGCGCGTGGCTGCGCATGTTTTTGCAGTGCGGCAGGGATATCGAGTCGCGGCAATTGATGCCGGAGATCATCGCCGAGGCGGCGCGCAACGACCGGATCAAGGCGATCGCGCACGGCATCAATCGCCGGGTAAAGCAGGCGTTGATCCTGTCGCTGACCGGCCTTGCCCCCCGCCCCGACCAAGCCGAGTCGCGCGCCGAGCTTGCCGAAATGATCCTGACGGTCGGTGCGGGCATCATGCACCGCCGTGTCGCGGACCCGGATTTCGACGAGGCGAGCGCCTATTCGCGGCTGATGACCCTTGTCGAGCGCTGGGTTGACCAATTGTTGGACAGCCCGGCGTACCCGGGTCTCCAAAAGAACCATTGCGGATTTGTTGCAGTGGACTAAATCGAAGTTGCGCACTCCCTTGCGCTGCCGTTGCAGGCCCCGTCCGGTCCCCCGGGCGGGGCTTGTCGTTTGAGGCGTCATCGCAGCAGGTCGCGTTCCAGCACGACGAACGACAGTGGCTGACGCGGCAGGCCGAATCGCGGATCGTCCATTGGGAACGGCCGCGTCTCGCCGGTGCGGACATAGCCCTGCCGTTCATACCAGGCGATTAGTTCGCCGCGCGCGGCGATGACCGTCATTTCCATCCGCCGGGCGCCCAATGTCCGCACGGCATGCGCCTCCGCCGCCGCCACCAGCCGCCGTCCCAGCCCGCCCGCCTGCACGTCCGGCCGTACCGCCAGCAGGCCCAGCGCCGCACGGTCCGCCGCCACTCGCGACACCTGTACGCATCCGCTGGCGTCTTGGGTCATCAAGATCGCGCGATCGGGATCGGCGATCGCCTCGGCCAGCGCCGCCGGATCGGTCCGCTGCCCGTCCAGCAGATCGGCCTCGTGCGTCCATCCGCCCCGCGCCGAGTCGCCGCGAAACGCCGACTCGACCAGTGCATGCAACGCGGGAATGTCGTCCTCCGTCGCCACGCGGATCATGTCCCCGCCCCCCAGCCGCCGCCCATCGCTTGATACAGCGCAACCAGCGCGGTCAGCTGATCGGCGCGCACCTGTTCCAACGACAATTCGGCGCTGAACAGCGCCCGCTGCGCATCGAGCTGCTCCAGATACGGGCTGTAGCCGGCACGGTAGCGGTTGGTCGCATGGCGCAGTGCCTCGGCCGTGGCGGTGCGTTGCGTCTCCAGCGCGCGCCGCTGCACCGCCAGCCGGTCGACCGCCGCCAGCGCATCCTCTACCTCGCGAAACGCGGTCAGCACGCTGCGCTGATAGGCGAAGGCGGCCTGATCCCTTCGGGCGGTCGCCGCATCGTAATTCCCACGCAACTGCCCGCCCCGGAACAGCGGCGCGAGCACGCTCGCCCCGATCGACCAGATGCCGACCGGACTGGGCAGCGCGCTCGACAACACCTCGCCGGTCGATCCGGTCAGCCGCAGCGACGGCAGAAACTGCGCGCGTGCGCCGGCCAACGACGCATCGCTCGCCGCCAGCGTCGCCTCGGCCTGCGCGATATCGGGGCGCCGCCGCAACAAGTCGGACGGCAGCCCCGCCGGGATCGGTGGCGGCACCAGCGCCTCCAATGCCCGCCCGCGATCGATCGTCCGCGGCGGCGTGCCGGTCAGCAACGCCAACGCATTTTCCTGCCGACGTGCCAGCAATTCGAGCTGTGGCAGCGTCTGCGTCACCCCGGCATATTCCGCCTCGGCCTGTCGCAGTTCGAGTTGCGAAGTATAGCCCGCCTCCGCGCGCGAACGGGCGATGCGCAACGCCTCGCCCCGCGACGCGATCGTCGCCCGTACGGTCTCGATTCGCGCATCGAGGCCGCGGAGCGTTACGTAGCCGCTGGCGGTGGCGGCGGCGACCGCCAGCCGCGCGCTGTCGGCGGCGGCAGCGGCGGCATCGCCGGTCAGCCGCGCCGCCGCGATCGTCTGCCCGACCCGTCCGAACAGATCGATCTCATAGGCCGACTGGAACACCGGTTGCAGCGAGGTGCCGGTCGTCGCCGATCCGAACGCGTTGAGCGCGCGTTGCTCGATCAGCCCCACCCCGGCGTCGAGCGTCGGAAAGCGTGCCGCGCGCGCCACCCGTTCCTGTCCGCGCGCCTCCGCCACCCGCGCGGCGGCGATGGCGATGTCGGGATTGTTGGCCAGCGCCGCCTCGACCAGCCGGGTCAGTTCGGGATCGCCGAACGCCTGCCACCAGTTCGCGGTGATCGGTGCGCTGCCCGGCAGTGGCGTGCGCCACGCCGCCGGGGGCACCACCGCCGCCGCCTCCGGACGCGGGCGCTGCGCCGGGGCACAGCCGACGAGCATCGCCAGCGCCGTCAGGGCGATCGCGCCTCTCACCGCGCTGCCGGTGACACGCCGCTGCGGGTATCGACCCGCGCCTCGACCGACATGCCCGGCCGCAATCGTGCGAACAGCGGGTCCTTCGCATCGATGGCGATCCGCACCGGAATACGCTGCGCGACCTTCACGAAATTGCCGGTGGCATTGTCTGCGCGGATGACAGCGAACTCGTTGGCGGCGGCGGGCGCAATGCGTTCGACCCGGCCGCGCAACTCCGCACGATCCAACGCATCGACGCGGATCGTCGCCGGCTGGCCCGGTGCCATGCGCGCGGTCTGGGCTTCCTTGAAATTGGCAGAGACCCACACGGTCGGCGGCACCAGGAACATCATCTGCGTCCCCGCCGTCACATATTGCCCCAGCCGCACCCCGACCTCGCCCAGCCGCCCGTCCTGCGGCGCGCGGATGATGGTGTTGGCCAGGTCGATCTCGGCCAGTCGCACCGCGGCGCGAGCATTCTCGACCGCCGCGTTCAGCCCGCCGCGTCCGACCGTCACCGTGCGCACCTGTTCCTGCGCGACGCTGCGCTGTGCCTGTGCCTGCAACACCCCCGCCTGCGCCGCCCGCAGCGCCGCCAGCGTCTGGTCGCGTTCGCGCAGCGACACCGAACCTTCGCGCACCAGATCGTTGACGCGTGCCATGTCGGCCTGTGCGCGGGCCAGCTGCGCCTGCGCATTGGCGACCGCCGCCGCCTGTCCGCCCAGGCTCGCCTCGCTCGACCGCTCGCTCTGCTGCGAATTGGCGAGGTTCGCCTGCTGCGCCGCCAGACCGGCACGCGCCTGATCGACACGCTGGCGATAAATGCGGTCGTCGATCCGCGCGAGCACCTGTCCCGCCTTCACATCCTGGAAATCGCGGACCAGCACCTGCGTGACATAGCCGTTGACCTGCGGCGCGATGATCGTCGTCTGTCCGCGGACATAGGCATTGTCGGTCGCCTGGATCGCGCTGCCGAACGGCCACAGCCCCCATGCGTACAGCGCCAGCGCGATGCCGCCGAGCAGCAGCGCGACGAAGCCGATCGTCGATTTCAGCGACCCGCGCGGCGGTGCCCAGCCGCGCGCCCGCGCCGGTTCGCGCGGCACCTCGACCGGATCGGTCAGCCGCTGTTTTTCGTCTTCGGTCAATTGGGTATCGGTCATGACATTTGCTGCTGTCGCATGCGCTGCACGGCGGCAAGATCGGCGGCGAGCGGGTTCACGCCCTTCAGGCGGAAGCGCAGCCACAGCGCGCCCAGCCACACCACCATCGCCGCCGCGAGGATCGCGACGCCTAGAAACACATCGTTATAGGCGAGGATATTGGCCTCGCGCGTCACCTGTTGCCCGAGCAGCCCCGCGCCCGATGCCTGGCGCAGCGCCGGATCGCCGAGCACGCGGGCATAGGCGCCTCCAAGCTGCTGGATACGCTGCACGACCAGCGGGTCGGTGACCGTCAGGCTCTGGGTCAGTTCGAATGCATGATATTTCTCACGCACGATCTGGAACGATCCCAGCAGCGCGGTGCCGGCGAGGCCACCCATCGTCTGCGAAATGCTGAAGATCGCCGAAAAGCTGATGATATGGCTCGGCCCCCGCGCCAGCGCGCGAAAGATGCCGATCATCACCATCGGCCCCAGGAAATAGAGCGCGGCAAAGGCGATGATCGACTGGCTGACATACAGGCTCGACGGGCGCGTGAGGTTGGTCGAATCCGAATCCATCCACGCGCCGATGCCGATCAGCGCCACCGCGATCACCACCGGCTTGTACAGATCCTGCATGTTCAGCGTCTTCAGGCAGACGACCAGCCCCGCGATCGACGCGATCGTCATGACGAGGCTCAGCGTCACCAGCTGATCGTTGCCCATGCCGACCACGGTCAGCAGCCCGACCGTGCCGAACGTCTGTTCGGACAGCAGGATGCGCAACGAAGCGGCCACGACAGCGAAGCGGACGATGTTGCGCCCCAGCATCCAACGCGTATTGAGCAACGGATTGGCACGGTTATGCTCGATCAGCAGCGCGCCCCCGATCAGCGGGATCGCGGCGGCGGTGGCGTATCCCAGCCACGGCGTCGACCACCACTGGATCCGCCCCTGCACCAGCACCGCGCATAATAGCGCGATGCCCGGCGCGAACAGCGCAAAGGTGAGGAAATCGATCCGCTCGAACGCCGGCGTCCGCTCCGACGGCGGCAACCGCAGCAAGGCGACCGAACCGAGGCACATCAGCGTCAGCCCAAGTTCGAACAGGAACAGCGCCTCGATCCGCCCATCGGCCAGCAGCAACGGCGACAGCGTCCGCGCCAGCGGCAACGCCACCTGCGACGCGCCGAAGCCGATAATCATCCCCGACAGCCGCGCCGCGGCGGGCAGTGCCTGCATGATATAGAGGAAACACAACGTCGTCAGTGCGCTGCCCGCGACCCCCGCCGCTCCGCGCACGATCAACTGCACGCCATAGCTGTGCACGAACACCTGCAACACGTTCAGGATCAGGAAGGCCAACAGGAAGATACGCGTGAAGCGCTGCAATCCGAATTGCTGACGGAACTTGATGAGCAGCATCGACATGCACACGCTGGTCATCGAATAGATCGCGGTCAGCCACCCGCCCTCGACCGGGGTGAGCCCCAGCGACCCCTGGATCTGCGGCAGGTTGGCGATCAGCAGCCCGTTATTGAACCCGCCGGTGATGCCCAGCAACATGCCGATCGCGAAATAGCCCATGCGACGCGCGAACGGGTGCTCGGGCGTGGCGGGCGAACCGGGCAGGAACGGCCGTTCGTGCGGCTTGAATTCATAGGCCGTGGCGATCGCCGTGGCTCCATACAGGGATATTGCGGAGCAACAACTTGTTACGGAACGGATCGTTCCGGACCAGCAATGGATTCAGCCGTCGGTGCCTGCCAGGCTGGCATCGCACCGCACATCCGCTACCATGAAGCCATGCGTTTCCTGATCCTTGCCGCCGCCCTCTTGGCCTCCGCCGCCACCGCCCAGACCCCGCTTGAGGCACCACTCCCCCCGGTCCGCCCTTGGCACGGCGCCAGCGAGAAGCTGGTCGCCAAAGCCGGCGATCCGTGGATCACCCCCGCCGAAGCCAGCGGCTTCGTCACCACCCCCAATTATGCCGCGACCCGCGCCTGGATCGACAAGCTGGTCGCCGCCTCGCCGCTGCTGACCATCGAGACGTTCGGCAAAAGCCCGCAAGACCGCGACCTCTACGCCGTCCGTGCGCACAAGGGGACCGCGCCCAAGCCGGTGGTTCTAGTGCAAGCCGGCATCCATGCCGGCGAGATCGAGGGCAAGGACGCCGGGCTGATGCTGCTGCGCGACATCGCCTTGCGCAGCAAGGACAAGCTGCTCGACAAGGTCGATCTGGTGTTCGTCCCCATCTACAATGTCGACGGCCACGAACGCTCCGGCCCCTACAACCGCCCGAACCAGCGCGGGCCGAAGGACATGGGCTGGCGCACGACCGCGCAGAATCTGAACCTCAACCGTGATTATCTGAAGGCCGACGCGCCCGAGACGCAGGCGATGATCGGCCTGATCCGCCGGCTCGACCCGGTGCTATATCTCGACCTGCACGTCACCGACGGCATCGATCATCGCTATGACGTCACCTACGCCTTTTCGGGCTGGCGAGGGCTTTACGCCCGCTCTGCGGCGATCGGCCGGTTCCTCGACCAGCGGCTGCGCCCGGCGATGGATGCCGCATTGAAGCGGAGCGGCCACACCCCCGGCTATTATGTCAGCACGATTGATAACCGGGAGCCGGAAAAGGGCATGAGCCAGGACGTCGACACGCCGCGTTTCTCGACCGGCTATGGCGATATCGCGCACATCCCGACGGTGCTGGTCGAGACGCATTCGCTCAAGCCCTATCGCCAGCGCGTGCTCGGCACCTATGTCTTTGTCGAGGAATCGCTGCGCATTGCCGCTGATCGTGCCGCCGAATTGCGCGCAGCGATCGATGCCGACCGCGCCGACCGCCCGGCGACCGCGACGATGACATGGAAGCCCAATCCGACCCCCCTCTACAGCGTCGACTTTCTCGGACTGGCGCACGTCAGCTATCGCTCGCCCGCCTCCGGCCGCGACGAACTGCGCTGGTTGCCCAAGCCAGTGACGTTCAAGATGCCGGTGTTCGGCAGCCTGCCCGACAAGACCGTCTCGCTGCCCCGCGCATGGTGGGTATCCGCCACCCTGCCGCACGTCATCGACCTGCTGAAGTTGCACGGCATCCGTTACGAGCCGATCGACGCCCCCCGCACGCTCGACCTCGACATGGCGCGCGCGACCGAACCGAAACTGCAATCGGCAAGCGAAGGCCATGTCCCGCTCGAGGCCACGATCGTTCACGAACGCCGCCGTGAGACGATGCCGACGGGATCGGTCCGCGTTCCTGCCGACCAGCCGCTGGGGCTGCTCGCTGCCTTCCTGCTCGAACCCGAAAGCGAGGACGGGGTGCTGGCATGGAACATGGCGCCGGCGATGCTTGCCCGCACCGAATATATCGAAGGCTATGCCATCGCCCCGCTCGCCGACCGAATGCTGGCGAGCGATCCGAAGCTGAAAGCTGAATTCGACGCGAAACTCGCCGCCGATCCGACGTTCGCCAAGGACGCAACCGCCCGGCTGCAATGGTTCTATGCCCGGACGCCCTATTATGACGAACGGTTTCTGCTGTATCCGATCGGGCGCGAGGTGAATTGACCGGCGTTGCGGCCTTCCCCTACACCTGCGGCAACCCAACCGTTTGTGCTGAGTAGAGACTGAGCGCAGCCGAAGGCCCGTATCGAAGCACCTGGCACAACGGTCCTTCGATGCGCTGCTTCGACAAGCTCAGCGGCTACTCCGGACGAACGGCGCTTTCGTTGGCGAAATCGGACCATCATGACCAAGCAGAGTTTCGTTCAATGACCGCCCCGTCGATCATCGTTGTCGAGGACGACCCCGCGCTGCGCACGCTGACCGCCCGCGCGCTGCAGGAAAACGGCTATCATGTCCGCACCTGCTCCGCCGCGCCCGAGATGTGGCTGGCGCTGGAACAGGGCCCGGTCGACCTGATCCTGCTCGACATCATGCTGCCGGGCACCAGCGGCATCGACCTGTGCCGCCAGATTCGCCAGAACAGCGCGGTCCCGATCATCTTCGTCTCGGCCAAGGGCAGCGAGGTCGATCGCGTCATCGGCCTCGAACTCGGTGCCGATGATTACCTTCCCAAACCGTTCGGCACCCGCGAACTGATCGCCCGCGTCCGCGCCGTTCTGCGCCGGGGCGAACTGAACGCACAGGCGGCGCAGCGCGAGGAAGGCGTGTACAGCTTCGAGGGCTGGACCGCGAACCTGCCGCGCCGCGAACTGACCTCGCCGACCGGCGCGGCGGTCGACCTGACCGGTGCCGAATTCGACCTGCTGGTCGTGCTGCTCGACCATGCGCAGCGGGTGATCGCGCGCGAACGGCTGATCGAACTCTCGCGCACCCGGCTGGGAGATTCGTCCGATCGCAGCATCGACGTGCTCATCAGCCGCCTGCGCCGCAAGCTTTCGACCGCGGGCGGCACGCCGCCGATCGTCACCGTGCGCGGCGTCGGCTACATGCTGAACGTGCCGGTCGAGCGGCGCTGAGGTGGCGGAGGCGCGGCGGATACCGGCGCTGCCCGTCGGCCTGATCGGGCGGATCGTCGCGATCCTGCTGCTGACGATCGTCATCGAATTCGGCGTGTCGGTCCTTCTCTACGAACGCGCCAGCCAGTTTTCGGTCCGCGACGACGAAGCGCGCCGGCTGGCCGAACATCTGGTCATCGCCCGGCGCATCGTCGAGGAACGCCCGGTCACCGAACGCGCGGGCATGGCGACCGAACTGACCACCGAACGCTATGCGGTCCAATGGCGCGCGACCGCGCCCGAACTGCCCGCCAGCGGCACCGAACTGCGCGAGATGGAGCAGCAGGTGCTGGCATGGGAGCCGAGCCTCGCCCCGACCGGCCTGCACCTGACCCTGATCGGCCAGGGCCGGCGATCGGTGGTGAGCGGCGCGCTGCGGCTCGACGATGGCAGCTGGCTCTATTTCCGCACGCTCGAACCGCTGCGTGCCTTCGACCTCGCCATCGGGCGCATCCTGCTGGCGCTGATCCCGGCGATCGCGTTGATGGTGGTCGGCGGGCTGCTGATCCGACGCACGCTGCGCCCGATGCGGCAGCTGGCCGATGCCGTCGACCGGTTCGGCCCCGGCGGCGGATCGTCGCTGCCGATCGTCGAGGAAGCGGGGCCGAGCGAGGTCCGCCGCCTCGTCGTCGCATTCAACGGGTTGCAGGCGCGCATCCACCGGTTGATCGACGAACGCACCCGTGCGCTGGCGGCGGTCGGCCACGACCTTCGCACCCCGCTCGCCCGGCTGCGGCTGCGCACCGATGCCATTCCCGATCGCGACGTGCGCGAAACGGTGCAGAACGACCTTGCCGAAATGGAGGCGATGGTCACCTCGCTGCTCGCGTTCCTGGGCGGAGAGAGCGAGCCCGAACGCGCGGTGCTGGTTGACCTCGCCGTCCTGTGCGCCAGCATCGTCGACGACGCCGCCGACCACGGCCATGACGCGACCTATGTCGGCCCCGACCATTTCGAGCGCGCCGTCCGCCGATCAGGCTTCCGCCGCGCGGTCATCAACCTGGTCGAAAACGCAATCCATTATGGCGGCAGCGTCACCCTGACACTGGCCGTGGAGGAAGGCGAAACCGTGATCCGCGTCGAGGATGACGGCCCCGGCATTCCCGACGAATCGCTCGGCGACGTGCTTGAACCGTTCGTCCGGCTCGATACCGCGCGCAAACGCGATACGGTCGGCTTCGGCCTCGGCCTGTCGATCGTCCAACGTGCGGTCGATGCCGAAGGCGGGCGGCTTGAACTACACAACCGCGCCGCCGGCGGACTGTGCGCCGCGATCGTCCTGCCGGCGCCGTTCGGCCCCAAGCAATAATTTGTTACACTGCCGTCGAACGCAGCAAGATTGGCGCGGCTATACCCTGACTCCAAAGCGGCAGGCTGACACCCGCCGGAAAGTTTGAGGGAGACGCAGCGTGAACGACGTGATCGGCCGGGTGTTCGGGTTTGAAAAGGAGGTGTTCGGCAGTGACGCCGACCTCTATTCGAAGCTCGCAACCGATGGGCAAAGCCCGAAGGTCCTGATGATCTCCTGCTCGGACTCGCGCGTCGTCCCCGAACATATCCTGCAGGCGAAGCCGGGCGACGTGTTCGTCATCCGCAACGCCGGCAACATCGTTCCCCCCTTCACCCAGCAGAATGGCGGCACGACCTCGACCGTCGAATATGCCGTCGCCGTGCTCGGCGTCACCGACATCATCGTGTCGGGCCATTCGGGCTGCGGCGCGATGGGCGCGCTGATGAAGCCCGAAACGCTCGAGGGGCTGCCGAGCGTCGCCGCCTGGCTGCGCCACAGCCATGCCGCCCATTCGGTGATCCAGCACAGCTATCCCGATCTCGACGATGCCGCCGCGGTCCGCGCCGCCAGCCTCGAAAACGTCGTGGTGCAGATTTCGCACCTGCGCACCCATCCGGCGGTCGCCTCGCGGATCGCCAAGGGTGATCTGACCCTGCACGGCTGGTTCGTCGACATCCATGAAGGCTCGATCCTCGCGCTCGACGGCACGACCGGCCGCTTCGCCCCGATCAAGCCGAACAAGCCGCTGCCGGTGGCGCTACCTGCCGCCAAGCGCCTTGCCGCAGATTTCGTGACGGCCGAAGCCGCCGAATAGCCGTTCCCGCAAGATCGGCGGGGCGAACCTTCCCTCCCCCGTTCCGTCGATCCCGGGCACCGCGCCGGGCGTGCTTCCCCCAAGCACGCCCGGCGCACCTCGTTTCAGAACAAGGCCATCGTAGCCATGTCGCAACCCTCTCTCCTGGCCAATCTGCGGCAGGATATTCCGTCCTCGATCGTCGTTGCGCTCGTGGCTCTGCCGCTATGCCTCGGCGTGGCACTCGCATCGGGTGCGCCGCTCTTCTCCGGGCTGATCGCCGGGATCGTCGGCGGCATCGTCGTCGGCTCGCTCAGCAAATCGCCGCTGTCGGTCAGCGGCCCCGCCGCCGGCCTGACCGTGATCGTACTCGACGCGATCACGAAGCTGCCGAGTTTCGAGGCGTTTCTGCTCGCCGTGTTCCTCGCCGGCTGCATGCAGATCCTGCTGTCCTTCTCTCGATCGGGTGTGCTCGGCGAATTCGTGCCGTCGTCGGTCATCACCGGCATGCTGGCGGCGATCGGCCTGATCCTGATCCTGAAGCAGGTGCCGCACGCGATCGGCTATGACGGCGATCCGGGCGGTGACTTCGCCTTCCGCCAGGGCGACGGACTGAACACCTTCAACACCATCCTTTTCGTGCTGCGCGAACAGGTGATCTGGGGCGCGACGATCATCGCCGCGATCAGCATCGTGTTTCTGTTCTGGTGGGACAAGAACAAGCCCAAGGAAGGCCCGCTGCGCTTCGTTCCCGGCCCGTTGGTCGTCGTGGTCGGATCGGTCGCTATCAACGCACTGCTCGGGATCATCGCCCCGGCGATCCAGGTGAAGCCGACCCATCTGGTCAGCGTGCCGATCGCCGATGGCCTGGGCGGCTTCGTGAAGCTGTTCAGCCTCCCCGACTTCGGCCAGATCGGCAATACGACGGTGTGGACGGTGGCGATCACGCTGGCGATCGTCGCCAGCCTCGAATCGCTGCTGTCGGTAAAGGCGGTCGACGAGCTCGACCCCAAGCGCCGCGTGACCGACAAGAACCATGAACTGCTCGCGCAAGGCGGCGGCAACATCATCTCGGGGCTGATCGGCGGTCTGCCGGTCACGTCGGTCATTGTGCGGTCGTCGGCGAACGTCGATTCGAACGCCGCGTCGAAAATGTCGACGATCCTGCACGGCACGTGGTTGTTGCTGAGCGTCCTGCTGGTGCCCGCGCTGCTCAACCTGATTCCGCTGTCGGCGCTCGCCGCGGTACTGATTCAGACCGGCTACAAACTGACCAAGCCGGAGCTGTTCGCCAAGCGCTGGAAACAGGGCATGACCCAGTTCGTGCCGTTCGTCGTCACCATCCTCGCCATCCTGTTCACCGATCTGCTGAAGGGCATCGTCGTCGGGCTGGTGGTCGGCTTCGTGTTCGTCATCGCCCGCAATTTCCGCCCGGCGGTGACGTTCGTGCAGGACGGCGAAGGTCCCGGCGCCAGCTGCATGGTCCGCGCCAAGCGCAACCTCTACTTCATCCACAAGGTCGAACTGACCCGGGAACTGGAAAAGGTGCCCGACAACTGCACGGTGGTGATCGACCTGTCGGCGACCAGCTATGTCGATCTCGACAATATCGACATCATCAACGGCTTCATCAAGAACGCGCAGTATCGCGGGATCAACGTGCTGGTGCGCGGTGACATCGGCGAAAAGACCGCGCCCCAGATCAAGGCGCCGCGCAAGGAGGTCGCCTACGCATGAGGGAATACAAGCACCTGCTCCTCGCCAACAAGGCATGGGCCGCCGAACGGCTGGAGGAGAATCCCGACTATTTCGCGCGGCAGATGGCCGGACAGCAGCCGGAATTCCTGTGGATCGGCTGTTCGGACAGCCGCGTCGCCCCCGACCAGCTGACCAATACCGAGCCGGGCGGCATGTTCATGCACCGCAACATCGCCAACCTGATCCATCCGGACGACCAGAATCTGATGTCGGTGGTGCAGTTCGCGGTCGAGGTGCTAAAGGTCGGCCACATCATCGTCTGCGGCCATTATGGCTGCGGCGGAATCCAGGCGGCGCTAGACGGCGGCGTGCAGGGTCATGTCCATGACTGGCTGGCGATCGCCCGCGACGTGATCGACAGCCACCGCGGCGAACTCGACGCCCTGCCCGCCGACCAGCGCGCCAACCGCCTGGTCGAACTCAACGTCCGCGACCAGCTGCTGGCGCTGGCCAAGACCGACATCGTCCAGCGCGCCTTCGCCGCGGGTCAGCCGCTCGAACTGCACGGCTGGGTCTATGACCTGCGCGACGGGTTGCTGAAACCGTTGATGGAAATCGATGCCACCACCCCGCTCGGCACGGTCCCGACCCCGGAAAAGGTGCTGGTGTAGCCCCCCGCCCCATCTCGCCCGGCTCCACCCGTTCGGTTCGAGCAGCTTCGAGCCTGTCGAGAAGCGTCCGTCGAGAACTTGGTCGCTTGAGGCACCCCCTTCTCGACTACGGTTCTCGACAGGCTCGAACCTCCGCTCGAAGCGAACGGTTTTGGGTTGGGTTGGGGTTACCGGTGAAAATGGGACGTAAGCGGCTCGGACAACCAAGAACGTTCGTCCCGAGTAGCCATTGAGCGAAGTCGAAATGGCGTATCGAAGGACCGCGGAGCGTACTTCGCGGGCCTTCGACAGCGCCCAGTCCCTACTCAGTACGAACGGTGTTCGGGGGCGGGTAGCGCGTTGGGCGCCCCTACCACTCCACCCCGATCTTCCCGAAATGGTCGCCGCCCTCCTGAAACCGGAACGCCTCGGCCAGTTCGCCGAGCGCGAACCGCCGATCGACCACCGGCCGTATCCCGGTCACCTCCAGCGCGCGGACGAAATCCTGCTGTTCGCGCCGGCTGCCGACGATCAGCCCCTGCAACCGCGCCTGTTTTGCCATCAGCGCCGCCGTCGGAACCTCGCCACCGCGTCCGGTCAGCACGCCGATCAGCGAGATATGCCCACCAACACGCACCGCGGCGATCGACTGCGCCAGCGTCGCCGGTCCGCCGACCTCGACGACATGATCGACGCCGCGCCCGTCCGCCCATTCGGCGACGGTGCTGCCCCAATCGGTGTCGCTGCGATAATTGACGGTAAAGTCCGCCCCCATCGCCGCCGCGCGCGCCAGCTTGTCGTCGCTCGACGAGGTGATCGCGACCTTCGCGCCCATCGCCTTGGCGATTTGCAACGCCCAGATCGATACGCCGCCGGTGCCGAGCAGCAACACCCGGTCGCCCGCCTTCAACCCGCCATCGACGACCAGCGCCCGCCACGCCGTCAGCCCGGCGGTGGTGATCGTCGCCGCCTCGACCGCGTCCCAGCCCTTGGGCGCGAGCGTGAAGGCGGTGGCGGGCAGCACGACCGCTTCCTGCGCGAACCCGTCGATGCCGTCCCCCGGCGTCCGCGCGAAGTCGCCGATGGTCGGCGCTCCGTCCTGCCAGTCGGGAAAGAAGCACGACACGACCAGATCACCGACCGCGAAGCCGGTCACGCCCTCGCCCACCGCCTTGACGATGCCGGCACCATCGGCCATCGGCACGCGCCCGTCCTCGGCCGGCGACTTGCCGCTGGCGACGATATAGTCATGGAAATTGAGCGAGCTGCCATGCAGCTTCACCCGGATCTCGCCCGCCCCCGGCTGTCCGGGATCGGCGCGCTCGACCAGTTCCAGCCGGTCCAGCCCGCCCGGCGCGCGCAGTTCGACCGCCTTCATGCGTCGTCTCCCGCATCGACCACCGCCTGCGTCATGCCGTTCGGCGACAGGATTTCGATCCAATAGCCATCGGGATCGGTGATGAAGGCGATATCCTTCATCCGCCCCTCGTCGGGCCGCTTGCGGAAGGTCACGCCCAGTTGCTCGAACCGTGCGCAGGCAGCGGCGACGTCGGGCACGCTGATCCCCAGATGCCCGAAGCCGCGCGGATCGTCGTTGCCGCTGTGATAGCCGGCGAAATCGGGATCGTCCTCGGTCCCCCAATTATGCGTCAGCTCCAGCGTCGTCTCGCGCGTGAAGACGAACCGCGCGCGCTCCTTCGGATCGCTCGGCACCGTCTCGCCATCGCGCAGGAAGCCGAGGAAATAGAGCGAGAACGCCGCCTCCTCGAAATCCAGCTTCTGGAGCAAACTCATGCCCAGCACGTCCTGATAGAAAGCGAGGCTGGCGCTGGGATCGCGGACGCGCAGCATCGTCTGGTTGAGGGTGAAGCCCTCGGTCCCTTCGGGTCGGGTCATCGCAACTTCCTTCAACGATCGGTGGGGGTCCCCGCCAGAGCGGCGATCGCGCGGGCCAGTTCGGCCTCGCGGAACGGCTTGGTCAGGCGCGGCAGGTCGGGTGCCAGACCGTCGATATCGGCGTAACCCGATACGATCAGCACCGGTAGCCCGGGGTATCGGTCATGGATCGCCCGCGCCAGCCACACGCCGGTCCGGCCGGGCATCAGATGATCGGTCACCACCAGGTCGAAGCGCCGCTGCGCCAGTATTTGTTCCGCCTCGGTCGCGCCATCGGCCTCGACCACCTCATATCCCAGGCTCTGGAGCATGTCGGCGGTCGTCATCCGCACCAGCGCCTCGTCATCGACCACCAGCGCCCGGCCGCGGAACGCCGGGTCCTCCGCCGGATCGTCCTCGCCGGCATCGGCGGCTCGCACCACGTCGCCGCTGACCGGCAACCACAGGTCGATGCGCGTGCCGCGGCCCGGCGCGCTGACGATCGCCATCGTGCCGCCCAGCTGCAGTGCCAGCCCATGGACCATCGACAGCCCCAGCCCGGTACCGCGCCCAATGCCCTTGGTCGAAAAGAACGGCTCGATCGCGCGCGCCGCCGTCTCGGCATCCATGCCGGTCCCGGTGTCGATCACCGACAGGCGGACATACCGCCCGGGCGCCACCCCCGCCGCCGCCGTCGCGCCTGCATCGGGGCAATCGGCGGCGATGGTCAGCGTGCCGCCATCGGGCATCGCGTCGCGCGCATTCACGCACAGGTTCAGGATCGCCATTTCCAACTGGTTGGCGTCGGCGAGTGCCGGCGGCAGGTCGGCGGCGATCGCCACGCGCACCGCGACCGGCGACCCGGCGGTGCTGGCGATCAGGTCGCTCATGCCGCCGACCAGCGCCACCAGATCGACCGGCCCCGACTGGAGCGGTTGCCGCCGCGCGAACGCCAGCAACCGGTGGACCAAGGTCCGCGCCCGCTCCGCCGATTGCAGCGCGCCATCGACCAGCCGCGCCTCGCGCGCCGACAGATTGCCGCGCCGCTGCAACAGGTCGAGACTGCCGAGGATCGGAGTCAGCAGATTGTTGAAATCATGCGCGACTCCGCCGGTCAGCTGCCCCATCGCCTCCATCTTCTGCGCCTGCCGCAGCGCGTCCTGCGCCTCCAGCAGTGCCGCCTCACCCCGGCGTCGCTCGGTCACGTCGGTCACGAACTGGAACGCGCCGACCTGTCGCCCCTGCCCGTCGCGGACCGCATTGAACTTCATTTCATAGGCGCGGCGTTCGTTGCCGCGCGACGGATCGCCGAATTCGGCCGCGGTCGTATATTCCTCGCCCGCCAGCGCCGGGTCCCATGCCGCGCGCACCGCCGCCTGTTGTTCGGGCTGATCGGCGATCAGGTCGAGCAGATTGTCGCCGACCTTCGGTTGCACCCCGAACACCGCCTCGAACGCGTCGATCCCGGCGCGGTTGATCGCCATCCAGTTGTAATCGATGTCGATGACGTTGACGACCGAATCGGTCGTCTCGACGATCGAGGCGAGCAGATTGCGCTCCGCCGTCCGCTGGTCGACGCGCAGCTCGAGCGTCCGGTTCAACTGGCGCAGATCGTCGAGCGCGGTGGTCAGCTCGGCCTGACTGCGTTTCAGCGCCGCGTCGGACAGCACCCGCGCCGTCGTCTCGTTGGTGAAGATGAACAGCCCGGCGATGTCGCCCTGCCGGTCGAGGATGCGCGAATAGGAAAAACTCCACCACGTATCCGCCGCGCCGCGATCGGTATCCAGCTTCCAAGGCACATCGACATAGCGCGGGCTGTTGCCGGCATAGGCCGCCTCGATGATCGGCATCGCCTGTTCGAGGCCGTCTGCCCATACCCGGTCGAACCGCTCGCCCATCGCCCAGTCGAGCCGCGGGCCGAGCAGCGGGAAATAGGCTTCGTTGAAGAAGAACCAGAGCTCGGGGCCCCAGCACAGGATCATCGATTCGGGCGAGTTGACGACCAGGCTGAGTGCGCTGCACAGCGCGTCCGGCCACCGATCGGGCGGCCCCAGCGGATGATTGGACCAGTCGCGCGCGCGGATCATCTCCGCTGCACGGCCGCCGCCGTTCAGAAAGGGGGCGATCGTCACGCCGGCCCGATCGCGAGGCCATCGGCTAGCGCGCGGGGAATCCGCACCAGCGAGCCATGCCGCGCCCCCGCCGGCATCGACAGCTTCGCACTGACGTCGCGCCACGCCACGAAATCCCGCGTCGCCGCCGCCCCCCATTTGCCGTCGCGATAGACGTCCCAGTAACACACCGTCTCACCACCGATCGCGGTTGTCATCGGCCCTTCGACCCAGGGCGGCGTGAACGGCGCGCCGAGCTTTCCGAACGGCCCGGTCGGCGACCCGGCCGACGCCACCTGCAACCATTTGCGCGGCGGGGTCAGCGTCTCGTCCTTGACGATCAGGTGCAGCCCGCGCACCCCATGCGCAAACGTCCCGTCGATCACGCTGAACCCCGGATCGTACAGCACCGCCGCCTTGCTGAACGTCACGAAATCGCGCGTCGTCACATACCATAGCCGATGGTTGTAGCCGGATTCGGACGTCCCCGCCGTCTCCTCGAAACGCCCGGCGACCGTGCTCGACCAGAAGACCACGAACGCCTTCGCCTTCGCGTCCCAGATCGCCTCGGGCGCCCAGCAATTGCGCGTGCCCTCCACGCCCGCCATCACCGGCAGTGCGCGTTGCGGCGACCAGTGGCGCAGGTCGCGGCTGGTGGCGTGCCCGATCGTCACCCCCTCCCACGCCGTCGTCCACACCATATGCCATGGCGCGTCGCGCCCGACGCCGCGAAAGACGAACGGATCGCGCATCAGCTTCGCCTCGCCGACCATCGGCGGCAGATAGCTGCGCCCGCCGCCCAGTTCGCGGAACGTGAAGCCATCGTCGCTGATCGCCAGCTTCAGGCCCGTCGCCTCGCCCTTGCCCGTCCCGAAATAAGCGAAGAGCAACGGATCGTCGGCGCGCGCCGCCAACCCTCGCGACGCGACCGGCAGTGCGGCGAGCGCGCCGATCATCGTGCGCCGGTTCAACAACATCGCCCCCGTCCTCGCCCAAATACTCTCGATTCACCGATTGCCGTACTCCGGGGTCCATCGCAACCATCGGTCCAGCCATGTCACATTATATCTGATATTCCCGTCGCCAATGGTTGACGCGGGTCGTAACCGCGGCAACGATCATCCATCCGTCCGTTCGAAAGGCCACGCTTTTGCCCGCCGCATCCCGTTTCGCGCTGGTCGCCCTGCTGCTCGCCACCACCCCCGCGCTCGCCGACCCGATCCGTCAGACCAAGGGCGATTGGCAGGACAAGTTCCGCCAGCTGGAGGGAGAGGACTGGCCGACCCCGACCGACTACCGCAACGCATCGGGCGCGCCGGGCTATCGCTACTGGCAGCAAAAGGTCGATTACGACGTCAAGGTTGCGCTCAACGAAGCGACCAAGGTCGTCACGGGCACCGAGACGATCCGCTATCGCAACAACTCGCCCGACGCGCTGCCCTATCTCTGGCTGCTGCTCGACCAGAACCAGTATAAACGCAGCTCGATCGCGCAGCTGTCGCAGACGGTGCCCGATGCGACGACGATCAGCATCGGCGACATCCGCCGCGCCGAGGCGATGCAGAAATGGGAGGGCGGCTTCACCATCGCCGCGGTGCGCGGTCCCGACGGACAGCCGCTCCCGTTCCGCGTTACCGACACGCTGCTGCGCATCGAACTGCCCGCGCCGGTCGCCGGCAATGGCGGCGAGGTCACGCTGTCGATCGACTGGTCGTTCCCGATGGCCGAGCAGAAGGTGGTCGACGGCCGATCGGGCTATGAATGCTTCACCGGACAGGGCGAAGACGGCAACTGCATCTTCGAAGGGGCGCAGTGGTTCCCGCGCCTCGCCGTCTATTCGGACTATGAGGGCTGGCACAACAAGGCGTTTCTCGACGCCGGCGAATTCACCCTTGAATTCGGCGATTACAAGGTCGCGCTGACGGTGCCGTCGGACCATGTCGTCTCGGCGACCGGCGTACTGCAAAATCCCGATCAGGTACTGACCGCGACCCAGCGCCAGCGGCTCGAAGCGGCCAAGACCGCCGCCGCACCGATGTACATCGTCACCCCCGACGAGGCGGTCGCTGCCGAACGCGGTCGCGCGTCGGGGACGAAGACCTGGACCTTCGCCGCACAGAATGTCCGCGACTTCGGCTGGGCATCGTCGCGCAAATTCGCGTGGGACGCGATGAACGTGCGGCAGGACTATGCCGCCAACCCGAACGTCATGGCGATGTCCTTCTATCCGAAGGAAGCGCGCCCGCTCTGGGATGCGTACTCGACCAAGGCGATCGCCCACACCATCGACGTCTATGGCAGGTTCGCCTTCCCCTATCCCTATCCGGTCGCACAGTCGGTCAACGGACCGGTCGGCGGCATGGAATATCCGATGATTACCTTCAACGGCCCGCGCCCGGTGAAGGACCCCAAGACCGGCCTGCTGACCTATACCGAACGCGCCAAGACCGGCCTGATCGGCGTGGTGATCCACGAGGTCGGCCATGACTGGTTCCCGATGATCGTCAACAGCGACGAACGCCAATGGACATGGATGGACGAGGGGCTGAACACCTTCCTCCAGTTCCAGGCCGAAAAGCTGTGGGACAAGGACTTCCCGTCGCGCCGTGGCGAGCCGAAGGACATTGCCGAATATATGCTGTCCGACAATCAGGTCCCCCTGATGACCCAGTCGGATTCGGTGCTGCAATTCGGCGCCAACGGCTATGGCAAGCCCGCCACCGCACTCACCATCCTGCGCGAGACCGTGCTGGGCCGCGACCTGTTCGACCGCGCCTTCCGTGAATATGCGACGCGCTGGCGCTTCAAGCGGCCGACGCCCTACGACTTCTTCCGCACGATGGAGGAAAGTTCGGGGGTCGATCTCGACTGGTTCTGGCGCGGCTGGTTCTATTCGACCGACCATGTCGACATCGCCTTGGACAAGGTGGTCGAGGGCCGCATCGCCGGCCGCGATCTGGAGGCCAATGCCCGCGAACGCCGCGCGATCCGCGATAGCGAGAACACGTCGCTGACGGTCCGCAACAATGCCGGGCAGCGCACCGTCACCGAACGCGATCCTGCGACGCGCGATTTCTACGACCAGCAGGACCGTTTCGCCGTCAGCCCGCAGGACCGCCGCGACCTTGCCGAAAAGCTCGACAAGCTGACGCCCGAGGAACGCGCCGCGTTCGACGTGAAGGACAAATTCTACCGCTTCTCGCTGCGCAATGTCGGCGGGCTGGTCATGCCGGTCCCGCTCAAACTGACCTTCAGCGACGGCAGCAACGAAATTGTCCGCATCCCCGCCGAGGTTTGGCGCTACGATCCGAAGGCGGTGACGTGGCAATATGTGACCAACAAGACGGTCACCGGCGCGGAGGTCGACCCGCTGCTCGAAATCGCCGACGCCGATCGCTCGAACAATGTCTATCGCGGCGCCATCCGTCCGGTCGTGCTGGAGATCGAGGATATCGAGGATCTGGAAAACCGCATGAAGGACTTCGATGTGCAGGTGAAACCCGGCTCGCTGCGCACCTATCCCGCACCGGTGTCGAAATGAGGGGGACACTCGCCCTCCTCGCCGGGCTCGCGGTCATCGTCCCGGCACAGGCGCATCGCGGCCATGACTCGCTCGCCGTCGTGACCCTCGCCGATGGCCGAGTCACCGTGTCACACCGGTTCGAAGCACACGATATCGAACCGGCACTGGCGAAGATCGCACCGCAGGCACAGACCAGCCTCGACGATCCCGCCGCGATGGCAGCGCTGCGAAGCTATATCCAGCGCCGCTTCGTCCTGACGGTCGATGGCAAGCCGGTTCCGCTGACCTACGCCACCACCGACTTGTCGCACGCCGAAGTCCGCATCGACTATACCGGCCGGGCACCCCGCAAACCCAAATCGGTCGCGATCCGCTCGACCGTGCTGACTGACGTCTATCGCGGACAGGTCAACCAGGTGAACGTCCGCCACGGCAATGTGGTGAAGTCGCTGACCCTGCGCGGCGCGGGCACGGGCAGCATCACCCTGTAACCTTCCGTCTGGCCGTGCCCACTACCCCCGACACGCCTCCACCATCTGCCGCGCACTCGCCGCCGTCATGCCGCCGCGATGCAGCGCACAGGGCCGCCCGTCGCCACCGATCGCCACGCTGAACGGCAACCCCGCCGTCTTCGCCAGCAGTTCAGCCCGCACCTCCGCCATCCGCGCCGTATCGGGGCGCCAAACCTGCTCTGCGGCCACGCCGCGCAGCATCGCGTCGGTCGCGCGTCCGCGATCGATCGGCACCACCAGCACCCGGTACGTCCCCGCCCCGCCCGTAATCGCCGGCAACTGCCGCAATTCGCCATGGCACGGCGCACACCATGACGCGACGAACAGCAGGATCGCGCGCGCCGGATAGCGCACCGGATCGGCCGGTGCGGCACCCGCCAGCAGCAGCGCCCCCACGATCAAGGTCCAAACTCGTCGCATTCGCCCATCCCGCCCATCGACGCTGTCACCTTGGCGTGCTTTGTTGGCAGGTAACAGAGGGGACCGACCGATGATCGACGTTATTCTGCACGGACTGCTCGCGGCAGCGCAGGCGGCGACGCCCGCCCCGGTGGCGGCGACGCTGCAAGCCCAGTTCGATGCCGCCAACACCGCCTACGAAACCCACAAATGTGCCGACGCGATCAAGCTGTACGACGCGCTGGAGGCGCGCACCGTCGGCACGAAGAACGCGCTGCTGCTCGGCGCGGTGAAGGTGCGCAAGGGCATCTGCGTCGCGCGCAGCGGCGACAATGCCACCGGCGCGGCGCTGATCCGGCAGGGTCTGCCCGCGCTGACCAGACAGGCCACCGAATTCGCCGCCGATCTGCGCGACGCGCATATGGTGCTCGGCACCGCCGCGTTCGACACGTTCGACTATGATGCGGCGGCTTCGTCCTATCGCGACGCGCTGGCCATCGCGACCGGGATCGACCGCATCGCCCCGCTGCTCGCCCTGTCGCGCACCCTCGCCTTCGACCGCGACGGCAAGGCGCTGGCCTATGCGCAGGAGGCGCGCGACCTCGCCGTCAAGCAGCCCGGCATCGGCAAGGACGTGCTGGCGCTGATCCAGACCCGCTATGCCCGCGTCCTGCTGAACGAAGGCAAGAAGGAGGAGGCGTACAGCGTCCTCAAGGATTCGCTGCGCAAGCAGGGTGGCCTCGACCAGCGCGTCAGCACCTCCGAAGTCGCGACCCGCGCCGACCTCGCGCTGGCGGCACTGCTCAACGGCGACCGGCAACAAGCGCAAACCTATATGGCCTATACCGGCGCCGGCCGGATGAAGGACGATGCCTTCGCCGCCGCGATCAGCATGAAGGCCGCGCCGTGCGGATCGGCGACCGGCCTGAAGCCCGACGATTTCGCGGTCGTCGAATTCTCGGTCGCCGACAACGGCACGGTCGGTGCGGTCACGCCGATCTACACCACCGGCGGGCGCGACGTGGCTTTGGCCTTTGCCCGCGCGGTGTCCGACTGGTCGTGGTCGCCGACCGAATCGGTCAAGATTCCCGCCTTCTTCCGCAACGCCACTCGGATCGAGCTGAAATGCTCGACCGCCGCCGACCGCCCGTGGCTCGGCCAGCCGCTCAGCGAAGCGTTCGACGGCTGGGTGCGGACCCGGGGCCATCAACAGGACTGGTCGGACGTGACTCCGGCGCGCGCCTATCCGCTGGTCCGTGCCGAGGCGACCCGTGCGCGCGCCGCCGGGGACAAGGGCGCGCTGCTCGCCGCCGATGCGTGGCTCGCCTATTCCTCGCTCCCGACCGAGGCCGAGCGCATCGCCGCCGCCGCCGAAGCGGTCGCGCTCGCCCGGACGATGCAGGCCCCGGCTCCCGTCACCACCTATCTCGCGCTGGCCGAGATCGACGCCGATCGCAGCCATTACGATCAGGACGTGCGCCGCCGCACCGCGCTGCTGACCCGGCCGGAGATCAACGGCGACCCGCTATCCGCCGCGACGCTGCGCATGATGCTCGCCAACCGTTCCTACCCGGCCGCGCCCAAGGCGGAGGCGGAACAGCTGATCGCCGCCGTCGTCGCCTCGCCGCTGCCCGAAAACCATCCGCTGAAGGTCGCGGCGCTGCTGCGACAGGCCGATCTGCTGGCACAACGGGGCGAGGTGGCGCAGGCGCGCGCCGCCTTCGACCGCACCGGCCTGACCAGCGATCAGTGCGCGCTGATCGCGCCCAGCCCGGTCGTGCAGCGCAGCGGCGCAACCAGCAACCTCTACCCGACCGAAGCCGTGCAAATGGGGTTCCAGGGCTGGGCACAGGTCGAATTCGACATCGCCGCCGATGGCCGCACCATGACCCAGCGGACCATCGCCGCCTATCCGCCGTTCGTCTTCGGCGAAGCGGCGCAGAAGATGGTCGGCGCGACCCGTTATCGCAGCAGCTTCCGTCCCGAAGGGAACACCGCCTGCTCGGCTAACGTCCAGCGGTTCCGTTTCCAGCTGTAACCGGCAGCGAGACGGTGGCGACCAGGCCGCCGCCGTCCGCCTCCCCCAGCGTCAGCCGCCCGCCATAGAGCGCCGCCAGATCGCGGACGATGGCGAGGCCGAAGCCGTGCCCGTCGCCGCGCTCGTCCAGCCGCACGCCGGGATCGGTCGCCCGCATCCGGTCGGCCTCGGCAATGCCCGGCCCGTCGTCGCCGACCCGCAACACCACGAACCCGCCCTCGCGCACCGCCGTCACCGTCACCGCCGACCGGGCATGGCGCGCGGCATTGTCGATCAGATTGCCGGCCAGTTCGTCCAGATCGGCGGCGTCGACCGCCACCGTCAGGTCGGGCATATCTGCCGTCACCACCAGCCCGGCCTCGCGGTGCAGCGCCGCCACCACCGCCACCAGCCCCTCGACCGCCGGCTGCAGCGCCGTCGCCGCGCGCCGATCGACCGCCCCCCCGCGCGCGCGCGCCAGATGGTGCCGGATCGTCGCATCAATCCGCGCGACCTGCGTAGCGCGGGGATCGTCGCCCAGCTCGATCGCCAGCGTCGCCACCGGCGTCTTCAGCGCATGGGCGAGGTTCGCCGCCGATCCGCGCGCCGTCGCCAGCGCTGCCGCAGTATCACGCACCAGTGCGTTCAACTCGACCGCCAGCGGCCGCAGCTCCTCCGGCTGGTCCTCGGGCACCTCCGCCGCCGCGCCCTCGCGCACCGCCGCCACCCGGTCGCGCAGGACACGGAGCGGCCGCAGCCCCAGCCGCAACTGCACCAATGTCGCCACCGCCAGCACCAGCGCCACGATCGCCAGCGTCAGCAGCAGCGGCAGCATCGCCCCGCGCAACGGCTGTTCGATCTCTCGCCGCGGCACCGCCACCGCCACCCGCCCCTCGGGCAGGTCCAGCACCAGGCCGTGCACCCTTGTCGCATCGGGCAGGGTCAGGTCGAACGGCGCGCCCACACCCGGCCCCCGCCCCCGCGGCGGTCCGCGTTCGGCGCCGACCGGCGGACCCGGCATGCGCAGCGTCGCCAGCGGCGGCAGCCCCGCGCCGACCGTCCCGCCCGGCGTATCGATCCGCCACACCGCATCCGCCCCGATCGCGGTCGCCAGGTCCGACCGGTCGAGCAGCCCCTGATCGATCGTCCCGTCCGGCCGCACCACCGCGCGCAGCAGCCGCAACCGGTCGCCCAATCGCGCATCGATGTTGCGCGTCACAAAATGGTCGAGCACGCCCCCGATCGCAAACCCCGCCACCGGCAGCGCGACCAGCGTCGTCGCCACCGACAGCGCCAGCATCCGCCCATGGATCGAACGGGGGATCGAACGGGGCAGCCTCACGCCGCCCCCGCCGTCAGCCGGTATCCGCGCCCGCGCACCGTCTCGATCAGCGACGCGCCGATCTTCTTGCGCAGCCGCCCGATAATGACTTCCAGACTGTTCGAATCGACATCGGCATCGCCCTCATAGACCCGCTCCATCAGGTCGAGCCGCTCGATCACCGCTTCCTTCGCCAGCATCAGCGCCGCCAGCACCCGATATTCCAGCGCGGTCAGCTTCACCGGCAACCCGTCCAATTCGAACACCCCGGTCTGCGTCTCGTACGCCAGCGGCCCACACGTCAGCCGCGTCGCGCCATGCCCGGCCGCCCGCCGCACCAGCGCGCGCAGCCGCATCATCAATTCCTCGACCCGGAACGGCTTGGTCAGGAAGTCGTCGGCCCCCGCCTTGAACCCGGCGACCTTGTCCGACCATCCGTCGCGCGCGGTCAGGATCAGCACCGGCAGGTCGCGCCCACCCTCGCGCCACCCCTTCAGCACCGCCGTCCCCTCGCGATCGGGCAGCCCCAGGTCGAGCACCGCGACGTCATAGCGTTCGGTATCGCCCAGATGCTGCGCATCGATGCCGCTCGCCACCAGATCGACCGCGCAATGTTCGGCCCTGAGCGCCCGCGCGATGGCGGGCCCCAGATCGGGATCGTCCTCGACAAGCAGGATACGCATAGTCTTTGCCCTCTTCCCCCGACCCCGCCCCGTTCGTGCTGCGTAGGGGCTGAGCGAAGTCGAAGACCCGTATCGAAGCACCCTGTGGCACGGATCCTTCGATACGCCATTTCGACAGGCTCAATGGCTACTCAGGACGAACGGGGGAGCCAATGCCAATCCCGCTTAAACCGAAACTGAACCGCGGGGTTCAGCGTGGTGAGGGGACGAATCGCTAGAACGGCTCCATCGAACAACGAAGGAGCGAAAGCACATGGCGAAATTTTCTCTGAACGGTCCGGGCAAGCTCGGCCTCGGCGTCGCGATCGGCCTCGCCATCGGCGCAGCGGGCGGGGCGAGTGCGGTGTCGATGACCCGCCCGTCGGTCGAAATGGCCCCGACCGTCGCCACCCCGGTCGCGAAACTGGCCGGCAACAACGGCGTCGTCACCGTCAAGGGTCGCGTCGCCGAAGTCTTTGGCGACCGCTTCGTGGTGCAGGACGCGACCGGCCGGGCGATGGTCGATGCCGGCCGCGATGCATCGGTCAGCAAGGGCGCAGCGGTGCAGGTGCAGGGCCGCTACGACGATGGCCAGCTCAAGGCGAGCTATCTGGTCGACGCCAATGGCAAGGTGACCCCGGTCGGCCCGCCGCCGCCGCGCCCCGGCCATGGCCCGAAGCCCGGCCCGGACGCACGCGGTCCCGGTGGCCCCGGCGGTCCAGGCGGTCCGGGTTGCGCGCCCGGCGCGATGCCCCCGCCGCCGCCTGCCGACGGCGCTGCCCCGCCGCCCCCGGCCAACGGACAGGTCCCCCCGCCCCCGCCGGCGGGCGCGGCACCGGCCGGCACCCCACTCGCCGCGGCACCTGCCCCGGCCCGGACCGGCACGGTGCGCTAGACGCAGGGCCGTACCCCCGCCTCGCGCGTACCCCCGCACAGGCGGGGGTCCAGGGCCCCAAGCGCAAACCGTTGTTTTGCTTGGCTCTGGACCCCCGCATGCGCGGGGATACGGCACCTTCGCGGACAGGCTGGCGACCTTCGCAAAGGCTCGGTCGTATCCGGCGCGAACCCGGCGCAACTACCCCTCCCCCATCACCCCCCGAGACAAACCGCCACAACCGGTGTAGGGCAGCCCGCCGTCCGGAGCCCCGCCCATGTCCCTCGGCCTAGATTTCGGCACGACCAATTCCGTCCTCGCCCGCGCCAGCGGCGACGCTGCGCAGTTGGTGCCGCTCGATGGCCCCGATGGTGCCGACCCCGTGTTCCGCTCGGCGCTGTGCTTCTGGCAGGACGACGTCCCCGGCGGCATCGCGGTCGAGGCCGGCCCCTGGGCGATCGACGAATATCTTCATTTCCCCGAAGGGTGCCGCTTCCTGCAATCGTTCAAATCGGTCGCGGCCAGCCCCAGTTTCGATACCGCGCCGATCTTCGCCAAACGCTACCGCTTCGAGGATCTCGGCCGCGCCTTTCTCGACCGGCTGGCCGCTCGCGCACAGGGGGCGCTCAAGGGCGCAAAGCGGATCGTCGTCGGCCGCCCGATCACCTATGCCGGCCACCGTCCCGACGAAGCGCTCGCCCGCCAACGCTACGACGCGATGTTCGCCGCGCTGGGTGCCGAAATCCTCTATGTCTACGAACCACTTGGCGCGGCATTCAGTCATGCCGCGACCCTCGCGCAAGCCGCCACCATCCTCGTCGCCGATTTCGGCGGCGGTACCAGCGACTTTTCGGTCGTGCGACTGGAAGCCCCCGGCGCCGACCGCCGCGCCCGCCCGCTCGGCCATGCCGGCATCGGCATCGCCGGCGACCAGTTCGACCGCCGCATCCTCGACAAACTCGTCCTGCCGCTGCTCGGCAAGGGCGGCACCTATCGTTCGTTCGACAAGGTGCTGGAGATTCCGGCGGGCCATTTCACCGACTTCACCGACTGGTCGCGCTTGGCCCTCATGCGCAACCGCAAGACTTTGGCCGAACTCGACAAGCTCCGCCGCGCCGCCACCGACCCGGATGCCATCGAACGCATGATCGCGATCATCGAGGGCGAACAAGGCTATCCGCTCTACGACGCGGTCGGACAGGTAAAGCGCGCCTTGTCCCAAGGCGATAGCGCAACCTTCACCTTCGCAGGCGGCGGCATCGCGATCGAAGCGGAGGTCACCCGCGACCAGTTCGAGGCATGGATCGCCGACGACCTCGCCCGGATCATGGCGACCGTCGACCGCGCGGTCGACGCCGCGGGCCTCGCGGCCGACGCGATCGACCGCGTATTCCTGACCGGCGGCACCTCGCTCACCCCCGCCATCCGCCGCGCCTTCGCCGACCGTTTCGGGCAGGATCGGCTGGCCTCGGGCAACGAACTGACCTCGGTCGCCCACGGCCTCGCGCTGATCGGCCAGCAGGACGATGTCGCGGCGTGGACGGCGTGACGCTTTCCTACATCCGGGCGCGTCGGCATCCTCCGTCCGCTCTTTGACAGGTCCGCCCCTACTTCACTGCCACGTCACCCGGCCTTGATCCGGCTCGCTGCGCGAATGTGTCAACTTCCAGGCCCGAAACGCCCCATCGTCAACATTAGGAAAGCGGATATATCAAAGACTTACGCCCGACCGAAACCCGCTACAAACGCTGACGCACTGTCAACTTCGTCAACTTCCGCGTCCCCGTACCATCAGCGCCCGCGTCACCCCGTTCGTCCACCCGAACCCGTCCTGCAGCGGATATTCCCCGCCCCCGCCCGGCCGGACCTCTTCGACATCGTATTTCTCGACCAGCTTGCCCGACGCCGCATATTCGCGCCCGACGCTCGCCAGAAATCGCTGCGAAATCTTGTCCGCCAACGACTTATGCCCGGTCCGATCGAGTCCGCTGACCGCGATCCATTGCAGCGGTGCCCAGCCATTGGGCTTGTCCCATTGCTGCCCAGTATCGACCAGCGTCGACCGCAACCCGCCCGGTGCCAGCAACTGCCGCTCGATCGTCGCCGCCACCCGGTCCGCCCGCTTGCCCGTCGTCAGCCCGACGAACAACGGATAGGCCGTCGCCGCGGTCACGCCGCTCCGAAGTTGCCGCCGCTTGACGTCGTAATCCCCGTAACGCCCCTCGGCCTCGCTCCACAGCCAGCGCTCGATCGCCGCGCCCCGCTTCGCCGCCCGGTCGTTGAACGCGCGGGCGGTCGCGGCATCGCCGGCCTTGGCCGCGCCGTCCGCAATCGCTCGCTCCATGCCCCACAGCAAGCTGTTCAGATCGGCCGGTAATACGTTGGTCGTGTCGATCGTCGTGAGGGTCCGCCCATCGGCCAACCAGCGCGACGAGAAGTCCCAGCCGCTCTCCGCCCCGGCACGCAGGTCGCGATAGACCTCCGCCGCCGGACGCCCGCTGGCCTTCGCGGTCTCGACATCCTCGCGCCACGATTCATCCCTCGGCGTCGTCCGCGCATCCCAATAATGCTGCAGCACCGCCCCGTCGGGCAGCGTCACCGACCGCTCTGCCGAGGTAAAGAACGCGTGCTCGCGCTTCAGCGCCGCTACCCGCCGCGCCAGCACCGCCCGGTCGGTCTCCTTCGACAATCCCATCATCAGATACAGGAAGGGCGGTTGCGACCGGCTGAGATAATAGCTCCGCGTACCATTGGGCACATGGCCATAGCGCTCGACCAGATCGGTGAACGCCGCGACCATCGATTCGATCAGGTCCTGCCGGTTGTCCGCCGCCAGCCCCAGCATCGTGAAGTAACTGTCCCAGTAATACATTTCCCGGAACCGCCCGCCCGGCACCACGAAGCGGTCCGCTACCGCCAGCGCGCTCGACCCCAACGGCGGTGCGACCGGATCGCGGGTCAGATGCGGCCACAGCCTGGCGATATGCCGTTCGATCGGCAGGCGCGGGCCATGGTCGGACTCGGGCACCGGCAGCAACCCCGGCACGTCGAAATTGGCCAGCACGAACGCCCGCAGCGCGCGGTCGTCCCTGAAGTCCCCGGCTCGGAAATCCGCGAGGATCGCCGCGTCCGCCCGCTTGGGCACCGCATCGACGAAGGTCTTGCCGTCGGGAAAGATGCGCCGCATCTGCACCGCTTCGAACAGCGGCCCGAACCGGTCGGCCGGGGTCGGCACCCCTGCCGCCGGGGCCGTGACGGCCATCGGCGGCGCCTGGCCGGACGCAGCGCATCCGGCCAGCACCAACGGCAGCAAAAGCCGATAGCGGTACAGCACGTCAGGCCACCGTCTGCTCGATCACACCGAAGATCGGATGATGCCGATCGTCCTCGGCCCAGATGCGGACCGTGTCGCCCGCCTCCAGGAACGGCGTCTCCGCCTTGCCGCCCCGGATCGTCTCGACCGTGCGCAACTCGGCCAGGCACGAATAACCGACCCCGCCGTCGGCGACCGGCTTGCCCGGCCCGCCATCGGCGTCGCGGTTCGACACCGTGCCAGACCCGATGATCGTCCCCGCGCCCAGCGCCCGCGTCTTGGCGGCGTGGGCGATCAACGTGCCGAAATCGAACGTCATGTCCTCGCCCGCTTCCGCCCGGCCGAACGGCTTGCCGTTCAGGTCGACGTGCAGCTTGCGGTGCAGCTTGCCGTCCCGCCACCAGTCGCCCAGCGCATCGGGCGTCACGAACACCGGCGAAAAGGCCGACGCCGGCTTCGACTGAAAGAAGCCGAACCCCTTGGCCAGTTCCCCCGGGATCAGCCCGCGCAGCGACACGTCGTTGGTGAGGCCAACCAGCCGCACCGCCGCCAGCGCCTCTTCGCGCGAAGCACCCATGGCGACGTCGCCGGTGACGACCACCACCTCGCCCTCGAAATCCAGACCCCAGCCATCGTCGCCCGCCGGGATCATGTCGCGCGGGCCCAGAAACCCGTCCGACCCACCCTGATACATCAGCGGATCGTGCCAGAAGCTGTCGGGCATCTCCGCCCCGCGCGCCTGTCGCACCAGCGCGACATGGTTCACATAGGCCGACCCGTCCGCCCACTGATACGCGCGCGGCAACGGCGACGCGGCGTCGCGCTCGTGAAACCGGTCCTTCGGGATCACGTCATGGTCGAGATCGGTGGCAAGGTTGCGCAGATCGCCTTCATACCGGTCCCAATCGTCCAGCGCCGCCTGCAACGTCGGCACGATCGCGCTCGCATCGGCATACCAGGCAAGGTCGCTCGACACGACGACCAGCCGACCGTCACGGCCGTGCTTGAGGCTGGCGAGTTTCATGGATGCGCTCTCCTGATCGTTGTCGTTGGTCCCCGGTTCTGCGCGCCCGAACCGGCGATGTCGAGGGGCCGGGGCGCACCCTTTGTTAACCCGTTCCCATCCATAGCAAATCGATTGCCCATCCGCAGGACCGCCGCCATGCTCCGTGCCGATCGCCTGATCCTCGAACATCTCGAACTGGCCGCGATCGCCGCCGATCTCGTGCGCCATGCCGAAGCGCGACCGATCGAGGCCGCGGCGATCGCGACGACGCGCTGGTCGCTCAGCCGGCACCTGCTCGCCCATCTCGCGACCGAGGACCGGCTGCTCTACCCGATGCTCCGCCGCAGCCCCGACGCGGCGACGGCGGCGCTGGCCGCCCGGTTCGCTGCCGAGCTCGGCGGCCTTGCCGATGCGTTCAAGGACTATATTCGCCACTGGACGCCCGAGCGGATGGCGCGCGACCCCGACGGCTTCGAACGCGACACCCGTGCCTTGTCGGCGCAACTCGACGAGCGCATCCGCCGCGAGGAAGCCGAACTCTATCGTCACATTCCTGACACGCACCCTGCCGCCAAGGTGGACGTAGCCGCGCGACGGGCCTAGGGCTGCGCCGATACCGACAGGCATGAGGGTTACAGGACGTGGCGAACGTAGCGGTGATCGGCGCCCAATGGGGTGACGAGGGCAAGGGGAAGATCGTCGACTGGCTGGCGGAGCGCGCCGACATGGTCGTGCGGTTCCAGGGCGGCCATAATGCCGGCCACACGCTGGTCGTCGGCGGCACCACCTACAAGCTGTCGCTGCTCCCCTCTGGCATCGTCCGCGGCACCCCCTCGATCGTCGGCAACGGCGTCGTGCTCGATCCCTGGGCGCTGAAGGCCGAGGTCGAGCGGCTGCGCGAACAGGGCGTCTCGGTCACCCCCGACACGCTCATGATCGCCGAGACCTGCGCGCTGATCCTGCCGTTCCACCGCGACCTCGACGGGCTACGCGAGGACGCCAGCGGCGCGGGCAAGATCGGCACCACCCGCCGCGGTATCGGCCCGGCCTATGAGGACAAGGTCGGCCGCCGCGCGATCCGCGTCTGCGACCTCGCCCATCTTGACCAGCTCGAACCGCAGCTCGACCGCCTGACCGCGCATCACGACGCGCTGCGCGCCGGCTTCAACGAACCCGCTATCGACCGCGCGGCGCTGATCGCCGAACTGCGCGAGATCGCCGATTTCGTGCTGCCCTATGCCCAGCCGGTCTGGCGCGTGCTGGCGCAGGCCAAGGCGAAGGGTCAGCGCATACTGTTCGAAGGCGCACAGGGCGTGCTGCTCGACATCGACCACGGCACCTATCCGTTCGTGACTTCGTCCAACACCATCGCCGGCACGGCGGCGGGCGGATCGGGCATGGGTCCGGGCGCGGTCGGCTTCGTGCTCGGCATCGCCAAGGCGTACACGACCCGCGTCGGCTCCGGCCCCTTCCCGACCGAGCTGGAGAACGAGACCGGCGAGCGTCTGGGCGTGCGCGGCCATGAATTCGGAACGGTGACCGGCCGCAAGCGCCGCTGCGGCTGGTTCGACAGCGTGCTCGTGCGGCAGGCGGCGGCGGTCGGCGGCATCACCGGCATCGCGCTGACCAAGATCGACGTACTCGACGGGTTCAAGGAAGTCGCGATCTGCACCGGCTATCGCCTCGGCGACCAGGTGCTCGATTACTATCCCGCCCATGCCGCAGAACAGGCGAAGGTCGAGCCGATCTACGAAACCATGCCCGGCTGGTCGGAATCGACCGCAGGCGCGCGTAGCTGGGCCGAGCTCCCGGCACAGGCGATCAAGTATATCCGCCGCATCGAGGAGTTGATCCAGTGCCCCGTGACGCTGGTCTCGACCAGCCCCGAGCGCGACGACACCATCCTCGTGCGCGATCCGTTCGCGGACTGAACGCTTCTTCCCCCTCTCCCGTTCGCTTCGAGCGAAGGTTCGATCTTGTCGAGAACCGAAGTCGAGAAGGGGTTGGCGTGAGCAACCGCGTTCTCGACGGACGCTTCTCGACAAGCTCGAAGCTGCTCGAACCGAACGGAATCGAGCGGGAAAGCAAAAGGCCTGCCCGGATCGCTCCGGGCGGGCCTTTTCGGTACCGGCGGTTAGCGCGGCGTACCAGTCGTCCCGCTCGGCGGCGTCGTGGTCGGCGTGTCACCCGTCGTGGTGGGCGGGGTTGTGTCGTCGGTCGTGGTCGTGTCGCCCGTCGTCGACTCGCCCGGGCGCGTCGGGTCGGTCGGAACCGGGTTGGTCGGACCGGTCGTCTGCGGCAACGGCTGGGTCGGACGGGCCGGATCGACCGTGCCCGGCACGCTGTTCGGCGAAGTCGGTTGCGTCTGGGTGGTCGGCACCTGCGCGACGGCGGCGGTCGCACCGCCCAGGATCAGCAGGCTCGCGAAAATGGTCTTGCGCATCGAAAGTCTCCTTGCATCAAGCAGGGACTCAAGTCGCGAACGGACGGAAGGGTCCGTCGAGAATGCTCAACCCATCGTAGAATATGGTCATTTTTAAGGCAAAGCGTTTCCAGTCGACGACCGGCGTTCAGCCGACCTGCCCGCGATGGCGCAATTTCTGGTCGGCCAGCACCAGCGCGACCATCGCCTCGACCACCGGTACTCCACGGATGCCGACGCACGGATCATGCCGACCCTTGGTCGCGATCGTCGTCGCCTGCCCATCGGGACCGATCGTCTCGACCGGCGTCAGGATCGAACTGGTCGGCTTGAACGCGACCCGCAGCGTCACCGGCTGGCCGGTCGAAATACCGCCGGCAATGCCGCCGGCATGGTTGGCGAGGAACTCTGGCGCCCCCGCACCCGGCCGCATCGGATCGGCATTCTGCTCGCCTGACAGCGCCGCCGCCGCGAAACCGTCACCGATCTCGACGCCCTTGACCGCGTTGATCGACATGGCGGCACTGGCCAGTTCGGCGTCGAGCTTGGCATAGAGCGGCGCGCCCCAGCCCGCCGGCACCCCTTCGGCGCGACACGCGACGACCGCGCCCAGCGACGATCCCGCCTTGCGCGCGCCGTCGACCAACGCTTCCCAGCGCGCCGCCGCCGCCGCATCGGGGCAGAAGAACGGATTGCGGCCGATCTCCGCCGCGTCGAACGCCGCCGGATCGATCGCATCGCCGCCGATCGATTCGACCCAGGCGGTGATCGTCACTTCCGGAATCACCAGCCGCGCCACTGCGCCTGCCGCGACCCGTGCGGCCGTCTCGCGCGCCGACGAGCGCCCGCCGCCGCGATAGTCGCGAAAACCGTATTTGGCGTCATAGGCGTAATCGGCATGGCCGGGGCGATACGCCTTGGCGACGTCCGAATAATCCTTCGATCGCTGGTCGACATTCTCGATCATCAGGCTGATCGGCGTGCCGGTCGTGCGCCCGTCGAACACCCCCGACAGGATGCGCACCGCATCGGGCTCGCGCCGCTGCGTGGTGAAGCGGCTGGTGCCCGGCCGCCTGGCGTCGAGGAACGGCTGAATATCCGCCTCGCTGAGCGTCAGCCCCGGCGGGCAGCCGTCGACCACCGCGCCCAGCGCCGGCCCATGACTCTCGCCCCACGTCGTGAAGCGGAACAGGTGACCGAAACTGTTGTGGCTCATGCGTCTTCCCCCAGCGCCGCAAAGGCGCGCGCATGGGCGGCCGTACCGGGCGCGTGGATGCACGGCCCGTCGTTCAGGCGGATGCCCATGAAATTGTCCCCGGCATAGGGGCTGTCGAAGCCCCGCGCTGTCGCCGCCTCGAACCCGAAGCGGCCATAATAGCCCGGATCGCCGAGCACAAACGCCAGCTCGACCCCGGCGCTGCGCAGATGGGCGATGGCGGCGGCCACCAGCGCCTCGCCCACGCCCTGCCCTCGCGCTGCCCTCGCCACCGCCAGCGGCGCGAGCGCGACCGCTGCGACTTCGCGCGTATCGGCGGTGACCTGCATCCGGCTGGCAGCGATCATGCCCGCAATCGCGCCATCCTCCTCGGCGATGAGCACCAGCACCAGATCGCCGTCGATCGCCAATTGCTGGACCAGCCGCACCTCTGCATCGCGCAGGAAACAGCTGCGCAACAGGGCATCGACCGCCGGTGCGTCGGCACCGGTCGCCGCGCGGATGACGCTCATGCGCGTTAGGCCAGCGCGATGTCGGGCGCGTCCTCGGCCTTCATGCCGATGACATTGTACCCGGCATCAACATGGTGGATCTCGCCGGTCACGCCGCTCGCCAGATCGCTGAGCAGATACAGACCCGCCCCGCCGACATCGTCGATCGTGACGTTGCGGCGCAGCGGCGAGTTCAGTTCGTTCCACTTCAGGATGTAGCGGAAATCACCGATGCCGCTGGCCGCCAGCGTCTTGATCGGCCCGGCCGAGATCGCGTTTACCCGGATGTTTTCCGGTCCCATGTCCATCGCCAGATACTTGACCGACATGTCGAGCGCGGCCTTCGCCACGCCCATGACGTTGTAATGCGGCACGACCTTTTCCGACCCGTAATAGGTCAGCGTCAGCAGCGATCCGCCATTGGGCATCAGCGCCCGTGCGCGCTTGGCGACCGCGGTGAACGAATAGACGCTGATGTTCATCGTCATCAGGAAATTGTCGAGACTGGTGTCGTAATAGCGACCGCGCAGTTCGTTCTTGTCCGAAAAGCCGATGGCGTGGACGACGAAATCGATCGTCGGCCACCGCGCGGCGATCGTGTCGAACGCCGTGTCGAGCGCCCCCATGTCGGCGACGTCGCATTCGATCAGGAAGTCGGACCCCAGTTCGCCCGCCAGCGGACGGACGCGGCGCTCCAGCGCCTCGCCCTGATAGGTGAACGCCAGTTCCGCACCCTGCGCCGCAAGCTGCTTGGCAATGCCCCAGGCCAGCGACCGATCATTGGCGAGTCCCATGATGACCCCGCGCTTGCCCTGCATCAAACCGTTCACGCGACTTTCCCTTTTTCGTCTGTTGCCGCACCCTCTAGCGCAGGGTCGGGCGTTTCCGCCAGCGCCGCGTTCAATTCGCCGCCGATCACCACGCCAAGGCCGACGATATAGAAGAAGAACAGCGCGATCATCACCCCGGCAAGGCTGCCATAGGTCCGGTCATATCCGCCCAGCGCATCGATCGCCAGCGGCAGCAGCTGCGTCGTCCCGATCCACACCGTCGCCGTCGCCAATGCGCCGGGCCATTTCGGGCATTTCGACATGCGGTATTTCTTGGGCGCGAGCGAATAGAACAGCGTGTAGAGCGCGATGAACAGCGCCAGCGCCGGAAACAGCTTCGCGATCGACAGATACGCCGAATAGTCCTGCAGGAACGGCAGCACGCGGTAGATGAACTGCTCGACCCCGACCAGCACGACCTGAAGACTGAACGCGATCATCAGCATCACCACCGATCCGACGATCAGCCCTATCGACCCCAGCCGATATTCCCAGAAAGGCCGTGAGAACGGGATGCCGTACGCTTGCCGCAGGATCGATCGCACCGTTTCGATAAAGCCGGTCGTAGTCCACAACCCGACCAGCGCGCCCAGCCACAGCAGCGACCCCGATCGCGCCTGCAGCACGTCGAGGATTGGCTGTTCCAGCACCACCGCCACGTCACGCGGCACGGTTTCAAGGAAGGCGGTGACCGCATGGATGCTGTCGCCGCTGCGACCGACCGCGCGCGCGATCGCGGCGGCGACGATGAAGAACGGAAACAACGTCAGCAGCGAGAGATAGGCGAGGTTGCCGGCATGGGTGAAGCCGTCGTTGAACGTCCCGATCGCGACGCGCTTGATGACCTCGATCGCCCGCGCCGACGGCCGCAGCCGCGACAAGGCGGGCCGGCCCCGATGGCCGCGAACCTCGGGGCTTTCCGGGGACGGCTGGTTCATGAAACGGTCTCCGGACGGGTCGGGGCCCGCGTCAAACGCCGAAGCGCGCGCGCGGGTCCGCGGTCCGCCCCGCCCAGTCCTCGACGAACGCCGCCAGCGCCGCGTCATCGGCGGGCAGGTCGACCATCAGCGTGACCAGCTGGTCGCCGCGCGTCCCGTCCTTGCGGTGGAAGCCGCGCCCCTTCAGCCGCAGCGTCTTGCCCGAGGTCGCGCCCTTGGGCACGCTAAGCATCACCGCGCCCTCGACGGTCGGCACCCGCACCTTCGCGCCCAGCACCGCCTCGGCCAGATTGACCGGCAGGTCGATGCGGATATCGTCGCCGTCGCGCGTATAGAAACGGTGCGGCTCGACCTCGATCGTGACGATCGCGTCGCCCGCCCCGCCTGGCCCTGGATCGCCCTTCCCGCCCAGCCGCATCTGCGTGCCGGTATCGACGCCGGCGGGCAGTTTCAGGTCGATCGTCTTGCCATCGGCCAGCGTGATCCGCTGCGGGCTGAGCGTCGCCGCGTCCTCGAACGGGACCTTCAGCTTGTAGGCGACATTGCCGCCCTTGGGCTGCGGACGCCGGCCGAAGCCGCTGGCAAAGCCGCCGCCGGCATTGCTGCGCCCGCCGAACAGCCCCTCGAAGATATCGGAAAAGTCTCCGCCCTGCGCGTCGCCCCCCATGTCGAAGCCGCCGCGCCCGCCCGGCCCGGCCCGGAAGCCGCCGCCAAAGCCTCCGGCACCAGCGCCGCCCCCGCCATAGCCGAACGGCGCGGCGGGGTTGCCGTCGCCGTCGATCTCGCCCCTGTCGAACCGGGCACGCTTGTCCTTGTCAGTCAGCAGGTCATAGGCCTGGGTGACCTTAGTAAACCGGTCCGACGCGGCCTTGTTGTCCTTGTTCCGGTCCGGGTGCAGCTCTTTGGCGAGCTTGCGATACGCCTTCTTGATATCTGCTTCGGTAGCGTCTCGCGCCACACCCAGGGTTGCATAGGGATCAGCCATGGTCCGGTAGCTAGGGCGGGACGCGGCGCTCGGCAATGGGACAAACCCACGAAACGGAAGCAAAACGATCCCCGGTTCAACGTCGGTTCACGCGCATCGCGGCACCGGGAGCGCCTGGCTGCGTTGGCAGCGCGATCTTCCCCAGGAGAACCGGTCCATGATCCATGCCCCGATGTCCCGTCGCCGCATCCTCGGCGCTACCGCCCTGCTGCTGCCGGTCGCGGTCCTCGGCGGCTGCGCCACCCCGCTCGGCAGCTACAGCGTCGAGGAAGGGGTGCGGCGGCTGCTGACCCTGTCGAGCCAGCGTGCCCTGGAGCGGCTGGTGCGTCCCGGCGGCTTCTATGACGACCAGCTGACGCGGTTGACGCTGCCCGAGACCGCCGGAGAGAACCGGGTGCTCGCGGCGGTACTGCGGACCAATGCGGTGCGGTCGCGGATCGCGCTGGCGCTGAACGATATCGCGGTCGATGCCGCCGACCGGGCGACGCCGGTGGTACTCGATTCGATCCGCGGGCTGACGCTCGCCGATGCCGTCGCGGTGCTGCGCGGCGGGCCGACCGCGGCCACCGATCTGCTGGCGCAATCGGCGCGCGGCGCGGTAATCGACGCGCTGTTCCCGACCTTCTCGAACGGATTGCGATCCGACACCGCCGAAATCCTGTCGGCGATCGTCGCGGCACAGACCGGCATCGATTACGGCGCGCTGGCGCGCAGCGCCGCCGATCAGGCGGGCAACGCGATCTTCCGCGCGATCGGTCGCGAGGAAGCGGCGATCCGTGCCGATCCGCGCCGCACCGGCGATCCGGTCCTGACCGCGCTGTTGCTCGGCACACGCTGACGCTTGGCAAGGGCGGCGGGCGGGCGGATAAGCGCGCGATGACCCCGCCTGCCCCCGCCCCGCCCGCACCCGATCTCGACGTCGTGATCGTCGGTGCGGGGCTGTCGGGCATCGACGCTGCCTATCATCTGCAAACCCGCTGCCCGGACCTCCGTTACGCGATCTTCGAGGCGCGGGGCGCTATCGGCGGGACCTGGGACCTGTTCCGCTATCCCGGCATCCGGTCGGATTCGGACATGCATACGCTCGGCTTTCCGTTCCGGCCGTGGCGCGAGCGCAAGACGATCGCCGCGGGCGGCGACATCCGCGACTATATCGCGGAGACGGCGCGGATGTACGGCATCGACCGGCAGATCCGCTTCCACCACCGCATCGTCGCCGCGGACTGGTCGTCGGCGGAGGCGCGCTGGATGCTGCGCTGCCGAAGCGAGGACGGCGAGCACATCGTCACCTGCCGCTTCCTGTTCATGGGGTCGGGCTATTACGACTATGCCGCGGGCCATGCCCCGCACTTTGCCGGGCAGGAGACGTTCGCTGGTTGCATCGTCCACCCGCAGCACTGGCCCGAGGACCTGAACGTCGCCGGCAAGCGCGTGGCGGTGATCGGCAGCGGAGCGACGGCGGTGACTTTGGTCCCGGCGCTCGTCGAACAAGGCGCGCAGGTGACGATGGTCCAGCGTTCGCCGAGCTACATCGTCGCCCATCCGTCCGAGGATGCGCTGGCCGACCGCCTGTATCGCTGGCTGCCCCTCGCGGCGGCGGGGCGGCTGGCGCGGTGGAAGAATGTCGCGCTGGGGCTGGCGGCGTTCCAGTTCGCGCGGCGCTGGCCCCGACAGATGCGGGCTTTCATCCTGAAGGGCACGCGCGCCGCGCTGCCGCGACTGGGCGATGTCGACCGGCATTTCACCCCCAGTTACGACCCGTGGGACCAGCGGCTGTGCCTGGTACCCGATGCGGACCTGTTCCGGGTGCTGGACGACGGATCGGCGACGATCGTCACCGATACGATCCGGCGCTTTACGCCCGAGGGGCTGGAGCTGGGATCGGGCGAGCGAGTGGCGGCGGACGTGATCGTCACCGCGACCGGGCTGACGCTGCGCATGATGGGCGGGGCGGCGATCGCGGTCGACGGGGTGCCGTTCGCTGCAGCCAAGCATTTGGTCTATCGTGGGATGATGGTGTCGGGCGTGCCTAATCTGGCGTTCGCGATGGGCTATACCAACGCGTCGTGGACGCTGAAGATCGACCTGGTGTCGCGGCGGATGTGCCGGATGCTCGAGCATATGCGGCGGCATGGCTATGACTATTGCGTACCCGCCGCGCCGGCAGCGGACGTCGAGCGGCGGCCGCTGCTCGACTTCAGTTCGGGCTATGTCCAGCGGGCGGAGGCGCAGCTGCCGGGACAGGGATCGCGGGCGCCGTGGCGGCTGCGGCAGAATTACTTCCTCGATTACATGGCATTCCGGTTCGGACGGCTGGCCGACGGGGTGTTGCAGTTCCGGAAGGTGACGAAGGTGCCACGTATCGCACCATGCTGACCGCATTATTTACTATTGCGAGTCATTTGCATTTTAGGCATGGTCCGTCCGGTTGACCGATTGGAGACGGATCATGCCCCCTGCCCCACCCCCTGCCGATCGCGGCATCACCCCCGGCCAGCCCGATCGGTCGCCCGTGCGCTCCACACTCATCACCACCGTCGCGCGCTGCTGGCGGGTGGCGCGGGACGAGGGCGAAAATGCACAGAAATGCCTGTACGCCCTGCTGCGGCCGGTCGGGCTGGGCGTGCTGGCACCGGTGTTCGACAGCCTGTTCAGCCTGTGCGAGAGCGCGCTCGGCCGACCGATCGCGACCGGGCTGCGCGGCCCGGCTTCGGCCGATGAACGGCTGGTGCTGGGCATGCTCGACGGCAGCCGGCCGCGCCGCGATTGCCTGACATGCGACGCCGGAAAGGCATCCGCGCTCGACTGTGCGATCTGTTCGACGCGGATCATGTTGACACTGGCCGTCGACGACCAGCGAAGAATGGCGATCGGTTAGGCCCCGATCCGTTCGGTGACGTCGCGATCGTCGGCCAGTTCGATCCGGTTCCGCCCGGCACGTTTCGCCCGGTACATGGCGAGGTCGGCGCGGTGGAGGACGGCGGCGGGCGGTTCGTCGCCGGTCGCAGCGGCCACACCGGCGCTGAGCGTGACCTGGATGTGCGCGCCGTCAACTTCGGTCACGGCGCGCGCCACCGCCTGCCGCAACCGTTCGGTGGTCGCGCCCGCTTCGCTCAAGCCGCTGTCGACGAACAGGATCGCCAGTTCCTCGCCACCATAGCGCGCGACGCAATCGACCGCGCGAACCCCGCCGGCGATACGCGCGGCGACCGCCTGTACCACCAGGTCGCCGGTGTGGTGGCCATAGGTGTCGTTGACGCGTTTGAAATGATCGATGTCGAGCATCGCCACGGCATAGCCGCGCCCGCTGCGCATCGCCGCCTCGCGCGCCGCCTCCAGCCGGGCGAGCAGCGTGCGGCGGTTGGCAAGGCCGGTCAGCGGATCGGTGCTGGCGAGTTGCGACAGGGTGACGTTGGCGGCGCGCAATTCGCCGGTGCGCTGTTCGATCGTGCGTTCGAGCGCGCGGGTCCGCTGGCGCAGCATCATCGTACGCAGCTGGACGATGCCGAATACCGCCCCCAGGGCTATCAGCACCATGGCGAGCCGCACATACCAGCGTTCATGCCATGCTCGCGCCACAACCATATCGATCGCGGTGGTGACGACACGCGGGTGCACGCCGGGGATATGCGCCTGCAATTCCAGCACATAATCGCCGCCGGGCAGGTTGGTGTAGATCGCGGTCGCCGGCACCGATTCGGGCAGGCCGACCCAGTCGGTATCGAACCCGACCAGGCGGTAGCGATAGCGGATTTCCTGCGGCGCGGCATAATCGGTCAGCGCGAAGGCGACGCGCAGCGCATGGCCGTCGACGCGGATCGCCCGCTGCCCGGCCATGGGGCTGAACGGCAGGTCGCGGCCATCCTGTTCGATATCGGTCGGCGCCAGCGTCAGCGATCCGGTCGGCCGGGCGGCCAGCATCCGGTCGGGGCGCAGCACCAGCAGCCCGCCGGTCCCGCCGAACAGCAGGTCGCCGTCACGGGTCATCGCCGCCACCCGTTGGTTATAGGCGTCGGAGGGCAGGCCGTCGCGCTGGCTGACCACGCGCACCCGGCGTCCCTGCGGATCGACGACCGAGATGCCGCTGGCCCCGGTCGTCCACACCCGGCCGTGCCGATCGGCGAGCACCGCGGCGACATTGTCGTTGGACAGCCCCTCCGCCTCGGTAATCGCGCGGAAGCGCAGGCCGTGGGGCGATGCGGTGCCGCGCGCGACCCCGCCATAGGTGCCGACCCACAGCGCCCCCGCCGACTGCACGATCGACCCGGTATAGTTTTGCGGCAGGCTGGTCGGATCGGCCGGATCGTTGCGATAGACGGCGAAGCGTCCGGTCGCCGGATCGAACCGGCTGAGCCCGCCGGGCGTCGCGATCCAGGGATGGCCGTCGCCCATGTCGACGATGTTGATGACTTCGTTGTTGGCGATGGTTGTCGCGTCACCATCGACATGGCGATAATGGCGCAGTTGCCGCGTACGCGCGTCCCAAGTGAACAGCCCCTTATAGGTGCCGATCAGCAGCAGGTCGCCCGACCGCGCCAGCGCGATCACCGGCAGGTCGTCGGGCAGCGGCACGGCGATGCTGCGTTCGGCCAGCGTCGTCGGGTCGATCGCGACGATGCCGCGGGCCCCCACCAGCACCGTGCCGCCGGGCAGTTCGAGAAACGCCTTCACATCCTGTCCGGCATGGCGGCCGGTCAGGCGGAAATGGCGCACCGTGCCGGCCGCCCGGTCGATCCGGTCGATCATGCCGTTGCTGAGCCCCACCCAGATACGGTCGCGGCTGTCGACCATCAGCCCGCGCACGTTGCGATCACCCAGCGACCGGCGCGGATCGGGCATCGCATTGGTGACGGTGAAGATCGAGTCGAGCGTCGGATCGGTCTGCGACGCGCCGACATCGGTCGCCGCCCATAGCCGGCCGGTCCGGTCGATCGTCACGTCGCGCACCGTGTCGCCGGCCAGCGACGCATGGTTGGCGGGGATGTTGCGCATCGCATCGACGCTCAGCCCCCGGTCGATGCGGATGCGCAGCACCCCCATGCCGTCGGTCGCGGCCCAGAGCGTGCCGTCGCCCTCGCGCGCAAAGGCGCGGATGGTGCGATGGCCGATCAACGGCGCATCGCCCGCCAACACGCGCGGCTGGACGAAACGGCCGTCGCGCAGCTGGACGAAGATGCCATGCGATCCGGTGCCGATCCACAGCCGCCCCTGCGCGCCGCGCTGGATCGCCCAGACGTCGCCGAACGGCGGCGTGGCGACGTGCGAAAAGCCGCGATCGTGCGGGCCGCGGACGAACAGCCCCTGATCGCCACCGGCATAGATGGTGCCGTCGGCATCGCGGTGGACGGTGAAGGCGCCCTCCGACAATTCGCCGCCGGGCGCGACCAGCGATACGACGCGGTTGCGCCGCGCGTCGTAGCGGAACACGCCGTGATCGGACGCGATCAGCGCGCCGCCCTGCCCGTCCGAGCTGATGGCGAGGATGCGGGTGCCCATGCCGACCCCTGCCGCCCCCTGCAACGCGACGAACGTGTTCGACACCGGGTCGAAGCGCACCGCGCCGCCGACATTGGTGCCGACCAGCATGCCGCCATGCGGCAGGGCGTGGAGCGCGCGGATATAATTGTCGGGCAGGCTGGTGCGGTCGAGCGATGCCTGTCGAAAGACCTTCAGCCGTTGCCCATCATAGCGGGCAAGGCCGCCGCGCGTGCCGATCCACATCAGCCCGTCGCTGCCCTGCACGATCGAGGTGGTGGTGGCGTGCGGCAGACCCGACGTCGCGTCGAGCGTCAGGAACCGGGTCATGCGCCAGCCGTCCCAGTCGTCGTGCGGGGCAGCCGCCACCGCCGGCCCGGCGACCGACAGGACTGCAAGAAGCAGAAGACAGAGGAGAAAGTGCCGCATCCGATTTCCTGTGCGGCGTTCTATGCGGTGTTGCTTGCGACGTAATTAACGCCGCTCGACATTTTTGCGATTTGCGACGGGTCGTTGGGTTCGCCCCGCCCGGCACCGCATCGCCGGGCGGGGCGCGTCGGGTCAGCGCAGCTGCATGCGGATGCCGATGCGGAAGCGGCGGCCGAGCAGGTCCGAATAGGTCGAATTGGCCGCCAGCCCGGTTTCCGGCAGCAGCAGCGGCCAGCGATCGAACAGGTTGGTGACGTTGACGAAGAACTGCGCCTCCGCGCCGTTGAAGCGGACCTTCTGCGTCAGGTTGAGATCGGCATAGAAGGTACCCGAGACGCGATTATTGTCGTAGGTGAAGAAGTTGGCGTCGTTCGGCGGGCAGGCGGTCGAACATTCGATGCCGTTGGCGGCATAGCGCCCCGCACTGACCCCGCGCCCGACCGCGGTGATCGAGAAGTCGGGCGTGTCATAGGCGGCACTGACGCGGTAGATCCAGGTCGGCGTGCTGAACTGCCCGCCATTCACCCCGACCGAGTTCAGCACCACGGTGCCCGGCACGCCATTGTCGAGCAGATTGTCGATATAGCGCGTGGCAAGCCCGCGGACGGTGAAATTCCCCTGCGCATTGGCGAATACGTCGTTCAGCGGCAGGCGATAGGAGGCGTCGATATCGACCCCCTTCACCAGCTGGTTCGCGGCGTTGAACGGCTGGCTGCGGATCAGCAGATAGGGTTGGGCTGGGTTCTGGGTGCGGACCGGATCGACCGAGATCGCGTCGCAGAAGGATTGCTGGTCCTGGAGATAGCACAGGTCGGCGATCTGCTGCGCGCTGAAGGTCGTGATCGCCTGCTTCACGTCGATGCGGAAATAATCGACCGACAGGTTGAAGCCGGGCAGGAAGCGCGGCGACACGACGATGCCGGCGTTCCACGAATCGGCCTTTTCCGGGCCCAGCGCGCGATTGCCGGTGACGAAGCCCGAATAGCTGAAGGTCGCCGGGCCATTGGCGCCATCGGCGGTGTAGATCGGGTTGCGGATCGCGTCGCTATTGGCCGAACCGCCCTGGAACAGGTCGTTCAGATTGGGCGCGCGGATGTCGCGCGACCGGGTGGCGCGCAGGCGGATGTCGTCGATCGGCTGCCACGTCGCGCCGGCCTTCCACGTCGTGACATAGCCCGCGGTCGAATAGCGGGTCGCACGCGCCGCACCGTTGAATTCGAGGCCGAAGCCGAGCGGGACCACCGTTTCGACATAGGCTTCCTTCACGTCATATTCGCCGTTGGTCGGCAGGTAATTGCCCACCGACCAGCGGTTCGACGTGATCGGGCGGCCATTCGCGTCGGTCGAGGAAACCGGCTGAAACTCGGTCGGGACGAAGCCGCGGATCTTCTCCTTGCGATATTCCGCGCCCAGCGCGACGCTGACGTCGCCCGCCCAGGTCGCGAACGGCGTGACTGAGACGTTGAAGGCGGCGTTATATTGCTCGATCAGCTCGTCGCGATACGGGTCGCCGAGCACATAGCCAAAGGCCGCCGGGTTCGCCACGCCGACGCCCAGCCGGTTCAGCGGCACGCAGGCCGGATCGTTGTTATTCGGATTGCTGTCGACGTTGATGAGGCACTGGATCGATCCCGCGGCATAGCCGGCGGCATTGCCCGCAGGTGCGAAGACGGCGGCAGTCGCATTGTTCATCGCCGCGTTGTTCATGATGTTGCGCAGCTGCGAATGCTGGTCGGTGCGGCCATACTGGCCATAGATGTTCCAGGTCGCGCGTTTGCCGAACAGCTCGGTCGAACCCTCTGCTCCGACCGCGTAACGCTGCACCTCGCGTTCGTTGTCGACGCCGCGAAAGGGCAGGTCGGCGGCGGTCGTCGCCAGCGTGACGCCGGTAATGCCGGTCAGCGCGGCGCGGCCGAGCGTATTGTAGAGGAAGGCGTTGCAGGTCAGCGGCGCGGCCGCCGCCGTCGCTGCCGTCCCGCAATTGGTGGCGTTCAGCGCGATGCCGGTCGCGAGGTTGGGGCCGGCGTTGAAGAAGATCTTCTGCTTGTTATACGCCCCTTCGGCGAACAGCTCGACGCCGTCGGCGACCTCGTAGCTCAGCCGCCCGAACACGCCGTGGCGGTCGTCGCGCGGGTCGAGGCCGATGCGCCGGCCGGAATCATTGACCTGCCACGATCCACCTTGGGTCAGCGTCGGCGGGGCGCTGCCGGTCGGCGACGGGAAGGTCAGCGCGCCATATTGATATTGCAGCACCTGCCCGCCATTGCCGAAATAGGTACCGCGCAGCCGGTTGGCGGTGCCGCCGGCCGAGGCGGTGATGAGGCCGCCCGGCGTCGAGTTGGCCGCCCCCACCTGCCGCCGGATCAGGTAGCGCGGCGTCGTGCTGCTGGTGGTCCAGTTCGGATCCTGGATGCGGACATAGCCAGTCGCGTTCCAGTCGCGATCGACCTGGAAGATGCCGTCGCGGTGCGCGACCTCGCCGCTGAGCAGCAAATGCCCGCGCCCGCCGGCAAAGGACAGCCCGCCCGCGACGCTCATCGAATAGTTGCCGCCATCGCCCTTGTCGGTCACGCCGCTGTCGATCGCGACCTTCAGCCCGGTATATTGCTTGTCGAGGACATAGTTGACGACGCCCGCGACCGCGTCCGACCCATAGGCCGACGATGCGCCGCCGGTCACGACCTCGACGCTCTTCACCAGCGCCTGCGGAATAGTGTTGACGTCGACCAAGCCGGTCACGGTCGAGGCGACCGAGCGGCGCCCGTCGAGCAGGACCAGCGTGCGCTCCGACCCCAGGTTGCGCAGGTTCATCGTGTTGATGCCCGCCTGCCCGCTCGACAGGTTGAGGCGCGAATTGGCGGGGGTGAAGCCGCCGGCCAGTGCGGGCAGCTGGTTGACGAAATCGGCGATGTTGTTCGACGGCGACGAATTCTGGATATCCTCGGTCGTCAGCACGGTCAGCGGCGTCGGCGACTGGAATCCGTCGCGGACGATGCGCGATCCGGTGACGAGGATTTCGCCGATATCGGTCGTCGGCTGCGCCTCGGCCGCCTGTTCGACCGCGACCGGATCGGTGCTTTGCGCAAAGGCAGGGGCAGCGATGCACAGCGCGGCAAGGCTCGTCGCGCGGGCAAGGGCAGGCAGATACCGCCGGAAGTGCAAGGATGTCGTCATAAAGGCCCCCTATGGCCCCGGTTCGGGCCGATAACTTGACGTTGCGATGTCCTGCGGCACCCGCCGATCCGGTCGTTGCTGCGCCGGTCGTGTCGGATGGAGAGGAAGCTGCGCGTCGGCGGGGATGCGCGTCAAGCGAAGTTCGTTTCTATCGCTTCGGCAAGCCATAGCCCGGTGTTATACCGCGGGCACCATAGCCATGCCCTATGGGCCGGGGCGTGGTTGTCATAGCCAGCGGCCGGAGGACTGACTTAGGATCGCCTGGTACCTCCCCTCCCCGACAAGGATGTGGAGATTGTAAGCGAGGGACGCCGATGATGCACCGCCGAGCCTTTCTGACCGGATCGGCCGCCGCGCTGGCGCTGACGCCGTTCGCGCTGGAGGCACGCGTCCTCGCCCCGCGCGGCGATACGCTGAGCGCGCCGGTCGAGATTGTCGACGACGTCCACGGCGTGCCGCATGTCCGCGCGGCGTCGATCCCCGATGCCTATTACGGACAAGGCTATGTCGTCGCGCGCGACCGGCTGTTCCAGATCGACCTCGCCCACCGCCGCGAGCTGGGCCGGCTGGCCGAGGCCTATGGCGAGGAGTTCGCGAAGCACGACGCGACCGCGCGGCTGTTCCATTATCGCGGCGACCTGAACGCCGAACTGCGCCGCATCCCCGCCGACGTACTGGCCTGCGCCCGCGCCTATATCGCCGGGATCAACGCGCGGATCGACGAGGTGCTGGCCGATCCCACGCTGTTGCCGCAGGAATATGCGATCCTGGGCGTCCAGCCGATCAAATGGGCGATCGAGGACATGGTGCTGGCGCGCGGCAGCTCGATCGGCAATGCCGATGACGAGATCCGCCGCGCGCAACTGGCGGCGATCGGGATGCTGGAACTGGACGCAATCGTCGCGCCGTTGCGCCCGAACTGGCAGATGACGGTGCCGGCCGGACTGGACGCGGGCGCGGTGTCGCCCGCTGATCTGGGCGTGCTGCGGCATGGCGGCCTGCCCTTCGGTCCCGACACGCCGGTGCGCGATCCCGCCGAGGGGCCGGCCGAGCGCGCCAATGCCGGCAGCAATGCCTGGACCGTCGCCGGGAACCGCACCACGACCGGGCGACCGATCCTCGCCAACGATCCGCATCTGGGCATTGGCGGCTTCGGACCGCGCCATGTCGTGCATCTGACCGCGCCGGGGCTGGACGTGATCGGCGGCGGCGCGCCGGGGCTGCCGGGCATCATGCAGGGCCATACCGATCGCTTCGCGTTCGGGCGGACCAATTTCCATATCGACCAGCAGGACCTGTTCATCCTCGAACTCGATCCTGCCGATCCCGAACGATACCGCCATGACGGCGGCTGGAAACGGTTCAAGCGGGTCGAGGTGGCGATCCCGGTCAAGGGCAGCGCGCCCTACGTCGCGACGCTGCGCTATGCGGTGCAAGGGCCGGTGGTGATGCATGACCCGGCGAAGCGGCGCGCGAGCGTGCTGGCGTCGATCGCGATGCAGCCGGGCGGCGGCGGATCGTTCGCGATGATCGCCATCAACCTCGCGCGCGACTGGGCATCGCTTCGCAAGGCGTTCCGCCTGCACCCCTCGCCGACCAATTTCCACTATGCCGATATCGACGGTAATACCGGGTGGCAGGTGATCGGCTTCGCGCCGGTGCGCAAACAGGGCGACGGGTTGCTGCCGGTGCCGGGCGACGGTCGCTTCGACTGGACGGGGATGCGCGATTTCACCGCGCTGCATAATGAATACAACCCCAAAAAAGGCTGGTTCGCATCGGCCAACCAGAACAACCTGCCCGCCGACTGGCCACGCGACCGAATCCCCGCCTTCTCGTTCCGCGCGCCCTATCGCTACGAACGGATCGCCGAGGTGCTGTCGAACCAGCCCCGGCACAGCATCGCCGACAGCGTGGCGTTGCAATATGACGTGGTGTCGACCCCGGCACGGCAGTTGCTGGCGATGCTGCCTGCCGCCCCCTCCCCCGCCGGCGACATGCTGCGCGGCTGGGACGGGCGGCTGGCGGCGGACAGCGGCCCGGCGGCGCTGTTCGAAATCCTGTGGCGCGACCTGTCGCAGCGGATGCTGGCGGCGATCGTGCCGGCAAAGGCCAAGGCGCTGGTGACCGAGATCGATCCGTCGGTCCTGCTGGGGCGGCTGCCGCAACACCCCTCGATCCTGCGCGATGCCCTATCCGCCTCATGGGAAACGGCGCAGACCCTGCTCGGACGCGATCCGGCGACATGGCGCTGGGGAAGGCTGCATCAGGTTCGGATCGCGCATCCCCTTTCCCGCATTCCCGCCATCGCCGCCGCCTTTCCCCCGATCGAGGGTGGTGGGTCGGGCGGCGACAGCTTCACGGTCATGGCCCGCTGGCTGGGCGACGGCCCCGGCTGGCGCGTCGGCGGCGGGGCGAGCTATATGCAGGTCATCGATGTCGGCGCGTGGGACAATTCGCTGTTCCTGAACCTGCCCGGCCAGTCGAACGATCCGCGATCGCCCTATTATCGCGACCAATATGCGCCATGGATCGAAGGGCGGATGCTGCCGATGCTGTTCAGCCGCGCGGCGATCGATGGCAAGGTCGCGCGCCGGACGATGTTGAAGGGGAAGAACCGATGACTCGCCTGCCGCTGATCGCCCTGTGCGCGCTGCTGATCGGAGCCGCGCCCGCTGCCGATATCGTGATCCGGGGCGGTACCATCTACGACGGCAGCACGGGACAGCCGATCACCGGCGATGTCGAGATCAAGGGCGACCGCATCGTCTATGTCGGGCAGTCGCGGGGCACGCAGGCGGCGCAGATCGTCGATGCGCGGGGGCAGATCGTGGCACCGGGCTTCATCGACGCGCATACCCATGCCGACAGCTATATCCGATCGCCCGATGCGACCGCGCGGCTCAACCTGCCGTGGCTGGCGCAGGGGGTGTCGACGATCGTCATCGGCGTCGACGGATACGGCACGCCCGACGTCGCCGAGGACGCCGCCGCGCTGACCAAGGCGGGTATCGGCACCAATGTCGCGCCGTTCATCGGCTTCGGTGCGGTGCGCGGGCGCGTGCTGGGACAGGACGACCGCGCCCCCTCGCCCGCCGAACTCGCCAAGGAGAAAGCCTTGGTGGCCAAGGGCATGTGCGCGGGTGCCTATGGCCTGTCGACCGGGCTGTTCTACGCGCCCCAAAGCTTCGCCAAGACCGACGAAGTCGTCGCGGTCGCGCGCGAGGCGGCGATCCGCGGCGGCATGTACGACACGCACCAGCGCGACGAATCCAACTATACGATCGGCCTTATCAACTCGACGAAGGAAGCGATCGAGATCGGGCGACAGGCCGGCATGCCGGTCCATTTCGCGCACCTGAAGGCGCTGGGCGTCGATGTGCAGGGCAAGGCGCCCGAGCTGATCGCGGTGATCGAGGCGGCACGGAAGGCGGGACAGAACGTCACCGCCGACCAATATCCATGGCTGGCATCCGGATCGAGTGTCGACGCCGCGCTCGTGCCGCGCTGGGCCAATGACGGCGGCTACCCGAAACTGATCGCACGGTTCGACGATCCTGCGACGCTGGCGCGGATCAAGGTCGAGATGGCCGAGAACCTCCGCCGTCGCGGCGGCAAGGAATCGCTGCTGCTGACCAGCGCGAACATGCCGTGGACCGGCAAGACTTTGGGGCAGATGGCCGACCAATGGGGCGTCGATCCGGTAGACGCCGCGATCCGCATCCTGAAGGTCGCCGATGCTACCGGCAACGAGCCGGCGGGCGTCTCGGTCGCCAGCTTCAACATGATCGATGCCGATGTCGACCGGATCATGCGCCAGCCCTGGGTCGTGACCAGTTCGGACGGATCGAACGGCCACCCCCGCCAATATGCGACCTTTTCCCGCAAATATCAGGTCTATGTCCGCGAGCGGAAGGTGCTGACGCTCGGCCAGTTCATCCACCAGTCGACCGGGGCGACCGCCGACATGTACCGGATGGACGGGCGCGGTTATCTGAAACCGGGTCGCTATGCCGATGTCGTCGTGTTCGATCCCGTAGGCTATGCGCCGAAAGCCGATTATGTGCATCCGCGGGTGCCGAGTGCCGGGGTCAAGGCACTGTTCGTGAACGGCAAGCTGGTGCTGCGGGACGGGGCGACCACTGGCGCCGCGCCGGGGCGGGTGTTGTTGCGACCGGTGCCGAAGCAGTGTCCGGTCAACTAACCGTCACCCCAGCGCAGGCTGGGGTCTCCAGCGGCGAGGCGCGCGCTTCATTACCGGGAGATTCCAGCCTGCGCTGGGACGACGCTGTTGGCGAATGACGGACCATAGCCCCGATCTATAGGTCGGCCTTTCGCCACGATACGGTCACCCGCCCGCCCCCGCCCTATCCCATCGTCCCGACAGCCAGCAGGTGCGCGATGATCCCCGGACCCTTCCTCCTCTATCTCGGCCATTCCGACGACGCGGTCGGTATCAAGACGTCGCGCGGGGTCGCCGCCTTTCGCCCGGACGAGTGCGTCGGCGAATGGCGGCACGACGACTGTCCGCTGACGCTCGGCCTGCCGCGGATGGATGCGGCCGAGGGGGGCGCGGCGGGGGCAAAGACGCTGATCCTCGGTATCGCCAATGCCGGTGGAACGATGGGCGAGGCGCTGGTGCAGGACGCGCTGGCGGCGATCGCGCAGGGCATGCACGTCGCCTCGGGCCTGCACCAGCGACTGCGCGACGTGCCGCAGATCGTCGAGGCGGCGCGACAGGCCAATGTGCAGCTGTTCGACGTGCGCGATCCGCCCGCCAACCTGCCCGTCGGCAATGGCAAGCGCCGCGCGGGCAACCGACTGCTGACCGTCGGCACCGATTGCTCGGTCGGCAAGATGTACACCACGCTCGCGCTCCACACAGCGATGGTCGCGCGCGGGATCCGGGCAGATTTCCGCGCGACCGGACAGACCGGCATCCTGATCGCCGGGTCGGGCGTGCCGGTCGACGCGGTGGTCGCCGACTTCATCTCGGGCGCGATCGAGACGATCACCCCGGCGCGGAGCGATGACGGCTGGGACCTGATCGAGGGGCAGGGTTCGCTGTTCCACCCGTCCTTCGCCGGGGTGTCGACCGGGCTGCTCCACGGCGCCCAGCCCCGCGCGATCGTGCTGTGCCACGATCCGTCGCGCGAACATATGCGCGGCCTGCCGCATTACGGTCTGCCCGACCTCGCCACCTGCCTTGCCGCCAACCTCTCGGTCGCGCGGCTGACCAGCCGCGAGGTGCAGGCAGTCGGCGTCGCGCTCAACACCGCCAAGCTGGGCGAGGACGAAGCCCGCGCGCTGTGCGCCGAAACCGGCGCGGCACTCGGCCTGCCGTGCACCGATCCCTATCGCTTCGGTGCGGACCCGATCATCGACTGGATGCAGACATGCTTCGACATCTCGACGTCGCCCATGACCGTTTCGGCCTGAGTACCCCGTTCCGCATCTCGCGCGGGGTCAAGACGGCGGCCGATGTCGTCACGGTAACGATCGCGCAGGGCGAGGTGACGGGGCGCGGCGAGGCGGTGCCCTATGGCCGCTATGGTGAGACGATCGACGGCACCCTTACCGCGATCCGCGCGATCGCCCCGGCGATCGCTGCGGGGATGACCCGCGCCGAGCTTGCCGGCCTGTTGCCGGCGGGGGCGGCGCGCAACGCGGTCGACTGTGCGCTATGGGATTTGGAAGCGCGGCTCGCGGGGACCAGCGTCGCCGCGCTGGCCGGTCTCCCCGAACCAGCCGCCCTGCCCTCCGCCATCACTATCGGCCTCGATCATCCCGACGCGATGGCCCGCGCGGCGGCGAGGCACGCGCACGTCCCGCTGCTCAAGGTCAAGGTCGATCGCAGCGACCCCCACGCGCAGATCGCCGCCGTCCGCGCCGCCGCGCCCGCCCCCCGGCTGATCGTCGATCCCAATGAAAGCTGGACGATCGACACGCTCGAAGCGCTCAAGCCGCATCTGGCCGAATGGCGCGTCAACCTGCTCGAACAGCCGCTGCCGGCGGGCGAGGACGGCGCGCTGGCTGGCTTCGACAGTCCGGTGCCGGTGTGCGCCGACGAAGCGCTCCACACCGCCGCCGATCTCAATGGACTGAAGGGCCGCTACGACGTGGTCAACATCAAGCTCGACAAGACCGGCGGCTTGACCGAAGCCCTGACCCTCGCGAACACGGCGCGGGCGAAGGGGTTTGGGTTGATGATCGGGTGCATGGTGTGTTCGTCGCTGGGGATCGCTCCGGCGATGCTGCTGGGGGGACAGGCCGCGTTCGTCGATCTCGACGGACCATTGTGGCTCAGCGACGACCGCCCGGGCGGCGTGACCGACCGGAACGGCATGTTGTCGCCGCCCGCCCCCGGTTTCTGGGGCAGCTGATGCGCGGCTGGTTCGCGATCCCGCTGTGGCAGCGCGTCGTCGGCGCCCTCCTGCTCGGCATCGCGATCGGGCTGTTGTGGCCACAGGGCGCGGCGGCGATCAAGATCGTCGGCGACCTGTTCGTCCGGCTCATCAAGATGCTGGTCGTGCCGGTGGTGCTCATCACCATCGCCGCGGGCATCGCCTCCTTGGGCGATCCGCGCCGGCTGGGCGGGATCGGCGGGCGGACCGTGGCGCTGTTCGCTTTCACCACGCTGATCGCAGTGTCGATCGGCATGGGCTTCGGCCTGTTGCTGCAACCGGGCAGCGGCATCGTGCTGGCCGGGGTCGCGCCGCATGTTCTGGGACCGGCGGTGACGCCCGCCGACCAACTGCTCGGCATCGTGCCGGTCAACATCATCGATGCGCTGGCGAAGGGCGACATGCTCGCCATCATCTTCGTCGCGGTGTTGCTCGGCATCGCCAGCGTCGTGTCGGGCGAAGCGGGCAAGCCGGTCGTCGCGCTGTTGCAGGGGCTGGCGGCCGTCCTGCTCCACCTCGTCCGCATCGTGATGGAGGTCACGCCGTTCGGCGTACTGGCACTGATCGCCAATGCGGTTGCGGGCAGCGGCATGGCGGTCTTCGTCCATGTCGGCTGGCTGGCGCTGTGCGTCATCCTCGCCTCGCTCACGCAGATGGCGTTTCATGCCGGGCTGCTGCGCTTCGTCGCGCGGTTGCCGGTGGTGCGCTTCTTTCGCGGGATCGTCGATGCACTGATCGTCGCCTTCTCGACCGCCTCCTCCTCCGCGACGCTGCCGGTCGCGCTGCGCGTGGCGCAGGACAATTTGGGCATCGCCCGCCCGATCGCCTCGACCGTGCTGCCGCTGGGTGCCAGCATCGGCAAGGACGGGACGGCGATGTATGTCGGGCTGCTCGGCCAGTTCGCGTTGCAGGCGCTGGGCATCGTTCCCGACGCATGGATGCTCTGCGTCATGCTGCTGACCGGTGCGCTCGCCGCGTTCGGCACCGCGCCGGTCCCCTCCGCCTCGCTGTTCATGCTGGCGGCGATGCTGGGCGCGGTCGGGGTCGGTGCCGAACAGACGGCGCTGGTCGTCGGGCTGGTGCTGCCGTTCGACCGGCTGCTCGACATGACGCGCACCGTCCCCTCGGCCAGCGCCAACCTGACCGTCGCGACGCTGGTCGCGCGGGCCGAACATGGGCTGGACGAGGCGCGCTATCGCGGCCACACACGCTCATGAATTTGCGCCATATTGAAATCTTCCACGCGGTCTATGTCAACGGATCGGTCAGTGCCGCCGCCCGCGCGCTCAACATCTCGCAGCCTTCGGTCTCGAAGACGCTGCGCCATGCCGAGACGCTGCTCGGCTTCGAACTGTTCCAGCGCACCAACAGCCGCCTAGTCCCCACCGAAGACGCCCACGCCCTGTTCGGCGACGTGGCGGACATTCAGGAACGGGTGCGGGCGCTGCGCGAGGCGGGCCGCAACCTGCGCACCGGCGGCGGCGCGACGCTGCGCATCTCGGCACTGCCCAGTCTCGCGCTCGGCGCGCTGCCGACCGCCGCCGCGCGCTTCATGGCGCGCCGGCCGGAGGTTCGCTTCGACCTGCAGACCGTCCATCACGACGACCTGTTGCGCAAGCTGTACGAGCGCGAGACCGATATCGCCATCGCCGCCGAAGTCCCGCGCGGCGCGCCGCTCGGCAAAGTCTGGCTCGGCGAGGGCGAACTGGTCGTGCTCTACCGCGAAACCGACCTGCCCGACGCCCCGCCGCGCATCGAACTGCCGATGCTGGTCGGGCGACCGTTCATCACGCTCGCCGCCAGCGGCCCGATCGGCCAGTTGTTCGCGCAGGAGCTCGACCGGCTGGGGCTCGAACTCAACGACATCGCCTCGGCCCGCACCTTCTACATCGCCGCCGCGCTGGTCCGCACGGGCATGGGGTTCAGCGTCGTCGACAATTTCACCGCCGAAGCCTCGCTCGCCGACGGCCTCGCGATGCGCCCGCTCAAACCCTCGCTGACCTTCGACGTGCACGCCATGCACCTGCTGGACCGCCCGCCCAGTGCGCTCGCCAGCGAGTTTCTGGGCGTGCTAAGCGCGGTGATCGAGGGGCCGTGAGAAGTGAGTGGCCTTGCTCGACAGTGTAGCAATTTCTGCCAAGCCGTTCGTGCTGAGTAGGGGCTGAGCGAAGTCGAAGACCCGTATCGAAGCACCGGCCACCGTCCTTCGATACGCCGCTTCGACAGGCTCAGCGGCTACTCAGGACGAACGGGTGTGCGGAACAGCATGGTTAGATGAGAAGGAGCACCGATCGGTCTGCTTTCCTACAACCCGCCGCCTCGCTACCCTATGCAGGTTCTTTCCAACCGTCATAACGCACCCAAACGCAACGCCGGTACGAAACCGTCGCAAGTGTGACGTTTGTGACCTTTGGCGCCAGCCCGCTACCTAACCCATTGATCCAACGTCGAACCCCGCCACCACCGCATCCCCCACCGCCGGCCGCAATTCGAAGATCCCACTGTCGAAATGCCGCGTCGGATGCACCCGGTTGGTCAGCAGCGTCCATGCCAGCCCGCGCTCGAAATCGACCCACAGCCCGGTCCCAGTAAAGCCGGTATGGCCGATCGTCCCGGCCGAGCACGCCTGCCCGCCCGACCAGCCGGGAAAGCGGTACTCCCACCCCGCCGTCCGGTGCCCCTGCACCGACGTCCGGATCGCCGCCAGCATCGCCGCCGATGCCCCCGTCCCGTCGAGCAGCCCGGCGGCGAAGTCGAGCACCCCGTCGACCGTCCCGAACAGTCCGGCATGGCCGGTCCGCCCGCCCATCGCGAAGCAATTCTCGTCATGCACTTCGCCCTTGAGCACCCGCCCCCGCCACTGGCAATGCTCGGTCGCGACCGCCGGTCCCGGCGGCGGCCCCCAGCTCAGTCCCGGACCCAAGGGCAGCGCGTCCAGCCCCGCACCGATGATCCGCTCGACCGCGATGCCGAGCAGGATGAAATTGATGTCCGAATAGACCGGCGGTCCGTGCCGCCATTCCCGCTGCAACACGAACGCCCGCAGCCGCGCCGGATCGTCGCCATAGGTATAGATCGGCTCGACCGCGGGCAGGAAGGTGCGATGGACCAGGCAGTCGCGGAACGTCAGCCGCCGCTCCGCCGCCCCCGCGACATCATATTGCCGCAGGTCGGGGATCGCATCGGTCAGCGGCCGGTCGAGGTCGATCCGTCCTTCGTCCGCCAGTTGCAGGACGAAGCGGGTGGTCGCGATCACCTTGCTGACCGACGCCAGGTCGAACCAGTGGTCGCGGGTCAGCGGCTCAGGCGCCGGCACCCGCTGCGCGAGGCCGGCGACGCGCACCGATCGCGTTCCGTCAGCGGTGACGATGCCGAGCGTCGCGCCCGCGATCCGTCCATCTGCGACATACCGCTCGGCTTCGGCAAAGGCCCGGTCGATCATGCGTCATCCTCCCGCGCGCGGATCTTCGCCAGCAGCGGCAGGAACGGGATCGCCGCCAGGCTGACCGCCCCCGACAGCAGGAAGAAGCCGTCATAGCCGATTACCCCGACCATCGATCCCCCTGCGCCTGCCAGCATCCGCGGCAACAGGAACGCAAAGCCGGTCAGGAACGCATATTGCGCGCCGGGATAGCGCGGGTTCACCAGCAGCGAGAGATAGACGACGAACACCGCGCCCGCGAACCCGTTGCCGAACTGGTCGAGCCCGGTCGCGACATACAGCACGCCCTCGCTCACTTGCTGGTGCGCCAGCCAGACGAAGCCGAAATTGCCGATCGCCGCGACCACTGCGCCGACCGCCAGCGCCCAGCCCATCGGCCGCCGCGTCACCATCCAGCCGCCCAAGCCCACCCCGACCATGCTCGCCACCAGCGCGACCACGCCGTCCGCCCGCCCGATCTGGCTGAGCGAATAACCCAGCTCCTTGATCATCGGCTTCGACAGGTTCAGCGCCAGCACGTCGCCCATCCGGTACAGCGACACGAACGCCATCAGCAGGATCGCGGCATACTGGTACCGCCAGAAGAAATCGACATAGGGCCCGATCGCGGTCGAGGTGCGGATCGGCGCGCTCGGCGGAGCCTTGCGGATCCACGGCAGCGCGGCGGCCATGGCGAGGAACGGGACCATGCACAGCCCCAGCACCCAGGGGGTGACGTTGCTTTTCGCATCGATGCCGATCGACGCCGCCGCCTGCAACAGTAGATAGCCGATCGCCGCCGTCACCGCCGCCGCGATGCCGAGGATCGCCGCCCCGCCCAGCACCCCGGTCGTCAGCGCCACCATCCGCCCGCCGCCGCGCCCTTCCTCCGGCCGCATCGCGACCAGGATCGGGAACGGCAGGAACGCCGCCACCGCGATCGCCAGATAGGCGAGCGCCCAGCCGCCGCTGTCGGCCAGCAACAGCGCCCCGCTGCCCGCCGCGACCATCGCGCTGCGATAGCCCCACAGGTTCGCGGCGACGATCGGCCCCTGCTGATCCTGCGTCGGGAACAGCTCGATCCGCCACGCATCGGCCGCCACCTCCAGCGTGGTGGTCCAGAAGGCGAGCAGCACCGCGAACAGCGCGGTCAGCGGCAGCGACGCATCGTCCGACGTCCACGCCATCGCCGCCATCGCGGTGCCGATGCCCAGCTGCGCCAGCATGATCCACCCGCGCCTTTTGCCCCAGAAGCGCGCGAACCCCGGCACGTCATAGCGGTCGAGCAGCGGCGCCCACACGAACTTCAGCGTCGGCAGCAGCTGCACCCACGCAAAGAAGCCGAGCACGGTCAGCGCCACGCCATGCGCCTGCAACCGCAGCACCAGCACCGTCGAGAACATGTAGAAGGGCAGCCCGGCGGCAAAGCCGAGCAACCCATAGACCAGCATCGCCCGCCGCGGCGGCAGCGGCGAATGCGATGGGACCGCGGCAGTGGCGGATGCGGTCATGGCGGCTCCGGTCGTGACAAAGGTCGAACCTCCGCCGATCGAACGGGCGCGTCAACCGGGCGATGGCTAGCGGCGCGACCATGGCTGCATTCCAGTCCCCATCGGTCGTGCCGGAGCGGGCGGGGTCCGTTGCCACCGCGGCAACGAAATGGGCTTTCCCACCGCTGGTCCGTCAGACACCTCGCGCGTCGGTTACGCCCCGGCCATCGCCGCCATCGTTACATAATCCAGCTTCCCCGTGCCCAGCACCGGCAGCGCCGCGACCACCCGCACGTCGCGCGGCAGGGCCAGTTCGGCGACACCGTTCGCCCGCCCCCATGTCGACAATTCCCCGGCCGTCGCGCCGGGCTGCGTCGTAAACAGCACCAGTTGCTCGCCCTTCTTCGCATCGGGCCGCGTCACCACCGCATGTTCGGCGCCGGGCCACAGTTTCGCGGCATAGCCTTCGACCGCCGGCAACGAGACCATCTCGCCGCCGATCTTGGCAAAGCGCTTCGCCCGCCCGCGGATCGTCACGAACCCGGCATCATCGATCGTGACGATATCGCCGGTATCGTGCCAGCCATCGGCCGGCGGCTGCACCATGCCGGGCGCCTCGACCTTCAGATATCCGGCCATCACGTTCGGCCCCCGGATCGCCAGCCGCGCGCCGTCGGCAATGCCCGGTACCGGCTCCAGCCGCGCCTCGATCCCCGGCAGCAGCCGCCCGACGCTGCCGGCGCGGAAATGCATCGGCGTGTTGACCGCGATCACCGGCGCCGCCTCGGTCGCGCCATAGCCTTCCATGATGCGCAGCCCGAACTTCTCGGCATAGGTCGCCCGCGTCTCCGGCCGCACGCGCTCGGCACCGGCGAAGATGTAGCGCAGCGCATAGAAATCATAGCCATGCGCCATCCGGGCATAGCCCGACAGGAAGGTGTCGGTCCCGAACAGGATCGTCGCATTGGCGTCATAGGCGAGCGCCGGCACGATCCGGTAGTGCAGCGGGCTCGGGTACAGCACCGTCTTCACCCCCGACAGGATCGGCAGCAGCGTGCCGCCGGTAAGCCCGAAGCTGTGGAACACCGGCAGCGCGTTCAGCACCGTGTCCGCGCGGTTGAAATCGATCCGCGAGGAGAGTTGCAGGCAGTTGCTGAGCAGATTGCGATGGGTCAGCACCACCCCCTTCGGCACGCCCTCCGATCCGCTGGTAAACAGGATGACGGCGGGCGCATCCGCCGATACCCGTAGCCGCCGGTGCAGCCGTCCCGCCATCCGCGACCGGACCAGCGCGACCAGCTTGGCCCACGCGCCGATGCCTTCCCGAATATCCTCCAGATAGCGGACCTTAATCCCCTTGCCCGCCAGTCCCGCGACGACCTCGCCCAACTTCGCTTGCTCGATGAACGCCCGGGCGGTGACGATCGTGCGCACCTTCGCCGCCGTGCACGCCACGCGCATGTTGGCTAGGCCGGCGGTATAGTTCAGCATCGCCGGCACCCGCCCCATCGCCTGCAACGCAAAGAAGGTCGCGACCACGCCATTGACGTTGGGCAGCAGCACGCCGACCGCCTCGCCCTGCGCCGTCCCCTTCGCCAAGGGACGGGCAAGCGCCTGCGTCCCCGTCACCAGCCGGTCATAGGTCAGCGGCACCCGCTGCACATCCTCGACCACGTCCATGTTGGCACCGTGCAGGTGCCGCGCATCGATCAGTGCGTCGTACAGCGTTCGGTCGGTGTCCGACGTCGCGAAGATCATCTCGCTCATCACGTCGTACAGCCGCCGCCCCGCGATCGCCCGCCGCTCGCGCGCGCTCAACCCTTCCGGCAGGTCGAAGCGACGCGGCGGCAGCACGGTCAGTTCGATTGTCGGGAACCAGTGCAACCGTGCCTTGCCCTTCAACCGGCTGAAACGGGTATATTGCGCCCCATCGATCCGCACCGGCACGATCGGCGCATCGCCGCGGTCGGCGACCATGCCGGGGCCGTCGAACACCTTCATCAGCGCGCCGGTGACGGTGATCCGGCCTTCGGGGAAGATTACCAGCGTCCGCCCTTCGCGCACGGCCTTCACCATCGCCTTGGCCGACATCGGGTTGGTCGGATCGACCGGAAACGCATCGAACAGCTTCAGCAGCGGCTGCATCCACCACGCCCGCGCGAACCGGCTGTGAATCGCAAAGGTCGGCTTGCCCGGCAGGAATGCCGCCAGCAACAGCCCGTCGAGGAACGAGACGTGATTGACCACCACCACTGCGCGCTCGCCCGGCAGTGGCATGTTCCCGGCACCATGTACCTTTACCCGATATGCCAGCCGCAGCGCGCCACGCACCACCGACTTGAACACCGTCTCGGGCAGCAGCCAGCACGATATCAGCGCAATCGACAGCGTCGCGAAGCCCAGCGCGCCGAAGATGCCGGGCACGCTGCTCCCACCCGCCAGCATCGCCGTCACCACCGCGACCATCACGACCGTGACGATGGCATTGATGATGTTGTTCGCGGCGATGATCTGCGACCGTTTTTCCGGCGCGCTCCACGTCTGGAGAATGGCGTAGAGCGGCACCACGAACACCCCGCCACTAAGCGCGATGCCGGCAAGGTCGATCAGCAGGTGCCAGCTGCCCGGCGTCGCCATGAACGCGGCGATATCCGCGCCCGGCGTCACGACCACGAACCGGCGCGACGTGATCCATGCATCGATCAGGAACACCGCCAGCCCGATCGCCGCGATCGGCACATAGCGCGCCGACACTTCGCCCTTCAGCAGGCGATTGACCAGCAGCGACCCAACCGCGACGAACAGGCTGAACACCGCCAGGAACAGCGTTACCACCTCCGGCGCGGCGTTCAGCGTGCCGGCGACCAGCGGTGCGAATTCCGACAGCAAGACCGCACCGACCGAAAAGAACCAGCTGATGCCGAGGATCGCCAGCCACACGCCGCGTCCGCCATGCGCCGCGCGCAGGATCGCGGCGGTGCTGCGAAACGGGTTCAGGCCGATCAGCATGTCGGGCGCGGCCGATGGGGCGGACGGCACCGCCAGCGCCGCCAGAAACCCCAGCACCGCCACACCGAACGCGACCAGCCCCGCTTCCCATGGCGGAATGATCCCGCCCAGCAACTGACCGGTCAGGATCGCGACGAACGTCCCCGCCTCGACCAGCCCGGTTCCACCCATCAATTCCTCACGGCGCAGATGCTGCGGCAGGATCGAATATTTGACCGGTCCGAAGATCGTCGAATGCACCCCCATCAGGAACAGGCAGGTCAGCAGCACCGGCACCGACTGGAACCAGAACCCGGCCACCGCCAGCGCCATGATCGCGATCTCGGCCGCCTTCACCGCACGGATCAGCCACGCCTTGTTCCACGCATCCGCCATCTGCCCGGCAAGGCCCGAAAACAGGAAGTACGGCAGAATGAACAGCCCGGTCGACACCGTCGCCAGCGTCGCCGCCTGTGCCGGATCGGCGCGGTACAGCGTGAAATTCGCAAGGAACAGCAACGCGAATTTCAGCAGATTGTCATTCATCGCGCCCAGAAACTGGACGACGAACAACGGTGCATAGCTGCGCTTGGTCAGCAGCGAGAAATCGGGCGCGGACATCCATTCCCCCATCGGGATGCCGGACAGCGAAACAGGCACAGGCCCGCCCCCGAATCACGGCGACGGGGTCAGACTAGCAGAAAAATAACAGTGTTCAATAAATCAGTTCGACCGCGTCGGATCGGTCAGCGGATCGGCCATTTCGCGCGGGGTCGGCAGACGTATGACCGGCAGCGACCCGGTCTGGCGCTCGATCATGCGATGGACTCGCGGCGGTTCGCTGCCCCGATGCAGCGCCAGCAGCGCCTCGCTGTTAGCACGGTCGGCCTCGGTCCGGCGCTGATTGTGGCGGATGTAATCGAGCCAGGTCGACACGTGATAGCGCTCGATCCACAGTTCCGGATCGTTCAGGTCGCGCAGCAGCGCCCAGTGATGCGCGCCGTCGCGCCGCCGGATGCGGCGGCGTTCATTCATGACGTTCAGGAACGCGACGACGTCCTGCGGGGCGATGCGATAATCGATCGTCACCACCACCGGCCCCGACCGCGCCTCGACCGGGACTTCGGTATCGGGCGTCTCCCAGCCACGCGGAGCGAGGTTCGCGGTCTCGATATCGCGTAAGGGCAGCCGCAACCCGGCGACGACGCTCAGCATCTGCACCCCCGCCGCCGCCAGCAGCGCTCCAGCGACGCCATGGCTTTCGGCGATCGAACCGAACAACCAGCTGCCCGCCGCCATCCCGCCGAACGCCGCCATCTGGTACAGCGCCACCGCCCGCGCCACGACCCAGCGCGGCGCGGCCATCTGCACCGATACGTTGAACGTGCTGAGCGCCGATACCCAGCCTGCCCCCGCCAGCACCAACGCCGCCAGCGTCAGCGGCAATACCGGGCTGACCGCCGCGATCGCCGCGCCTGCCGCCAACGCCGTCGCGGCGACGCGCACCAGCCGTTCGGGGCTCCACCGCCGCCGCAACCGCACGCTCGACAACGCGCCGATCACCGCGCCGCCACCGAATGCGCCGAGCAGCGCGCCATAGGTCAGCGGCCCGCCGGTCACCAGGTCGCGCGCGACCAGCGGCATCATCGCCGGCACCGCACTCGCCGCCAGCCCGAACAGCGCCGCGCGGATCAACACCGTCCGCAGGCTCGGCGACATCCGGACATAGCGCACCCCCGCCGCCATCGCGAGGCCCAGCGTCTCGCGCGGCAACGTGCGCGGCGGATAATCCGGCTGCCACCGCGCCAGCACCGCGATCAGCCCGATATAGCTGACCGCATTGGTCAGGAACGCCGCCGCCGCCCCCGCCGCGGCGACGATCGCGCCGCCGATCGCCGGCCCCACGCTGCGCGCGATGTTGAACCCCATCGAATTGAGCGCGACCGCGCTGGGCAGGACGCTGCGCGGCACCATGTCGCCGACCGACGCCTGCCATGCCGGGCCGTTGATCGCCGTCCCGCATCCGATCAGGAAGGTGAAGCACAGCAGCAGCCATGGGCTCAGCAACCCCATCCAGGCGCACACCGCCAGCGCGACCGACACGCTCAGCATGAACCCCTGCGCCGCCAGCATCACCCGCCGCCGGTCGAGATTGTCGGCGACCGCCCCGGCCCATAGCGACAGCAGCATGATCGGTAGCGTCGTCGACGCCTGCACCAGCGCGATCATTTGCGGCGACGCCGCCAGCGACGTCATCATCCACGACGCCCCGACCGACTGGATCAGCCCGCCGAAATTGGACGCCATCGACGCGATCCAGATGGCGCGAAAGATCGGGATCGACAGCGGCGAGCTATGCGTCGCCGCCGTGGTCGTTACGGGAGCAGATACCATGGCCGATGAATGCGTCGCGCGCGACTTTGTGCCAAGCGGCTTGCCATGGCGGCACGCGATGGCAAGGGAGCCGCGATGCGCGACCCCTTCACCCTCGACGCGACCGGCGCCACCCTAACCATCCGCGCCACGCCGAAAGCGTCGAAGACGGCGGTGACCGGCGTAGTAGCACTGGACGGCGATTCCACCGCCCTCGGCCTGCGCATCGCCGCCCCGCCGGTCGACGGCGCGGCGAACGAAGAAGTCGTGCGCTTCGTGGCGAAGCAATTGCGGGTCGGACGGAGCGCGGTGACGCTGGTTGCAGGGCAGAGCAGCCGGATCAAGCGGTTGCCGGTCGAGGGCGATCCGGCGGTACTGGAAGCGGCGTTGCAGGGCCTGCTGCCCTAACCCCCCAGAGCGATATGACATGAAGCCTACCCGTTCGTGCTGAGTAGGGGCTGAGCTTGTCGAAGACCCGTATCGAAGCACCTGCCCCGGACGGGTCCTTCGATACGCCGCTTCGACAGGCTCAGCGGCTACTCAGGACGAACGGGCCTGTCTGAAATCATCCGTCCCTAACCCTCAAACAATCGCGTGCGGCACGAACCGCGCCAGATCGCGGGTGATCGGCCCGTCATCCTCGCGCACCGACAGTGCGACCGCATCGTCGCCGACGATCCACGACCCGACCACCGCATGATTGCCATCGTAGACCGGCAGTGGCGCCAGTGCCTGCACGATATGCCCCTCCTCGCCATAGCCGCCCTCCGGCCCGCGCGCGGTGGCATCGCCGTCGACTAGTTCGATGTCCCAGCCTTCGCGCGAAAAGATCGGCTTGCGGACATAGGCGTCGCCAATCTCGGCCAGCGCCGCCGCGTCGTCGGCAAAGGCCGCCGGCAACAGGTTCGGGTGCCCGCGATGCCGCTGCCACAATAGCGGCAAGATGCCCTTGTTCGACAGCAACGCCTTCCACGCCGGTTCGAGGAACAGCGTCTTCGTCGCCGCCAGCTGCTTGGCGTATGGTTCGCGCAGCATATCCTCCCACGGATACAGCTTGAACAGCGCGGCGATCAGCACATCGTCGCCATCGACGAACGCGCCGTCGCCATCGACCCCGATCCGGTCGATCGCGACGAACGCCGGGTCCAGCCCCGCCTGCCGGGCGACATCCTCCAGATAGCGGACCGTCTGGCGATCCTCGACATGGTCGTCGACCGAGGCGAAATGCACCGTGCTGCCTCGCGTGAACAACGCCCCGAAGCGTTCGACCAGCGCATCGTGCAGCCGGTTATACTGGTCGGCGCCTGCGGGCAGCGTGCCGTCAGCGATGCGGTCCTCCAGCCACTGCCACTGGAACAGCGCGGTCTCGAAGATGCTGGTCGGGGTATCGGCGTTATATTCGAGCAGCTTCGCCGGGCCGGAGCCGTCAAAGGCGAAATCGAACCGTCCATACAGTGTCGGCGCATGTGCGCGCCACGACGCCGCCACCACGTCGCGCATATCGTCAGGAATGGCGAGGCGGTGCATCATCGCCTCGCTGCCGACCACCTCGTCCACCAGATCGCGGCACAGGGCGTGGAGTTCGGCGCTCGGCCCCTCGATACCCTGCTCCACCTCGTCGAGCGAGAAGGCGTAATACGCCCCCTCCTCCCAATATTTCTGGCCGTCCTGATGGTGGAAGGTGAAGCCCATCCGCTCGGCGGTCGCCCGCCAGTCGGGACGGGGGGCGACCGCGCGGCGTTCCATCAATCGCGCCCGATCGTCCCGCCGTCGCGCGTGCCGTCGGACAGGCGCGGCGCGTCCTTGGGCTGCGCCAGCCGGGCGAGGATGTCGTCGGCGCTCGAAGTGCCCGGAAGCAGCCCCGCCGCCTGCAATTTCGCGTCGAGATCGGCGCCGGTGCGCATATCCTCCAGCTCGGCCTGCGCCTTGAACTTCTCCTCGCGGATCGCCTGCCGCTCCTTCAGCCGCGCGAGGCTGTCGGCGGCCGAGCCCAGCGACGATGCCGCGCCGCCATAGCTGCTGGCGACCGAGGCCTGCGCCTTCTGCACGCTTTCGTTCGCGCGGACGACATCGACCTCGCGGCGCAGCGCGTCGATCTTGCCGTCGCCGGTCTTGATGATGCCGCGGATCTTGTCCTCGGCGGCGCGCATGTCGGCGATCTGCGGGGTCTTGCTGGACTGTTCCTGCTCGATCGTCGCGAGGCGCTGGGCGACTTCGCGCGCAAGGTCCATGTCGCCGCGCGCCATCGCCGCCCGTGCCGACGATTCATATTTCTCCCGCTGCGAGGTCAGCCCCTCCAGCTCCTTTTCCATCATCCGCCGCTTGGCGGTCAGCGTCGCCAGATCGTCGCGCGCCTTCGACTGCAGCGTGCCGGCATCGCGAATCTGCTGGTCGAGGATCGTCAACGCCTTCGCATCGACGATCGACTGCCCGGTTTCATGCGCCGTGCCGCGCACCAGCGCCACGAGGTTCTTCCACATCGACATCGTGTATCTCCGTTACGCGGCGAATTCGGTGCGCAGTTCGGACGCCGCCTCGATCGCATTCTGCGCCAGCACGCGCAGTTCGATCAACACGGTGCGCAGCGACGATTCGACCGACAACTCACCCACCAGCTCATAATATTCGCGTCCGCCGACATCGGCGATGGCGAAATTGGACAGCGGCACCAGCTTCTGCGTCTTGAGGAGGAAGCGGTTGAACGCGTCCGGTTCGCTCTGTTCGTCGACCGGCCACAACAGGCTCGACACGACGATCTGCTCGCCCGCGACCGATGCGAAGATGGCGAGGTCGCCGAAATGATGCATGGTCAGTTTCAGGACCGGTTCGGCCTGTTCGATCCGCTCGACGCTCAGTTCGTCGGCATAATCGGGACCGCCCAGCGCCTGCGCCAGTCCGGCGGTCGTCCAGCTACGGGGTGCTTCGTCCATCCATCCCTCCGAAAAGCTTGGCCCGGTGTGTTGGCCGCGCTTGACACCCCAAGCATAAGGCGCGACCAAAAAGCAAGGTGCGGGGGCATGGGCAGGGGATGAAGTCATTCAGTCTCGGCAATTATCTGCGGCGGCTCTATCTCGCGGCCAGCGAGCTGCACCGTGGCGTGCTGCTCGCGCTGCTGGTCCTGCACATGACCATCTCGTGGGAATTGCTGGCCTTTGCCGGGGAGAGCGACCTGCTGCACCCCTCGGCCTATCTCTATTGGTATGCGACGACCGCCTCGACGGTCGGTTATGGCGATCTGTCGCCCAAATCGGACATGGGCCGGGTCGTTACCGCCTTGTTCGTCATGCCCGGCGCGATCGCGCTGTTCACCGTGTCGATCGCCCGCGCCTTTGCCGGGGTGTCGGCGCGCTGGCGACGGCGGCGCATGGGGTTGGGAGACTATAGGGCGATGCGCGGCCATATCGTCCTTGTCGGCTACGATCCCGATCGTACGCCGCGCATGATCGCGGAGATCGTCGCCGATGGGCAGGGGCACGAACTGGTGCTGGTCGCGACGCAGGAACTGACCGTGGACGCCGCGACGCACCGCTTCGTCCGCGTCGCCTCGCTGACCGCACCCGCCGATCTGCGGCGTGCCGGTGTAGCGAGTGCCGAACGGGTCATCGTCTATGGCCCGTCCGATCCCGATACGCTCGCGGCGACGCTAGCCGTCACCGCGCTCAACGAAACCGGTCACGTCGTCTGTTTCCTGCGCGACCCCGACACCGCCGGGCTGCTGGCGGCACACTGCCCGCAGGTCGAGGTGGTGCTGACCCCGACCGTCGAGCTGGTGGTCAAGGCATTGAGCGACCCCGGCTCCAGCCGCCTGATCGCGCAGCTTGCCAGCCATACCGACGATGGCGGCACGCTCTACGCCACGACCGCGCAGACCGGCGGCAGCTTCGACGACGCCGCTCGCGATCTGCGGGCGCGCGGCGGAATATTGGTCGCGACCTGTGGCGCCGGGGCCAATTCGCCGGTATTCGACCCCGACGGTCGGATCGCGGTCGGCGACCGGCTGTTCTACATCGCCCGGACAAGGATCGCGGCATGATTTTCGGCAGCCTGTTCGGCGGCGCTCCCAAGGACGAACCCGCGGCAATCGCCGTGGTCCGCAACATCACTATCGGGCGGCAGGTCCGGCTCGATGCGCTGGCATGGCGGCGGCTGACCGGCGCCGCCTTCACCCTCGATCGCGATACGCTGGAAATCACTGCGCAGGGGGTGATCCGGCTCGACGATGGCAGCCATGTCCACCGCTTCTACACCGACGACGAACTGATGTTGCAGGCGGTCAGCCAGTCGGCGGACGGGTCCGATGCCGACGACTTTACGCTGTTCCGGCCATGGTCGTCGACCTACCCGACCGACTGGGCCGATACCGGCGCGTTCCGCCAGCGCCTGTCGCAACCCGTCTGGGACGAACCCGGCCTCGCCCGGTTCCAGCGTTTCTGGTATGCCGATGACGATCGCAGCCAGCCGCCGGTCGAGCTGTGGGAGGCGGTCTATTACGAACGCACCGGCCGCCCGGTCCGCCAGATCAAGCAGGCCTGCATGCTCTATGCCCGCGACATCGCGCCCGAGGGGCAGGAACTGCTGCTCGCCATCGCCATGCAGCCCGAGGGCGGCGACCTGACGCACGAGATCATGGTCGGGCTGCCGCTGCTGCCCGCCGAATTCAACGCCTGAGCTTTAGGGGGACCGGGATGTTCGATGTCGCTTATTTTCTGGACGGGGCGCTGCATTTCGTCATCGCCTTCGGTCTGGCCTGTGTGTTCCTGACCGTCTTCAAATGGCTGTACCAGATATCGACGCCCTATGACGAGCGCACGCTGATCGCCGCGAACAATCCGGCGGCGGGGATCGCGCTGGGCGGTGCGATCATCGGTTTCGCGCTACCGCTCGCCTCGGCGCTGAGCGTCACGGTCAGCGTCGTCGAATTCACCGCCTGGGCGCTGCTGGCGGGCGTGATCCAGATCGCCGCCGCCTTCATCGTCCGCCGCCTGATCGTGCGCGACATGGTCACCCGGATCGAAGAGGGGAACATCGCCAGCGCGATCTACAGCGCGGCGACCTCGATCGGACTCGGCCTGCTCAACGCCGCGTCGATGACCTATTGAGAGGCTCCTGCCGATGACCACCCAGCCCCCCCGCCGCAAACGCTCGGTCGCTGCCGGCCTGACCGCCGTCGGCGCGGTCGCGATGCTGTCCGGCTGCGACGACAATAACGAACAGGCGCGCTTCGGCCCGCCGACCGAGGTCGCCGCCTTTCAGACGATCCAGCAATGCGTCGACAGCGGCCAATATGACCGCGACACCTGCGTCGCCGCCCAGCAAAAGGCATTTAACGAGGATGCGAAGGCCGCCCCCCGTTTCGACAGCCAGGCACTGTGCGAGGAACAGTTCGGCTCGGCCCAATGCTTCCAGCGCAACGAAGGCGGGCAGAGCTTCTTCACCCCGCTGCTGACCGGTTTCCTGATCGGCCAGCTGCTCAACAATAATTCGTCGCGCTACACCTATGGCGGTCTTTACCGCGACCGCCGCGACCGCGACGGCGGCTGGTACACCGGGTCGGGCGCGTATCTCGGCCGCGGCAACGGCTATCGCTATTCGGTCGGCCGTGACGCGATCACCACGCCGGTCACGACCCAGCGCATCCAGACGCGCAGCTCGGTCGTCTCGCGCGGCGGCTTCGGCGGCCGGGTGAGCGCCCGCTCCAGCGGCGGCTGGGGTGGCGGGCGCTCGTTCGGGGGGTGAGTAGATTTTGAAGCAATACCGTTCGTGCTGAGTAGGGGCTGAGCGCAGTCGAAGACCCGTATCGAAGCATCTGACCCCAGCAGTCCTTCGATACGCCATTTCGACAGCTCAATGGCTACTCAGGACGAACATATCCACCTTTCTGGATACCCGCGACGATCGCCTCCGCCGCCGCCGACACATCCGCCCACGTCACCTCGAACCCCGCCGAATCGCCATAATAGGGATCGGCGACCGCCTGCCCCTTCCGCCCCGGCACCGCGTCCAGCAACAACCCGATCCGTGCGGTCGCATCCTTCGGCGCCCGCCGCCGCAACTCGGCCAGATTGTCGCGATCAAGCGCGAGAATCTCGGTGAAGCGCCGATAATCCGCCGCCGCGACCTGCCGCGCCCGGTAGCCGGCAATGTCGATGCCATGCGCCAGCGCCACCGCCTGCGCGCGCGGGTCGGGCGGATGGCCGACATGCCACGCCCCGGTCCCCGCCGAATCGACGGTGATCGCCACCCCCGCCCGCGCCGCCGCCTCGCGCAACGCCGCTTCCGCCAGCGGCGAACGACAGATGTTGCCGAGGCAGACGAGCAGAAACGATCGGTCGGACTTCATCACAATCTCCATTGGTCCTTCTTTGCCTCAACCGTTCGGTTCGAGCAGCTTCGAGCCTGTCGAGAAGCGTCCGTCGAGAACTTGGTCGTTTGGGGCAACCCCTTCTCGACTTCGGTTTTCGACAAGCTCGAACCTGCGCTCGAAGCAAACGGGGGAATGATGGATATGCCGGGGGTGACGAAACCCATGGCATCCCCCGCCCCCTTGCGCCAATAGTATCCCAAACACGGGAGAGGCGCATGGCGACAGCAGCATCCACACCGATCGCACCGACCACCGCACGCGAATGGATCGGCTGGGCGGCGGTGGCGATCGTCGGCGCGGTCGCGCTCGGCTGGATCGCGCTGATGCGGGGCGAACCGGTCAACGCATTGTGGATCGTCGTCGCGGCGCTGTGCGTCTACGCCATCGCCTATCGCTTCTACGGCCTGTTCATCGCGTCGCGCGTGCTCCGCGTCGATCCCTCGCGCCCGACCCCGGCGGTGCGCCGCGACGACGGGCTCGACTATGTCCCCACCCATAAGGGCGTGTTGTTCGGCCACCATTTCGCCGCCATTGCCGGTGCCGGCCCGCTGGTCGGTCCGGTCCTCGCCGCACAGATGGGCTATCTCCCCGGCACGCTCTGGCTGCTCGCCGGGGTCGTGTTCGCCGGCGCGGTGCAGGATTTCCTGATCCTCTATTTCTCGACCCGCCGCGACGCCCGGTCGCTGGGCGACATGATCCGCAGCGAAATGGGGCTGATCCCCGGCACGATCGCGCTGATCGGCGTGCTGATGATCATGATCATCCTGCTCGCCGTGCTGGCGCTGGTGGTGGTCAAGGCGCTGACCGGCAGTCCGTGGGGCACCTTCACCGTCTTCGCCACCATCCCGATCGCGGTGCTGATGGGGCTGTACGGCCGCTTCCTGCGCCCCGGCAAGATCGCCGAAATGTCGGTGATCGGCTTCGTCCTGCTGATGGCGGCGATCGTGGGGGGCGAGCCGGTGGCGCATTCGCCGGTCTTCGCGCCGATGTTCACCTATTCCGGCCCCGCCCTCGCGCTGATCCTGATGGCCTATGGCTTCGTCGCCTCGGTCGCGCCGGTCTGGCTGCTGCTCGCCCCGCGCGACTATCTGTCGACCTTCCTCAAGATCGGGGTGATCGCCGGCCTCGCGCTCGGCATCCTCTATGTCCGTCCCGACCTGCAGATGCCGGCGGTCACCGGCTTCATCGACGGCACTGGCCCGGCCTTTTCGGGCAAGCTGTTCCCGTTCCTGTTCATCACCATCGCCTGTGGCGCGGTATCGGGCTTCCACGCGCTGATCGCAAGCGGCACGACGCCGAAAATGGTGGCGAGCGAGGCCGATCTGCGCGTCATCGGCTATGGCGCGATGCTGACCGAAAGCTTCGTCGCGATCATGGCGCTGATCGCCGCCTGCGTGCTCGACCCCGCCGTCTATTTCGCGATGAACGCGCCGCCCGCCCTGATCGGCACCACCGCGCAGTCGGCCGCCAGCGCGATCGCCAATTGGGGCTTCGTCGTCACCCCCGACATGCTCGACCAGCTGGCGCGCGACGTCGGCGAATCCTCGATCCTGTCGCGCGCCGGCGGAGCTCCCACGCTGGCGGTCGGCATGGCGCATATCCTGTCCCAGGTGATCGGCGGACCGGCGATGATGGCCTTCTGGTACCATTTCGCGATTTTGTTCGAGGCGCTGTTCATCCTGACGACGGTCGATGCCGGCACCCGCGTCGCCCGCTTCATGATCCAGGACCTGCTAGGCAGCTTCGTGCCCGCGATGAAGGAAACGCAGAAGCTCGGCCCGAACCTGATCGGCACCGCGCTCGCCGTCGCCGCCTGGGGCTATTTCCTCTACAGCGGCGTCACCGATCCGCTCGGCGGCATCAACACGCTGTGGCCGCTGTTCGGCATCTCGAACCAGATGCTGGCCGCCATCGCGCTGATCCTGTCGACCGTGCTCCTCTTCAAGATGAAGCGCGACCGCTATGCCTGGGTGACGATGGTCCCGACCGCGTGGCTGCTGATCTGCACGCTGACCGCGGGCTGGCAGAAGCTGTTCGACGCCAATCCGAAGATCGGCTTCCTCGCCCATGCCAATGTCTTTTCCGAAGCCCTGGCGCGCGGCGAGATCCTCGCCCCCGCCAAAACGGCGGCGGAGATGCAGCGGATCATCCTCAACGACCGCATCGACGCCGCGCTATGCGTGCTGTTCATCGTCGTCGTGCTGTCGATCCTGACCTACGGCATCGCCGCGATCCGCAAGGCGAAGGCGGTCCCGACCCCCACCGCGCAGGAGGTCGGCGATGCGATTCCTGCATAAGCTGGCCGAGGGCGCGCGGTTGATGGTCGGCGTCCCCGATTACGACCGCTACGTCGCCCACCGCGCGGCACACCATCCCGGCGAACCGGTGATGACCCTCAAGGAATTCCACCGCGACCGCATCGCACGTCGCTACGGCACCGGCCCCGGCGCACCGCCAAGGTGTTGCTGAGGGGCCTACACCAAAATCGTCACCCCAGCGCAGGCTGGGGTCTCCCGCGGCTCCTGTCCCGCCCGACAATCGGGAGATCCCAGCCTGCGCTGGGATGACGTACATGGTGGGCGGGTAGGGCCTGCCCCAAACGCAACCGTACCCCCGCGCAGGCGGGGGTCCAGAGCCAGGCCAAGCTACGATAGCGTGTGCCGTCCTGGACCCCCGCCTGCGCGGGGGTACGCTGTCCTGAACGGTCGTCTGCTAATCCCGGATATTCCGCCGGAACGTCTCCGGCAGGAACAGCGCGCCCAGCACCAGCGTCACCACCGCCAGCACCACCGGATACCACAGCCCGTAATAGATATCCCCCGTCGCCGCGACCATCGCGAACGCCGTCGTCGGTAGGAACCCGCCGAACCAGCCATTGCCGATATGATAGGGCAGCGACATCGACGTATAGCGGATGCGGCTGGGGAATAGTTCGACCAGCAGCGCCGCGATCGGGCCATAGACCATGGTCACCAGGATCACCATGAACCACAGGATCAGCACCACCAGCGGCTTGTTGATCGCCGCCGGATCAGCCTTGGCCGGATAGCCAGCTTCCGCCAGCGCCGCCGCCAGTTCGCCCTGATAGGCGGTGATCGCCGCCGCCCGCGCCGGCCCGGTCACCTGCGCAGGATCGGGCGCGACCAGCATCCGGTTGCCGACGCTCACGCTGGCGATGGTCCCCGCCGGCGCCTCGACATTGGTATAGCTGATGCCGTTCTTCGCCAGATAGGATTTGGCGATGTCGCAGCTTTTCGCATCGAACTTGTTGCGCCCGATCGGATCGAACTGCACCGAGCAATCCGCGTCATGCGCGCTGACTCGCACCGGCGACGCCATCTGCGCCGCGGCAAGCGCCGGGTTGGCGGCATCGGTCAGCGCCCCGAACAGCGGAAAATAGGTCAGTGCTGCCAGCGCGCAGCCCGCCATGATGATCCATTTCCGCCCGATCTTGTCCGACAGCCAGCCGAAGAACACGAAGAACGGCGTGCCGAGCGCCAGCGAAATCGCCAGCAGCACGTTCACCGTCGCGCCATCGACCTTCATCATCTTTTCGAGGAAGAACAGGACGTAGAACTGCCCCGTATACCACACCACCGCCTGGCCCATCGCCGCGCCGAACAGCGCGATCAGCACGACCTTCAAATTCGGCCAGCGCAGGAACGCCTCGGTCAGCGGCGCCTTCGACGTCTTGCCCTCTTCCTTCATCTTCAGGAACACCGGGCTTTCCGACAATTGCAGCCGGATCCACATCGATACGCCCAGCAGCAGGATCGACACGAGGAACGGCAACCGCCACCCGAACCCGCCGAACGTCTCCTCGCCCAGCAACGTGCGGAACCCGATCACGACCAGCAGCGCCGCGAACAGCCCCATCGTCGCCGTCGTCTGGATGAAGCTGGTATACAGCCCCCGCTTCCCGTCGGGCGCATGTTCGGCGACATAGGTCGCCGCCCCGCCATATTCGCCGCCCAGCGCCAGCCCCTGCAGGATGCGCAGCGCGACGAGGATCACCGGCGCCGCGACACCGATACTGGCATAGGAGGGCAGCAACCCGACCGCGAAGGTCGACAGGCCCATGATGCCCATCGTCACCAGGAACGTGTTCTTGCGCCCGACCAGATCGCCGATCCGCCCGAACACCAGCGCCCCGAACGGCCGCACCGCGAAACCAGCCGCGAACGCGCCCAATGCGAGGATGAACCCCGTCGTCTCGTTCACGCCCGAAAAAAACTGTTTCGAGATGTACGTCGCCAGCAGCCCGTACAGATAGAAATCATACCATTCGAACACCGTGCCCAGCGACGACGCGGCGATCACCAGTTTCTCGTTCTGGCCCTTGGGGCTCGCCCCGGCCATCGTTGCTCCCGCCATGGCGGCATCCTCTCGTAAAGCGGGGCGCGATCGTTCGCCGCACCTCCCTGCCGCGCCAGTGTCATCTGCGCGGGCCATGGCGGGAAGTACGACCTTGGTCGTAGGGGCAAGCGACTTGACGCGCGTACCCCTCAACACAGATCAAGGGCATAGGAGAGATATATGACCCAGACGATTCACGCGGCTCCGCACGATGATGCCGCGCGGGTGGACCAGGCCGAATATGACGCGCGCTATGCCGCTTCGGTCGCCGACCCGGAAGCCTATTGGCGCGAGGGCGGCCGCTGCATCGACTGGTCGCGCCCCTATCAAACGGTCAAGGACACCTTGTTCGACGAAGCCGATTTCCGCATCCGCTGGTTCGCCGACGGGCAGACCAACGTCTCGGTCAACTGTCTCGACCGCCATCTGGCCGAACGCGGCGATCAGACCGCCATCATCTGGGAAGGCGACGAACCGGGCGAGACCCGCCGCGTCACCTACCGCGAACTCCACCAACAGGTCTGCTGCTTCGCCAACGTGCTGAAGGCAAAGGGCGTGAAGAAGGGCGACCGTGTCACCCTCTATCTGCCGATGATGGCGGAGGCAGCGGCGGCGATGCTGGCCTGCACCCGCATCGGCGCGATCCATTCGATCGTGTTCGGCGGCTTTTCGCCCGACAGCCTCGCCAACCGCATCGTCGATTGCGACAGCCGTCTGGTCATCACCGCCGACGAAGGCTGTCGCGGCGGCAAGCGCATTCCGCTCAAGGCCAATGTCGACAAGGCGCTGGCCCATGCTCCCGGTGTCGACACCGTCATCGTCATCCGCCGCAGCGGCGCCGACGTGCCGATGACCGCGGGCCGCGACCATTGGCTGCACGACCTGCTGCCCGACGCCTCGCCCGACTGCCCGGCCGAGCCGATGGACGCCGAAGACCCGCTGTTCATCCTCTATACCAGCGGTTCGACCGGCAAGCCCAAGGGCGTGCTGCATACGACGGGCGGCTATCTGGTCTGGGCGCACACCACCTTCCGCGACGTGTTCGATTACCGTGATGGCGAAATCTTCTGGTGCACCGCCGATATCGGGTGGGTCACCGGGCACAGCTATGTCGTCTATGGCCCGTTATCGAACGGCGCGACCACCGTCATGTTCGACGGCGTGCCCAACTATCCCGATCATGGCCGTTTCTGGGAAACGATCGACCGGCTGGGCGTCAACATCTTCTACACCGCCCCTACTGCGATCCGCGCGCTGATGCGCGAGGGCGACCAGTGGGTGACGAAATCGAGCCGAAAGTCGCTGCGCATCCTCGGCTCAGTCGGCGAACCGATCAATCCGGAGGCGTGGGACTGGTATCACCGCGTCGTCGGCGACCGCCGCTGCCCGATCGTCGATACCTGGTGGCAGACCGAGACCGGCGGCATCCTCATCTCGCCCCTCCCCTATGCCACCGACCTGAAACCCGGCAGTGCGACCGAGCCCCTGCCCGGCGTGCAGCCGCTGATCGTCGATGCCGAGGGCAAGGAACTGTCCGGCGCGACCGAGGGCAATCTGTGCATCGCCGATAGCTGGCCGGGGCAGATGCGGACAGTGTGGGGCGATCACGACCGTTTCTTCCAGACCTATTTCACCACCTATCCCGGCAGATACTTCACCGGCGACGGCGTGCGCCGCGACGGCGACGGCTATTACTGGATCACCGGCCGCGTCGACGACGTCATCAACGTCAGCGGCCACCGCATGGGCACCGCCGAGGTCGAAAGCGCCCTCGTCGCGCATCAAAAAGTTGCCGAAGCCGCGGTCGTCGGCATGCCCCACGACATCAAGGGGCAAGGCATCTACGCCTATGTGACGCTCAACGCCGGTGAGGAACCGTCCGATGACCTCCGCGCCGAACTGCGGAACTGGGTCCGGCAGGAGATCGGCCCGGTCGCCACCCCCGACGCATTGCAATTCGCCCCCGGCCTGCCGAAAACCCGCTCGGGCAAGATCATGCGCCGCATCCTGCGCAAGATCGCCGAGAACGACACCTCGAACCTCGGCGACACCTCGACGCTCGCCGATCCGGGCGTCGTCGACACGCTGGTCGCCGAGCGTATCCGGCCGGCGTGAGGGGCGCCCACCCTTCCCTGCCGTCACTCCGGGCTTGACCCGGGGTCCCGCCTTCTATGCGAGACTTGCTCGAACGGGCTCAATCGCCAACCCTTTACCGTACCCCCGCGCAGGCGGGGGTCCAGGCTCCCGGGCGCAAGCGGCCGTTCTGCTCGGCTCTGGCCCCCCGCCTGCGCGGGGGTACGGTAAGGGTGTAACTGAACGCGCGGCGTTCGCAGAAACCTCGACCAAGTCCGGCGCGACGTCGAAAAGGCCCCCCGCCCATGACCACCATCCTCGTCGCCGACGACCACCCCCTGTTCCGCCAGGCGCTGACCCTCGCCGTCACCCAGGTCCGCCCCGACGCCCACATCATCGAAGCCGGCTCGCTCGACCGCGCCGTCCAGGCCGTCCGCGACGCGGACAGCCTGACGCTGATCCTGCTCGACCTGAACATGCCCGGCGCCATCGGCTATAGCGGCGTGGCGCTACTCCATGCCGAGGCGCCCGACGTCCCCATCCTCGTCATCTCCGGCGCAGACCGTGCCGCTGCCTATGCTCAGGTCGCCCGTTTCGGCGCGGTCGGCTTCGTCGGCAAGGACGCCCCGCTCGACCATATCGAATCCGCCATCGCCGCCGCCCTCGCCGGCGACCGCATGACCCCTGACACCGCGCCCGAGGACGACATCGCCGCCCGCGTCGCCACCCTCACCCCCACGCAACTGCGCGTCCTGCTCGGCGTCCTCGCCGGCCGTCTCAACAAACAGATCGCCCACGACCTCGGCATCGCCGAAGCCACGGTAAAGGTCCACATGACCGCCGTCCTGCGCAAGCTCGACGTCGGCAACCGCACGCAGGCGGCAGTGGCGGCCCGCGCGCTGGGACTGGAGGTGTCGGGGTAGCGGCGAGGACTCGGTTATGAAAACCGGTTGCGCTAGGAGAAGATAGGGTATTGGGGATGGCTGATATTCGCTCGCCGCTGTAAGTCGACTTGATGAATCAGCGGGCTCTATCCTTTCTGAAAGTGCCCGTTGGGCAAACTGCGCCCGGTCGCCGGTATGTATATGGCGAGGTATCGCTGGGCGAACTCAAGGAGCCGTTCTGGTCTGGGACTACCGTCTGGCTTCCAGAAGAATATGAACGTCACTGGATGGCTGCCGCGAGACGGTGCCTAGCTACACGGGTTCCGGTACTATTCTACACGGACGTAGGGGTCAGAGCGTCATTGGCGTATCACGTCGTACCGACCGCGACCGGCTTGCTTGTTTTCGAGCAGATATTTCAAGATGCGTACCAACCAGTGACCCGCGAAGGTGCAGCCCGCGTAATACTCCGCAAACGAGATCGCGTGTCCTGTTGGAACGCTCCTGTTGCCTCTCTGCATTCGCTTGCAATTGGCCGGTAAATGTCCGCTAGGGGCGGAAGCAGTCATGCGTGCACTGTTGATTGAGAACGTCTTGCGACAGGCGCCGGCAGTTCGCCGATCATGATGCGTCTTGTTCCCTAAGACCCGATCCGGGATGCGTTGACCGACATCGACAGGCAACCATCGCCAAACGGCAAAGGCTAGGATCGACCGGACATTCAGCGACTCTAACATCTTAAGCATTCCCGCGCAGGCGAGTATCCATAGCCGCTACCGTTTCCGACGGATCAGCGACCTCCGCATACGGCCTACCGCCTGCGCGGGAGTGACGATAGGGCGTCCGTCGATCAAAGCCTCGTGCGGCGGACCGAATGTCGATCGGCTCGGGGTCAGAGCGACTATGATTTCGTCCGCCGACAATAGATTGCCCGATGACGATGGACGCCGACGGCTCGTCCAACCCCGAACCCGCGCAACGCTTTCCTACAGCCGGATCGCCTGCCAATCTTTGCGGACGTTCTTTCCCATCGTCGACGCCCAACCCGCGACCGAACCGGCACCGCTCGAAGCAAAAGTGTCAACTTCCGCGTGATCGCTCACGCTCAACCCATTGCAAAAAAACAACCTTACTGCTCGCGAAACCTTTACATACTGTCACCTTTGTCAAATTCCGCACCCTGCTAACCCGCCAGCCAGGCATCGAAAACCTCCCCCGACAACGGCTTCAACAACACCGTCACCCCCGAAGTTTGCGCCGCTTCCGCCAGCGCCCACCCGGCATCCGCCGTCACCAGCGCCGCCCGCAGCCCCGGCGCCTTCGCCCGCAACATCCCGATCAACGCAAACCCATCGACCGCTCCGCCCAGATCATGGTCGACGAACGCCACCGCCACCCCCTCGACCTGCGCCAGCGCCTCTTCGACCGTCGCTGCGACCCGCACGCCATGCTCCCGGCTCGCCGCCAGCGCCGCCATGCCGCGCCGCACCCCGGCATCGTCATCAACGATCAGGCAGTCGACCGGCCGCACCGCCCGCGCCACCGCCCGCACCGGCAGGGCGGCCACCGCCCCCTCCGCGATCGGCAACATCACCGCGAACCGGCTGCCCCGCCCGACCCGGCCGTCGAGCGTCACCTCCGCCCCCAGCAGCGCCGCCGTCCGCGCGACGATCGCCAGGCCCAGCCCCAGCCCAGCATCCTCGGCATTGGCCAGCCGCTCGAACTCGCGGAACACCCGCGCGCGGTCGGTCTCGGCGATGCCCGGCCCGCTATCGACCACCTCGATCCGCACCATGCCGCCCCGCCGCCGCACCCCGATCACCACCCCGCCCCGCGCCGTATAGCGCACCGCATTGCCCAGCAGATTCTGCACGATCGATCGCAGCAGCACCCGGTCGGTCTCGACTACCGCATCGCCGGTGCCCAGCTGCATCGTCAGCCCCTTGGCCCGCGCCTGATCGGCAAAGCTGTCGACCAGCTCGGCCAGCAACCCGCGCACCGCAAAGCGCGTCGACATCGGTACGATCCCCCCGGCATCGAGCTTGGATATGTCGAGCAGCGCGCGCAGCAACTGGTCCGCCGCCGCGATCGACTGGTCGATCCGCTCGACCAGCGGCTTCGCGCGATCGTCCGCCCCCCGCGCCAGCGCGGCGGTGAACAGCCGCGCGGCATGCAGCGGCTGCAACAGGTCGTGGCTTGCGGCAGCGAGAAACCGGGTCTTGTCAGCGGTCGCCCGCGCCAGCGCGGCATTGGCATCCGACAGCGCCCGCGTTCGCGCCTCGACCCGTACCTCCAGTTCGGCCCGCGCCGTCTCGACCGCGCGTAGCGCCTGCGCCTCGGCGGTAATGTCCGAAAAACACATGACATAGCCGCCACCCGGCATCGGCCCGCCAACGGTCTTGAGCACCCGCCCGTCGTTCCGGACCCGCTCGAAACTGTGCCGCGTGCCGCGCCGCATATGTGCCAGCCGCCGCGCGACATGGTCGTCGACCTCGCCGGGTCCGCAATCGCCGCGCAGGGCATTGAACGCGATCGCATCGGCAACAGGCGCGCCGACCCGGATCATGCCGGCCGGAAAGCCGAACAGGTCGAGATAGCGCTGATTCCACGCGACCAGGTTCAGCTCGGCATCGACCACGCTGACCCCCGGATCGATATGTTCGAGCGTCGCGGCGAGCAGCCCTTTCGAGAATTGCAGGCTCTGCCCGCTCGCATCCAGCATGCGCGCGACGTCTTCGGCGCCCAGCGCCTCACCCGACAGGGCGGAGGCGACCAGCCGCCGTGCCGACGATACGCCCACCACCTGCGCCACCAGCCGTTCGGCCCGCCGCGCCGCACGGGCATCGACATGCGTCCCCTCGCCAAGTCCCGCGACCGCCCGCTCCTCGCCGACGAAGCGCGCGACCAGTCGGGTCAGCTCGCCCAGATCGCGCACCGGCGGCACCCGCTCGTCGCGCGCGAAGGGCAGGCGCGGCGCGCGCGATGCGGCGACGATCGCATGGACGATCAGGTTCGCGGCCAGCGTCGCCACCGCCGCCGCCGACAGCGCGCCCAGTCCCGGCACCCCCGACACCGGCAACGGCGCGCCGGTCAGCGTCGGCACGAACAGCAGGACCGTCCACCCGATCAGCCCGGTGGTCAGCCCCGCCTTCGCCGCCAGCGGATCGCGCCCGCCGCGTCCGATCGCCAGCAACAGCGCCGGCGCGAACTGCGCCATTGCCGCGAACGCGACCAGCCCGATCGCCGCCAGCCCCCGGGTCGTCGGGATCAGCAGCGCACACGCCGTCGCCACGCCGATGATCCCGGCGATCACCCCGCGCCGGACCCAGAGCAGCGTGCGCCCGACATGTTCGGCGGCGGCGAGGCGCTGACTGCGTAGCAGCAGCGGCGCGATCAGGTCGTTCGACACCATCGTCGCCAACGCCACCGTCTCGACCACGACCATCGCCGTCGCCGCTGAAAAGCCGCCAAGAAAGCCGAGCAGCGCCACCGCCGGCGCACCCGCCGCGATCGGCATGGCGATGACCAGCAGGTCGGGCCGCGCCATCCCGCCCTGCACCAGCGCGGCCCAGGTGATCGGCAGCACCAGCAACGCGGTCAGCGTCAGATAGGCGACGAACGGCCATCGCGCCCGCCACGGATCGCCCGGCTCGGTCGCGGCGACCACTGTCACCTGAAACTGGCGCGGCAGGCACAGCATCGCCGCGGCGGCCAGCAGCGTCGTGACGACGAAATCGCCCAGGTCCGGTGCGCGCGCGAACCCTGCCGACAGCCGCGCCAGCCCCGCACTGCGCGCACCCGGGGCCGCCTGCGCCACCAGCAGCGCCGCGAACAACGCCACCCCGGCAAACGCCGCCAGCTTGACCACCGATTCGATCGCGACCGCCGCCAGCAGCCCGGATTCGGCGCGCGGCTCGGCATCGCCGCGCGGTCCGAAGGCGATGGCGAACCCCGCCAGCACCAGCGCAGTGACGACGACCGGCCGGGTGACATCGGCCATGCCCGCCAGCGCAGCATAGCTGGTCGCGACCGACCGCAATTGCAGCGCGACATAGGGGACGGTGCCGATCAGCGCGATCAGCGTGACCAGCGCCGCCACCCCCCGGCTACGCGAGAAGCGCGATCCGATGAAGTCGGCGATCGACGTCGCGCCATCGGCCTGCACCGCGCCGACCAGCCGCACCAGCAACCGCCCGCCCAGCACGAAGATCAGGATCGGCCCCAGATAGATCGGCAGATATGCCCAGCCATCGGCGACCGCGCTGCCGACCGCGCCGTTGAACGTCCAGCTGCTGCAATAGACCGCCAGCCCCAGCGTATAGACGATCCGCCGGTCGCGCGGCGTCAGCCCGCGCCGACGCGCGCCCCATGCCACCGCGAACAGCAAGGCGGCATAGCCGATCGCGACCGCGAACAGCAGCAATCCGTTCATGCGACCCTCCCGCCCGACGTACTAGGCGTGCGGGGCACCCGCTGTCAGTGGAAATCGCGCGACTTCGGCACCAGTCGCACGTCGCGCGGGTGGCGCGAGGCGACCGGGCGGACCGCTTCGTCGCCGCGTGACGACGGCACCGGCGGCGGTGCTTCGCCCAGCATGTCGAGCAGGTCGCTGCGATCCCATACCCGCGCACCCATCAGGTGGACGATGCCTTCGCGGCTGCACTGCACCTCGCCCTCGACCATCATCAACCGCGCGCCCATCACCTCGCGCCGATACGCCTCGAACAGCCGCGCCCACAGCACGACATTGGTGATGCCGCCCTCGTCCTCCAGCGTGACGAAGATCGCATTGCCCTTGCCCGGCCGCTGCCGCACGAGGACCAGACCCGCCACGGTGACCCGTGCCCCCGCCTTCGCCCTCATTATCCCGGCGCAACTGGTCACGCCCATCCGGTCGAGCCTGTCGCGCAGGAACTGCATCGGATGGCCTTGCAGCGACAGGCGCAGCGTCTGGTAATCGGTCACGACATGCTCGACCGCGGGCATTGCGGGCAGCGCCATGTCGGGCTCCGCGCCCAGTTCGGCGGCGCGGGCATGGGCGAACAGCGGCAGTTCGGCATCGGGCGTGCGTCGCACATCCCACAACGCCTCGCGCCGGTCGAAGCCGATCGACCGGAACGCATCGGCATCGGCCAGCAACCGCAGCGCCCGTTGCGGCAGTCGCGCCCGCCGCGCCAGTTCCTCGACGCTGGCAAAGGGGCGCGCCGCGGCGATCGTCTCCGCCCAGCCCTCGCGAAACCCGTCCATCTGCCGAAACCCCAGCCGCAGCGCGAGTTGCTCCCCCTCCAGCTTGTTATCCCAGTCGCTGACATTCACATCGATGCCGCGCACCTCGACCGCATGGTCGCGCGCGTCACGGACGATCTGCGCCGGCGCGTAGAAACCCATCGGCTGCGAATTGAGCAGCGCGCAGGCGAACACCGCCGGGTGGTGGCATTTGATCCATGACGATACATAGACCAGCCGCGCGAACGACAGCGCATGGCTTTCGGGAAAGCCATAGCTGCCAAACCCCTCGATCTGACGGAAACAACGCTCGGCAAAGTCCGGCTCATAGCCACGCCGGGTCATGCCCTCGATCAGCTTTTCGCGCAGCTTCTGGATCGTACCGGGATTGCGGAACGTCGCCATCGCCCGGCGCAGTTCGTTCGCCTCGCCCGGACTAAAATCGGCGGCGACGATCGCCAGCTTCATCACCTGTTCCTGGAACAGGGGCACGCCATAGGTCTTGTCAAGCAGCGTCTTGAGTTCGTTGGGATCGTGCGGCGGTTTGGGCGAGGGATAGGTCACCACCTCCTTGCTGGCCCGCCGCCGCAGATAGGGATGCACCATGTCCCCCTCGATCGGCCCCGGCCGCACGATCGCCACCTGTACCGACAGGTCGTAGAGCGAGGTGGGTTTCAGCCGCGGTAGCATGTTCATTTGCGCCCGGCTCTCGACCTGGAACACGCCAATGCTGTCGCCCTTGTGCAGCATGTCGTACACGCGCTTGTCGTTCGCTTCGAGATCGACGGTCAGGTCGTGATCGCCCAGGTCGTGCAACCGCAGCAGGTCGAACGCCTTGCGGATGCAGGTCAGCATGCCCAGCGCCAGCACATCGACCTTCATCAGCCCCAGCGCGTCGATATCGTCCTTGTCCCATTCGATGAAGGTCCTGCCTTCCATCGCGCCGTTATGGATCGGGACCATCTCGTCCAACCGCCCCTGCGTCAGCACGAACCCGCCGACATGCTGCGACAAATGCCGGGGAAATTTCAAGATCTGGTCGACCAGATCGCGCAGCTGCGCGATCTCCGGATTGTCGATGTCGAACCCTGCGCTGGTATAGCGCCGCGCCTCCATCTCCCCCGCGAAACTGCCCCACACCGTGCTGCCCAACCGCTGCGTCACGTCGCGGGTCAGGCCCAGCACCTTGCCGACCTCACCCACCGCGCTGCGTGGCCGATAGTGGATCACGGTCGCGGCAATGCCCGCCCGCTCGCGGCCATAGCGGGCGTAGATATACTGGATCACCTCCTCGCGGCGTTCATGTTCGAAATCGACGTCGATATCGGGCGGTTCTCCCCGCTGTTCGGACACGAAGCGCGAGAAGAGCAGGTCGTGCTCGCTCGGATCGACCGAGGTTACGCCCAGCAGAAAGCACACGATCGAATTGGCCGCCGACCCGCGCCCCTGGCACAATATCGGCGGATCGCACGACCGCGCGAACCGGACCAGGTCGTGGACGGTCAGGAAGTAGTGCGCATATTCCTGGCTGCGGATCAGCGCGAACTCTTCGTCCAGCCGCCGCTGCACCTCGACCGGCAGATCGGGACCATAACGTTCATGCGCGGCGGTCATCGCCAGATGTTCGAGCCAATCCTGCGCCTCCCAGCCCGGCGGCACCGGCTCATGCGGATATTCGTACTTCAAATCGGTCAGGCGAAAGCTGATCCGCTGGAGGATTGTGACGCTTTCCTCGACCGCCTCGGGACAATCGCGGAACAGCCGCGCCATCTCTTCCGGGGCCTTGAGGTGCCGTTCGGCATTGGCGGCCAACCGCTTGCCGGCGGCGGCAATCGTCGTGCCTTCGCGGATACAGGTCAGCACATCGTGCAACGGCCGCTGCTCGTGCGTCGCATACAGCGCATCGTTGGTCGCCAGCAAAGGCACGCCGACGCTCCGCGCCAACGCGATCCGGCCGGCAAGCCGCCGCCGGTCGCGCCCGCCGCGCGGCATCGTCGCCGCCAGCCATACTCGTCCCGGACAGGCATCGCGAAGTCGCGCCAGCAGCGCCGCATCGGGGGCGGTGACGATCAGCAGCAACCCCTCCTGCCATCTTAGCAGATCGGTTAGATCGAGATGACAGTCGCCCTTCTTCGCCTTGAGATTGCCGCCGCTCAACAACCGCGTCAGCCGCCCCCATGCCGCCCGGTCGACCGGATAGGCGACGATGTCCGGCGTCCCGTCGACAAACACCAGCCGCGCACCGACGACGAGGGTGAAATCGTTCGGTGGCAGTCCCTCCTCGACCAGTCCCGCATCCGCCTTTTTCAACGCCAGAAACGCCTGCACCACCCCTGCCACGGTATTGCGGTCGGCGATGCCGATCCCGGTCATCTCCAGTTCGTTGGCGCGCGCGACCATGTCGGACGGCGCCGACGCCCCACGCAGGAACGAAAAATGCGTCGCGGCGATCAGTTCGGCAAAAGCCATCTCACGGGGCCAACGCAGCCACGAACGTCATTCCGGCGAAGGCTGGAATCTCGCGCGACAAGGGCGCTACGCCAGCCACGGCGAAACCCCCGCCTTCGCGGTGCCTGCGCTGCCCCCCAAAACCTGCCGTACCCCCGCGCAGGCGGGGGTCCAGGGCGACACACGCAGACCGCTGCTCTGCCAGGCTCTGGCCCCCGCCTGCGCGGGGGTACGCCACGGCGTTCGCGGAGATACCACCTCCGCCAACACGACGACCCTGCCCCTCACGCAAACACCCCATGCACATACCAGAGCGGGTCGGGCGTCTCGCGATCGTACAGCCCATGCCGGAAAATCCAGTAGCGCCGCCCGCGCACATCCTCGACCCGATAGTAATCACGCGTCCGCACCTTGGGCTGCCCGCGCCGCCACCACTCGGCCGCGATCCGCTCCGGCCCCTCGAACCGGATCACGTCGTGCAGCACCCGCCGCCAGCGAAAGCGGTGCGGCGGGCCGTCGGGCACCTCGGCCATCACCTCGATCCGCTGCGGCGGGTCGAACAGGTGGATCGGGCGCAGCGGCGGTTCGCCGGTCTCGGGCGCGTCCCACGTCGTCGGGGTCGGCGTATCGATCGCGGGCATGGTCAGCACGCCCTGTTCGGGCAGATGACTGTCCCCCGGGGCCGCGCGACAGATGCGTCCACGACCAAGCCGGGTCGTCAGCCGGTCGACCAAAGCCGCCATCGCCTCCTCGCTGACCGCGCCGCCTTCCAGCTGCAATTGCGTCGGCGCCAAGGGTTCGAGCGCGGGCACGCTCATCCGTATCATGTCGAAGCCGAAGCCCGGATCGATCGGATCGGCCAGCGCATCGATCCGTTCGCGGAACAGCCGCAGGATCGACGGCGGATCGCGCAGCGGCAGTCCGCTTTCGACCGCCAGATCGCGGAGCGCACCATCGGCGCGGTACAGCCGCACCGCGAAGCGTCGCCCGCCGCGATCGCGCGCGGTCAGTTCGGCCTCCGCCTCCGCCGCCAGTTCGCCGATCGTCGCCAGCACATCGGCCTCGCGCACGATCGGTTCGGCGAAACGCCGTTCGAAGAACAGGGCCGGCAAGGCTCGCCGTGGCCGCAACCGCTGATCGGCATCGCCCAGCAACCGCGCCAATGCCGCCACCGTCTCCTCGCCGAAACGCGCCGCGATCGGCGCGGTCGGACGGCTTGCCAAGTCGCCGATGGTGCGCAGGCCCGCCCGGCGCAACGCCACCGCAATCTCGTCGTCGAGCCGCAGCGCCGCGACCCCCAGCCGCCGAATCGCCGCCGCCTCGCTCGCCGCCGGCGCACTCTGGAACCGGGCCAGCGCCTGTGCCGCATCGGGGGTGTCGGCCAGTGCATGGCGCATCGTCCCGAACCGGGCGAGCCGCGCCTCGACTTCGGCGACCAGCGCCCCCTCCCCGCCGAACAGGTGCGCACAGCCGGTAATGTCGAGCGTCACGCCGTCGCCGCCGTCCAGCGCCACCAGCGGCGTGAACCGGTCGCACGCATCGGCGATCCGTTCCAGCCAGCCATGATCGGCGAACGGATCGGCATCGACCACCGCCAGTTCGGGCAGCTGCGCGCGCGCATCGGCCAGCGCCATGCCGGGGGACAGCCCCTTGTCCAGTGCCTGGGGATCGACCGATGCGATGCGCAATGCGCCGCGCACCGTCTCGACACATACGAACGGCGCGTCATCCGGCACGGCGCAGGGGGATTGGCGCAGCAGCCGGTCGGTGGGCAGGAACGGCCACCACAGCGCCAGATGGCGTCGGGCTGGTGAAGACGGCTTGCTCACGGTTCCACTCCACTTGCCAGCGGCCATCGGCACCCCGGCCGCGCTGACGCAATAATTCGAGGTCGAAGGTCGGATGGCCCGGCGCATTGGCGGGCAAGGGTTGCGACGCGCAGGACCGCACCGCCCAGCGCGTGTCGGCAGCGCTCGCCACCGGGGTCGCGGCGATGCGCAGCAACAATGCCGCCACCCCACTTTCCTCCGCCGCAAGTGCCAGGCGGCGGCTGGCGGTCAGGTCGAGCACCTTCGGATCGCGGTGCAGTTCGATCACCGCCACCCCGACTCCGGCACAGCGCACCACATCGGCGGCGGCACGCAGCACCGACAGCGCATCGGGCAGCAACCCCAGCAGCAGCCGCGCCGGATCGAGTCCGATCTCGACCAGTCCCGGCGCATGCAGGTGCCCACCGCCGCGCACCGCCGCCTCCTCGCGCAGCCACACGATGCCGCCGCCCAGTCGAATCGACAGCATCCCCGCAAAACCGGTCGCGCTGCCGGCGTCGCCCGCTTCAGCCGCGAAAATCTCGTGCAGCCGCCCGCGCGCAATGCCGCCGCCCAGCGCAGCATCGATATCGCCATGCCCGGTCGCGACCCGCACCACCTTGCCTATCGGCACACGCCGCTCCATGGCGGCGACTTGCCGCTTCAACGCGGACAGGGTGGACGACTCTACGTTCATGATTTGTTCTTTATCCTCCAACCGTTGTGGATTCGTCAATCCGGGTTGGGAGGGGTTCGCCATGGGGACGAAGAAGTAAGCTTGTTTTCACGCGAAGGCGCGGAGACGCGAAGGGGTTCTGCTTGGCGCAACGTTTCCCGCGCCTTCGCGCCTTCGCGCCTTCGCGTGAAACCACCTTCTTCCTGGCGTGAACGGACTACCCGACCGGCAACGGCTCCACGTCGACCGACACCTGCATCGTCTGCGCGCCCGACCCCAGCACCACGCCGTCGATCGGCGCGATGTCGGCATAGTCGCGGCCGATCGCCATCACGACATGATCCTCCGCCATCCAGATGCCGTTGGTCGGATCGACCCCGACCCAGCCGAGCACCGGCCCGGCCCAGACCAGCACCCAGGCATGGGTCGCATCGGCGCCGACCAGCCGCTCCTGCCCCGGCGGCGGCAGCGTGCGCAGATAGCCCGAGCAATAGGCGGCGGGCAGCCCCGCCCCGCGCAGGCCCGACAGCATGATCTGCGCGAAATCCTGACACACCCCGCCACGCTTGGCGAAAGCTTCGGCGGGCGGCGTGTCGACCAGCGTCGCGGTCGGATCGAAGGCGAAGTCGCGCTGGATCCGTCGGGCAAGCGCGATCGCCGCGTCGAGGATACCGCGATCGTCCGCCAGATCCTCGGCACACCATGCGGCGATCTCGGGCACGATGGGCACATGGGCGGACGGGAAGAGGTAGCTGACCGGACTGGCAGGTCCGGCATCCTGCACCTGCGCTACCATCGCCCGGATATCGGCCAGCGTCGGGTCGTTTGGCGATGCGAACGGGATCGGCCGCTCGACGCGCACCGTCGCGCGACTCTCGATCGTCAGCGTCTTTTCAGGCCGATCAACTACCAACCGCGTGACATTGGCCAACCCCGCCTGCGCCCGCGCCGGCGCGGTTCGCCCGCCCGGTTCAACCAGCAGTGCATAGTCCTCCAGTTCCTGTCCCGACCACAGGATCGGGCACAGCCGCAAATTGCAGCGCGCGAACCCCGCCGCTTCCTCATAATCGAAGCGGGTGATGTGGCGGATGGCATAGCGCATCATGCGAGGGTCAACCCGGCTTCGCGGAGCGCCTGCGCCCCTTGCAGGAAATAGCGAGTGGCGATGGCATCGGACAGCTTCTGCAACTGCTGATTGATCTCGAGCAGCCAGCCGCGGTCCAGCCGCTCGGCTGACCCCATCGCGATCCCCGCCGTCAGCCGCGCGGCGATGCGTTGCTGCGGTTCGGCGATCCCGGCGTCGTTCAACACCGGCAACTTGCACAGATGTTGAACGATCGTTTCCACCTGGAACGCGATGCCGCGCGGATTGCCGGGGTCGAGCGCGATCAGGTCGATCACCGGTACGCGGGCAAAGCCGATCAGGTAGCGCTGGCGATAGCTGATCTGGCTGTCGGCAAGGTCGAGCAATGTCGACAGGTCCTCGGCACTCGCCCGGCGCAGATCGACCGCCAGCAACGTGCGCGTCGCCGCCATCGCCCGTTCGATCCGCCGGCCGAGATCGTGGAACCGCCACGCATCGGTCCGCCCCATATGTTCGGCCGACAGCCCGGCAAGTGCCGCGTAGCGGCGCTGCAATGTCCCCGCCCGGTCGAGCAGCGTGCCGCCGGTCGGATGCGGCGCGTCGAGCAGCCGCACCATATCCGCCGACAACCGGTCGCGCGACACGCCGCCGATGCCGGTCGCCATGCGGTTGATCGCACGGACGCTGCCCCACCCCTCGACCGCCTCCATCGCCTCGCGCCCGAAATCGACCAGATCGCGGCGGCGGTGGCTGGGCGGGGGAGCGGCGGCACCGGTGTCGGCGATGATCGTCACCAGCCGCTCGACGGTTTCGGGGGCCAGCGCCGCGCCGGTATCGGCCGAGATCGAATGGCCGAACAGCACACGGATGACGCCCAGCAGCGCCTCTCCCCGTTCGAGATAGCGGCCGAGCCAGAACATGTTGTCGGCGACCCGGCTGGGCAACGTCCCCGGATTGCGGCGCAGTTCGACGCTGTCGGTGGGCTGGAGCAGCGATATCGGCGCGACCGGATCGGGGCCATGGACGATGACGTCGGCCGACCACGACCCCTCGCCCATCACCGCCGCGCGCGCATCGGGCTGGTCGCCGATGCGGACGAACCCGCCGGGCAGCACCACCCAGCGCCCATCGGCCCCGCGCGCCGTAAAGACCCGCAGCGAGAAGGGGCGCGGCTGCAATCCTTCACCGCAGACGGTCGGCATGGTCGACAATTCGGCGACCTCCTGCCCGACATAATCCTGCGGGCGCAATGCCATCGCCGCCGCCAGCCGCGCGCGCGCGTGCGCATCGAGCGTCGCGCCGAGCACCGGTCCGGCCAGTTCGGGCGTCGTGCCGGCAAAGGCGGGGCCGACAACCAGCTGGTCGAGCGATGCCAGCACATGGTCGCGGTCCTGCCCCCGACCGCACCACCACGTCCCGATCGACGACAGCGCCGGCGCCCGTCCCAGCAGCTTTTCGCCCAGCGCCGGCAGGAACGCGGCAAAGGCCGGCGATTCGAGCACACCCACCCCCGGCGCATTGGCGATCACGACATTGCCCGCCGCCATCGCATCGACCAGCCCCGGCACACCGATTGTCGAATTGGCATCGAACGCGAGCGGATCAATCAGCCGCGGATCGATCCGCCGCCACAGCGCGTCGATCCGCTTCAACCCGGCGATGGTGCGGACATAGAGATGGTCGTCGCGCACCGCGAGATCGGCACCCTCGACCAGCAGGAAGCCGAGATACCGCGCCAGATGCGCCTGTTCGGCATAGCTGGGGTTCAGCTTGCCCGACGTCAGCAACCCGATGCGCGGCTCCGCCCGGCGACAGGCGGCGGCGATCCCGGCGCGCATTGCGGCGAAGAAGGGCGCGTGGCGTTCGATGTTAAGCCGGGAGGGCAATCCACCGAGCGTCCGCCCCATCGCCAGCCGGTTTTCGAGCGCATAGCCCGCCCCCACCGGCACGCGGACATGATCGGCCAGCACCCGCCAGCGCCCGTCGGGTCCCCGGCAAAGATCGGCAGCGATGAAGTGGAGTTGATGTCCGCCCGGCGGCACGACGCCGACCATTGGCCGCAGGAACAGTGGCGACCCGGTAACCATCATCGCCGGCAACGTGCCGTCCGCCACCAGTTGCTGGTCGCCATGGATGTCGGCGATGATCGCTTCGAACAGATCGGCGCGCTCCGCCATCCCCTCGGCGATTGCGCGCCATTCGTCGGCACCGATCAGCAGCGGGACCGGCGACAAGGGCCAGCGGCGTTCCTCGCTCTCGCCCGCCGCGCGGTAGGCGGTGCCGATATCGTCGGCATGACGCTGTGCCCGTTCGCGCGCGGCGGCCAGCGTGTTGCCGGGCAGCCCGGCCAGTTCCTCGAACGCGACCTCCCATGCCGCGCGGTCGCGATCGGTGGCGGCGGACAGCATGTCGCCCTGTGGAGCGCGGGTCCGATACTCCGCCAGCCAGCGCGCGCCCGCTGCGCCAGCATCATACCGTCCGTTGATCGCGCGGCTGGCCATAGTGCTTCCCAAATCCCCGAGCGTTCCCAAGCACGCGCACCGCGCGGGCGCAACCGCTTTGCGAGAGTGGGTACGGATCGGGAGACGTTGCCCGCCCTCTCTCCCGGTCATGGTTCATACCCTTGCGCCGGGGCTCGAACCTTGACCGGATGAGGATCAGGCGGCAGCCAGCCGCTGCTGCATCCGATGGACCTCGTTACCGCTCTCCCCCGCCCCGGCGAGCTTGAAGCGCGCCACCTCGGTCGCCAGCACCTCGGCCTCCTGCGCCAGCACGCGGGCGGCGGCGGTGGCTTCCTCGACCATCGCGGCGTTGCGTTGCGTCACATTGTCCATTTCGGCGACGGCGGTGTTGACCTGCTGCAACCCCGTCGATTGCTGCGCCGCCGAGGTGGCGATGCCCGAGACGAGGTCGCTGATCTCGCCGATCCGGCCGATGATCCGTTGCAGCGCCTGCCCCGTCGCATTGACCAGATCGACGCCGACATCGACCTGTTCGGACGAGGCGAGGATGCGGGTCTTCACGTCCTTGGCGGCATCGGCCGAACGCTGCGCCAGCGCGCGAACTTCGGAAGCGACGACGGCAAAGCCCTTGCCCGCCTCACCGGCACGCGCCGCCTCGACACCCGCGTTCAGTGCCAGAAGGTTCGTCTGGAACGAGATGCCGTCGATGACACTGATGATCTCGCTGATCTCCGCCGACGATCGCTGGATGCCACCCATCGCGTCGACCGCGCGGCGGACGATCTTACCCGATTCCTCCGCTTCGCTGCGCGCCTCACCGACGATGCGGTCGGCGCGCGACGCCCCTTCGGCGGTCTGGCGGACGGTGCCGACGATCTGGTCCATCGCCGCCGCGGTTTCTTCGAGGCTCGCCGCTTGTTGCTCGGTGCGCTGCGACAAGTCGTCCGACGCATGGCGGATATTGCCCGATCCGATGCGGATCTGCTCGCCCGAGCGGGTGACCGCGCCCAGCGTCTCGCACATCTGCTGGCGCATCGCTTCGAAACTGTCGGCCAACGCCTGATATTCGCGCGGCAGGCCCTGCAACGACACGGTCAGGTCGCCCTGCGCCATTCGTTCGAACGCCACCCCGCAGCGTTCGATGACCGCGCGCCGCCCGGCCTGTTCGGCCTCGAAGTAAGCGGCAAGCGCAATGTCCATGTCGATCAGCGACGCCTTGACCAGCGCGGTCACCGCCCGCGCACGGGCCCGCGCCCCGAACGGCCAGCCGATCCGCCCCAGCACCAGCCGCGGCAGGACATGCTCCAGCATCCGCGCATAGCCGCTGATATACCAGGTCGGGGCCAGCCCGATACGGGCATGGACCTGTCCGATATTCGATGCCGCGGCAGCATAGTCGCGATTGATCGGCCCCGAAAACAGCTTGCGCCAATGTTCGAGCTGCTTGTCGCGGGCATGGTCCATCCGCGCCTGCGACTGGAACATCGCGCTGATCGATGGCGTCGCCGCGATATGCCGGTAGAGCGCGGTCAGCGCGGCGGGCGCATGGCGCTCGATCGCGCGCTTGACGCGCGGAAAGGCGCTGTAGCTCCGTTCGTCATAGGCGAAGGCGGCCAGTCTCTTGTCGAAGTCGATTTCGTCGGTTGCGCTCACTATCGGTACCCTCCCGTACCAAGCGAAGCTACCGCGCGAAGGTTAATGTTGCGTAGCTTGAAATCCACGCAAGTCGGGTAAGTCCGCGTAACTTGGCGGCTTCTTGGCCTCCGTCACGCCGGCGTCGCCGCCCGGCGCAGCCGGTCGTTGATCGCGGCGCCCAGTCCGGCATCGGGGATCGGCGCGACGGCGATGCGTCCCGCAGCCGACGCATCGGCGACGTGCAGCGCATCGAACAGCCGCGCCGCCGCCTCGACCGGATCGCCGCTCATCGACAGCGTATCGTCACCTGCGACCGGTCCGAACCCGATCCACCATTCGTCGTCGCGGCGGTCGATCGCGTCCAGCCGGACCGGCTTCGACGGGGCATAATGGCTGGCGAGTTGCCCCGGTGCCTCGATCCCCGCGCCCGCTCCGCCGACCGCGATGTCCAGCAGATCGGCGACCGCCGATCGCGTCACCGGGCCGGGACGCAATTCGCGGACCTGCCCGTCGATACAGGCGATGATCGTCGATTCGATGCCGCGCGTCGTCGGCCCGGCATCGATGACCAACGGGATGCGGCCATCGAGGCTGCGCAAGACATGCCCGGCGCGGGTCGGGCTGATCGATCCGCTGGCATTGGCCGAGGGCGCGGCGAGCGGCCGTCCGGTCCTTTCCAGCAACGCCTGCATCGCCGCATGCGCCGGCACCCGGATCGCGACCGTCGGCAACCCCGCGGTCACCAGCGCGGCGATCCCCACCCCTTCCCGCATCGGCAGTACGAGCGTCAGCGGCCCCGGCCAGAATGCGTCGGCCAGCCGCAACGCATGATCGTCGAACATTGCCAGCGCCTGTGCCGCCGCAAGGGTCGGGACGTGGACGATCAGCGGGTTGAACCCCGGCCGCCCCTTCGCCGCATAGATGCCGGCGACCGCTTGCGAATCACCGGCGTCGGCGGCGAGGCCATAGACCGTCTCCGTCGGCACCGCGACGCAGCCGCCGTCCGCGATCACCGCTGCCGCCGCGTCGATCGCCGCCATGCCGTACGGTAAGGTGACGGTGGCGATGCGGGGGTTTGGAGCGGTCATGATTTGGGCGCTATACCGGCAAAAACACGAGATCGAGAGAGGGCAAATGGAGCTGACCCCCGCCACCGCCGAACAGCGTTTCGCACTGACCCATGCCGCTGGGATCGAGGCGCTGGCGGCCGATCCGCGCTTCACCGATGCGACGCCCGACATGCTCGACGCGATCCTGACCGGGATCGGCGAATTCGCCGCCGGGGAATGGCGGCCGCTCGACCGGATCGGCGACACGGTCGGCGCGCGCTGGACCCCCGGCGGCGTGGTGATGCCCGATGGCTATCGCGCCGCCTATCAGGCCTATGTCGCGGGCGGATGGGGGACGATGGGGTCGCCCGCCGAGTTCGGGGGACAGGCGATGCCGTTCGCGGTCGCGACCGCGGTGCTGGAAACGCTGGGCACCGCCAATCTGGGCTTTGCGCTTGCACCCACGCTGACGGTCGGCGCGATCGAGGCGCTGACCCATCATGGCAGCGCCGAACAGCAGGCACGTTATTTGCCGAAGCTGGCGACCGGCGAATGGACCGGCACGATGAACCTGACCGAGCCGCAGGCCGGGTCGGACGTCGGCGCGCTGACGACGCGGGCCGAACCGGTCGGCGACGGCAACTGGCGGATTCGCGGCACGAAAATCTACATCTCGTTCGGCGACCACGACATGGCCGACAATATCGTCCACCTCGTCCTAGCCCGCACCCCCGGCGCGCCGGCGGGGACCAAGGGGATTTCGCTGTTCCTCGTGCCCAAATACCGGCTCGACGCCGATGGCAATCCGGGCGAGCCGAACGACATCCGCGTGGTGTCGATCGAACACAAGATGGGGCTGCACGCCTCGCCCACCTGCGTGCTGTCGTTCGGCGATCATGGCGACTGCATCGGTGAACTGATCGGCGCGGAGGGCGCGGGGATGCGCGCGATGTTCACGATGATGAACAATGCGCGCCTCAATGTCGGCTTGCAGGGGGTGCAGGTGGCAGAAGCGGCGACGCAGCGTGCCGTCGCCTATGCCCGCGAACGCGTGCAGTCGCCGCGCGCCTCGGCGGGCGGTGCGCCGGTCGCGATCATCGAACATCCCGATGTGCGCCGGATGCTGCTGCGCATGACCGCGCAGACCATGGCCGGGCGGGCATTGGTCTATTACGCGGCGGGGCAGGTCGATCGTGCGACGTTGGGGATCGAGGGCGCGAAGGCGCGGCTCGATCTGGTGACGCCGCTCGCCAAGGCGCATGGCACCGATATCGGCTGCGAGGTCGCGAGCATCGGCGTGCAGGTCCATGGCGGCATGGGTTATGTCGAGGAAACCGGCGCGGCGCAGCATTATCGCGACGTGCGAATCACGCCGATCTACGAAGGCACCAACGGCATCCAGGCCGCCGATCTGGTCGGGCGCAAGCTGTCGGGCGATGGCGGGGCGGCGATCGACGCGCTGTTCGCTGAGATGCGCGGCGAAATCGAACATGCCGCGCTCGGCGATCTGCTGGGCGACACGCAGGCGGTAGCGCGCTGGATGCTGGAGGCGAGCGTCGACGACCGGCTGGCGGGCAGCTATCCGTTCCTGACGATGCTCTCGACCTGCGTATGCGGCTGGCTGCTGGAACGGCAGGGGCGCGCGCTGGCCGGAGTCGACGATGCCGACTTCGTGGCGCGCAAGCGGGCGGCGGTTGCCTTTTACCTCGACCGGATCGTACCCGAGGCGCGGGGTCTCGGCATGGCGGCGATGGCGGGGGCGGCCGGGCTGTACGGCCTCAGCGCGGAGCAGTTCGCCGCCGGCTAACCGTGCCAGTCGATCCAGTGGCCATAGGCGTGGCACGTCGCCAGATGCCGGACCGCGCCATCGGGATAGGTGGTGAGCGTCAGGTGCACCGCATCGCGCGCCTCGGTCCATTCGAAGCCGATGCGTGCCAGCGGATAGTCGACCGCCGCCATCGCTTCGCTCACCGCTGCACGCGTCGCCGGGCTGCAGTATTGCAGAGCCATGGTGTGGATCACCACCCGGCAGATACCCTTCGCGGGTGACTGCGCCAGTTCGGCGGGTAGCCAGCGGGCGATGTCGTCGCACGCGATCTGCGGCGGCAGGTCGCCGGCGATCGCCAGCGCGTGGCGCAGCCGCTCAGCGCGTTCGGGTTCGTCGGCCCAGACATAGGCCATCAGCCGTTCGCGCGCCTTCGGGTCGGCAGCGGCCAGCGGACGCAGGTCGACGCCGCGCGTCGCGACGATCTCGACCGGGCGCGCGATCGGGGCGGACCCGCGCCATTCGGGTGCGATCCGCACCGGTGAATCGCTGCGTCCGGCACGCACCCCGCCCAGATCATAGGCATAGTGCGCAAGGTTCAGGTTGAGCCCGGCACTGGCCCCCAGTTCGAGCAGTTCGACCGGCAGGTCGTGGACCCCGCGCAGCGTCATCAGTGCCGCCATGATCGCGCCCGCGCGCCCGACCTCGTTGGTCTGGGGCGGCAATTGCATCCAGTCGGCGATGAAGCCGTCCGCCGCCGCCATGGCATTGCCGATCACCGCGTCGAAATCGCCGGTCCGCGTCGCATACAGTGCGGCAAGCGCCGGATCGTCACCGCGCCGCGCCAGTGCGTGCAGCGCGCCGTTGAACCGCATCGCCAGCGCATCGGCCGCGGCATCGCCCGGCCAATCGGCGATCAGCGTGGCGGTACGCGGCGCGCGGGCAAGCTGACGCTCCCCCGCCCCCAATACCGCCGCGACGAACGCCGAGCCCAGGTCGCGAACGACCAGCGCATACTGCCCCAATGGACCCGGCATGTTCTTAGAACGCGTCCCAGTCGTCACTCGCATTGACGGCGCGGCGCGCGGCGGGTTCGGGCGGCGCGACCCAGCGGCGCTGCTGCTTGCGCGGCGTGAACTTGGCGACGTTCGATGCCGCGCCGCCGTCGATCGCAAAGGTTGCGACCGATCCGGCCAGCACCTCCGCCTCCGATACCAGCTGGCGCGCGGCGGCGGAGGTCTGTTCGACCATCGCCGCATTCTGCTGCGTCATTGCGTCCATCTCGGCGATGGCGACGTTGATCTGGCCAAGGCTGGTCGCCTGATGATCCGACTGGCGCGCGATCGCGTCGATCGAACCGCCGACCGATGCCACCCGTTCGATAATTCGGGCTAGCGCCTGCCCGGTCTGTCCGACCAGTTCCACGCCGGCCTGGACATGGGTCGATGCCGACTGGACCTTGTTCTTCACCTCGGTCGCGGCATCGGCCGAACGCTGCGCCAGTGCGCGGACTTCGGATGCGACCACCGCAAAGCCCTTGCCCGCCTCGCCCGCGCGCGCCGCCTCGACCCCGGCGTTCAGCGCCAGCAAATTGGTCTGGAAGGCGATGCCGTCGATCAGGCTGATGATCTCGGCGATCTCGTTGCTGGCGCGTTCGATGCCGTGCATCGCCTCGATCGCCTGCCGCACGATCGCGTCGCCGCGTTCCGCCTCGGTCCGGGTATCGGCCATCGCGCTGCTGGCGCCGGTCGCCGCCCCCGCCCCGTCGCGGATCGATCGAGTCACCTCGTCCAGCGCCGACGACGATTGCTGCAACGCCGCCGCCTCGCGCTCGGTCCGTTCGGCCAGATCCATCGCCGCTTGCGAAATCTCGTCCGAGTTCAGCTTGATCGAATCGACGCTGCCGCGCACCTCGCCCAGCACCCGGCTGAGGCTGGAGGTGGCGTTGTTGAAGTCGTCCGACAGCGTGCGGAACGCCTCGGGCACATCGGCGACCCGTGCGGTCAGATCGGCCTGCGACAGGCTCCGCAAGCCCCCGCCGATCGCGGTCATCGCCGCCAGCCGGTCGCGATCGTCGGCCACCTTCGCCGCCGCCGTGTCGCGGAACACCAGCACCGCGCGCGCCATGTCGCCCAGTTCGTCGCCGCGTCCCGCCGCGTCGACCGCGATATCGTGCCGCCCGGCCGCCAAATCGGCCATCGCCTGCGTCAGCGCGGTGATCGGCCGGGCGATCTGGCGGCTGAGCATGACCGACAGCGCGATGGCGATTCCGATCAGCGCGACGCCACCGATCGCCAGTGCGATCAGCGCAGTGGTGATCGCGCTCGCCTGCGCCGCCGAATTCGCCTCCATCTCCTCGGTCTCGGTCGCGCGCAGCGCGCGCAGCGGCAGCGCGACCTTGCTGACCAGTACCTTCTGCCCGGCGCCGCGCACTTCCTCCTGCGCGCCGTCGCGGTCGCCCGCCTTCACCTTCGCGATCAGCCGGTCGCCCCAGTTCCGCCGCCATGCCAGCGTCTCACGGCGCGCCTCCCCCAGCTGTTCCTTCTCGGACTGGACGGTCAGCATCCCCGCCAGCACGGCTGCGGTCTCGTCGAACTCCTGCCGCCCTTCGTCATAGGATTTCAAATAGGTCGGATCGCCAGTGACCAGGAACCCGCGAAACTGGCTGTTCTGCCGCAGGATCGACGTTTCGAGGGTCAGCGCCTTCGCAAAGACGTCGCGGCTGTGATTGTTCCGTTCGGTCGACCGCGCGATCATCATGATGCTGGTGAAGAACACCAGCATGACCACCGCTGCCGACGCGATAACGGCAAGGAACGAAAGCCCCAGCTTACGAGGAATCTTCATGGGTTCAGTTCGTCCGTAACAGGCGTGAAGGGCATCGTCAGAACCGCGACCGCAGCGTGATGCCGTAGGTGCGCGGTTCGGCGAGGTAGGAAGAGATTACCGCATTGCCGACGCCAAAGGCGGGTGCGCCGAAGCGCGTCACCTGCGACACGCTGCCCGCCCCCTGGAACGGGGCGGCAAAAGCGACCTGCTGATAATCGGTGTCGAGGATATTCTGTCCCCAGAACTCGATCGCCCAGCGCTGTTCGGGTCCGCGCAGGCCTATGCGGGCGTTCATCAGGAAAAAGCCGTCAAGCCGCTTTTCGGCGAACAGGTCCGATCCGGTGTTATAGTCGCTGGTCAGGCGGCTATCGACATAGAAGAGCGCGCTCAGGTTGCGGCCGACGGGCGGGGTCCACACCGCCGAGTTGGTGACGGTATGGCGCGGCGCGTTCGACATCTGGTTGCCGGGCAGCAGGAACAGTGCGGCGTTCAGCGGCTCCCCCGCCTCGCTGCCGACCAGATTATCGCGATACTGGGTGTGGGCATAGGTGTAACCGATGTTGAACGCGACATCGCGCGCCGGATAGGCGCCGGCTTCGAATTCGAACCCCTGCGTCACCACGCCCGCGCCGACCTTGCCCGAACACTGGCCGGTCGCCGAGTTGTTGTCGCGATCGGCACCGGCCAGCGACTGGTCGCACGAACTGATGTTCTGGACGATGAAGTTAGTGCCGTTGAACGTGTTCAGCTGGAAATTGCGGAAAGCGGAGCGGAACGCGGCGAGGTTCGCGGTGAACTTTGCCGAGCTATATTTGACGCCGATTTCCAGCGCCTGCACCGTTTCCGGATCGAAGCGCAGGTTGCGCGCCGACGCCGCGGTCGGGGTCGTGAACACCGTCGCCGACAGGTCGGACCGGTCGAGGTTGTAGCCGCCCGCCTTGTACCCGCGCGCGTAGGACGCATAGAGTAGCGTGCTCGGCACCGGCTTCCACGACATCACGGTCGTGCCGGTCACCTGTCCTTCGCGCAGCTTGTCGCGGATCGGCACGCCGGTCAGTGCGGACGTGGAATTGCCGGTGCAGGTCAGCGTCACGATGCCGGCGGCCAGCGACCTGAGCGTCGCGTTGCTGCTGCCGAGCAGTGGCGCCATCGCCGCCTGCTGCGTCGGGCAGACGGTGTTGTTGTTGACGAAGCTGGCGTTCAGCGACTTTTGTTCATTGGTATAGCGAAGCCCGCCGGTCAGGCTGAGCGTATCGGTCACCTTCAGGATATTGTGCGTGAAGAACGCATAGTTGCTGCTGGTCTGGTCATAGACGTCACGCACGCTACCAAGGTCGTTGAGCGTGCTCAGCCGGTCGATCGCACCGATGATCTGCGGGCCGACCGCCGGGGTCAGTGCGGCGCGGCCGGCGGTGCTCAGGCACCCGCTCGCCGCCGGATTGCGCAATGCCGCAAGCGGGTTGATCGTCGCGACCACCCGACAGGCCGCGAACGCGCCATATTGGGTGCCGAAGCGGATATTATCGACCACCGCCAGATTTTCGTGTGCGTAATAGCCGCCGACCATCCAGTCGAGGCGGTTGTTGAAGAGGCCGCCGCTCAACCGCGTTTCCTGCGTAAAGGTGTGGAATTCGCGGTACGCGTTCCCGTCGTCGGGGCGATAGGCGATGTCGACATTGCCGTAATCGACATCGGCCGCCCCGCCCGCCTTGTATTCGCGATACGCGCTGATCGAAATGAGCTGGAGGTTGGAGAAGGTCCAGCCGATACGCGCCGACGCGCCGTAATCAGTGGTGATGTTGCCGTACGCCCGACCGCGGGTGTTGGCGATGCGGCGGTTATAGGGATCGCCGTCGCTCGGCAGCACCCCGCCCAGGCTTTGCAGGATCGACACGATCCGGTTCTGCGGCGACAAGGCATAGTCGCCCGCGACGCCCGGGGTCGGATCAACCTTTTCCTGCGTGTTGATATAGACCGCGCCGCAGCATTTTTCGTCGCGATGGGTATAGTCGCCGATCAGCCGGATCGAGAAATTGTCGACCGGTTTGAAGAATAGCTGCCCGCGCACGAAATAGCGATTGCGGTCGTTGTAATCGGTATTGTTGACGACGTCGCGGTAAAAGCCGTCGCGCTTGCCGACCACGCCGTCGACACGGAACGCCAGCTTGTCGGCAACGATCGGACCGGTCAGCGCGCCCGCCAGGCGCACCGCATTGAAATTGCCGTAGCTCGCCTCGCCATAGCCGCCAAAGGTGAACGAGGGATATTTGGTGTAGATGCTGATCGCGCCGGCCGACGAATTGCGACCCGACAGCGTGCCCTGCGGCCCGCGCAGCACCTCGATCCGCTCGACCTCGCCCAGATCGTTCAGGCCCGATCCGGTGCGGCTGCGATAGACGCCGTCGATGAACACCGCGACCGAGCTTTCGAGGCCGGGATTGTCGCCGACGGTGCCGATGCCGCGCAGGCGCGCCGCCGCATTGGCTTCGGACCCGGTCGAGGACACGATCAGCGAGGGCGACAGTTGCGCCATCTGGCGAATATCGGTCGCGCCAGAATTCTGGAGCGCGGCGGTGCTATAGGCGCTGACCGCGATCGGCACGTTCGACAGGCGCTGCGAACGGCGAGTCGCGGTGACGACGATGTCGGAGGTGTTGGCCGACTCTTCCTCGCCCGGTTTCGCATCGGGTTTCTGGCCGTTGGTGGTCACGACTCCGCGCAATCCCTGCGCTGCCGCCGGTCCCGCCACCACCACAGCAGCAGTCGCCGCCAGCAAAACTCCCAACTTACGCATCAACGCTCCCCCGCCTGGCAACCTTGGCCGCAGGGGGATCAATAGATCGGGAGCGGATACCAGATAGTTAACGCGGCAGACGCCAAATGGCTGTTCCTGCAACGATACCTGCCGGGAACGAGCAGATGGTGTATCGGCAGGGCGCTGTTCTGGATCGATTCTTCGTCCATGCAAAACCGCCCGGCAATGCGGGGTTGCCGGGCGGTTGGTCGTTCAATGCCGGGGCGTTCAGACCCGCAGCGGACCATTGGCGGCGGGCGGTTCGAACTGCGGCACGCCGTCCGCATTGTAGCGGACCGGTTGAACGCGGGTGTGCCGATTGGGATCGAACAGCGGATCGCCGGTGATCTTTTCATAATCGCGCGCATGGAAGACCAGCATGTCGCGGCCGCGTTCGTCGACGGTGAAGCTGTTATGGCCGGGGCCGAAGATTTTGCGCGCAGGATCGGTCTTCATCACCGGCTGCGGCGACTTGGTCCATGCCGCCGGGTCCATGATGTCGGCATCGTCGCGTGCGGTCAGCATGCCCAGGCAATAGCGCGCATCGGTGGCGCTCGCCGAATAGGTCATGAACAGCCGCCCGTTGCGCGCGAGCAGCGCCGGCGCCTCGGCGACCTTGTAGCCGCGAATCTCCCAAGGCAGCGTCGGCACGGTCAGCCGCGCGGGCTTGGCGGCCAGCGTCAGCGGCGTGGCCAGCGGGGCGAGGTACAGGTTCGAATTGGTCTCGATTCCCGGCTCCCGCTGCGCCCATGCCAAATAGCGGGTGCCGCGATGGACGAAGCTGGTCGAATCGAGGTTGAAGCTGTCCCATGGCGTTTCGAGCTGACCCAGCACCGTCCAGTTGCCGATCATCGGATCGGGACCGTCGCACACCACGGCGTAGGTGCGGATGCGGAACACGTCCTCGCCGCCGCCGCTGGGGCCGGCGGCGAAATACATGATCCACTTGCCGTCGATCTGGTGCAGCTCGGGCGCCCACAGGAAGCCGGATCGCGGCCCCGACGCCTCGTGCCGCCACAGGACCTTTTCTTGCGCGTTCGTCAGCCCGCCGATCGTCTTCGACCGACGCAGCACCAGCCGGTCATATTCGGGCACCGACCCGGTCAGATAATACCAGCCATCGGTGTGGCGAAACACCTGCGCATCGGCGCGGTTCTTGACCAGCGGGTTGACGATGCCGGTCGTGCCCCCACGGCGCCGCTGCGCCCAGCCGGGCACCGTGCTGGCGGCCCCGGCGGCGGCGGCCCCACCTAGGAACAAGCGGCGGGACAGGGCGTCGGTCATCGGCATTCTCTCCTTCATTGTGCGCTCGGCCAGCCATCGCTGCCCCATGTCAGGGTCGCGATCCGCAGGGTCGGCGCACCGGCATTTTCCTTGTCGTAGGCGTGATAGACGATGCGGTCGATCCCGTCGTCCCCCCGGTAATGGCCGGCGTGGCCGGGTCCGCGATACCGGCCCTTTTCCTCCAGATCGGCGCGCAGCAGCACGGTGCCGCCGCCGGACAGCATCGAACTGCCATCCTTCCCCAGATAGGGGCCGGTGATCGTCTTCGACCGGCCGATCACGGTGTAATAGGTGCTGTTCACGCCCTTGCAGCAATAGTCGTAGCTGGCGATCAGCCAGTAATATCCGCCGCGTTCGAAGATAAAGGGCGCTTCGATGATCGAGGGCGCGCCGGCCGGGACCGGACGGCTGGCGAGCGCCATTGGCTTGGCGTCGGGGTTCAGCGGCTTCCCGGTCTGCGGGTTCAGCTCGACCAGCTTCAATCCGCTCCAGAAGCTGCCGAAGGACAGCCAGTGGCGGCCGCCCCTGTCGACGATGAATGACGGGTCGATCGCATTGTACGCATCGCTCGGCACCGATCCCAGCACCATGCCTTCGTCGCGCCAGCCATAGCCGGGCACTGTCGGGTCGAGCGTCGCATTGGTAGCGAGGCCGATCGCCGACCGGTTCGATCCGAAGGTCGAGACCGAATAATAGAGGCGATAGCGACCGTTCACGAACGAAATGTCGGGCGCCCACAGATTGCGCGCACCCGGGATCGCCTGCACCGCCCAGTCGGGCAACTTGGCGAAGGGCGGCGTGCCCGCCTGCCAATGGACCAGATCGTTGGAGGTGCGCTCGGCGATCAGCCCCTGCCCGTCGCGACCGATGCCGGTCGAAAAAACGTGCCATGTCGCGCCTTGCCGGATCAGTACCGGATCATGGACCGGACGGATATCGCCTTCGGGGGCGGCGGTCTGTGCGACCCCCGCCCCGGCGAGCAACAGCGCGGCAATCGACAGCAGCGGGCGCGCGATCCCCATGCTACTGCGCCACCGGCCAGCCATCGGCATCCCAGGTCAGCCGCTGGATCTGGAGCGTGGGTGCGCCGTTCCGTTCGCGGTCATAGGCGTGATAGACGATGTGATCGCCGCTCGCCTCCTGCAACACCGCGACATGGCCGCGCCCGACATAGCGCGCGTCGGTCCCCTGCCCCGATGCCAGCACCAGCGATCCGCCGCCGTCGAGCATCGATTTGCCGGTCTTGTCGAGATACGGCCCCGTCGGGGTCCGCGAGCGGCCGACGACGGTGTTGTAGGTGCTGTTGGCCCCCTGGCAGCAATTGTCGAACGACACGAACAGATAGTAGAAATCGCCGTGGCGAACGACGAACGGCGCCTCGACCGCACCGGGGAAGGCGCGGGTGGCGAGCGGGTAGATGGTCTGGTCGCTGGCGAGGCGCAGGCCGGTGGCGGGGTCGAGCCGCACCATCTTGATCCCAGTCCAGAAGCTGCCGAACGCCATCCATTCGCGACCATCGGCGTCGGTGAAGACGGCCGGGTCGATCGCGTTGAAATTGTCGCTGGTGTTCGACTGGATCACCGCGCCCTTGTCGACCCATCCGGTCGCCGGCGCATTGACGTTCAGCGCGTTGTTGACGGTCAGGCCGATCGCTGATCGATTGCTGCCGAAAGTCGAGACCGAATAATAGAGGCGATATTCACCACCGCGCTTGACGATATCGGGTGCCCAGATGCCCGACGTGCCGGGCACCGCCGTCGCGGTCCATACCGGCAGCGCGGTATAAGCAGGTCCGCGCCACGTCCACGCCTTCAGATCGGTCGAGGTGCGCGTCGCCAGCAATCCTTCGCGATCGGTCACCGATCCGGTCGCGAACAGGAAATAGGTGTTGCCGTCCTTGATGATCGCCGGGTCATGCACCGGCATGGTGTCACCGGTCAGCGCCAGCATGCCCGACGTCGGGGTCGGAGTCGGCGTGGGGGTTGGCGTGGGCGTCGGGGTCGGCGCAGGGGCGGCGGGGGCCGAGATATTGCCGCTGGCATCGGTGCCCGAAATGCCGTTGCAACCGGCGAGCAGGACGAGGGCGGCGAGCGGAAGCGTGGACCGGATCATAAAAGGTCACTCCGTCAGATTGGGTTGGGTCGGGCGAGCGGCGCGCGTCAGTCGAACGAGTAACGCAGCCCGACCGCGAAGGTCCGCGACAGCAGCGTGGTGCCGAGGTTGAACTGGTCGGCATTGCCGGCATCCTCGAACCGGTAATAATTCTGCTGCGTCTGGCTGGTCAGGTTGACCGCATCGAGCGTCAGCCCCAGCCGGTCGGTGACCGCATAGGTCAGCTGGAAATCGAGGCTGCTTTCGGGACGCCGCCACACCCCGATCGGGTTGGCGAACAGCCGCGCCTCGTTGCCCGACAGGAACGCCTTGCGCCAGACATAGGACAGGCGCGCGCCAAGGCCACCCTTCTCATAGGCCAGCGTCGCATTGTACGACAAATCCGACACGCCGAAGAAGGCCGACTGCGTTTCACCGGTCACATTGCCGGCACTGTCGGTCAGCGGAATGTTCTGGTTCGAATCAAGCAGCGTCAAACTGCCCTGGAAACCGAACCCGTCGAGCAGCGAGGGTAGATAGGTCGGGAAATAGGTCAGCCCCAGCTCGATCCCCTTCAACACGCCGTTCGAGGCATTTTCGGGACGAGTGACGGCGAAGACATTGGTGTTCAGGCCGGTATTGGGAATGGTCAGCACCGACGTCAGCGGCACGACCAGTCCGTCGATCTCACGCCGGAACAGCGTGCCATATATCGCGCTGTTGCGTTCGAAATACCATTCGGCCGACAGGTCGTAATTCTTGGCGACGGTCGGGCGCAAATTGGGATTGCCCGACGTGCCGCTGCCACGCCCGATATTGGTCAGGTCGCCGACCAGATTGGGATTGGGGTTGAGATCGCCGAACGCCGGACGCCGCAACGTCTCGCCATAGTTGAAGCGAATGCGGAAATTGTCGGTCAACTCGTAGCGCAGCGTGGCGCTGGGCAGGAACCGCGCGGTGCCGTTCGATGCGCGGGTGACATTGCCGTTATAGCGGTCGGTGAACACGAAATTGGTGTCGACATCGGTATAGCGGACGCCGGCCTGGACATGGAACGGCCGCCCGAACAGGTCGAACTGCCCATCGGCCAGCGCGTAAGCGCTCATCGTGATTTCGTTAATGTCGAACACGTCGGTCAGGCGAAGCTGGTCCGACAGCAGGAAGTTGGGCGCGACACTGCTCTTGTACAGCTGGCGGATCGCGTCGACATTCTCGTAGATATAGGTGCCGTTCGGGACCAGCCACGATGTCGGCACGCTGGCGCGCCCGTCGAAAAAGTCCTTGTTGACCAGTTGCAGACCGGGATCGAGTTCGGAGAATTTCCGCCCCAGCGCCCGCGCATCCTGCGACCGCACCGAATCCACCGCGTTGCGATCGTCGATGCGGATGCCAGCCTTCACTCGGCGCAGGAAGCCGTCGTCCCACTTATTCTCGCCATCGAGGTGCAGGGTTTTGGCGTCGCCTTTCGAGCGATTGGCGTTGTCGTAGAACTCGCCGACATCCCATTGGGTCGGATCGACCAGCAAGTCGTTGTTATCGAAGTTATACGCCGGAATGCCGTTGCGGGTGTTGAAATCGACGTCGATCCGCCGCGCGACGCGATTGAGCCGCATCGCGAGGAATTGCGTGTCGAACCGGCTGTTCTGGTACGACAGGTCGGCGGTGATCCGGCCGGTCTCGCCCACCTTCCAATCGGCGTTGAAGGCGTAGACGAAGCTGTCGGTCTTCGACCGGGTATAGTCGCCGCTGTTGAAGCCGAACACATCACCGACCGAGCGCGCCTTGATGATGTTGGTGTCGGGATAGAGCTCGATGGTCGAGGCCGGATTGGCGCCGAGCGATCCCCACCAGTCGACGAAGCTGAAGAACAGGCTGTTCTGCGTCGTCGCGCGGAACTGGTTCCAGAAGAATTCGGCGGTGTAAGTGGAGCTGCTGTTCGGCGACCATTGCACCGCCGCGTTCACCGCCGGACGATCGCGCGTGCCCGCCACATCGGGGCTGAACACCGCGTCGCGCGAGAGATAATAGGGCACCTGCCGCCCGCCGAGCAGGAAGGTCGATCCGGCGGCGGTCGGCAGGCCGCGCTCGGTGCCCGGCTGCCACGCACCGGTTTCGGGGAAAACGCGCTGCAGCGGCGTGAAGCCCGGCGGCGGATTTTCGGTGACGAACGGCACCATCGCGCCCGCCGTCACGCTCATGTCGCGATATTTGGTGCGGGCATAGCTGCCGCTGACCAGCACGCCGATATCGCCGATGCCGGTTTCCCAGCGATTGCTGATGAGGCCCGACAGGTTGGGGTTAAAGCTGTCCGCCTGTTCGTTGTAGATGCCGCGCGCGACGCCCGACAAAGCGAAGCCGTTGAAGTCGAACGGCCGCCTGGTGAACACATCGATCTGTCCGGCGATGCCGGTTTCGATCTGGTCGGCGGCGCGCGTCTTGTACACGTCGATCCGCTTGACGAGGTTGGCGGGAATGTCCGCCAGCGCGAACGCCTGTCCCGACGCGGTGAAGATGTTGCGGCCGTTCATCGTGGTCAGCGCATCGGGCAGACCGCGGATCGAGATCGCCGCCGCCTCGCCACCGGCGCGGTTGGTGACCTGAATGCCGCTGACGCGCTGCAACGCTTCTATCGCGTTATTGTCGGGCAGTTTGCCGACGTCCTCGGCCACGATCGAGTCGACGACCTGCGTCGCGTTGCGCTTCACGTTGAGCGCGCCGACGATCGAGGCACGGACGCCGGTGACGACGATCTCGTCGCCCTCATCCGCCGTGGCATCGCGCGAAACGGTGCCGTCGCCGGCCTGTTCGGGGCTATCGGCGGGCACGCCGGGGGTCGGCTCCACGGCCTGCGCAAAAGCGGGCGCACCCAGGAACAAAGCGATTGCGGATGCCGACGCCAGCATCCCGGCCCTGACGACCATGAGACCCTCCCCGATCCGGCCCTTGATTGAGCCTATCTATACTCGGACAATTATCGTCAAGATCACGGAATGCAATGGGGGAGCAGCGAAAAATCTCGGAGCTGTTGCAATTCGGTTGCAGTCGATATGCCAACCCCTCGTGACCAGTTTTCGACCGCTTTTCGGACTATTCTACCGGTCGCGTTCGCACGGACTGTACGACGCTATGCACAGCCGTCCGGTTACAATGATAGCGATACCATTGGCAGGATTACGCCATCCCCGGTTGACGCATCTTGAAAAGTCAGACAATTTGTCCATGATTTAGGTAGCGATACCAAAACGTCAGTCAGGACCGCCGATGTCGAACCCCGTTACGCCCCCGCCCCCGTGCTGCAACGGACAGGATCGGACGATGTCGGTTGGTCGACGGAGCCTGTTGATCGGCGCCAGCCTGTTGCCGTTCGGCGTATCGGCGTTGGCCGCGACTCCGGCCGTGCGTCGCGTCGAACCGGTGCCGGCCCGATTTATAACGTTGCAACCCTCCCCCTTCGCCGACGCCTTTGCCGCCAATCGCCGCTATCTTCTCGAACTCGATCCCGAACGGCTGCTGCACAATTTCTACGTCTCGGCCGGCCTGCCCGCGCCCAAGCCGGTCTATGGCGGCTGGGAGGCGCAGGGGATCGCCGGCCACAGCCTTGGCCACTGGCTGTCGGCGTGCGCGCTGACCATCGCCAATAGCGGCGACGCGGCGATCGCCGCGCGGCTCGACCATGCGCTTAGCGAAATGGCGCGGATCCAAGTCGCACATGGCGACGGCTATGTCGGTGGCACCACCGTCGAGCGCGGCGGCAAGACCGTCGATGGCAAGATCGTGTTCGAGGAACTGCGCCGCGGCGACATCCGCAGCAACGGGTTCGACCTGAACGGCGGCTGGGTGCCGCTCTATACATGGCACAAGGTGCATGCCGGGCTGATCGACGCGCATGTACTGGCCGGCAACAAGCGGGCGATGCCGGTGCTGCTCGGCATGGCCGGCTATCTGGCGGACGTGCTCGAACCGCTGTCCGACGACCAGATGCAGCGCATCCTGGCGGCCGAACATGGCGGGCTGAACGAAAGCTATGCCGATACCTATGCGCTGACCGGCGATTCCCGCTGGCTGCGCATGGCGGAGAAGATTCGGCACAAGGCGGTGCTCGACCCGCTGACCGCGCAGCAGGACAGGCTCGCCGGACTGCACGCCAATACCCAGATTCCGAAGGTGATCGGCCTTGCGCGCCTGCACGAACTGACCGGCGCGCCGGCACATGCGACCGCAGCGCGCTTCTTTCACCAGCGAGTGACCGGCCATCACAGCTATGTGATCGGCGGCAATTCGGAGCGTGAGCATTTCGGCCAGCCCGACCAACTGTCGAGGCGGCTGGGCGAGGCGACGTGCGAGGCGTGCAACAGCTACAATATGCTGAAGCTCACCCGCCATCTGTATGGCTGGCAGCCCGAGGCGCGCTGGTTCGATTATTACGAGCGGGTGCAGATCAACCACATGCTCGCGCATCAACGGCCGCGTGACGGACGGTTCGTCTATTTCATGCCGCTGGCGGCGGGTGCGCGGCGGACCTATTCCAGCCCCGACGACAGTTTCTGGTGCTGTGTCGGGTCGGGCATGGAAAGCCACGCCAAGCACGCCGATTCAATCTGGTGGCAAGACGCCGACACGCTGTACCTGAACCTGTTCGTGCCCTCTGCGCTCGACTGGCGCGAGCGCGGGCTGGCGGTCGATCTGGATACGGCAATGCCGTTGCAGGGGGCGGCGACGCTGACCGTGCGCCGCGCACCACGCGGGCGGCAGGCGATTGCGATCCGCCTGCCCGGTTGGGCGAAGGACCCGGTGGTGGCGCTGAACGGGCAGGCGGTGACGCCGACGCTCCGGAACGGCTATGCGGTGCTCGACCGGCGGTGGCGTACGGGCGACAAGGTCGCACTGACGCTGCCGATGACGCTGGCCGCCGAAGCGACGCCCGACGATCCGACGATTATCGCCTTTACCTATGGCCCGCTGGTGCTCGCCGCCGACATGGGCAGCGAGGCGCAGCCGTTCGACGGCACCGGCCCGGCATTGGTCAGCGACGGCGCGATCACCGCCAGCCTGACGCCCGCCGGCGACAATCGCTTCGCCGCGACCGGTGCGCTGGGCGAGGCGCTGACCTTCCGCCCCTTCTATTCGCAATGGGATCGGCGGACGGCGGTGTATCTGCCGACCTTCACCACCGATCGCTGGGCGGCGGCGCGTGGCGATTACGTCAGGGCACAGGCGGAGGCGCGCGCGCTCGGCCGGCGGACGGTCGACACGTTGTATATGGGCGAGATGCAGCCCGAGCGCGACCACCGGGTGGCGCCGGGCGGCAGCGAGGTCGTCAACTGGGCCGGGCGATCGGCGCGGCGGATCAAGCCGGGACAGACGCTGTCGCTGACGCTGGCGCGGCGACCCGGACCGGCAGTGCTGCGGCTGCTGATCTGGGGCCGCGACGTCGATCGCACGGTCGACATCGCGATCGATGGCGCACCGTTGGCGACCGCGACGCACAAGGGGCCGGCGAGCGACCGGTTCGTGGCGCTCGACTATCCGATCCCGTCGGCCGGGGCGCAGGGACGGCCTGATGCCAAGGTCGATCTGACCGCGAAGACCGGCGATGCGGTGATCTACGAAGTGCGGATGCTGACCGCCGAGGATGCCGCGCCGGTGACGGCGGTTTAGGAGATTGCCGAGACCGGCGGTTCGAGCGTGCCGGCCCAGCCGATCAGCAGCACGATCAGCACGCCGGCAGCGAATTCGGTCGACAGGCTGATGCGTAGCACGCGCAGGTCGCCGTCGGCGGTCAGGCGGGGGGTCAGGACGAAGCGGTTGGCGGCGGCGAGCGCCAGCATCAGCGCGAAGAGCGCGAGCTTGGCGAGCAGCAGCTGCCCGTACAGGCTGTCGCCCAGCCGGGCGATGCCGTCGATGCCGACCATCATCCAGGCGTTGACGAGGCCGGTCAGCATGATCGCGGCGACGATCACGGTGCCGAACCCGGCGAAACCGGCCAGTGTATCGGCGGTCTCCGGCGCGCGGCGGAGTGCAAGGGTAACGAACACCGCCAGCGCGCCGAGCCATGCACCGGCCGCCAGCAGATGAACGATGTCGGGCACGAGGTGCAGCCACCCGGTCGCGCCGTCATGCATCGCGCCATGACCGTTCCATGCCAGCGTCGCGCCGGCCACCGCCGCCAGCAGCGTGACGAGCGCGAAGCGCGGCTGCGGTACGATCAGCGCGACCAGCATCGCCAGCAAGGCGGCGGTGCGGATCAGGAAGGCGGTACCGGGCGTCGTATCGCGCACCAGCATCACCAGCAGGTCGCGATCGAGCGCGGCGACCCCCGCCCCGGTCATTGCCGCCGCCAGCAGGACGAAGGCGACCGCCGACAGCAGTAGCGCGGCGATGGTGGCGGCGATCAGCACCCGGCGCGCGACCATCCGCTGCCGCGCGAACCATGCCAGCCCGAACGTCGCCGGCAACACCGCCAGCAACAGGCCGCGCACGACGATCAGCGGCCCGTCGCCCAAGGTCAGCCGACCGTGATCGTGTAGCTGCCGGTTACGCGGTGCGTGTCGGTCGACACGACGTGCCAGTCGACACGGTAGCTGCCGCGCGGCAGCGGCCGGGCGAGCGTCAGCATCAGCGAGTTGCCGTCATCGCCGACCTTGGCGGTTGCGGGGATGCGGTGCGGGCCCATGCCGGGCATCGGCAACATGGTGAGTTCCGCGCCCGAGAGCGGCGCGACCAGCTTTTCGGAAAAGGTCAGCGTCAGCGTCTTTGGCGCCACCGTGACCTTGGCATCGGCGGCGGGAGTCGCCGACACCAGCTTGGGATGGGCGAACGCCGGGCTGGCGAGCAGGGCGGCAACGGCGAAACCGGTCAGGACGTGACGCATCGTGGGAAGCTCCGAAAGGGGGACGGCGCACCGCCGTCGCCGATCTGTACGCAGGCGCGGCGATCGCCCCTCACCCGATCATTCGGGCGCGTGTGGCAAAGTGAAGGCGAGCGTGGCGGTGTGTTCGATCCGGTCGTATTTCTTCGGATCGTCGCTCGGCCCGGCATACACCGCGCGCAGCACGTTCAGCCCCTGGTTGCGGACCGGCAGGGTGACGCTGCCATCGGCGGCGGTTTCGACCTCCTTCGCGTCGGGATCGTTGACCATGTCGGCGATCACCCCCACGCCCGCCTGCGGCTTGCCGTTGAACAGTGCGATATATTTGAGCGGCGCGCCACGTTCTTCAGGCAGCGGACCGGCGGGGACCAGTTGCAGCATCTGATGCGGCAGGGCCGGGATGCGACCGGTCAGCGGACCTTCGATCGTGACCGCATATTTGACGGTCCGTTCGGACAGGGTCGCATCGGGCATCTCGTCGCGGCCCTTCTTCTCGAACTCGCCCGTGCCGCGCCGCGACCAGGTGCCATTCTGCAGCACCGCGCTGACCAGTACCGGCTTGGCGGGGGTATCGATCAGCACCACCGGCCCCGATACGCGCGCACTCGCGGCGATCGGGCGGAACTGCGCGTCGTAGGCGACGATATGTTCAACCTGCGGCAGGCGGCGGACCATGTCGAGATCGTCGGCGCCGATGCCGTAGACCAGCGCGATCTGTTTGGCGCGCTGTGCGAACCAGATGCCGTGGGCGAAGGACGGGGCGGCAAGCGCGGCGATCACCCCGGCGGCGATCCAGCGCGATGCGCGAAACAGGCGTTGGTCGGACATGACAACTCCTTGGTAATGAGAGGAAAATGTAGACAGCCGATCAGTAGGAGTAGCCGACCCGGACCATGAACTGGCGCGGGGCGCCCGGCAGCGTCCACAGTCGCGAATAGGAGCTGGGGAAATATTGTTCGTCGAACAGGTTCGTCACCTCGCCCGACACGCGCAGCCGCTCGTTCGGTTCGTACGACGCCATGACGCGGGTCAGCGTATAGGCGGGCAGATAGTAGAAATCGCCATTGGTGAAGCGGAAGCCGGTCTCGCCCAGCCGCTTGCCGACATAGTTGATGCCCGCGCCCAACGTCAGACGGCTGCTGCCGATATCGAAGTCCTTGAACAGCAGCGCGCTGCCGCTGTTCTTGGGAATGTTGATGAGCGGATCGCCCTCGCGCAGGCCGAAGCCAAAATTGGGGTCGAGCGCGTTGGCGGCAACCTCGGCATCGACATAGGCGTAGTTCAGCTGGACGCGGAACCCGGCAGGCAGGTTGCCCGACAGTTCGGCCTCGACGCCCTTCGAGCGCGCTTTGCCCACCGCCAGCGAGAAATTGGCGTTGACCGGGTCGGCGGTTAGCACGTTGCTCTTGGTCGTCTTGAAGACGGCGAGCGTGCCGGTCAGCCGATTGCGCAGCAGCGACATTTTCGCGCCCGCTTCGTAGGAGATGGTGCGTTCGGGTTCGAAGGCATTGTTGTTCGCGTCGGTGCCGTTGTTCGGGCGGAAGCCGCGGCCGTAATTCGCGTAGACCGAGAAATCGTCGCTTAGGAGATAGGTCGCGCCGACCGAGGGGCTGAACGCGGTCTTCGACTGCATGGTCCGGCGGCGGGAGATGCGGTCGTCGACGATCTGTTCGAACTCGTCATAGCGCCCGCCGAACCGGACCTTGAACGCATCGGTCACATCGACCTGATCCTGCAGATACCCGCCCCAGCTATATTGCCGTTCGCGATAGCTTTGGAACGCGCCCGCGACCGGCAGGCGGCCATAGACCGGATCGAAGATGTTGATGCGGTTGCCAAGCGCGAGGTTGCCGGCCAGTTGCGACGCGACGACCGGCGGGCGATAGCGGTTCTGGACGATGTCGAGTTCGTAATCGTCCCAGTCGGCGCCGATGATCATGTGATGGCCAACCGGGCCGGTGGCGAATTCGCCGCTCAGTTCGCCGCGGAAGGTCAGGTCGGTGGTCGAATAGTCGCGCACGCGGCGCTGGCGTGACAGCGTCGTGCCGTCGGTATAGATGCGCTGGCGACCGGCGGCCAATTCGGCCTCGGTCGAGCTGCCGCGGAAGAAGGTGTCGCGATAGCCGACGCCCAGGACCAGCGACCAGTCGGGGCTGAAGTCGTGCTGCAACTGCGCCTGATGCCCCATGGCGCGGACATGGACCGGGCCGTCGTCGGGTTCGCCGAAGAAACGCTCGCGCGGCACCAGCTTCAGATTGCCGGTTGGCGCGACGATGCCGCGGTCGAACGTCACCTTCTGATCAATGAATTCGAATTCGTAGCTGATCGAGCTGTCCTGCCCGAGTTTGGCGAGGATCGACGGGGTGACCGTCACCTTCTCGCTCGACACGAAGTCGCGGAAGCTGTCGGCGGATTCGGCGGCACCGGTCACGCGCACCGCGACCCGGTCCGACAGCGGCACGTTGAAATCGCCTTCGCTGCGGAAATTGTTGAAGCTGCCCACCGACAGGATCGCGCTGCCATGCAGGTCGAAGCCCGGCTTCTTGGTGATGATGTTGACGGTACAGCCCGGCTCACCACGGCCGAACAGCGATGAATTGGGGCCCTTGAGCACCTGAATCTGCTGCACGTTCGACGTGTCGCGACCGCCGCCGTACCCGCGTGCGGCGTTGAAACCGTTGACCAGATAGTTGCTGCCGCTGCTTTCGTCGCCGGTGAAGCCCCGGCAGGCGAACACGTCGAACAGGCCGCCGAAATTATTCTGCCGCGCAATGCCGGTCGCGAAGTCGAGCGCGTTGTCGAGCCGGGTGATCCCGGCATCCTTCAGCGTTTCCGCCGACAGCACCTGGATGCTCTGCGGCACCTCGATCGTCGGCACGTTGGCGACATATTGCTGGCGGACGCCCTCGACGACGATCTCGCCTTCGCCGGTCTGCCCCTCCCCTTCGGGTGCGGTCGCGGCGGCCGTGGCGGCGGCGGCGAGTTCCTGGGCCGATGCCATGGCCGGTGCCAGCAGCGCCAGATGGGCGGCACTGAAGAAAAGCAGATGTCGGTTGCGCATTTGAACCCCCAAGCGTGAAACGGCTATCGCGTCGTCCTCGACCTGGTGGCGTCCCGACCTTCGTCCCGGCTCCGAAGGACCGGCGGGTCGATGTGTCGCCACCTCTGCGGCACCGGCATCATGAGGGTGGGTCTCAAGCATTTTGTTGCGAAGCTATGACAGCTTTGGAACGAAATGCGGCTTTGGGCGTGGCGCGCCCATCCATTCATGCCGTTAAGCGTGATGGCATGGTTTTGACCCATCGGGATTGCGTTGGGGCGTTTGCCGGCGAGGAAGGACGCGCAGCGCGGGCTATCGGCCCGGGCAAGCTTCCTGACGACGTCCGGCGAGCGCCCCAACGCAACCGCATGGGGCGGGCGAAAATGGCTGCGTGGCAGCGTCGCTCGTCGGTCACGGGGGCAAAGCCCCGCTCCCTCCTCGCTCCTCGCCACGCAGCCATTCTCGCTCCGTCACGATGGGTCAAAATCATGTCATCGCGCTTTAGCCGGCGGGAAGCTGTGTCCGCGCCAGTTCGGCGAACCACGCGATGCCGATCGGCGTCACCGCGTCGTTGAAGTCATAGGCCGGGTGATGGAGCGCGGCGACATGGGTGTCGTCGCGCTGCCCCATCCACAGATAGGCGCCGGGCCGGGCGCGCAGCATGAAGGCGAAGTCTTCGGAGGTGAAAGCCGGAGCCGGCGCCTCCTGCGCATCGTCACACACTGCCTGCGCCGCCGCCAGCGCGATCGCGGCGCTTTCGGCATCGTTCACGGTCGCAGGATAATAGCGGACATAGTCGACCGCGATCTCGGTCTCGCTCGACCGCGCGACCCCGTCGCAGATCGCACGCAGCGATTCCTCGATCCGGTCCTGCACGTGCGGGGAGAAGGTCCGCACCGTGCCGGTCAGCGTCACCGTCGCCGGGATGACATTGTGCGAATCGCCGCCATGCACCTTGGTCACCGACAGCACCGCGCTTTCGGTCGGCGGAATACGGCGGGCGACGATCGTGTTGAGCTGCTGGACCAGCGTCGCGGCGGCAAGGATCGCGTCGGGCGTCTGGTGCGGCATCGCGGCGTGGCCGCCCTTGCCCGAAATCGCGATCTCGAACCGGTCGGCGGCGGCCATGATCGGCCCCGGCCGGGTACGGGCGGCGCCAAGCGGCAGGTCGGGCCAGTTGTGGAGCGCGAACACCCGGTCGCACGGGAAACGATCGAACAGCCCGTCGCGGACCATCGCATCGGCCCCGCCTTGCCCTTCCTCGGCCGGTTGGAAGATGAAGTGGATCGTACCCGAAAAGTCGCGCGTCTTCGCCAGATGCCGCGCCGCGCCGATCAGCGTCGCGCTATGCCCGTCATGGCCGCAACCATGGAACACGCCCGGCGTCGTGCTGGCATAGGGCAGCCCGGTCTGTTCGGCGAAGGGCAGCGCGTCCATGTCGGCGCGAAAGCCGATCGCGCCGTTGCCCGGACCGTTGCGCAACGTCCCGACCACGCCGGTACCGCCGATCCCGGCCGTCACCTCCAGCCCGGCGGCGCGCAATGCCTCTGCAATGATCGCGGCGGTGCGGTGTTCGGCAAAGCCCAGTTCGGGATGGGCGTGCAGGTCGCGGCGCAGCGCTGCGAGGTCGGCAAGATCCTGGTCGTCGATACGCATCGTCGGGCGCCCCTTGGTCAGCTCCGCTCGTCGAACAGCGCCTCGATCGGGTCGTAGCGTTTCACGATCGGAGATTTGAGTACGATATAGCTGAAATATTTCTCGATCCCGAAATCGCTTTCGAGGATCGATTCGATCAGCTCCTGATATTGCGACACGTTGCGGGTGATGAACTTCACCAGATAGTCGTAGCCGCCGCTGACGAGATGGCATTCGACGACTTCGGGAACGTTGCGCGCGCGTTGTTCGAAGCGCGAAAAGTCGCCGGTGCGATGGTCCTTGAGCGTAATTTCGGTAAAGACGGTCAGCGTCTCACCCAGCTTGGCGAGCGCGACATGTGCGCCATAGCCGGTGATATAGCCGGCCTTCTCAAGCCGCTTGACCCGCGACAGGCAGGGGCTCGGCGACAGGCCGACCGCATCGGCCAGATCGACGTTGGTGATCCGCCCGTTGCGCTGCAACTGCGCAAGGATGCGAAAGTCCAGCCGATCGAGTTTGGGCGAAGGGGTCATGGCAGCGACTCTATCCCGTCATTCCGTAACCGCAACGTCTATCGCAGGCTGACGCGAACCTCGGCCATGTCGGCCACCTGATCGAGCGTGCGCGTCAGGCGTTCGAGCAATGCAGCCATATCGGTTTCATCGCAACTGATCGCCGGCGCCAGACCGATCGTGCCGTCGGCAAAGGCGCGAAAGATGATGCCGTTGGCGTATCCGGTCCGTGCGAGCTTGTCTGGCAGGCCGACCGATGCGTCGAACCGCGTCTTGTTCGCCTTGTCCGCGACCAGTTCGATGCCGGCTAGCATCCCGGCGTGTCGCACATCGCCTACCAGCGGATGATCGGCGATCGTCGCCAGCCCGGCGGCCAGTTGCGGCGCGCGGGCGATGCCGTTGGCGAGGATGCCGCCTTCGTACAGATCGAGCACCGCCATTGCGACCGCCGCCGACACCGGATGCCCCGAATAGGTCGCGCCATGCCCGACCGGCAGGTGGTTGTCGGGTCCGTCGGCGATACCGGCATAGATTTCGTCGGTCATCAGCACCGCACCCATCGGCACGTAACCGGCGGTCAGCCCCTTGGCGAGCGTCATGAGGTCGGGTGTCACCCCTTCGGTTTCGCAAGCAAACAGCGGACCAGTACGGCCGAAGCCGGTAATGACCTCGTCCGCTACCAGCAGGATGCCCAGGTCGGTGCAGGTCGCGCGCATCGCCGCCAGCCAGCCTTTCGGCGGCACGATGACACCGGCCGATCCCTGGACCGGTTCGGCGAAGAAGGCGGCGACATTGTCCGCGCCCAGTTCGGCGACCTTGTCTCGAAGTGCGGCGACGCTGGCGTCGATCACCGCCTGCGGATCGCTGCCGACGGCATGGCGATAGGGATAGGCGGCCGGAATATGATGCTGCCAGTCGTGCGGCAGATCGAACAGCCGGTGAAAGGCGGGCAGGCCGGTGATCCCCGCGCCGTTGGACGACGACCCATGATAGCCCTTGTCGAGCGCGATCACCTGTTTCTTGGTCGGGCGCCCCTTGGCATTCCAGTAGTTGACGATGAAGCGCAGCGCGGAGTCGACCGCGTCCGATCCGCCCAGCGAGAAATAGACGCGGTCGAGGCCCGGCGGCGACAGTCCGGCCAGCCGCTCGGCCAGCCGGATCGCGGGTTCGCTGGCGAACGAGAAATAGCCGGTGGCATAGGGCAGCCGCCGCATCTGTTCGGCCGCCGCCTCGACCACACTTTCATGGCCATAGCCAATATTGACGCACCACAGCCCGGCAAAGGCGTCGAGCAGCCGGTTGCCGTCGCCATCGGTCAGGTACATGCCCTGCCCGCCGGTCAGCACGGTCGCGCCGCGTGCCTCGTGCCCGCGCCATGCGGTGACAGGGTGAATGAGGTGGCGGCGGTCGGCCTCGATCAGCGAATTGGAGAACATGCCTGGCCCTGTTGTCTGATGATGGGTCCAGTGTAGGGGGGGACTGCGGCGGCGGGGTGATACTGCGGGCTGCCGGACGGGGTCCGGCTGCCGAACTTCGCGAATGTGCGGCAGATTATGCCGAACCTGCCGCGCCGCCGCCGCAGGTCAGCCGATCGCCGCCGCGACCGCCTTCCCGCATTCTTCGGTATTTGCCATGCCCTTGAGGTCGCGGGTGCGACCTTTGTCGCTGGCTAATACCGTCTCGATCGCCGTGACGATCGACTTCGCCGCAGCGTGTTCGCCGAAATGGTCGAGCATCATCGCCGCGCACCAGATCTGGCCGACTGGATTGGCAATCCCCTGCCCGGCGATATCCGGGGCCGAACCATGGACCGGTTCGAACAGCGACGGCACGCTGCGGTCGGGGTTGATATTACCGCACGGCGCGATGCCGATCGTGCCGGTGCAGGCCGGGCCCAGATCGGACAGGATGTCGCCGAACAGGTTGGAGGCGACGACCACGTCGAAGCGGTCGGGGTTCATTACGAACTGCGCGGCGAGGATGTCGATATGATACTTGTCAGTGCGGATGTCGGGATAGTGCTCCGCCATCGCCGCGACGCGGCTGTCCCACCACGGCATGGTGATGGCGATGCCGTTCGACTTGGTCGCCGAGGTCAGATGCCTAGCCGGACGCTGCTGCGCGAGGTCGAAGGCGTAGCGCAGGATGCGGTCGGTGCCGATGCGGGTCATCACCGTTTCCTGCAGCACGACTTCCCGGTCGGTGCCAGGAAAGGCGGTCCCGCCGATCGCCGAATATTCGCCCTCGGTATTCTCGCGCACGATCATCATGTCGATGTCGCCCGGCTGACGACCGGCCAACGGGCACGGGACGCCCGGCATCAGCCGCGCCGGGCGCAGATTGACATACTGGTCATATTCGCGCCGGAACTGGATCAGCGAATCCCACAGCGAGATATGGTCGGGCACGGTATCGGGCCAGCCGACCGCACCGAAGAAGATCGCGTCGACGTCGCCGATCCGCGCCTTCCAATCCTCAGGCATCATCCGGCCGTGGCGGACATAATAATCGCAGCTCGCGAAATCATGCCATTGCTGTTCGACGGTGAAGCCATGCGCCGCCGCCGCCGCTTCGAGCGCGCGGATACCTTCGGGCACGACTTCCTTGCCGATCCCGTCGCCGGGAATCACCGCAATCCGATAATTGGTCACAGGCCCTTCAATCCCCCCCAATGGAACGCCTTGGTTTCCAGATATTCGTCGATGCCTTCGCGCCCGCCCTCGCGGCCGAGGCCCGATGCCTTGATCCCGCCGAACGGCGACATTTCCATCGCGAGGCCGCCGGTGTTCAGCCCGACCATGCCGAACTCCAGCGCCTCGCCGACGCGCCACGCACGGTGCAGGTCCTCGGTGTAGAAATAGCTGGCGAGGCCGAACGGGGTGGCGTTGGCGAGGTCGATCGCCTCCTGCTCGGCCGAAAAGCGGAAGATCGGCGCGACGGGTCCGAACGTTTCCTCCGATGCCAGCCGCATGTCGGGGGTCGCGCCGGTCAGCACCACCGGACGGGCGAAGCGTTCATTCACCTCGACGCCATCGGGTGCGGCGGCGACCTGCGCGCCCTTGGCCAGCGCGTCGGACAGGTGGTCGGCGACCTTCTGCGTCGCCGCGGCATTGATGAGCGGGCCGATCGTCACGCCGTCGCTGCGGCCATTGCCGACGCGGAGTGCGCGAACCGCCTCGCCCAGCTTCTCGACGAACCGGCCGTGGATGCCGTCCTGCACGAGGATGCGGTTGGCGCAGACGCAGGTCTGGCCGGCGTTGCGGAATTTGGACGCCATCGCGCCCGCCACCGCCGCATCGATATCGGCATCGTCGAACACAATGAACGGCGCGTTGCCGCCCAGTTCGAGGCTGAGGCGCTTCAGCGTGTCGGCCGATTGCTGCATCAGCAGCGACCCGACGCGGGTCGATCCGGTAAAGGACAGTTTGCGCACTACCGGCGATGCGGTCAGCGCCGCGCCGATCGCCTGCGGCAGGCCGGTGACGATGTTGACGACCCCCGCCGGAATCCCGGCCTGTTCGGCCAACTTGCACAGCGCCAGTGCGGTGTACGGGGTCAGTTCGGACGGCTTGATGACGACGGTGCAGCCTGCCGCCAGCGCCGGGGCGACCTTGCGCGTGATCATCGCCGCCGGGAAATTCCACGGGGTGATCGCCGCGCACACCCCGACCGGTTCGCGCGTCGCGAGGATGCGGCGGTCGCTGGTCGGCGCCGGGATGGTGTGGCCGGCGATCCGCCGCCCCTCGCCCGCGAACCATTTCACGAACGACGCGGCATAGCCGATCTCGCCCTTCGCCTCGGCCAGCGGCTTGCCCTGTTCGGCGGTCATGATCGCCGCCAGCGTGTCGGCATTGTCGAGGATCAGCGCGTGCCAGCGCTCGAGCAGCGTCGCGCGGTCGTCGGCGGTGCGCCGCTTCCATGCCGGCAGCGCGGCGGCTGCGGCAGCGATCGCCGCCTCCGTGTCCTCCGCCCCCGCTGCCGGGATGGTGCCGATAACCTCGCCGGTCGCGGGATCGGTCACGTCGAGCGTCGCGCCATCCTTCGCCGCGACCCATTCGCCGCCGATCAGCATCGTTTCGAGCAGCAGCCCGGTGCCGCGCAGGTCGGCGTCGCTCAGCACAGCGCCTGGCTCACGATCGCGAACGCCGTCGCGGGGGCGGTCGCCGGCGGCTCGGCGCCCTTCACCATCGTCACTACCCGCCCGACCCGTACCAGTCCCAGTTCCTCCAGCCATGGTCCCAACCCGCTATTGCCGTGAATGTCGAGCCGGATGAACTCGCCGCTGCGCGACCCGATCCACTGCGCGATCAGCGCCTGGGCGCGCACCATGTCGGGGGCGATGACCGGGCCGACGACATAGCCGCGCCCGAACCGGCGGAACAGCGCGGCGCCGGTGACCTCGTCACCCTGCGTCAGCACCACGCCGTGCGCCTTTTCACGCAGCAGCGTCATCACGCTCGGCCGGTCGAGCCCGCTGCCGGCGCGGACCAGCGCATCGACCACCGCCCCGTCGCGCTCGCCCATCGGGCGGATGCGTTCGCCGGGGCCGAGCGGAACCAACGGCGCCTGGAATGCCGCGCCTTGATGCTGCAATATCTCGCCGATGCCGGTAAAGCCCAGCTTGCGATAGAGCGGCAGTCCGTCCTCGGTCGCGTTCAACTGGACCGTCGCGTCGCCGCCCAGCGCCTCCGCAATCTGGTCGAGCACCGATTCCATCACGATCCGGCCGATGCCCGCCCCGCGATGCCGCCGCGACACGATGACCATGCCGAGCGTCGCCACCTTCGGACCGGCGCGCCACCACATGGTCGTGCCGACGATTTCGCCGCCCAGTTCGGCAACGGTGCCGGTGCCGACCGCCAGCATGTCGGCCAGATCCTCGGCACGGTGCGGCCATTGTTCGGCCTTCGACAAGGCATGCAGCCCCGCGATATCGTCCTGCGTCATCGCACGTAGGCGCATCGTCCGGCTTTCGGCGGGCTGGGGATCGGCACTTGTCTGCATCGTTTCGCGTTCCATCGCTATCCTCTTGCCATGGTGTAGCCGGGTGCAGGGCGCAGGAGGTGCCGCGCCGCGACGCGACCGGCATCTTATCGCGCATAAATCGACCGATCACCGGAATATCCTGCCGCCTTGGGGGTAGCGCCGCCCTACCGCAGGGAAATGCGGCGCAGGCGGTACGCCGTGCGGTCGTCGGGCCGGTGATCGGCACATATGACCTGTCGTTGGCGCAACTAAGGTGTAACGATGCCGACTCGGTTGGAGCAGATTATGCCGTGTCGGAGCAGCCTCGCTCCGTGGGGGACGCGGGACACGCGATGAAGCTGGAATCCTATTGGCTGGACAGCGGCGAACGCTTCGCACGGGCCGAACATGGCCCGGTGCCGGCGCGCGCGTCGGTGGTGGTCGTGGGGGGCGGCTTCACCGGCCTCGCCGCCGCACGCGCGCTGGCGATGGCAGGTACCGACGTGGTCGTGGTCGAGGCGGGGCGGATCGCGGGCGAGGCATCGGGGCGCAATGGCGGCCAGTGCAACAACGGTATCGCCGGCGACTTCGCCGCCCTGATCGCACGGTTCGGTATCGAGCGCGCGACGGCGATCTACCGCGCGTTCGACAAGGGCGTCGACCGGGTCGAAGCAATCGTGGCCGAGGAAGCCATCGCCTGCGACTTTACCCGCAACGGCAAGCTGAAGCTGGCCGACAAGCCCGAACATGTCGCGAAGCTCGCCGCCCAAGCGGAACTGCTGTCGCAGACGGTCGAACCCGATATTCGCCTGATCGCAAAGGCCGACCTGGCCCAAGAGATCGGGTCCGATGCCTTTCATGGCGGCCTGCTGTTCCCGCGCAGCGGATCGCTGCACATGGGCCGCTTCGCCACCGGGCTGGCCGATGCCGCCGCCCGCCATGGCGCGAAGCTGTACGCAGACGCGGCGCTGACGGGTATCGATCGCATTCCGGGTGGCCGTCACCGGCTGACGACGAAGCGCGGCACGATCGAGGCCGATGCGGTGTTGCTGGCGACCGGCGCGTCGATGGCAGGCCCCTTCCGCTGGCTGCGGCGGCGGATCGTGCCGATCGGCAGCTTCATCGTCGCGACCGAACCATTGGGCGACCTGGCGCGCGCAATCATGCCGCGGCGGCGCAACGGCACGACCACGCGCAATGTCGGCAATTATTTCCGCCTGACCGCCGACGACCGGTTGATCTTCGGCGGTCGCGCGCGCTTCGCCCTGTCGAGCCCGCGCAGCGACGCGCGTAGCGGCGCGATCCTCGAAGCAGGCATGCGCCGCATCTTTCCGCAGCTGGCCGATACGAAGATCTCCCATACCTGGGGCGGGATCGTCGACCTGACCGCCGATCGCCTGCCGCGGGCCGGTGTCCGCGACGGCATCCATTACGCGATGGGCTATAGCGGCCATGGCACGCAGATTTCGGTGGTGATGGGCGAGGCGATGGCCCGCATCCTGGGCGGCGCGAGCGCGGCGGACGAAAATCCGTTTCACGAGATCGCATGGCCGGCGGTGCCGGGCCATTTCGGGCCGCCATGGTTCCTGCCGGCGGTCGGTGCCTATTACCGTTATCAGGACTGGCGGCATTGATCGGCCGGCGGGGTGCGATCCGCCTGATAGGCGGCGGCGGGCTGTCGCTCGGGCTCGGCGCATGCGGGTTCGAACCGGCGCGGCCCGAGCCGGTCGGCGGGCGGCTGCGTGTCGCGGTCGCGGTGTCGTCGACCGCCGACACGATGGACCCGGCGCGGCAGACGGTCATCACCGATTTCTGTCGCTGCGCGATGGTCTATGACGGGCTGACCAAGCTCGACCAGTATTTCAAGCCGCAACCGGCGCTGGCCGAGGCGATCGAGACCGGCGATGCGCGCGACTGGTCGATCCGCCTGCGCAAGGGCGTGCGCTTCCATGACGGATCGCCGCTGACCGTCGCCGACGTGCTCTATTCGCTGCGCCGCCATCTCGATCCCGCCGTCGGATCGAAGGCGAAGGTGTTCGCCGATCAGTTCGCATCGGTCCGCGCCGACGGGCCCGACCGGGTGCGGATCGTGCTGAACAGCGCCAATGCTGACCTGCCGACGATCCTGGGCATCGCGCAGTTCCAGATCGTCCGCGACGGGACGCGCGACTTCAGCAAGCCGGTCGGCACCGGGCCGATGCGGATGATCGAGTTCCAGCCCGGCATCCGATCGCTGACCGCCCGCTATGACGAATATTGGCGTGGTCCGATCCGGCTGGGCGAATGCGAGCTGTTCGCGATCTCCGACGACAGCGCCCGGATCAACGCGCTGCTGTCGGGCGATGTCGACCTCATCAACGCGATCAATCCGCGCATCGCCCGCCATATGCGCGACGCGGGCTTCGGCCTGCTCGAAACCAAGTCGAGCGGCTATACCGATCTCATCATGCGGATGGACCGGCCGCCGGGCGATAATCCCGATTTCGTGGCCGGCATGAAGCTGCTGCTCGATCGCGAGACGATGCGCAGCGCGATCTTTCGCGGCTATGCAACGATCGCCAACGACCAGCCGATCGCGCCGAGTAACCCCTATTACGATCCGAGCGTTCCGCAGCGCCCGTTCGATCCCGAACGCGCGCGGTTCCATTTCAAACGCGCGGGTATGATCGGCGCGCGGATGCCGATCGTCACCTCGACCGCCGCCGACAAATCGGACGACATGGCGGTGCTGATCCAGGATGCCGGGCAGCGCGCCGGGATCGGCTTCGACATTCGTCGCGTACCGTCGGACGGATACTGGACCAACAGCTGGATGAAGGTGCCGCTGGGCTTCGGCAACACCAACCCGCGCCCGACCGCCGACATCATCTTCACGCAGTTCTTCGCCTCGAACGCGCTGTGGAACGAAAGCGCGTGGAAGAATGCGCGGTTCGACCGGTTGCTCGACGCCGCGCGCGGCGAAACCGACGAGGCACGCCGCAAGTCGCTCTATGGTGAGATGCAGCATCTGGTCCACGACCAGGCCGGTATCGGCATCCCGCTGTTCATCAGTTCGCTCGATGCGTTCAGCCCGCGCGTAAAGGGGCTGCGGCCGATGCCGCAGGGGGGATTGATGGGCTATGACTTCGCCGCCCATGTCTGGCTGGAGGGCAAGTGACGCTCTCGCCGCTCGCCTCGCTGATCCTGCGCCGGATCGGTGCGTCGCTCGTCACGCTGCTGTTCGTGTCGCTGGCGGTGTTCGGCATCGCGCAGCTGATGGAGGGTGACGTGGCCGAGGCGATCCTCGGCCAGAGCGCCACGCCCGAGGCGCTGGCGGGGCTGCGCGCCGCGATGAATCTCGATCAGCCGGCGTGGGAGCGCTATCTCGACTGGGCTACGGGCGTGCTGACCGGCAATCCGGGGCGTTCGCTCATCACCGGGCTGCCGGTGTGGGAGATGATCGCCGCGCGGCTGCGCAATTCGCTGACGCTGGCCGGGCTGACGGCGTTGGTGTCGGTGCCGTTCGCGCTGCTGCTCGGCATCGTCGCGGCGGTGAAGCGCGGCACGGCGTTCGACCGTACGATCAGCATTGCGACGATCGGCATCGTCTCGGTGCCCGAATTCCTGATCGCGACGTTGGCAGTAATGCTGTTCGCGGTGACGCTGCGCTGGCTGCCGGCGCTGTCGTCGACGCGCGACATTCATTCGACCTGGGATTTGCTCCGCGTCTTCGCACTGCCGGTGTTCAGCCTCGCCTGTTTCGTGATGGCGCAGATGGTGCGGATGACGCGCGCGGCGGTGATCGACGCGCTCGACACGTCCTATGCGGAGGCGGCGCGGCTGAAAGGCTGTTCGCCCGCCCGCGTGGTGCTGCGCCATGCGCTGCCCAACGCCATCGGGCCGATCGCCAATGCGATCGCGCTTAGCCTGTCGACGCTGCTGGGGGGCGTCATCGTGGTCGAAATCATCTTCAACTATCCGGGTGTCGCGCGGCTGATGGTCGATGCGGTGGCGACCCGCGACCTGCCGCTAGTGCAGACCGTCGCGATCATCTTCTGCATCGCCTATCTGGTGCTGGTGACGACCGCCGACGTCGTCGCGATCCTCGCCAATCCGCGGCTGCGCCACCGGTGAGGGGTATGGCGACCAGCGGCCGGATCGGCCTCGCGCTCGTGCTGCTATGGGTGGTGGTGGCACTGACCGGCCCGGCGTTCGCCCCACATGGCGTGGGCGAGATCATCGACCTCGACGTATTCGGTCCTATCAGCCGTATGGCGCCGCTCGGCACTGACTACCTCGGCCGCGACATGCTCAGCCGGGTGCTCTACGGCGCGCGCTATACGGTTTTCATCGCCTTTGTCGCGACCGCGATCGCCGTCGTGACCGGCGTGCTGCTGGGTTTGGCGGCGGCGGCGGGCGGATGGGTCGACATGCTGTTGTCGCGGCTGTTCGACATCGTCATCGCCATCCCCAGCCTGATGTTCGCCCTCGTCGTGATCGCCGCGACCGGCGCGTCGATCCCGGTGCTGATCGGGACGCTGGCGGTGATCTACACCCCCGGCGCATTCCGCACCGCGCGCTCGCTGGCGCTGGGGGTCATGGCGCTCGATTTCGTGTCGGCCGCGCGGGCGCGTGGCGAACGCCTGCCCTATATCGTCGTGCGTGAGGTGCTGCCCAACGTCACCGGGCCGCTCGCCGCCGATTTCGGACTGCGCTTCGTGTTCGTCGTGCTGCTGCTTAGCGGCCTGTCGTTCCTCGGCCTCGGCGTCCAGCCGCCCGAAGCCGACCTCGGCGCGCTGGTCCGCGAGAATATCGCCGGATTGGGCTTCGGCGCGCCCGCCGTGCTGTTTCCGGCGGTGGCGATCGCCTCCCTCACCATCGGGATGAATTTGTTGATCGACTCCCTTCCCGGACGGCGGCGGCGATGACCGCTCCGCTGGCGCGTATCGAGCATCTGCGCATCACCGCCACTGGCGAGGACGGGCGCGAGATCGTGATCGTCCCCGACTGCACCCTGTGGGTGGCGCCGGGCGAGGTGTTGGCGCTGATCGGCGAATCGGGGTCGGGCAAGACGACGATCGCGCTGTCGCTGCTCGGCTATGCCCGCCCCGGCTGTCGCATCGCCGGCGGCACGATCGAGGTCGCCGGCCAACGGCTCGACGGGGCGAGTGCCGAGGAACTGCGGGCGGTGCGCGGGCGCACCGTCGCCTATGTCGCGCAGAGCGCCGCCGCCGCGTTCAACCCGTCGCTGACGATCATGGCGCAGGTGATCGAACCGGCGCTGATCCACGGCACGCTCGACCGCGCCGCGGCCGAGGCAAAGGCGAAGGACCTGTTCCGCCGCCTCGCCCTGCCCGACCCGGAAGGAGTCGGCGAACGCTATCCGCACCAGGTGTCGGGCGGGCAGTTGCAGCGGCTGATGGCGGCGATGGCGCTCATCACCGATCCGAAGCTGGTGATCTTCGACGAACCGACGACCGCATTGGACGTGACGACGCAGATCGAGGTATTGAAGGCATTCAAGGACGCGGTTCGCGATCTCGGCACCACCGCCGTCTATGTCACCCACGATTTGTCGGTGGTCGCGCAGATCGCCGACCGGATCGCAGTGTTGCGCGGTGGCGAGGTGCAGGAACTCGGCACCACCGACCAGATATTGTTCGCACCGACGCATGACTATAGCCGCGCGCTGGTCGCCGCCGCCGCCCCGCGCGCGCCGGCCACAGCACCGGTGATCGAGGAGAAGCCGCTGCTCGACCTGTGGGGCGTCGTCGCCGGCTATGGCGGCGTCAACCATGACGGCAGTCCGCGCGTGAAGATCCTCGACGGCATCGACGTGTCGATCCGGCGCGGACAGGTGCTGGGCGTGATCGGTGAATCAGGCTGCGGAAAGAGTACGCTGGCGCGCGTCGTCGCCGGGCTGCACGCGCCGACCGCCGGCCGCATCCTGCTCGACGGCCAGCCGTTGGCGCCGGTCGTCCGTCGCCGCTCGCGCGACGAACTGCGGCGGGTGCAGATGGTGTTCCAGAGCGCCGACACCGCGCTCAACCCGGCGGTCAGCGTCGGCGCGGCGATCGCGCGGCCCCTCGCCTTCTATCACGGCATGGATCGCCGATCGGCAAAGGCGGAGGTCGCGCGGCTGCTCGACCTCGTTCGCCTGCCTGCGGCATTGGCCGACCGGTTGCCGGGCGAATTGTCGGGCGGGCAGAAACAGCGCGTGAACCTGGCGCGAGCCCTTGCCGCCCGGCCCGAGCTGCTGCTGTGCGACGAAGTGACCTCGGCGCTCGACCCGGTGGTCGCCGAAGCGGTGCTCGACCTGCTGATCGACCTCCGGCGCGAACTCGGCCTCGCCTATATGTTCATCACCCACGACCTCGAGATCGTGCGCGCGATCAGCGACGATGTGCTGGTGCTGTATGCGGGCCGGGTTGCCGAAAACGTGGCACAGCGCGGCCTGCGCCACGGCGCGCACCATCCCTATACCCGGCTGCTGACCGCATCGGTGCCCGAATTGCGGCCCGGCTGGCTGGAAGAAACGCCCGCACGCGATGCGAACACGACCGGCGGTGCGCGGATGCGCGCGGTCGGATGCAGCTTCCTGCCGCGCTGTCCGCTGGCGATCGATGCCTGCGCGACCATGATGCCGCCGATGCTAATCGAGGACGACCGCCGCGTCTTCTGCCACCGCTCGATCGAGAAGCTGGCGGGGGAATAGGCCGCGCCTTCCCTTCCCGGTGAACGAGCGTGCCCCCGCACAGGCGGGGGCACGGTGACGTCAACGTCGGATCAAGCCACCGCCGGCCGCCAGATCGCATAGACCTTCTTCACCTGTTCGCGGCTGTCCCACGAACACGTTGCGCCATGTTCGACCAGAAAGATGTCGCCGGTCGCGAAGGTGGCGCTGGCACCGGCCTCGTCGACGAAGGTGACGCTGCCTTCGAGCAGATGCATCAGCTCATGATGGCGATAGCGCATCGCGACGCGGTGATAGGGTGTCGAATCCCACGTCCCGCAGATGAACACGCCGTCGTTCGACAAATAGTCGGTATAGTTGCGACACGACGGCGTCGGCCCGACCAGCAGCTCGGCGAGCGGCGGGTTGGACGGGGTCAGCGCCGCATCCTCGTCGATCGGCACTATCGTATCGGTGGCGGGCGTTTCGATCGCATAGCGCATCGCCAGCGCGCGGGTGGCCGGTGCCGCCTGCCAGTCGAACGCGACGCCGGACGGGATGACCGCGCTGCGCCCGGCGACCAGCGTCGTCGTGCCGATGCGCAGCGATCCTTCGACCACGATCACGAATTCGTCGCCCGGCAGCCCGGCGACCGAGCCCGCCCCGCCATCAAGCACCACCAAGTCGACGCTGCACGGCCCGTCCGCGAGCGGCAATGCCGCCCGCGCCGTGCTATAGTCGCCTGTGGCGGGCGCCTGTGCCATATCGGCAAAGGCGCGCAGGTCGACGAACGAACGGACCCTGCTCGCCACGCTCACAGCCCGACCAGCCCCGGCAAGCCGGCGATGCTCGGGATTTCGTTGACCTGATAATAGGCGTTGAGCGGTTCGTGGCCGCGATTGACGAACGCCTTGTCCTTGATGCCCATGTCATAGGCGGTCATCAGGTCGTAGCGGAAGCTGGACGAGACGTGGAGCACGTCCTCGGGTCCGCAGCCGAGCTGGTCGAACATATATTCGAACGCCTGCATCCGCGGCTTGTACGCCTGCGCCTCCTCGGCGGTGTAGACGGCGTGGAACGGCGCCTCCAGCTTTTCGACATTGGGCGGGATCAGGTCGACCATCGAATTCGACAGGATGACCAGCGGATATTCGGCTGCGACGCGCTTGAGCGGTTCGACGACGTCGGGGTGCGGGCCCCAGGTCGGCACGGCGGCATAGACGTCGGCCGTATCGCTGTCGCGATATTCGATGTTCCAGCGCTTGCAGGTCCGGCGCAGCGCGCCCTCCACTACGTCGCGATACGGCTTCCATGCGCCGAGCACTTCGTCGAGGCGATAGGCGGAGAAGTCGTCGGTGAAGCGCTGCAGATCGGCTTCGGCGACGCGATCGGCGTAGATGCGGCGGGCGACCGGCGCCATCTCGAAATAGATCAGCGTGCCATAGCAATCGAACGTGATATATTTAGGACGAAGCACGTCGGCCCCCTTTTGCAAAGCCAGTGAAGAACGGTCGCGATATTGGCGGCGACAGTGCGGCAGAATTGCTTGTTTTGCCCGACCGGATGCCGCGAAGCGAACGACGTTGCCGATCGTCCGGCATAAAATGCCGAGCCTGTACGCTGCCGGCGTCGGGCAGGAGCGCAATCCATGGGCATCGCTGCGGCAGAAAATCGCGTGACACGAGCGGATATGGCTGGCGATGCCGCCTGCCCGCTGTCGGAATGCCGTTTTGCGCACCGTTTTCGAAAGCGTCTGCCGCGGACTTGCTCCTAGAGTCGCGGATATGAGACGGCCTCTGGTCCTGCCGCCCGCACCGGGCGACGGACAACTGGACGGGATGGACATGACGGGCGACAGGTCGGGACAATTCTACATCGATGGCGGCTGGTGCTATCCGGTCGGCGACGCGCCGCGCATCGCCGTGATCGATCCGGCGACCGAGACGCAGATCGGCACGATCGCCGCCGGCTCGGCCGCCGATGTCGACCGGGCGGTGGCGGCGGCACTGCGGGCGTTCGATGCCTTTGCAGTATTGCCCGTCGCGGAGCGGATCGCACTGCTGGAGCGGATCGCGACGCTGATGGAGGAACGCGCCGAGGCTTTCGTGCAGGCGATCGCGCTGGAAATGGGCGCGGCGATCGGCTTTGCCCGCGCGTCGCAGGTGCCCTTTGCCATCGGCCATGTCCGCGCGCAGATCGACGTGCTGCGCACCTATCGGTTCGAACGCCCGGATGACGGCTTTACGGTCGTCAAGGAAGCGATCGGCGTGTGCGCGCTCATCACGCCATGGAACTGGCCGCTGTACCAGATCATGGCAAAGGTCGCGCCGGCCATCGCCGCCGGTTGCCCGGTGGTGCTGAAACCTAGCGAGTTGTCACCCTACAGCGCGCTGCTGTTCGCCGAGGTGGTGCACGATGCCGGGCTGCCGGCGGGCGTGTTCAATCTGGTCAACGGCACCGGCGAAGCGGTCGGGGCGGCGCTGTCGGCACATCCCGATGTCGCGATGATCTCGATCACCGGATCGACCCGTGCGGGCGTGCTGGTGGCGCAGGCGGCGGCGGTGACCGTCAAGCGTGTGGTGCAGGAACTGGGCGGCAAGTCGCCCAACCTGTTCCTCGACGATGCCGATTTCGCCGCCGCCGTGCCGCGTGCCGTCATGGCCGGCATGCGCAACGTCGGCCAGTCGTGCAGCGCGCCGACACGGATACTGATCCCCGCCGCCCGGCTGGCCGAGGTCGAGGCATTGGCCGCGCAGGCGGCCAGCGAGTGGCGCGTCGGCCCGCCGACCGACGAAGCGACGACGATGGGCCCGATCGCCAACGCCGCGCAGTACGCGCGCGTGCAGGCGATGATCGAGGCGGGCATGGCCGAGGGGGCGACGCTGGTCTGCGGCGGTCCCGGCCGCCCCGCCGATCTCAATCGCGGCTATTATGTCCGTCCGACGATCTTTTCGGGGGTGACCCGGACCATGCGGATCGCGCGTGAGGAGATTTTCGGGCCGGTGCTGTGCATCCTGCCCTATGCCGACGAAGCGGACGCCGTCGCGCTGGCCAACGACACCGTCTATGGCCTGGGCGCGCATGTCCAGTCGGGCGATCCGGCGCGGGCACAGGCGGTCGCGCGGCGCATCCGCGCGGGACAGGTCCATATCAATTCGCCGAAATGGACCGCGCACGCGCCGTTCGGCGGCTACAAGCAATCGGGCAATGGCCGCGAATATGGCGTCCATGGCTTCGAGGAATATCTGGAAACGAAGGCGATCCTGGCATGAGCAGCGAACCGGCAACGCTGGCATCGGTAGAAACGCCGTGCCTCATCCTCGATGCCGACCGGATGGACCGCAACATCGCCCGGTTGCGCGCGCATCTGGCGCCGCTGGGGGTGACGCTGCGCCCACATCTGAAGACCGGCAAGTCGGTCGAGGTCGCCCAGCGGCTGATGGACGGCCCAGAGGGACCGGCGACGGTATCGACGCTGAAGGAGGCCGAGCAGTTCGCCGATGCGGGCGTGCGCGACCTGATCTATGCGGTCGGGATCCCGCCTGACAAGCTGCCCCGCGTGCTGGCGCTGCGGGCGCGCGGCGTCGATATCGCGGTGGTGCTCGACACCGTCGAACAGGCACAGGCGGTGGCGGCGGCGTCGCGCGCGGCGGGCACCGCCATCCCGGCGCTGATCGAGATCGACTGCGACGGCCACCGTTCGGGCGTGCTGCCAGGCGACCGCGACGCGCTGCTGGCGATCGGTCGGGCGCTGGTCGAAGGTGGCGAGCTGCGCGGGGTGATGACCCATGCCGGCGGCAGCTATGCCGCACGCACCCCGGACGAACTGCGCCGCTATGCCGAGGTCGAGCGCAAGAGCGTGGTCGATGCGGCGACGACGCTCAAGGATGCCGGTCTGCCGTGTCCGGTGGTCAGCGTCGGATCGACCCCCACCGCACATTTCGCCACCGATCTGACCGGCGTGACCGAGGTGCGCGCGGGCGTGTTCGTGTTCTTCGATCTGGTCATGCACGGCATCGGCGTATGCGCGATTGACGATATCGCGCTGTCGGTGCTGGGCACGGTGATCGGTTTCCAGAAGGAAAAGGGCTGGATCCTGATCGATGCCGGCTGGATGGCGATGTCGCGCGACCGCGGCACCGCTAGGCAGCCGGTCGATCAGGGCTATGGCATGGTCTGCGCCCCGGACGGCACGCCCTACCCCGACCTGATCCTCGCCGATGCCAATCAGGAACATGGCATCATCACCGTGCGCCCGGGATCGGACGGCACGCTGCCGCCGCTCGCCATCGGCGACCGGGTGCGGGTGCTGCCCAACCATGCCTGTTCGACCGGCGCGCAGCATCCCGCCTATCATGTCGTTCATGGCGCCGATCCGGCGATTGCGGCGACCTGGTCGCGCTTCGGGGGGTGGTGAAATGACGGATGTGACGATCCGTCCGGTGCTGACTGCCGACGCCCCCGCCCCCGCCGGCCATTATGCGCAGGCAGTGCGTGCGGGCGATCACCTGTACATCTCCGGCCAGCTGCCGATCCGCGCGGACGGGTCGAAGCTCGACGACCTGCCGTTCGAGGCACAGGCGGCGCAGGCGATCGACAATATGTTGGCGATCCTGACCGCCGCCGGGGGCAGCCCCGCCAACCTCGCGCGCGTCACCGCCTATATCGTCGGCGTCGACAACTGGCCGCGCTTTAACGGCATCTATGCCGAAAAATTGGGGCAGGCACGTCCGGCGCGTACCGTCGTGCCGGTGCCCGAACTGCATTACGGCTTTCTGGTCGAAATCGACGCGGTCGCGCTGCTACCGCGCGACTGACCCTTTCATCGGTGGAGTTTCCCATGGCGAGCATCCCGACCGACCGCGCCTTTTCCGGGCGAACCGCCCCGCTCCCGGCGGCGGCGAAGCCCGTGGCCGCGGCGCGGCTCATCAGCATCGATGCGCTGCGCGGCTTCGTGATGGTGCTGATGCTGCTCGACCATGTGCGCGAGGGCTTTTTCCTGTGGGTGCCGATCGGCGATCCGGTCGATGCGCTGACGGTTTCGCCCGACAGTTTCTTCAGCCGCCTGACCAGCCAGATCTGCGCACCCGTCTTCGTCGCGCTGACCGGTCTCGGCGCCTATCTCTATGCGCAGAAGCACAGCAAGGCGGAGACGACCGCCTTCCTGCTCAAGCGCGGCCTGTTCCTCGTCCTGCTCGAACTGACCGTCGTCAATTTCCAGTGGCGCGCGGAATTCCCGCCGACGATCGTCTATCTGCAGGTCATCTGGGCGATCGGGCTCAGCATGATCGTGCTCGCCGGGCTGATCCGCCTTCCGCATGCCGCTATCGCCGCGATCGGCGTGGCGATCGTCGCCGGGCACAATCTGTTCGATCCGATCGTGCTGCCGCCCGAACATCCCTTCTACGCTCTTTGGTCGCTGCTGCACGAACGCGGCACGATCACGCTCGGCGGCCTGCCGATCCGGTTCAGCTATCCTTTGCTGCCGTGGATCGGGGTCATCTGTCTCGGCTGGACGATCGGACCATGGTTCGCGCGGGTGGACGTCGCCACGCGGCAGCGGCGGCTGGTGCTGACCGGCCTCGCCATGCTCGCCGGCTTCGTCGTGCTGCGCCTTGCCAATGTCTATGGCGACACGCCGTGGTTCGTGGTGCCGGGATCGCCGCTACGCACGGTGATGAGCTTCCTCGCGCTCACCAAATATCCGCCGTCGCTGCTCTATGTGCTGGCGACGCTCGGCTTCGGCCTGCTGCTGCTCGCGCTGTTCGATCGGATCGCCGATGCGCGGGTCACCGGCTGGCTGGCGGTGCTGGGCGGTGCGCCGATGTTCTTCTATCTGCTTCACCTTTATGTGCTGCGCACCCTGTACCTGATCGCGCTGTCGATCTGGGGCGCGAACCATGGCGAGGTGTTCGGCCTGCCCTCACTCGGCTGGATCTGGCTGATGTGGCTGGCGCTGATCGTGCCGCTCTATATCCCCACGCGCTGGTTCTCGAACCTGAAGAAGCGCCGCAAGGACATTCGCTGGCTCAAATATCTCTGAGCGCCCTGCCCCGATCGATTGGAGCCTTTCCGCATGCCCGCACCGCTGACGTTGGTCGATTCGACCCCCGATCTGCCCGAAACCGCCGATGTCGTGGTCATCGGCGGGGGCATCATCGGCAGCTTCACCGCTTATTATCTCGCCAAACGCGGGCTGAAGGTCGCGCTCGTCGAAAAGGGGCGGATCGGCGCCGAACAATCGAGCCGCAACTGGGGCTGGTGCCGCCAACAGAACCGCGACGCACGCGAACTGCCGATGGCGACCAAGGCGCTCGACCTGTGGGAACAGTTCGCCGCCGATACCGGCGAGGATACCGGGTTCAGCCGCTGCGGCCTGTTGTATCTGAGCGATAACGAGGCCGAGATCGCCGGCTGGGCGCGCTGGCGCGACTTCGCGAAGACCGCCGGGGTCACCACCAACATGCTGTCCGCCGCCGAAGCGACCGAACGCGGCCGGTTCAGCAACAAGGGCTGGAAGGGCGGCGTCTTCTCCCCCACTGACGGCACCGCCGACCCGTCAAAGGCCGCACCCGCCGTCGCCCGCGCGATCCTGGCGCTGGGCGGTACGGTGCATCAGGATTGCGCGGTACGCGGGCTGGAGACCGAGGGCGGTAGGCTGTCGGGCGTCGTTACCGAGAAAGGCGTGATCCGCACGAAAATTGCGGTGCTCTCAGCCGGCGCCTGGGCGTCTTCCTTCTGCTACCAATATGGCATCCGCTTCCCGCAAGCGACGATCCGCCAGACCGTGATGTCGGTCGGGCCGGGCGAGGAAATCTTCCCGCCGGCGATGCACAGCGAATTCATCTCGATGACCAAGCGCGGCGACGGCGGCTATACCCTGTCGATCAGCGGCAGCGGCAAGGTTGATCCGACGCCGCAATTCCTGCGCTTTTCGACCCAGTTCCTGCCGATGTTCCTACGGCGCTGGCGCAAGCTGTCGCCCGGCGGGCTGGAAGGCGTGCAGTCGGGCCATGAGACGGTGAAGCGTTGGAAGCTCGACCGGCCAACGCCGATGGAACGGATGCGCATCCTCGACCCGACCCCCGACGCGGCGGCGGTCAAGCGCACCCATGCCCGCGCACTCGCCCTGATGCCCAAAATGGCCGAGCGGGCGGTGACCGGCGCCTGGGCCGGCTATGTCGACAGCACCCCCGATGGCGTCCCCGGCATCGGCGAGATGGCGAGCCTGCCGGGTCTCGTCCTTGCTTCGGGGTTCAGCGGCCATGGCTTCGGCATCGGGCCGGGCGCGGGGCATCTGATCGCCGATATCGTCAGCGGCGCCGAACCGATCGTCGACCCCAAACCCTATCATCCCGACCGGTTCGAACAGTCGGCATGGGGCAAGGTCGCCGAATTCTGATCGCACCGATCGTCCCAAGGGAGGATCGCCCCCCCGTTGCCTGACGAAGCCGACGCGCTACACCCTGTCGGCGTATACCAAGGGGGACAGGCATGATCGTCGGCATCGATCTGGGGACGACCAACAGCGCGTGCGCGATCTGGCGGGGCGATGCGCCGGTGATGGTCCCCAATGCGCTGGGCGATTACCTGACCCCGTCCGCCGTCAGCATCGGCGACGACGATGCGGTGCTGGTCGGGCAGGCGGCGCGCGACCGGATGGCGACCCATCCCGACCGCACCGTCACCAGTTTCAAGCGGCGCATCGGCACGCGCGAAACGGTGAAGCTGGCCCGGCGCGACTTTGATGCCGAGGCGCTGTCGGCACTGGTCCTCGCCAGCCTGAAGCGCGATGCCGAGGCGTTTACCGGCGAAACGGTCACCGAAGCGGTCGTGACCGTCCCTGCCTATTTCAACGATCGTCAGCGCAAGGCGACGCGGCGAGCGGGCGAACTGGCCGGGCTGCCGATCCGGCGGCTCATCAACGAACCGACCGCCGCCGCGCTCGCGTTCGGCATCGCCGACCGGGCCGATCACGAACCGTTCCTCGTCTTCGACCTGGGGGGCGGAACGTTCGACGTGTCGATCGTCGAGATGTTCGACGGGGTGATCGAGGTGCGCGCTTCGGCCGGCGACAACCGGCTGGGTGGCGACGATTTCAACGACTGCCTGATCGCGCTGGCCCGCACGACGCTCGATCCGCAGGGGTTGCTGGCGAAGCTGCCGCCCGACCGCGCCACCGGCCTGTTGACGCAAGCCGCCGAACGCTGCCGCCGGGCGCTGAGCGAGCAGGACGGCGCCGACTTCAGCGTCACTATCGGCGATACCGCGCTGACCGTGCCGGTGAGCGCCAGTGCGTTCGAGGAAGCCGCCGGCGGCCTGCTTCAGCGCATCCGCGAACCCGTACTGCGCTCGTTGCGCGACAGCAACATCGCCGCTGCCACCCTGTCCGAAGTCGTGCTGGTCGGGGGGCCACGCGGATGCCGATCGTGCGCCGCGCGGTCACGCGGATGTTCGGGCGGTTTCCAGCGACCACCGTCCATCCCGATCATGCAGTGGCGATGGGCGCGGCGGTACAGGCCGGGCTGCTAGCGCGCGATGCCGGGTTGGACGAAATCCGGCTGACCGATGTCTGCCCGTTCACACTGGGCGTCGATACCAGCGAACCCGACGGGCGCGGCGGGTTTCGCACCGGGCTGTTCTCGCCGATCATCGAACGCAATTCGGCGGTGCCGATCAGCCGCGTCTCGACCTTCTCGACGCTGTCGAACCAGCAGAGCAAGGTGCAGTTCGGCGTGTATCAGGGCGAGGCGCGCGACGTATCGGGCAACGTCAAGCTGGGCGAGATCACCGTGCCCGTCCCCCCGCGCCGCGCGGGTGAGGTCACGGTTGAATGCCGGTTCAGCTACGACACGTCGGGGCTGCTCGAAATCGACGTCAGCGTGCCGGAGACCGGGCTGACCCGCAACCTGGTGATCGTCGACGACGAGGACGCACCCGACCCCGCCGAACTGGCGAAGCGTCGCGCCGCGCTGGCGGCGCTGAAGGTCCATCCGCGCGACGATGCAGTCAACGCGGCGATGCTGGCACGGGCGCGGCGGGCGTATGAATCCTTCCTCGGCGATACCCGCGCCGCGATCGGCCATATGCTCGGCCAGTTCGAAACCGCGCTGGCGACGCAGGACGACCGCATCATCGCCCAGGCCCGCGAGGCGTTCGGCGCGGCGCTCGACCAGATCGAAGGCGAGCGCTTCCTGTGAGGCATGGCATCTGGGCGACGCTCGACATCGACCCGACGACCGACCGCAGCGCCATCCGCAAGGCCTATGCCGCCCGGCTGAAGGCGATGGATGTCGACGCCGATCCGGTCGGCTTCGCGGCACTGCGGGCGGCGCGGGATGCGGCGTTGGCGGGCGTGGAGGCCGACGTGGAGCCGGCGTTCGATCCGGCGCCCGCGCCGCCCGAACCGGTAAAGTTGGAGCCCGACCCGGAGATCGCCGCCTTTCACGATGCGATCAACGGACATTTCCACGCGTTCGAAGCCTTGCTGTTCCCCGGCCACGCCGCGCCGCCGACGCCGGAGGAACTGGCGGCGATCGAGCATCACGGGCTGGCGCTGCTTGCCGATCCCCGGCTCGAACAGGTCGATTTCGCCGCGAGTGCCGAACGCTGGTTCGCCGAGACGTTGTCGGCCGGCATCCCTCGCTCCGACCCGTTGCTCGAGCCGGCGGCGGCGACGTTCGGATGGATCGACCGCCGCGACGATTACGCGCTGTCGGCGGAAGCGCGGGCGATCGTCGAACGCATCGGGGCGATCCGTTTCACGAAACTGGTCGCCGATCCCGCGCACCGGCTGCACCGCGCCTGGGTCGAACTCAATCGCAGCGACGATCGCCGAGCGCCGCTGTGGAACCCGAACGGACCGCGCAAGGAAATCCTGTCGCTGATCCGCGATCGTTTTCCAATGGTCGAAAGCTGGCTGGAGCCGCGGCGAGTGGCGGATGTCGACAGCGCCACCAGCACCTTTACCGGCTGGTCGGTGTGGCTCGTCATCTTCGTGATCGTGGCCGGGCTACGCATCGCCTTTTCTTATAGCCCTCAGCCCAATATTCTTCCCGACCAGCCACCCCGGATCAACTACGTCGCCGAACCCAACCAGATCGCTCGCGACCTGACCGGTATGGGCCTTATGCAGGTCAGGGCGGTCAATCCGGGTCTCGCCGACGCCATTCGCTCGACCAGCGACGCGATGAACATCGGGTCCGACAAGCGCCGTGCAGAAGAAGCCTTGATCGATCTGTCACAGCGGCGCCTCCGGTCGGGCCTTGCCAACGCACCCGAAGCGCTGCTGCGCGAAATCGCCCAATTCGAGATCGACGCCAAAACGGCCTTCGCCGCCACCGATCCGATCCAATGCAACGACTTCCAGTTTCCGGCGGGGGACAAGTTGCTGACCGCCGCAACCAGCGAACGACAGACCGCGCTGATCCACCGGGTCATTCTGGCATCGGATGAACGACCGACGACATTCAGCGGCCGGTTCGAAATTCCGGGTGCGATCGTCGAGGACATGTTGCGTCGTAGCGGCCTGTCCGAAAACCGCCTGGTCGAGGCGCTGTCGAACAAGGGCGAACATGCCGACATATGCCGCATGGAAATTGCATTGCGGGAAGCGGCGCTGACCGAAGGGAAGGCCGGTATGAAGTTGCTACGCGCGATGCAACCGAAGGTCAGTCCGGCAACGCCGAACCCATCGAACTGATTGGAAGGTAACTCTCCCCCCGGCCACTGCCGGGGGAGAATGGTGCGGTCGAGAAGACTCGAACTTCCACGGCCTTTCGGCCACAACGACCTCAACGTTGCGCGTCTACCAGTTCCGCCACGACCGCACGTGAACACCTTGGGGCTGGCCCCTTGGCTGGCAGGAGCGTGCCCCTAGCAGCGCCATCCCGGTCGTGCAAATGCTTTTATGGATTATTGGCCGCGCGCCGCCGCGCGGGCGATGGCGATCGCCTCGGCGGCGGTCATCACCTCGCCCAGACCGCTGCCCGACAGCGCCGCGCGCTCGGCATCGCGGACGCGTTCGAGCGCGCGGGCGAGCCGGGCCGCGTCCCAGCGGCGCAGCGCGGTCGCGGTCGCTGCCTGTTCCTTGAAGAACACGCGGTGGCGCTCCATCACCCGGTCGACGCTCTCGCCGTCGTCGATCTCCGCACGCATTTCGGCGAGCGACAACAGCCGCCGGGCGACCGCGCGCAGCACCGGAATCGCGCCGCCGGGCATTTCGGGCAAGGCCGCTGCCGCTGCGTCGCCGGCGATCATCGCGCTGACGATCCCACCCAGTTCGGCATCGGCGATCGAGGCACCGATCGCGTCGAACGCCTCGCCATCGGCATCGCGCAGCCGGTCGGGTGCGGCGTCGAGGTATAGCGCCAGCTTCTCGATCTCGCTGGCCAGCACCGCCCGGTCGCCCGCCGTCACCGCCGCCAGCCGGTCGGGTACGTCGCCCAGCAGCCGCAGCCCCTGATCGCGCGCCATCGTCACGGCCAGCTTCGCCGCCTGCGCCGCATCGGGCACGTAGCAGGCGACCGCCACGGCGTTGAGCGACGCGGTGACCAGCTTCACCAGCTTCGAAGTGCCCTTGACCGTCGGGGCGATCGCGGCGACCGGATTGCCGGCACGTTCGGCGGCGAGCAGCAGCGTCACTGCCTCGACCGATTCCTCGCCCATGCCCGTGACACGGATGCAGCGGGCGTCGCCGAACAGCGACATCGATGCGGCTTCGTCCGCGAGCAGGCCGGGACGCGCCTTCAGCATGGCGCCGTCCATGTCGACACGCTCGGCCCCCTCGCCCACCCCTTTCGCCAGTCGCGCGGCCAATGCCAGCGCGCCTGCCGTGTCCGGTCCATGGAACAGGTAGAGCCGGATATCGGGGCCGGGCCGGTCGAGCTTGGCCGCGACCTGCTCGGGGCGGAGCTTCACGAACCTGACTTGGGCAGGGTAATGGCGATCCGCGTCACGATCTGGTCGGCGACGATCAGCGACAGCCGTTCGAGCGCGGTGCGCTCGGCGGCGATCGTCGCATATTCGGAACGGACCACGTCGATCCCGGCATCCGATCCGGCGGTCGCGTCGAGCGTCACCGCACCATTGGCAAGGTCGATCAGTTGATAGCGCGCGCGCAACGTCCGCCGCTCGCGCGTGATCGAATCGTCGCGCCGCACGCCCAGACCGGTAATGTCGTCGTCGAGCTTGATCTCGAGCCGGTAACGCGCCGGCCCCTCGGCGCGCAGACGGTCGCGGAGCGCATTGGCGACCAGCCAGCCATTCTGCCCGGCGATCGGTGCGACTTCGACCCCCGACAGCGTCTGACGCACCACGCCGCCTTCGCCGCCGACATAGAGCGGGCGCAGGCCGCACCCGCCCAGCAGCAACGCGGCGGCGAGGACGGCGGCGCGGATCATGCGACGATGTTCACGAGCCGGTCGGGCACGACGATGACCTTGCGCGGAGCCTTGCCCTCCAGCGCGCGGACGATCTTCTCGCTCGCCAACGCCGCCGCTTCGGCGTCTTCCTTGGCAATGCCCTTGGGCAGGACGATCGTGTCGCGCAGCTTGCCGTTGACCTGCACCGCGATCGTCGCCTCAGCCTCGACCAGCATCGCCGGATCGACCACCGGCCATGGCGCATCGGCGATCAACCCGCTGCGGCCAAGCTGCGACCAGGCTTCTTCCGCCAGATGAGGGATCATCGGGCTAACCAGCAGCAGCAGCGCGTCCATATCGGCATCCGACATGCCCTTCGCCTTCTCCGCTTCGCCCAGCAGCGTGTAGAGCTTGGCCACCGCCTTGTTGAACTGAAGCGCGGTGATGTCGTCGGCGACGCCGGCGATGGTGCGGTGGACGGCGCGAGTCAGTGCTTCCGGGCTGGTGCCCCCCGCCTGATGGCCCGCAACCAGTTTCCACACCCGCTTGACGAAGCGTTCGGCGCCCTCGATCCCGGCCTCGCTCCACGGCAGGTCGCGTTCGGGCGGGCTGTCGGACAGCATGAACCAGCGCGCAGCATCGGCGCCGTAGCGATCGAGAATCGGTTCGGGATCGACCGTATTCTTCTTCGACTTCGACATTTTCTCGATGCGGCCGACGGTGACGAGTTCATTCGTCCCCTTCACGAAGCGGGTGCCTTCACCGATCTCGGTTTCGTCAGGCGCCAGCCAGCGGCCGTCCGCCGACTTGTACGTCTCGTGGGTGACCATGCCTTGCGTGAACAGCCCCGCGAACGGCTCCTTCAGGTCGATCAACCCGACATGGTTGAGCGCCCGCGTCCAGAAGCGGGCGTAGAGCAGATGCAGGATCGCGTGCTCGACCCCGCCGATATATTGCCCGACCGGCAGCCAGCTTTCCGCGACGGCGCGGTCGAACGGTTTGTCGTCGGGCTGGCTGGCGAAGCGGATGAAGTACCACGACGAATCGACGAAGGTGTCGAGCGTGTCGGTCTCGCGCCGCGCCGGAGCGCCGCACGAGGGGCAATCGACATGCTTCCACGTCGGATGGCGGTCGAGCGGATTGCCGGGAATGTCGAACGACACGTCCTCGGGCAGCTTGACCGGCAAGTCCGAGGTCGGCACGGGCACCACGCCGCACGCGTCGCAATGGACGATCGGGATCGGCGTGCCCCAGTAACGCTGGCGGCTCACCCCCCAGTCGCGCAGACGCCAGACGGTCGTGCCCTTGCCCCAGCCACCCGCCTCCGCACGGTCGATCACCGCGCGCTTGGCAGCGGCAACATCGAGGTCGTTCAGGAAGTCGGAATTCACCAAACGGCCCGGACCGGTATAGGCTTCGGTCCCTTCGAATACCGGATCGGTATTCTCGCCATCGGCAACGACGCGGCGGACCTGCAATCCGTATTTCCGCGCGAAATCAAGGTCGCGCTGGTCATGCGCCGGCACGCCCATCACCGCGCCGGTGCCGTAATCCATCAGCACGAAATTGGCGATATAGACCGGCAGTTCGATCGAGACATCGAACGGATGCTGCATCCGATAACCGGTGTCGAACCCCAGCTTTTCGGCGGTTTCCAGCTCGGCGGCGGTGGTCCCGCCCTGCTTGCACAGCTCGATGAACGCAGCGGCTTCGGCGTTGCCCTCGGCAAGCGCCCGCGCGATCGGATGATCGGCGGCGATCGCCACGAAGCTCGCACCGAAGATCGTGTCGGGCCGGGTCGAATAGACTTCGATCGACTGGTCGAACGGTGCGACCGGTGCGAAGGCGAATTGCAGCCCTTCCGACTTGCCGATCCAGTTTTCCTGCATCAGTCGGACCTTGTCAGGCCACTGGTCGAGCGTTCCCAACCCGGCGAGCAGATCGTCGGCGAAGTCGGTGATCTTGAGGAACCACTGGCTCAACTTGCGCTTCTCGACCAGCGCGCCCGACCGCCAGCCGCGCCCGTCGATCACCTGTTCGTTGGCCAGCACGGTCATGTCGACCGGGTCCCAGTTGACCGCCGACTCCTTGCGATAGACCAGCCCGCCCTTCAGCAGTTCGAGGAACAGCGCCTGCTCATGGCCATAATATTCGGGATCGCAGGTCGCGAACTCGCGGCTCCAATCGAAGGCGAGGCCGAGCCGCTTCAACTGCGCCTTCATCGCCGCGATATTGGCATAGGTCCACTGGCCCGGATGGACCTTCTTCTCCATCGCCGCATTTTCGGCGGGCATGCCGAACGCGTCCCACCCCATTGGGTGGAGCACTTCATGACCGGTCATCCGCAGGAACCGGGCGAGCACGTCGCCCATCGTATAGTTGCGGACATGGCCCATATGGATGCGCCCCGATGGATAGGGGAACATCTCGAGGACATAGCGCTTCGGCTTGGTCGACGCATCGTCGGCGACGAAGGTGCGGGCATCGTCCCATGCCGCCTGCCAGCGTGCATCGGCCTCGGCGGGCGAGAAACGGGGGGTCATCGACGCGTCGCTCAGCCCGCAACCGCCCCGCGGCGCAGGTCGCGCGCCCGCGTCAGGATGATGTCTTCCAGCTTCTGCACCGTTGCCGCCTCGACCGGCGCCTCGACCCACTGGCCGCCGCGATTGATCTGGCGCAGCGCCGCGACGCGCAGTGCATCGGCGCGCAAGTCCTGGTCGAGGATCGTGACCGTCACCTTGGTCCGCTCGGTCGGCGTCGCCGGATTGACGTACCAGTCGGTGACGATGACGCCGCCGTTCGAATCGGTCTGGGTCAGCGGCATGAACGACAGCGTGTCGAGGCTGGCGCGCCACAGATAGCTGTTGACGCCGATCGTCGTGACCTTCGACGCGGCGAGGTCGCCGGCGACGCGCCCCTTGCCGCCGCTGCACGCGGCCATCGGCAGGGCAAAAGTTGCCAGCAACGCGATCAGCAGCGGGCGGTTCATGAGCGGTTCCTTGACTACAGGCCATTAAGGCAGTTCGCGCCGCTTCTATAGGAGGTGGCGCGGACGCGGCAAGCGGGTTGGTGATCGGGCGCGGAACCGGGCGAACGCGATCGATTGCGGCCCCGAATTGATGCAGGTTCGAGTCTGGTCGGACAAATATGTGGGTTCGATGCAACAGGTCGCCGGAAAGCGACCGGAGCCGGTGGTGCCGCGCAACCGAATCGTGGTAGCGCCATTGGCGGGGAGTGAGTGACATGATGACGGGCAGCAGGATCTGGACTGGCATAGGATTGGGGGCGATCATCGCCGCCGGTCTCGGTGCGTCCCCTGCGCTGTTCGCGCAGGAACAACGCGCACCGCGCGTCCTGAAGCGGCTCAATCCCGAATCGATGCCGCTGGTCGCTTTCGGTTCGTTCACCCCGGCCTCGGCCGATCCGCGGCTCGCCGCCGCGCTGTCGCGCACCGCGCTCAACGCGCCAGGTTTTCAGTTCACGCCGTCCGAAGGGGCGGTGATCGGCAACCGTTCGGTCAAGGTCGCGGTGCGCAGCCGCACGATCCAGCCGAACCGCCTGCCCGATCGCGTCGCCGCGGCGGCGCCGGTACAGACGCTCAATCCGGTCGCCTATAATCTTGGCATGTCGGTCGGCTGGAAGCGGCTGGCGGTGTCGGGCGACATGACCCGTCTCGACCTTGCCGGGCAGCCGGGCAGCCGCGAACAGATGGGCGTCGGCGTCAGCTATTCGGGCCGCAAGTTCACCGGCCGCGTCGGCGCGAGCAGCGATCGTCCGCTCGCCGATCAGCCTGCGCTGATCGCCGATCCGTCGGGCTATTCGCTCGACATGGGCGGATCGTACAAGCTGACCCGCAACCTCGATGTCACCGCCGGTGTCCGCTACCGCTCGGAGCGCGAACGCATGCTACGCATCGCCCCCGACCGCCGCGACAGCCAAGCGATCTATGTGGGAACGGCGTTCCGCTTCTAAGCTAATTTAAGCTCCTCCCCGCCTGCGGGGAGGGGACCATGCGCAGCATGGTGGAGGGGGGCGTCGGCAAACGATGCCGTGGCGACAGGGGCACGCCCCCTCCACCAGCTTCGCTGGTCCCCCTCCCCGTGCCGGGGAGGATTCTGCCCGCCCCATGCCGGGACTTTCCAACCGCCGCTACCGCACCAATCGTTGCACCGCCCGCCGATGCGCGTAAGCCATTGCGATACATGGGAGACGACATGGCGGCGGTCGACATTGCAGGACTTGGCAAGCGCTTCGGCGAAACGATCGCTCTGTCCCCCAGCGATCTGCAAATCGCCGATGGCGAATTCGTCGTGCTGGTGGGCCCATCGGGCTGCGGCAAATCGACGCTGCTGCGGATGATCGCCGGGCTTGAGAGTGCCAGCGAAGGTCGCATCCTGATCGGCGGGCGCGACGTCACCGACGTGCCGCCTGCCGAACGCGGCGTAGCGATGGTGTTCCAGTCCTATGCCCTCTACCCGCATCTGACCGTCGCGGGGAACATCGCCTTTCCGCTGAAGGTCGCCGGCCTGCTCAAGCGCGAGATTGCCGAGCGCGTGGCCGAAGCGGCGGCGATGCTCGATCTGACCGACCTGCTCGACCGTCGCCCGCGCGCGCTGTCGGGAGGTCAGCGGCAGCGCGTGTCGATCGCCCGCGCGATCGTCCGCCGGCCGCAGGTGCTGTTGCTCGACGAACCGCTCTCCAATCTCGACACGTCGCTGCGCGCGCGGATGCGGCACGAATTCGCACGCCTGCATCAACAACTTGGCGCGACAATGATCTATGTGACGCACGACCAGCTCGAGGCGATGACGCTCGCCAACCGCATCGTCGTGATGAGTGCGGGGCGGATCGAACAGGTCGGCGCCCCGATCGACGTCTATCGCCGCCCGGCCAGCATCGCCGTCGCCGCCGCGATCGGATCGCCGGGCATGAACCTGTTGCCGGCAATGCTGGCGGCGGTGACGCCGACCGGCACGACGCTGCGCCTGTCCGACGGCGCGTTGGTCACGACCGCGGCACAGGCGAGCGTCGACGATGTCGGTACCGCCGTGACGCTGGGCGTCCGGCCCGAACATCTGGTCCCCGACGAAGACGGTCCGTTCGCCGGCGCAGTCGAGCTGTTCGAACGGCTGGGGCCGCTGTCGTTCGCGCATCTGGGTGCGCGCGGCGATGTCGACACGATCGTCGCCCAGCTGCCCGGCGACCGGTCGGTGACGCTGGGCGAGGTACTGCATTTCTCGATCGCGCCACACGACGCGCATGTCTTCGCCGCCGATGGCCGCGCCTATCCCTTGACCCCGCCGCCGAGCAGCCCGGTCAGATAATAGCGCTGCAACAGCAGGAAGATCAGCAGCACCGGCATCGTCGTCACCACCGATGCCGCCATCATCAATTCGCCGTCGGCAGCATGTTCGCGGGCGATCGCCGCGACCGCTACCGGCAGGGTGTAGCGCTGCTGGTCGGCAAGGATCACCAGCGGCCACATGAAGTCGTTCCAGCTGGCGAGGAAGGTGAACAGCGCCAGCGTCACCACCACCGGCGTCAGCAGCGGCAGGACGATCGTGCGGAAGATGCGCATTTCGCTGGCCCCGTCCATCCGCGCCGCATCGATCAGTTCGTCGGGGATGGCCAGCGTCGCCTGTCGCACGAACAGCACGCCGAAAATCCCGGCCAGCCCCGGCAGGATCACCCCGGCATAGCTGTTGACCAGCCCCAGGTGGCGGAAGATCAGGAACAACGGCAACATCGCCACCTGCCCCGGCACGACAAGCGCGGCGATCAACAGTTTCAGCAGCCGTTCGCGACCGCGAAAGCGCAGCTTGGCAAAGGCATAGCCCGCCGGCACGGTCAGCAGCAGCCCGAACAGCGTCGCGAGCATGGCGATGCCGATGCTGTTCTTCAGCGCCGGGAGGATGCGATAATCGAACCACGCCCCATCGATCTGCCGCCGGACCAACAGTTCGTGATAATTCTCGAGCGACCAGCGCGATGGCCATAGCGGGATCGGCAACGTGCCCGATTCTCCACGCGGCATGAACGACACGATCACCATATAGACGAGCGGCGCGACCGTCAGCGCGACCAGCGCGACGACCGCGGCATTGGCGACGAGCGCGCGCAGCTTCCCTACAGCCATTCGTTGCGCCGGCCGATACGGGTCTGGACCCAGGTGATCAGCAGGATCATGACGAACAGGACGAAGGCGACCGCGCTCGCCTGTCCCAGGTTCCACCATTTGAACCCTTCCTCGAACATGAAATACAGCACCGTGATCGTGCTCTGCGCCGGTCCGCCCAGCGTCATCACATAGGGTTCGGAGAAAATCTGCAGGAACCCGGCGACGCTCATCACCGCCGCCAGCAGCAGCGTCGGCCCGATCGCCGGCAGGGTTACGTGGCGAAAGCGCAGCCACCGCCCCGCCCCGTCGAGCCGCGCCGCCTCCATCAAATCCTGCGGTACCGCCGACAGCGCGGCGGTGAACACGATCATGTTGTAGCCGAAGATCTTCCACGTCACGAAGATCAGGATAGCGGGGATCGAACTGTTCGGGTTCCCCAGCCAGTCGACGGGCGGGATGCCGATCAGCGCCAGCCCCCGATTAAGCAGGCCGAAGCGTTCGTTGAACAGGAACCGCCACACGACGGCGGTCGCGACCACGCTGGTGACATAGGGTGCGAACAGCGCGACGCGCCACAATGGCTTCCACCGCACCGTCGCGTCGTTGAGGAGCAGCGCCGCCAACAGCGACGTGCCGATCGCCATCGGCACGCCCAGCACCGCAAAGATCAGCGTATTCTTCAGCGATCGCCAGAACAGCGGCGTCGCCAGCAGTTCGACGAAATTGTCGATGCCGACGAAATGCAGATTGGCGGGATCGGCCAGCGCATAGACCGAATAGTCGGTGACCGACAGCACCAGCGCCGCGATCGTGGGGATCACCAGCACGATCAGGATGATGGTCAGCACCGGCAGGGTGAAGAGCCATGCGGCGCGCGACTGGCGGGTCATGCGATCCGCCCCGCATCGACCAGCGCGCGCCGCTTCGCCAGCAGCTGGTCGACGCGCTCGTCGAGCGCGGTCAGCGCCTGCCCGATCGTCTGCAGCCCGCGCACCACCCGTTCGGCGGCCAGCTGGATCTCGCCCTGGATGCGTTCCCATTCGACGACCGGCGGGATCGGTGCGGGTTGCGCCATCTGTTCGCGGAACGCGCGCAGCACCGGCAGCGCCAGTTGCGGCGAATCCCATGCGTCCAGTCGCGCGGGCAGATTGCCGATCATCCGCTGAAACGTCAGTTCGCTGTCGCGCGACGTCATGTGCCGGACCAGCGCCCATGCTTCGGCCGGGCGATCGGTCGTGGTCGACACGCACAGGCTGGCGCTGTCGCCCGATACCGGTCCCGGCCCGTCCGGCCCGGCCAGCCGCGCCGTCGCCCAGCGATCGGGCGGAATGTCCGCGGCGCGGCGGCGCAGGTCGAGCAGCGTCGTCGGCGAGCTCGGCCAAATCGCGAAATAGCCTTGCGCGAAGGCGGCCAGCGGGTCCTGTACCTCGGTCGATGCCGCGCGCGGAGCCAGCCCCTCGGCAAACAGATTGGCGTAATAGGCAAAGGCGGCGCGCACCGGTTCGGACCGGAAATTGCCGCGTGTCGCCTGGTCGCGCAGCATCGTCGCACCCGCCTGCGTCATCATCGTCAGCAGCGCGCCCGGCCAGTTGAGCAGCATCAGGAAGACATAGTTGTCGGGCCGCCGCCGCTTGATCGCCCGCGCCATCGTCAGCCACCCCGCCCAGTCGAGCGGCGGCGTCGCATAGCCCGCCTCACGCACGATATCGGTGCGATAATATTGGACCTGCGGCGCGACCGACCATGGCACCGCATAGTCGCGGCCATCGATGCGCAGCGCATCGCGGATACCGGGGAACAGCCCGGCGGTCAGCGCGGGCGACGGCACCGGCGCGACCGCGCGGATCATCGCGAATTCACGGATCCAGCTGTTGAACAACATCAGCACGTCGGGCAACGCCCCCCCGGCATGCGCCGTCAGCAGCTTTTCGTGCGACGCGGTGGAGGGCAGCGACTGCACCTCGACCGGAATGCCGGTGGCGGCGGTAAAGCCCGGCATCAGATGCGGGGAATAGTCGCCTTCATAGCTCATCGCCCAGACGCGCAGCGGCGCAACGCCGGTCGGTCGCGCACAGGCCCCGATCGCCAGCGCGGGCAGCATGCCGAGCATGGCCCTGCGGGTCGGCCCGCCTTGTTCGTTCCGGCTCTGCACCGCGCGACGATGCCGGATCGTGGCGCCCCGCGCCAGCGAGCCGGACCCTAAACACCGGTAGAAACGGCACTTTTCATGGTCCGCCGCGTACACAGCCGAACCCTTTCGAAACACTGACCGTTTTGCCGTTCGACCAGAAACGACGTCCACGGGGCGCGCCGGTCGGGGGAACCAAAATCATGCCGATCACCATCCGCCGTCGCCTGCTCGCCGGAGCGGCGCTGTTCGCCGCTGCGTCGGCGCACGCCCAGACCGCGCCCGAAACGCCGCCCGCAAGCGACGAGGGCAGCGAAATCGTCGTCACCGGATCGCGCATCGCCCGCCCCGATTATGCCGCGCCCAACCCGGTCGTGTCGCTGGGGGCGGAGGAACTGCGCCAGTCGGGTACCACCAATGTCACCAGCTTCCTGCAACGCGTCCCCGCGCTGACCAACTCGCTCGACAGCACGCGCACCGCCGGCCGCAACCAGGCCGATGGCGCGCTGGGACAGGTCGGGCTGAACCTGCTCGACCTGCGCGGCCTCGGCCCCAACCGGACGCTGGTGCTGGTCAATGGGCGCCGCCATGTCGCCGGACAGCCCGACACCGCCGCCGTCGACATCAACGCGATCCCGACCGACCTGATCGAACGGGTCGACGTGCTGACCGGCGCCGCCTCCGCCATCTATGGCGCCGATGGCGTGTCGGGCGTCGTCAATTTCGTACTGCGTCGCGATTTCGACGGGATCGCCGCGCGCGCACAGGCGGGCATTTCGGAGCGCGGCGATGCCGGCAACCGCTTTGCCTCGGTGATCGCCGGGCGCAACTTCGCCGACGGGCGCGGCAACCTGACCCTCGCCTATGAATATAATGCCGACGATCCACTGGCGAACGACGATCGCGACTATCTGACCCTCGCCCAGCGGCAATATTTCGTAAATCTCGACGGCTACGACCCGACCCGCGCGGGCAGCTACAAGATCGGCCCGGTCACCGACCTGCGCTATCCCTATGGATCGAACCAGGGCTATGTCGTGATCGGCGATCAGGTGTTTCGCGGCGATGGCGCACTCTATACCCCCGGCCGGTTCCTGCAGAATGACGGCTATTCGATCGGCGGCGACGATACGCCGGTCGCAGGCTATATCGGCGACATCCTGCCGCGCACCGAACGCCACGCCGTCAACGCGCTCGCCCATTTTGATGTTTCCGACGCGTTCAAGCTGTCGGTGGAGGGCAAGTTCGTCCAGAGCGAGGTGACCAGCTTCAGCGGCTATGGCGGCAATTATCCGGCGACCATCGCGCTCGACAATCCGTTCATCCCGACATCGATCCTGACCGCGGCGCGCGCCGCCGGCCTCACCTCGGTCGATATCAGCCGCAACAATTTCGACATTCCCCGCCGTGGCGAGCGCGACCGGCGGCGGACGTGGCGCGGCGTCGTCGATATCAGCGGGCGGCTGACCGAGCATGCCAGCTACGACGTCTCCTACACCTATGGCCGCACCGATGTGCGCGCGACCAAGCTCAACGACCGGCTCAACACCCAATTCCTGAACGCGCTGGATGCGGTACGCGACGGCAGCGGCGCGATCGTCTGCCGTTCGGCCGAGGCGCGAGCGGCGGGGTGCGTGCCGGTCAACACCTTTGGCGGCAACACCGTCGATGGCCGCTCGTTCGGCTATTATCTGAGCAACCCGGTCAGCAACGCGCGCATCGAACAACATGTCGCGACCGCATCGCTGACCGGCGATTTCGGCCAGTTCTTCGAACTGCCCGGCGGCCCGGTCGCCTTTGCCGCCGGTGGCGAATATCGCCGCGAATCGAGCCGCTTCCGCCCGGCACAGGCGCTGATCGACAACGCCTTCTACCAATATGACGAATATATCATCCCGACCCCGTCCGACGGCAGCTTCGACGTCTGGGAAGCATTTGGCGAGGTCAATGCCCCGCTGTTGAAGGAGGTCCCCTTCGCGCATCTGCTGTCGGTGGGGGCCGCCGGGCGGTGGTCGGATTATTCGACGATCGGATCGACCCGCGCCTATCAGTTCAACGCGATCTATGCGCCGATCGCGGCGATCAGCATCCGGGGATCCTATGGTCGATCGGTGCGCGCGCCCAATATCGGCGAGATCTTCCGCCCGCAGACCGGCACCAGCAATTTCTTCTCCGACCCCTGCTATGTCGCCAATCGCAGCCTCGGCACGTCGTTCCGCGCCGAGAATTGCCGGACGCTGATCGCCGCCGCCGGTGGCGATTTCGCGAACTTCACCGCCGCCAACAATCCCGATGCGACGATCTTCATTCCGGGCACGCAGGAGGGCAATCGCAATTTGCGCCCCGAAGTCGCGCGCACCTGGACCGCCGGCCTCGTCCTGCGTCCCGATTTCGTGCCGGGCCTGTCGATCGCGCTCGACTGGTACGACATCGATCTGCGCGATGCGATCAATACCCCCGACGCCAATACCATCGCGCAACTGTGCGTCGATCAGCCGAACCTCGACAATGCCTATTGCGGGTCGATCACCCGCCGCGCCGGCAGCGGCTTCATCAACGGCTTCATCGTCCAGCCGCAAAACGTCGCCGCCTTCCGCACCGCGGGCGCCGAACTGAACCTGACCTATCGCTTCTCGACCGCATCGGCGGGTGATTTCGACCTGCGGCTGGTCGGCGGCTATCTTGACCGGCTCGAACAGGTGGCGACGCCGGGCGCGGTGACCGAGAACAATGTCGATCAACCCTTCCGCCCGCGCTACACGCTGGCCTTCTCGCCGACGTGGAACAGCGGCGTGTTGACGCTCAGCTATAATCTGCGCTGGCAGAACGGCGTCCGCCGCTTCGCCCGGATCGATACCGACAGCAACCCTAGCCTCGTCGACCCGCGCTATTTTCTGTACAAGGAATTGTGGAGCCACGACGTTCAGGCGCAGGTCGCGGTCAACGACGATTTCTCCTTCTATGGCGGCGTCAACAATCTGGGCGACCAGCGACCCGATATCGGGTTCGAGACCAACGTGCCGATCTCGCCGGTCGGGCGGTATTTCTATGCAGGTGCCAGGCTGCGGTACGGCGGCGGGCGATGAGCGGGTACGGTTCCGGCGCTTGATCGTGGGCGCGGTTCTGGCATGGGGCGGGAATGCTGCAATCCGCCGATCCGTTCGTCGCGTCGTACGACGTCGTCATCCCGTGCCATAACCGCGCGCACGTCGTCGCCGATGCGGTGGCGAGCGTGCTGGCGCAGGTGCCGGCACCCGAGCGGGTGATCGTGGTCGATGACGGGTCGAGCGACGACAGCGCCGCCGTCATCCGCGCCCTCGCCGCCGCCGACCCGCGCGTCGTCGCGATGATCCTGCCGCGCAATGTCGGCGCGTCGCAGGCGCGCAACAGCGGCGCGGCGGTCGCCACCGCCGATTGGATCGCGTTTCTCGACAGCGACGATGTCTGGCTGCCCGGTGCGGCACGGGCGTTGCTCGGGAAGGCGACCAGCACCGCCAACGACATCATCGTGGGCCATTTCGCGCGGGTAGAGGGCGATGCGGATCCGACCGATCCCGAATGCGGTTGGGACGGCGACTGCATCCGCTCCGGGCTGGCCAGCGGAGGCGTGATCGGGCCGAGCTGGTCGGTGGTCCGCCGCGCGATGGTGGAACGGGTCGGCGGGTTCGATCCCAGCTTCCACAATTGCAACGACTGGGATTTCTACACCCGCGCCGGGGCGGCCGGGGCGCGCTTCGCCCGGATCGATGCCTGTGTCGCGCAATATCGCGCGGTGGCGGGCAGCCGCCTCGTCAACGACACGGCGATCGGCGAGCGCAATGCCCGCCGCGTGCTGGCGCACCCCTATCTCGCCGGCTTCGCGCCCGTCGCAGCGGAACCGATCGCCGCCGCCGGCTGATCGGTGCGCGCCGGGTCGATCACCAGCACCAGCCGCCGGGTACCCGTGCCGGCGATCGGCGGCGAGCGGTGGACGATCGGCGTGTCGGACCGGTCGTGCCCCTTGAACAGCGCGACGTCGCCGGTCGGGATCGAACGGATCGTCGTCGGCTCGACCCCTGCCGCGAGCGCCATGGCATCGTCGTTCGCCAGCCACTGCGTTCCCGGCCCGGCATAAGTGCAGATCAGCCGCACCGCGACATAATCGGCGTGGAAGCGGCGACACGCATCGGTCTCGACCACCTCCAGCCGGATCGCCACCCGGTCGAGCGCCAGCAGCGCCGCGAAGCGCGCGGCGAGGTCGGCGATATCGTGCCCGAGCAGCGCCGCCAGCGCATCGTCATAGCCCGCCGCTATCAGTGCGTCCGGTATCGCCGAGCGTGCTCCAGCCGGGACGATGAGCGCAACATCTGCCACTGCGTCGAGATCACCCGAGTCGACCACCGGAGCATCGTCGCGCTGCCAGATGGCGAGGTTGACTGGTTCGGCGAGGATGGCGTCGATCCCCTGCCCGTCTGCTGTCGTACAGGCATGGGCGGGTGGCGCGGACCGTCTGCGTTCGAACGTTTGTAGCATGTGAAATGTGATAACATATCTTTCCTGATCGTCCAGTCCTGTGATGACTTTCCCTCGCGGATACGATAGTATCGGGCTCGTGCTGACCCGAGCTTGGTCCTTGTTGCTGATCCTGTTGCTGTCGTCGCTGGTGCTGGCGACCACGGTGCATGCGCGCGAATCGGCCGGGCCGGCGACCGTCGAATGTTCGGGTCCGGTCCATGACGATGCCGACACCGCCCCCGATGGCGGCGACAGCGACAAGGCGGCGCTGCACCACCACGGCAACTGCCATGCCGGTACCTTCAGCATGCCGCAGCGGGGGGCGCTGACGCTGTTGTCGCCAGCGATGGCCAATCCGGCCACGCTGGCGCAGGATCGTGGGCAACGATCGCGCGGCATCGATCCGGGGCTGCGACCGCCTGCCGCCTGACGAACGCCGCCGGCCGGTTCCGACCGGCCTGATGCAGTTCGTCGGGAATTCTCTATCATGCAAATCTGGTTCGCGGTCGCTCTGGCCGCGGCGTCGTGCGCCGGTCCGGCCATGGCGCAAACCGTGCCCGATCCGGGGCCGGTCTACACGCTCGAACAGGCGCTACGCATAGGCGGCGGGTCCGCGCCGGCGATCGATGCCGCCACCGCCGCGATCGACGCCGCCGAACAGGCACAGGCCGTCGCTGCGCTGCGCCCCAATCCGCAGGTGCAGGCGCAGATCGAAAATATCGTCGGATCGGGCGCCTATCAGGGACTGCGCAGCGCCGAGACGACGCTGGGCATCGCCATACCCATTGAACTCGGCGGCAAGCGCGGTGCGCGCGGCGCGGTTGCCGGGGCGCAGCTGTCGCGCACCCGGATCGAAGCGGCGGTGATCGCCGCCGACCTGCGGCTGCAGATCACGCAGCTCTATGTCGGCGCGCTCGCCGCCGACCGCCGCGTCGCGACCGCACGCGAACAGGCGCGCATCGCCACCGAAGCGCTGCGCGTCGCGACGATCCGGGTCGAGGCCGGTCGCGCGTCGCCGCTCGAACGTCAGCGGGCGGAGGTCGCGCGCCTCAATGCCGAGGCCGGCATCGAACGCGCCGAGCGGCTGGCGGCGGCGGCACGCACCAATCTGGCGCGGCGTACCGGGCAGCCGGTCATCGGTGCCCTCGAAGACGGGCTGCTGGATCGCCTGCCCCCCGATGCCCAAGGCCCCGCCGCGCCGGTCACTGCCGACGGCACGCTGGCACTGGCGGCGGCGCAAGTCGATATCGCCGTTGCCGATGCCGGCGTCCGCCTCGCCCGTGCCGCACGCATCCCCGACCTGAATGTCGGGCCGGCGATCCGGCGGCTGGAAGCGACCAACGACACCGCCGCCGTCGTCGCGCTGTCGCTGCCGATCCCCCTGTTCGACCGGGGCCGTGCCGCGATCGCGCAGGCCAGCGCCGAACGCACCCGTGCCGCGGCGCAGGCCCGCGTCACCGCACTCGACGTGGCGCAGGCGATCACCGATGCGCAGGTCCAGGCCGCCAATGCCGCGACCACCGCGCGCACCGCCGCCGGCCCGGCCCTCGCCGCCGCGCAGGAGGCCGCGCGCATCGCCCGCATCGGCTATCGCGAGGGCAAGTTCGGCCAGATCGAATTGCTCGACGTCGAACGTACCCTCGCCGAAACCCGGCTCGCCGCGATCGACGCGCTTGCCGACTATCAGAATGCCCGCGCGCAGTTGGATCGGCTGACCGCCGCTGCGCCGCTTGCGGAGAAACCGTGATGACCCTGCGCACCACCCTCGCGCTCGCCCTGTTGCTGTCCGCCTGCAACGCGGCCGACGCGCCGACCAACGAAACCGCCGAGGCCGAGCATGGCGAGGACCATGGCGGCGAGCATGACGAGGAAGCCGTCACGCTGACCGCCGAACAGATTGCGCTCGCCGGCGTCGAACTCGGCCGCCCGACCAATGACGGCGCAGCGACGATCGATATCCCGGCGATCGTCGAGGGCGATCCGCAGGCGACGCAGGTCGTTTCCGCCGCGATCGGCGGGCGGATCGTCGCGCTCAACCGCAATCTCGGCGAAGGGGTCGCGCGGGGTCAGACCCTCGCCGTCATCGAAAGCCGTGAGGCCGCGCAGATCAAGGGCGAGGTACAGGCCGCCCGCGCCCGCCTCGCGCTCGCCAACACCAATCTCGCCCGCGAGCAGCGACTGTTTTCGCAACAGGTCTCGCCCGAACAGGACCTCGTCGCCGCACGCACCGCCGCGACCGAGGCACGCATCGCGCTCACCCAGGCGCAAAGCATGATGGCCGCGACCGGCGGCGGCGGCGGCAGCCTCAACCGCATCAGCGTGGTTTCGCCCATCGGCGGGCGGATCATCACCCGCCCGGTGGTGCTGGGCCAGACCATCGCTGCGGATGCCGAACTGTTCCGCGTCGCCGACCTGTCACGCGTCGCGCTGACGCTCAGCCTGAAGCCCGAGGATGCCGGCCGCATCGCGCCAGGCAATGTCGTCACCGTCACCGCGCCGGGTCGCGAGACGACCGCGCGCGTCCGCTTCGTCTCGCCCGCGCTCGACGCCGAAACCCGCCTCGTCCCCGCCATCGCCACGCTCGACAATCGCGGTGGCCAGTGGCGGGTCGGCGAGCCGGTAACCGCCGCGATCCGCCTGACCGGCAGCGAAGGCACCGGCGCGATCCGCGTGCCGACCACCGCCGTCCAGACGGTCGAGAACCGGTCGGTCGTGTTCGTCCGCACGCCGACCGGGTTCAGGGCGGTTCCGGTCGAACTCGGCACGGCATCGGGCGGCGCGGTGGTCGTGCACAAGGGGCTGTCGGGCAACGAACAGATCGCCACCACCGGCAGCTTCACGCTCAAGGCCGAACTCGGCAAGGGTGAAGCCACCCATGCGGACCACTGATCGATGATCGCCCGCATCGTATCGTGGTCGGTCGCGCAGCGCTGGCTGGTGCTGTTGCTGACCCTGATCGCCACCGCCATCGGCGCATGGTCGCTCTATCGCCTGCCGATCGACGCCGTGCCCGACATCACCAACAACCAGGTGCAGATCAACGTCCGCGCCCCCGCCCTCTCGCCCGAACTGGTCGAGAAACAGGTCTCGTTCCCGATCGAGACCGCGCTCGCCGGCACGCCCGGCCTCGAATATACCCGCTCGCTCAGCCGCAACGGCTTTGCGCAGATCACCGCCGTCTTCGCTGAATCGACCGACATCTATTTCGCGCGGCAACAGGTCGGCGAACGGTTGCAGGGGGTGCAGGAAAGCCTGCCCCCCGGCGTCACGCCGGAAATGGGACCGATCGCCACCGGTCTGGGCGAAGTCTATATGTACACCGTCCGGCTGCAGCACCGCGCCGACGACGTGCACAAGCCCGGCGAGCCCGGCCAGCAGCCCGATGGCAGCTATATCACGCCCGAGGGCGAACGGCTGGTCAGCGAAGAGGACAAGGCGACCTATCTGCGCACCGCGCAGGACTGGATCGTCACCCCGCTGCTCAAGACCGTGCCGGGGCTGGCCGGGGTCGATTCGATCGGCGGCTATGCCAAGCAGTTCCTCGTCGTCCCCGATATCCAGCGGCTGGCGGCGCTCAACCTGACGCTGACCGAACTCGGCACCGCGCTGGAACGCAACAACAGCAGCGTCGGCGGCGGCTTCGTCGATCGCAGTGGCGAGGGGCTGGCGGTGCGCTCCGACGCGCTGGTGCGCAGCGCCGCCGATTTGTCGCGCATGGTCATCGCCACTCGCGAAGGCGTGCCGATCACGCTCGATCAGGTCGCGACCGTGCGCACCGGTCAGGCGGTGCGGATGGGGTCGGCCTCCGAAAACGGCACCGAAGTCGTTGTCGGCACCGCGATCATGCGCATCGGCGAGAACAGTCGGACCGTTGCGACGGCGGTCGCCGACAAGCTCCAGTCGATCAACGCCTCGCTGCCGCCCGACGTGGTGGTGCAGCCGGTGCTTGACCGGACCGCGCTGGTCAACGCGACCATCGCCACCGTCGCCAAGAACCTGTCTGAAGGCGCAGTACTGGTCATCGTCGTGCTGTTCCTGCTGCTCGGCAATTTTCGCGCGGCGGTGATCGCGGCGCTGATCATCCCGATCACGATGCTGCTGACCGGTTTCGGCATGTTGCATGCCGGGGTGTCGGCCAATCTAATGAGTCTGGGCGCGCTCGATTTCGGGCTGATCGTCGACGGTGCGGTCATCATCGTCGAGAACGCGATGCGCCGCCTTGCCGACCGGCAACATGGCGAAGGACGATTGCTGACCACCGACGAACGCCTCGAAACCGTTACGGCGGCGGCGCGCGAGATGATCCGGCCCTCGGTCTATGGACAGGCGATCATCATCCTCGTCTACGTTCCCTTGCTCACCCTGTCGGGGGTCGAGGGGCGGACCTTCGTGCCGATGGCACTGACCGTCATCATCGCGCTCGCCTTCGCCTTCGTCCTGTCGCTGACCTTCGTCCCCGCCATGATCGCGCTCCTGCTGTCGCGGCGGATTGAGGAGAAGGACGGGCGGATCGTGTCGTGGCTGAAACGCCGCTACGAACCCGGCCTTGACCGCGCCATGAAACGCCCGTCGCTGACCATCGGCGCGGGCATCGCCAGCCTGATCGTCGCGCTGCTCGCCTTTGCTGGGCTCGGACAAGTGTTCCTGCCGCAACTCGACGAAGGCGACCTGCTGATCCAGGCGCTGCGCATCCCAGCTACCTCGGTCCAGCAGAGCCAGGCGATGCAGGTCCCGATCGAACGCCTCATGTCGCGCCAACCCGAGGTGCGCTTCGTCTATTCGAAGACCGGCACCGCCGAACTGGCGTCGGACCCGATGCCGCCCAACGCCACCGATATGTTCGTCATCCTCAAACCCCGGTCCGAATGGCCGAACCCGCGCCTGCCCAAGGCGGAACTGGTCGAGCGGATCGAGCACGACCTCTCGAAGATTCCCGGCAACGCCTATGAGATCACCCAGCCCATCCAGATGCGCTTCAACGAACTGATCGCGGGCGTGCGCGGCGATATCGCGGTGAAGGTCTTCGGCGACGATTTCGACGCGATGAACCGTACCGCCGAACAGATCGCCGCCGTACTGCGTCAGACCAGGGGCGCGGCGGACGTGAAGGTCGAACAGACGACCGGCCTGCCGATGCTCGACATCCGCGTCGATCGCATGGCGATGGCGCAGCGCGGCGTCACCGCACAGGACGTGCAGGACGTCATCACCGCCACCATCGGAGGGCGACCCTCGGGCGTGATCTTCGAAGGCGACCGGCGGGTACCGATCGTCATCCGCCTGTCCGACACCCAGCGCGCCGACCTGCAACTGCTGCAACGCGTGCCGGTGCCGATCGCGGGCGGGGGCAGCGTACCGCTCTCCAGCGTCGCCGAGATCCGCGTCGTCGACGGCCCGAACCAGATCAGCCGCGAAAACGGCAAGCGCCGCGTCGTGGTGCAGGCCAATGTCCGCGGGCGCGATGTCGCCTCGGTCGTCGGCGATGCACAGGCAGCAATCGCGGCGAAGGTCCGCCTGCCCTCGGGCAGCTATCTGGTCTGGGGCGGGCAGTTCGAGAACCTCGCCTCCGCCACCGCCCGGCTGAAGCTGGTCGTACCGGCCTGTTTCGTGCTGATCCTGTTGCTGCTCTACGGCGCGCTCCGATCGGTGCGCGATGCGGCGATCGTGTTTACCGGCGTGCCGTTCGCGATGGTCGGCGGGGTGTTGCTGCTCTACGCGCGCGGCATCGACTTTTCGGTGTCGGCAGCGGTCGGCTTCATCGCGCTGTCGGGGATCGCAGTGCTCAACGGGCTGGTCATGGTCAGCTCGATCCAGCAACTGGTCGCCGGTCGCATGGCGCGGGCGGAAGCGGCGCGGACCGGGGCGATGCTACGCCTACGCCCCGTCGCGATGACCGCGTTGGTCGCCAGCCTCGGCTTCGTGCCGATGGCGCTGGGGTCGGGTGCGGGGGCGGAGGTGCAGAAGCCGCTGGCGACGGTCGTCATCGGCGGGCTGCTCTCCGCCACACTGTTGACGCTGTTCGTGCTGCCGACGCTCTACGCCCGCTTCGGCGAGCGATCGGCAGGGCGCCGCGGACCTTAAGTCTGATCCGGCAAAGCCGGATCAGGGCGGCGCCGGCCCACTCCCCCACCCGACCACCCACAGCGTATCCTGAATGGGTGATCGGGTGGGGGAGCGGGCCGGTGCCGCTTCCACGCGAGTGGATCAGGTCCTAAAATCGTCCTGTTTTGGGAACTTATCCGCAAGTAGCACTTGGCAACTTAATTTGCGGTTGCGAGTTTGCACGCCATGACGACGGCTTCCCCCGATAGCGCCGACGTAGTTTCGACGTCGCGCGCGCTTCCGCTGGTCTGCGCCGTGGCGCAAATCCTGACTCCGTTCCTGCCGATGATCGGCTTCGGGCGCACCATCGGTGCGCAGTCGAATGCCGTCCGGACGCTGGTTACCCCGGCGGGATGGGCGTTCGCGATCTGGGGCGCGCTCTATACCGGGGCGCTGGTGTTCGCGATCTATCAGGCATTACCGTCGCAGCGCGACAATCCGCTGCTCGCCCGGCTGCGCGGCCCCGCCGCCGGGGCATTCTTCGGTAATGCGCTTTGGGCGGCCTATACCCAGGTCGCGGGGCTGGGCGTGCCGTCGGTCGCGATCATCCTGTTCACGCTGCTGTGCCTGCTCAAAAGCTACCGCATCCTGTCGACCTCGCCGATGGGCTTCACCACCGGTGAGCGCTGGTGTGCGGTCCTGCCGCTGACCGCATTGGCGAGCTGGCTGACCGTCGCCTCGATCGTCAACATCGCCGCGACGCTGCGTGCGCACGGCGTGTATTTCGGCGGGGAGACGCCCGTCGTCGCCGCGGCGATCGTGGTGCTGGGCGGGGTGATCGCCGCGGCGGCGCTGGTCGCCGGACGCGGTTGCCCGCCTTATGCACTGGTGTTCTTCTGGGCATTATCGGCGATCTGGGCGTCAGGCGGGCAGCGTTCCGCGCTGGTCGCGATCGGCGTGGTCGTCGCCGCGCTGCTGGTGCTCCTCGGTACGATCACCGGGCTGCGCCGGGGCGGGCTTGCCCACTGGCTGGGGCAGCGCCCGCTGCCCATGCGCGACGACCTGCCAACACGGGCTCGGGCGTAACCCCGCGCCCGCGCACTACAGGCTTACCCCGCCCGCAACGGTCCCAGGTCGCCCAGCCCCACCGTACCGCTCGCCATCGCCAGCATCCGGTCGAGCGACACCTTGGCCCGCTGGCGCAACCCTTCCTCGATCTCGATCCGCGGCGACAGGTCGCGCAGCGCAATGTACAGCTTTTCGAGCGTGTTAAGCGCCATGTACGGGCAGATATTGCAGTTGCAGTTCCCGTCCGCCCCCGGCGCGCCGATGAACGTCTTTTCCGGGACCGCCTTTTCCATCTGGTGGATGATATGCGGTTCGGTCGCGACGATCAGCGTGTCGCCGGCCATCGCTTTGGCATAATCGAGGATCCCGCTGGTCGACCCGACATAATCGGCATGGTCGAGGATGATCGCCGGGCATTCGGGGTGCGCCGCAACCGGCGCGCCGGGATGCTGCGCCTTCAGCTTCAGCAACTCGGTTTCGCTGAACGCCTCGTGCACGATGCACACCCCCGGCCACAACAACATGTCGCGCCCGGTCTTGCGCATCAGATACCCGCCCAGATTGCGGTCGGGGCCGAAGATGACCTTCTGATCGGCGGGCAGCTGCGCCAGGATCTTTTCGGCCGACGACGACGTCACGATGATGTCGGACAGCGCCTTCACCTCGGTCGAACAGTTGATGTAGGTGAGCGCGATATGGTCGGGATGCTGCGCGCGGAACGCCGCGAACTGTTCGGGCGGGCAGCTATCCTCCAGCGAACAGCCGGCGTCCATGTCGGGCAGGATCACCGTCTTGTCGGGCGACAGGATCTTCGCCGTCTCCGCCATGAAGCGCACGCCGCAAAACGCGATGACATCGGCATCGGTCGCCGCCGCCTTCCGACTGAGGTCGAGGCTGTCGCCGACGAAATCGGCAAGGTCCTGGATCTCGGGCTTCTGGTAATAATGGCCGAGGATGACGGCGTTGCGCTCACCGCGCAGCCGGTCGATCTCGGCCAGCAAATCAGTGCCGGTGGGCAATTCGGTGCGCGCGTTCATCATCGTCTCCTACGGCAACCCGTTCGGATCACCAAACCATCCGTTCGCCCTGAGTAGCCGTTGAGCCTGTCGAAACGGCGTATCGAAGGGCTGCCAAGCGTACTTCGATACGGGTCTTCGACTTCGCTCAGCCCCTACTCAGCACGAACGGGTTTCTGCAAACCGCCCCCTAGCGGGCCGCCCGCCCCTTGTCACCGCCGATTGCCGAGCACCTCGGCGGGCGGCGTCGAAACGTCCCAGCGCTCACCATCGCGGCGCCCCCGCTCGGCCGGAAAGGTCACGACGACCCGCACATCCCCCTCACCTGCCGCGGCCAGCGGGGCCGCAAGCAGCCGCGCCAGCCCGGCGCGTGCCATTTCACGCGCCTGCGCCAGCCGTTCGGGACTGTGCGCCTCCCGCTCGGCCCGCGCCTGTGCCACGGCCGATACGCGCTGCGACAACGCCGCCGCCGCCTCGCGCGTGACATAGACGCCATTGGTCTGCACCAGCGTGCGCGCCGCCTCATCGATATTCGGCCGGGCCACCGTCACGTCGGGCGCATCGACCACCAAGGTCCGCGTATCCGCTGACCAGCTCAGCTGCCCCTCGCCGATACCGCCGACATCGACAAAATAGTCGACCGAATAGGGCATCTTGACCACCTGATCCGACCGCAGCCAGCCGAAGCCGCGCACGTCGCTGGCCGTCGCCTGCAATGTGCCCGACAGCGATGCGACCTTCAGCGCGCTCGCGCCGGATAGCCGCGCGGTGATGATCCGCGTCACCGCCTGTCCGCTGTCGGGCTCCGTGGTGACGGTGTACCTTTCCTCATAGCGCTGCCACAGCAGCCATCCGCCAGCGAGCGCCAGTAGCACGACCACCGCCGCCGCCAGCCGCACCGCCTGCGGCCTTACCCGCGATGCCATGTGTCCGCCTCCTGCCGCACGATCCCGCGCCGTTCCATGTCGATCAGATGCGCCAGCACCGATCGCCGCGCCGCGCCCACCAGCCCCGCTGCCAGCCCGACATACATGGCCGAGACCATCGCCGGCACGTCATGCACGCCACGTTCGATGGCGCGCGCAATCTGCCCCTCACGCTGCTTGCGATGACCGAGCATGCTGCGCACCAGTCGCTGCGGGTTTTCGACTGTATCGCCATGTGCCGGGTAATAGACCCGGTCGTCGCGATCGAGCAGCTTGGACAGGCTGGCCATGTAATCGCCCATGTCGCCATCGGGCGGCGACACGATCGTCGTCGACCAGCCCATGACATGGTCGCCGCTGAACAGCGCGCCGCTCTCGGGCAGTGCGAAGGCCAGATGGTTCGACGTGTGGCCCGGCGTCGCCACCGCGACCAGCGTCCAGCCATCGCCCGCCACCGCTTCGCCATCGGCCAGCACCCGGTCGGGCCGGTAATCAACGTCAAACGCCGCGTCCGATCGCGGCCCTTCGTCATCCATCGTCAGCGGCGCACAACCGATGATCGCGGCCCCGGTCCGCTCCGCCAGCGGTGCCGCGCCCGGACTGTGGTCGCGGTGGGTATGGGTGCACAGGATCGCCGCGACCTCGCGCTCGGCGACCGCGGCGAGGATCGCATCCAGATGCACGTCGTCGACCGGCCCCGGATCGATCACCGCCACCGCGCCCTTGCCCCCGACAACGAAGCTCTGCGTACCGCTATGGGTGTAGGGGGAGGCATTGCGCGCCAGCACGCGGGTCACCAGCGGTTCGAGCGGCTGGGCGATGCCGGTTGGATAGTCTGCCATCGGGACGGGAGATGGCCGCTGGCGGCGTCGGATACAAGCGGACCGGCCGGCACGAAGCCGACCGGCCCTGCCACGGACGAACGGGGCAGAACGTCCGTGGATCCCGGATCAGTCCTCGCTATCGAGCTCGGCCTCAAGTTCGCGAATGCTTTCGTCGATGCCGGCAAGGGCGCTGCGACGACCCGCTTCGGGCATGTCCTTATTGGCTGCGATCGATGCGCGGGTGGAGCGCAGGCTGGCGATCGCAGTCTGCATCCCCTGGCGGGCATAGATGCGGCCCTGTGCCGCCTGCGCTTCGCCGCGTGCTGCCGCCGCCTCGCTGCGCGCCGCTGCCGCCGCCCCCAGCGCTGCCAGCCGGGCGCCGTCATGGGCGCGGGCGGCGGCCTGCCGGGTGATGATGCGGATACGGTCGGAACAGATGGTCGTGACCTGCTTGCCGCCGTCGTTGCGAGTGATGCTGGTCTGGCTGCCCGGACCGCAATTGCCGCTGACGACATTCACCTCGGGAACGTTACTGACGCTCTGCCCGATCAGCTTGCCCTCGCCATCGTAGCGCTGGACGACGATCTTGCGGACCTTCCCGTCGCCCGGTGCGGCCAGCTTTGCCGTCAAGCCGGGCATCGGCGGCATCACGACGGTAACGGGCATCGGCACTTTCGGCGCGGTCGCCGGCACCGCCGGTTGCGGCAACGGTGCGGGCTTGGCCGGTTCGGCCGGCACCACGGGCAGCGTCGCCGCCTGGGCCGGCACGATCGCCGCGACCGGCGCCAGCACCGCCGCCGCCTTCGCCTCGACCGATGCGATCTCGACGCCCGTCGCATCCTCGACCTTGCCGCGCAGCGTCTCGGCCGCCTGCGTCCCCGACGCGGTGATCCCCAGGCCCAGCACGGCCAGCGCCAGCGTCGCGCCCCCGGCGACGCGCTTCGTCATGGGCGACATCACCCGGTGCTTGGACAACATGATAAGCCTCCCTTTGAGTTCATGGACGCCGTGCAGGTGGCAGGCGGCCGACAGCCCCTGTCCATGCGCAGACTTGACGATGGCGGTGGCATAGGCGTGGCGGACGCCGGGCGTGGCGCGGGCCAGCACCATCGCATCGCACGCCATCTCCTGATCGGCGCGGAACGCCCGGAACGCGCGCCATGCGACCGGATTGAACCAGTGGCAGCCGAGCACGACCAGCGCGAACCAGTTAGCAAGCAGGTCGCCGCGTGCATGGTGACCCAGTTCATGCGCCAGCGCCAAAGCCTGTTCGCGCTCGTCATAGCGTTCGCGGAAATCGACCGGCATCGCGACGTAGCGACGCACCACGCCAAAGGCGAGCGGCCCGGCGGCATGGCGCGATTCGATCATCTTGACGTGCCCGCCCGCCAGACCCTTCGCCCGCCCCGACGCCAGCACCTTTGCACAAAAGCGCTGATGCTGGACGATATGCCACGTCACGAACGCGACCGCGCCCAGCAGCCACAGCGCCATCACCGCCAGCGGGACGTCGGCCATGCCCCACCCCTGCGGCAGCGCCGGCACTTCGGCGACCGGCACGCCCAGCATGATGACGCCCGGTTCGGTCGCGGCACCGATCGGCGCGATGTCGACCGGGCGCCATGCATCGGGAATGGGCGGCAGGATCATGCGCAGCGCCGGCAGCGCCCATAGCGCATAGGCCGCCTGCGGACCGAACCGCCTTGCGACGGGGCCGCGCAACATCAGCACCAGCAGCATCAGCAGCGTCGCCGCCGCGATCGTCTCTACCGCCCATCCGATCATTGTTTCAGCGCCTTTAACAGAGCCTCGATCTCGTCGATTTCACGCGCGCTCAACTGGTCGCGTTCGGCCAGATGCGCGACCAGCGGGGTCAGGCTGCCACCGAACAGACGATCGATGAACTTCTGCGATTCCCCGGCGACATATTCCTCGCGCGCGACCAGCGGGCGATAGCGGTAGCGCCGCCCATCCTCCTCCGCGCCGATCACTTCCTTGGCGAGCAGCCGGCCGAGCAGCGTCTTGACGGTATTCGCGCTCCAGTCGCGCGTCGGGGCGACGCGTTCGACCACCTCCTGCGCGGTGAGCGGGTTCTTGTCCCAGAGCACTTCCATCACGGCATGCTCGGCATCGCTGATTCGTTCGGCCATGGACGATGACTACACCCGTGGTCGTTACGTTTACAAGTGTAATTTACATCACGCATCCAACCTGTCGGGACGGCTTACACATCGCACGGTTGGTGAACGCCGGTTAACTGCGATCCCCCGCCAAAACCCGCACTTTCCGGAACTGGCACGCGCCCTGCATTGTCGAGGATACCCGATGCGTTCGCGCTTCAATTCGGGCGGACCGGCACCCCCGCCGGTCCGCCCACCCGGGTCCCCCCACACCAATAGCCACCCCGCCGGCCCGATAAACGGCAGGTTTGCGCCGCTTTTGGCAAAGTACTTGGTAGGTTGGTGCATATATACCTAGGATATTTCCAGGTTCCGCATGGTTAATCCCGTCTAAATAGGGGAAATATCATGCGGATCGGAAGCATTGTCGTGGCCACCACGGCGATGGGATTTGCGCTGTCGGGTTGTATCAACCCTTCGGCAAAGATCGCATCGTCGCTCGAAGGCTATGGATTTCAGCCTACCCAGTCGCAATGCGTTGGCGACCGGCTGGAGGCCAATCTGTCCTTGGGCCAGTTGCAGCAACTCGGGCGCGCCGCACGTGCCGCGCGCGAAGGCGACACCAGCCCCGGCCGGTTGACCGTCGGCGATTTCGTCCGCGCGGCAAGCGCGGTCAAGGATCCGAAGGTCCCACTGGAGGTCGCGCGCGCCGCTGCCGGCTGCGGCATCCTCACCAATCCGCCGGCGCTCTGACGCCCTTCAGCACAGGAAATCGTCATGAACGACGTCACATATGCGGGCGGCACCGTCGTGTCGCACGGCCGCGAATTCGGTTCGCAACTGCTCTTCTACGTCGAACAATGGGGCCCGCGCATCCTTGCCGCGCTCATCATCCTCGGCATCGGCTGGCTGATCGCACGCGGGATCAAATGGGGGGTCGCCAAGCTGGTGAACCGCACCCCGCTCGCGCGTCATGCCAATGAACCCGGCTATGGCGAACGCCATCCCGACAGCATCGGTGCGCAGGTCGGCGACGCTGCCTATTGGGTCGTGCTGCTGATCGCGCTGTTCCTCGCCGTGCAGCCGCTGGGCCTGACCGGCGCGACCGGCCCGCTCGGCGACATGCTCCGCGGCTTCGGACAGGCGGTGCCGCACATCATCGGCGCCAGCCTGATCTTCTTTCTCGGCTATGTCCTGGCGAAGGTCGCGCGCAAGGCAGTGGAGGCGGTCGTCACCGCCAGCCATGTCGAACGGCTGTCGTCACGCCTCGGCGATACGGCGCCCGCCGATCCGGCGATGCTCGCCCGCACGCTCGGCGCGATCGTGTTCGCGCTCATCATCATCCCGGTCGCGATCGCCGCACTCGACACGCTGAACATTGCCGCGATCTCGCAGCCGGCGACCGCGATGCTGCGCATCATCCTCGACGCGATCCCGCACGTCATCGCCGCCGCGCTGATCCTCGCCGTCGCCTATGCGATCGGCAAGTTCGCCGCGCGGCTGCTGACCCAGTTCCTCGGCACCACCGGCTTCGACCGTGCGATCGGCGCGACCGGCCTGTGGCAGCAGGCGACCAGCGACGCCGCTGGCACCACCGCCGGCTTCCGCCCGTCGAAGCTGGTCGGCAACGGCGTCTTTATCGCCGTGCTGATCTTCGGGCTGATGGAGGCGTTCCGCCAACTCAGCTTCGACTATGGCTCGCAGATCATGGCCGAAGTGCTGACGCTGTTCGGACAGGTCGTGTTCGGGTCGGTCATCATCTTCGCTGCGGTCGTCATCGCCCGGCTGATCGCGCATGCGATCGAACGCAGCGGCGACGGTGGTGCGCGTGCCGCCGCCCCGGTCGTGCGGGTCGCGATCATCGTGCTGGGCGCCGCGATCGGCCTGCGCTTCATGGGTCTGGCCGATGACATCATCAACATGGCGTTCGGCCTGTTGTTCGGTGCGGTCGCGGTCGCCTTCGCCCTCGCCTTCGGTCTCGGCGGACGCGAACCCGCCCGGCGCGCCGTCGCCCGGCTGCTCGACCGCGATGAGAAGGCACCGCGCGACACCGTGCGCCCTACCGATCCGGCGGCGGCCGACGAACGCCCGGACTATTCCAACCTCTTCAAGCAAGGAGACGACATATGAACACCGATACCCTGACCGGAACCGCAACCGACCTCGGCGGCAAGCTGAAGGAAGGCATCGGCGCCGCTACCGGCGACAAGACGCTGCAGAGCGAAGGCAAGGCCGATCAGCTCGGCGGCAAGGTGCAGCAGACCTATGGCGAGGCGAAGGACGCGGTCGAAGAGACGATCCGCCCGGTCATCGACTATGTCCGCCAGTTCGTCCGCGAACGCCCGTTCGCCTCGGCGGCCCTTGGCGGCGTGCTCGGCATCGCGCTCATCAACACGCTGCGCGGCAAATAACCGCGGGCCGGCGGGGTGTCGCACCGGCACCCCGTACCCTGGCCGTCATCGCAACGATCGCAACGAAGGGCATCTGCCATGGCCGACCCTATCGGCATCCGTCCCCGTCCCATCGCCACCGCCCGCCGGCTGGCCGCCGAAACCTTCGGCACCTTCTGGCTGGTGGTCGGCGGCTGCGGCGCCGCCGTCCTTGCCGCGGGGGCGAGCGTCCCCGGATCGATCGGACTGCTCGGCGTCTCGCTTGCCTTTGGCCTGACCGTGTTCACCATGGCCTTTGCGGTCGGTTTTATATCCGGCGGCCATTTCAATCCGGCGGTCAGCGTCGGCCTCGCCGTCGCCGGGCGCTTCCCCGCGCGTGACCTGCCGCTCTACATCGTCGCGCAGCTGATCGGCGCCACGCTCGGCGCCGCCGTGATCGCGCTGATCGCGGCCGGGCAACCGGGCTTCGATCTCGTGGGAAGCGGTTTTGCCGCCAATGGCTATGGCGCACATTCGCCGGGGAATTACAGCGTGACCAGCGCCTTCGTGATCGAGGCGTTGCTGACCGCGGGCTTCCTGCTGGTGATCATCGGCGCGACCGACGCGCGCTCGCCCGCGCCCTTCGCCCCGCTGGCGATCGGCCTCGCGCTCACGCTCATCCACCTGATCTCGATTCCAGTGACCAACACCTCGGTCAATCCGGCGCGCAGCACCGGTCCGGCGCTGTTCGTCGGTGGCTGGGCGCTGTCGCAGCTATGGCTGTTCTGGCTCGCACCGCTGGCCGGGGCTGTCGTCGCCGGACTTGCCGGACGCTGGCTCTTCGCCCACCAGTCGCGCGACCAGTCGCCGGGTCCGATCGGCGACATGCCGATCGAACGCATGGTCGAACGCGACCGCGCCGGACTGTAAAGCGGACCGACACGAGAAGGCCCGGCCGCATCGCCTGCGGCCGGGCCTGTCTTTCGTTTGGGTCACCTGAGCGAAGTCGAGGCAACTGCGAAAATCGTCTGCCTACCCCATACCCGCCCGTACCCCCGCGCCGGCGGGGGCCCAGGGTTACAGGCGCAAACCGTCGTCCTGCTTGGCCCTAGGGCCCCGCCTCCGCGGGGGCACGATGCGGTTCGGGCACAATGCAGGCTTTCGACCGCCGCCTTACGCCGCCTTATCGCCACCCAACAATTCAGCCAGCTCGCCGCTTTCGTACATCTCCATCATGATGTCCGATCCGCCGACGAACTCGCCATTGACGTACAGCTGCGGGATAGTCGGCCAGTCCGAATAGGCCTTGATGCCCTGGCGGATGCCCTGATCCTGCAGCACGTCGACGCTTTCGAACTGGGTGTTCAGGTGGTTCAGGATCGCCACCGCCCGGCTCGAAAAGCCGCATTGCGGGAACAACGGGCTGCCCTTCATGAACAGCACCACCGGGTTGTTCTTCACCACCGCGTCGATGCGGGCATGGGTATCGTCGGTCATCGTCATATCCTTGATCGTTCGCCCAGCGGGCGGTTCATGCCTGTGGAGTGGGGACGCCGGTCGTCAGTTGCAATGCGTGAAGCTCGCCGCCCATCCGTCCGCCGAGCGCCGCATAGACCGCGCGCTGCTGCGCGATGCGGGGTTTGCCGCGGAAACTCTCCGCCACCACTCGCGCGGCATAATGATCGCCATCGCCCGCCAGATCGGTGATCTCGACCACCGCATCGGGGATCGCAGCGACGATCAGCGCCTCGATCGCCTGTGCCTCCATCGGCATTACAGGCTGCCCAGCAGCTGGCGGCGCGCCTCGACCTCGCAATCGGCCAGCGCCTGACGGACATCGGCCTCGCTGCAATCAACGCCGGCGGCGGCCAGATCGGACAGCAGCTTGCGGATCACGTCCTCGTCGCCGACTTCCTCGAAATCGGCCTGCACCACCGACGTGGCATAGGCATCGGTTTCGGCGGGGGTGAGTTCCATGCGTTCGGCGGCCCAATGGCCCAGCAGCTTGTTGCGCCGCGCGGTCACGCGGAACGCCATTTCCCCGTCACGGGCGAATTTGGCTTCGAAAGCGCGCTCCCGGTCGTCGAACGTCGTCATGGCAATCCCCTAATGGTCCCTCCCTCGCGAGATAGGGCGAGCGCGGGTTCCGCGCAACGGCGACGCGTTTCGGCCTGGGAGGAACAGGGTTCACGCGAAGGCACCTTCTTCGTCGCGCCTCCGCGTGAACCCAAATCTACGGCACCACCACCAACTTCCCGACGACCCGACGCGCTGCCAGCGCCGCGATCGCCTCCCCGCCGCGCTCCAGCGGAAACACGCCCGTCACCTTCGGCGCGATCGCCCCTTCGTCCCACAGCCGGAACAGCGTTGCCACATGCGCCGCATTCGCCGCCGGATCGCGCATCGCGAACGCGCCCCAGAACACGCCGCACACGTCGCAACTCTTGAGCAGGGTCAGGTTGAGCGGCAGCTTCGGTATGCCCGCCGGGAACCCGACGACCAGATAGCGTCCTTCCCACCCGACGCTGCGCAGCGCCGGTTCGGCATAGTCGCCGCCCACCGGATCGAACACGATGTCCGCGCCCGCCGGCCCGACCGCCCCCTTGAACGCATTCGCCAGCGCCTTCGACGCATCCTTGTCGAGCGGCGCGTACGGATAGACGACGACGTCATCCGCCCCCGCCCTCCGCGCCGCGTCCGCCTTCTCCTGCGAAGACACCGCCGCCACGACCCGCGCGCCGAACGCCTTGCCCAGTTCGATCGTCGCCAGCCCGACCCCGCCGGCGGCGCCCAGCACCAGCAGCGTCTGCCCTGCCGCGATCCGCCCGCGATCGACCAGCGCATGGATCGCCGTCGCATAGGTCAGCAGCAGCGCCGCGCCGTCTTCGAAACTGCGGTTCGGTGGCAGGCGGTGGAGCGCGGCGGCCGGCAGCGCCAGTTTTTCGACCATCCCGCCATGGCCGGTGACCGCGATCACCCGATCGCCGACCGCCCAGCCCGCGACGCCTTCGCCGACGCTCTCGATCACACCCGCCACCTCGCCGCCCGGCGCGAACGGCCGCGGCGGGCGGAATTGGTAGCGATCCTCGATAATCAGCACGTCGGGATAGTTGACGGCACAGGCGCGGACGGCGACGACCACCTGCCCCTTGCCCGCCACCGGATCGGGCAATTCCCCGATCGATAGCGTTTCAGGCCCGCCCGGCTCCTTCGACAGCAACGCCCGCATCACCGCTTCTCCCATTGAGCCACGGTCGGGCATTGGCCACGCCGGACTCATATTTCGAAATCGCGGTATCTTGTGCCAGCGTCATGCCGATCTCGTCCAGCCCTTCCATCAGGCACTGTCGACGAAAAGGGTCGAGGTCGAAGGTAAAGCGATCCTGATAGGAGGTGGTGACGGTCATCGTCTCCAGATCGACCGCGATCGGCTGATCCTTCGCCACCTCGACCAGCCGGTCGACCGCCGCCTGCGGCAGCACGACGGTGACGATCCCATTCTTGATCGCGTTGCCGGAGAAAATGTCCGAAAAGCTCGGCGCGATCACCGCCTTCACGCCCATGTCGCCCAGCGCCCACGCGGCATGTTCGCGGCTGGAGCCACAGCCAAAATTCTCGCCCGCGATCAGGATCGGGCTACCGGCATAGCGCGGATCGTCGAAGATATTGCCGGGCTCGGCGCGCACGCTCTCGAACGCACCCTTGCCCAGCCCCTCGCGCGTCGTGGTCTTCAGCCAGTGCGCCGGGATGATGATGTCGGTGTCGATATTCTTGGCGCCCCATGGATAGGCGCGCCCGTCGACCTGCGTGATCGGCTCCATCCTATGCCCCGCTACGCGGCACGACCGGCTTGGCCACCGCCGGCCGCACGCTCGACGCATAGGCCGCCGCGACCCCGCTCAGCACCGCGCCCGCGATCAGCGCCATCAACACCTTCTTCATTACGCCTTACTCCGTCACCAGTTCGCGGACATCGGCCAGCCGCCCGGTCACCGCCGCCGCCGCCGCCATCGCCGGGGACAACAAATGCGTCCGTGCGCCCGGTCCCTGACGCCCTACGAAATTGCGGTTGCTGGTGGAAGCACAGCGTTCGCCCGGCGGCACCTTGTCGGGGTTCATCGCCAGGCACATCGAACAGCCGGGTTCCCGCCATTCGAAGCCCGCCTCGGTAAAGATGCGGTCGAGCCCCTCGGCCTCGGCCTGGCGCTTGACCAGCCCCGACCCCGGCACGACCAGCGCCTGCTTGATCCCGTCGGCGACATGCCGCCCCTTCACGACGCTGGCCGCCGCGCGCAGATCCTCGATCCGGCTGTTGGTGCAGCTGCCAATGAAGATATAGCTTACGGCCACATCTTGCATCCGCGTGCCCGGCGTAAGGCCCATGTAATCGAGCGACTTCTGCGCGGCGATGCGCTTGCTGGCATCTTCGAAGCTGTCGGGCGACGGCACCACGCCGGTGATCGGCACGACATCCTCGGGGCTGGTGCCCCAGGTCAGCGATGGCGCGATGTCACTCGCATGCAGTTGCACGACGCGGTCGTACCGCGCATCCGAATCTGTCGGCAGCGTCCGCCAATAGTCGACCGCGCGGTCCCAATCGGCGCCAGTCGGTGCCATCGGCCGCCCCTTCAGATAGGCGAAGGTCGTCTCGTCGGGCGCGATCAGCCCGGCGCGCGCCCCACCCTCGATCGACATGTTGCTGATCGTCAGCCGCCCCTCGATCGACAGGCCGCGAATGACCTCGCCGGTATATTCGACGACATAGCCGGTGCCGCCCGCCGCACCGATCTTGCCGATGATCGCCAGCACGACGTCCTTGGCCGACACGCCGTATCCCAGCGTCCCGTCGACGCGGATTTCCATCGTCTTCGACTGCTGCAGCAACAGCGTCTGCGTGGCCAACACATGCTCGACCTCGCTGGTGCCGATTCCGAACGCCAGCGCGCCCAGCGCCCCGTGCGCGCTGGTATGGCTGTCGCCGCACACCAACGTCGTCCCCGGCAGGGTAAAGCCCTGCTCCGGCCCGACGACATGGACGATTCCCTGCTGCGCAGCGGTCGCGTCGATATAGCGGATGCCGAAATCGGGCGCGTTCTTCTCCAGCGCCGCCAGCTGGCTGGCGCTCGCCGGATCGGCGATCGGCAGGCGCTTGCCTTGCGCATCCACCCGCGGCGTCGTCGGCAGATTATGGTCGGGCACCGCCAGCGTCAGGTCGGGCCGCCGCACGCCGCGCCCGGCGGCGCGCAGTCCGGCGAACGCCTGCGGACTGGTGACTTCATGGACGAGATGCCGGTCGATATAGATCAGGCAGGTACCGTCGTCGCGGCGTTCGACGACATGGTCGTCCCAGATCTTTTCATACAGCGTGCGGGCGGGCTTGGTCATCGCGCGGCGTTAACCGAAAATGCGCGCGGCGGGAAGGGTCCGCGACATTATATTACGTTCACGTGGCGCGGGAGCCTTTGCCCCGCCCCCGCGTTCGCCGCGCTCATACACCATATACGGACACGGGCGATGCGCGAGCGAACTTCCGAACGGCCCGTTTCCCCGCGCAATACCCGCGCGCTCGACTGGATGAATGCGTTCCTCGCCGATGTCCGCGACGGGCTCGGCCCCTATCTCGCCATTTATCTGGTGGCGGTGCGCGGTCCGACCTATGGCTGGGACGAGGCGACCGCCGGGATGGTCATGACCATTGCCGGCATCGCCGGGCTGCTGGCAACGACCCCGGCGGGCGCGCTGGTTGACAAGAGCCGGGCGAAGCGCGCGTTGCTGGTCGCCGCCGCCTTGGTCGTCACCCTCGCCTCGCTGTCGCTGCCGATCGTGTCGGGCTTCACCGCCGTCGCCGTCACCCAGTCGCTCGCCGCCGTCGCCGGCGCGATCTTCGCCCCCGGCATCGCCGCGATTACGCTCGGCATCGTCGGTCCGCGCGCCTTTACCCGCCGCGTCGGCCGCAACGAAGCCTTTAACCATGGCGGCAACGCCGTCTCCGCCGCGCTCGCCGGGGCGCTGGCGTGGAAGTTCGGGCCGCAGGTCGTCTTCTACCTGATGGCTGCGCTTGCCGCATGCAGCATCGTCGCGATCCTGTCGGTCGACGACAAGGCGATCGACCACGACATCGCCCGCGGTTGCACCGATGGCGAGGAACCCTGCACCCCGCCGCCGACCCTGCTCCAGACGTTCAAAGCCTCCCCCGCCCTCGCCGTCTTCGCCGGGGCGTGCTTCCTGTTCCACCTCGCCAATGCGGCAATGCTGCCCTCGGTCGGGCAGTTGCTGGGGCGTGAAGTCGGTGCTGGTGCCGCCACCTCGCTGGTCGCCGCCTGCATCGTCGGCGCGCAGCTGGTGATGGTGCCGGTCGCGATTATCGTCGGTCGCAATGCCGATCGCTGGGGCCATCGCCCGATCCTGCTGGTCGGCATGGCCGTACTGATTGCGCGCGGGGTGCTCTACACTTTCGCCGACGCACCGGCATGGCTGCTCGGCGTGCAACTGCTCGACGGCATCGGCGCAGGCATCTTCGGCGCGCTGCTCCCGGTCGTGGTCGCCGCGATCATGCGCGGCACCGGCCGCTTCAACGTCGCGCAAGGCGCGGTCGCGACCGTACAGGGACTCGGCGGCGCACTCAGCACGACGCTGGCCGGCGTCATGATCGTGCAGGGCGGCTATAACGCGGCGTTCCTGCTGCTGGCGGCGATCGCAGCGGTCGGGTTCGCGCTGCTGTGGTGGAAGATGCCGGAAACGGCATCGCAGTAGATTTCTGGTTCACGCGAAGGCGCAAAGGGGTTGCGTCTGTTGCGATCGTCCGCCGCGTCAGCGTCCCTCACGCTCGTGGCAGCAGGAAGAAAGGCTTCGCCGGACAAGCCGCGCTCGCAGCGTTCCGAACCTCTCTGCGCCTCTACGCGAAATTCACTTTCCTCTTCCCGACTTCGCGCCTTCGCGTGAACCCGAAACCTACTCTTCGAACCGAGCCGTAGTCTTCGCCCGAACCTCTTCCGCCGAAACCCCCGGAGCGCACTCGACCAGCCGGAACGGGCTGTCATGGTCCGCCCGCTGGAACACCGCCAGATCGGTGACGATCATGTCCACTACATTCCGCCCGGTCAGCGGCAGGGTGCATTCGGGGATGAACTTCGGATCGCCGTTCTTGGACGTGTGCTCCATCACGACGATGATCTTCTTGACCCCGGCAACCAGGTCCATCGCCCCGCCCATGCCCTTCACCATCTTGCCCGGGATCATCCAGTTGGCGATGTCACCGCCTTCCGACACCTCCATCGCGCCCAGCACGGTCAGGTCGATATGCCCGCCGCGGATCATCGCGAAGCTGTCGGCGCTGCTGAAATACACCGACTGCGGCAACTCGCTGATCGTCTGCTTGCCGGCGTTGATCAGGTCGGGGTCCTCCTCCCCGGCATAGGGAAACGGTCCGATGCCCAGCATCCCGTTTTCCGACTGCAACGTCACCTCGACGCCGTCCGGGATATGGTTCGCCACCAACGTCGGGATGCCGATGCCGAGATTGACGTAGAATCCGTCCTTCAGCTCGCGCGCGGCACGCGCCGCCATTTCGTCGCGGGTCCAGGCCATCGGTTACTCCTTGCGCGCGCCGGGATCGCTCCAGCGCAGATCATTGGGAAACACATCGTCGAAATCGCCGGCCAGCGCAGTGCCATAGACCGGGTTGGGCAGCACGAACCAGCCATTGCCCCACAGATTGGCGACGGCCGGCGCATCCGCCGCCGCCCGCCGTTCGGCAGGCTTCAGACCGGCATTGAACAAATCGCTGAAGTCGCCGAGCTGATCGCCGACCAGCGCCACGACGCAGAATTTCGACGCGATCAACGCGCGGCGCGCATCCTTGCCCGACCCGCCCGGCGCATCGCCCTTCAGGAACAGCGTCTCGCCATGTTTGGCGGGGCCGAGTCCCGCGCGGTTGAGCACCGCTTCGGTATATTCGGCGGTCGCGGCATTTCGGTTGGTGTTGAACACCACGGTCACGCCCGCCGCGCGCAGTGCCGCCAGCCCCTCGACCGCCCCCGGCACGGCCCGTGTCGCACGCCCGTCCGACCGCTCCCACCGTTCCCAGCGCGCCGCGTCATAACCAAGCCCGCCGCGCGCATCGGCATATTCATAGCCGGTGTTGAGCAGCACCGTTTCGTCCACGTCGAACACGACGGCGGGCTTGCCGGTGCACGGCAGTTGCGCCGGTTGCGCCAAGGTCGCGTTCGGCGCCAGCACCGCCTGCAACGGCATCCGGCGCAGCGTCGTGCGGTCGCGCAGATACTGGTTCACATAGCGGACCAGCCCGGCATAGGCCTGCCTACTCGCCGCCCCCGCCTCGCCCGACCCATAGAGATACTGCATCCCCGCCGGCACACCCGCCACCGTCGCCGGCGCGACCGGCGCGGCGGACTGATTGCCCACCGCCACGACGCACCCCGACAGGGCGAAGGCGGCGGTGCCGAGGGTCAGCGCACGTGCCAACCCACCGGCCACGCCCGTATCCCCGCGCAGGCGGGGATCCAGAGCCACGATCGCAGACCGCGGTGACCAGCAACCCTGGGTCCCCGCCCGCGCGGGGACACGGGAAGGCCGCCGCATCAAACCCGCTCCCGCACCGTGCGGAACTCGATCTGCTTGTCGTACGGCGCACCGACGATCATCCGCTTCACGTAAATCCCCGGCAGGTGGATCGCATCGGGATCGAGGCTGCCGACCGGCACCACTTCCTCGACCTCCGCCACGCAGAAATTGGCGGCGGTCGCCATCGGCTGGTTGAAGTTGCGCGCGGTCTTGCGGAAGATCAGATTGCCGGCCTCATCGGCCTTCCACCCCTTGATGATCGACAGATCGGCGCGGATACCGCGTTCGAGGATATAGTCCTCGCCGTCGAACTGCTTCACCTCTTTCCCTTCGGCGATCAGCGTGCCGACCCCGGTCTTGGTATAGAAACCCGGGATGCCCGCCCCGCCGGCGCGGCAGCGTTCGGCCAGCGTCCCCTGCGGACAGAATTCGACCTCCAGCTCGCCCGACAGATATTGCCGCTCGAACTCCTTGTTCTCGCCGACATAGCTCGAGATCATCTTGGCGACCTGCCGGCTGCGCAGCAGCTTGCCGAGGCCCTGTCCGTCGATCCCGGCATTGTTGCTGGCGATGGTCAGCTTCTGCACGCCCGACGCTTCGATCGCGTCGATCAGCCGTTCGGGAATGCCGCACAGGCCGAACCCGCCCGCGCAGATCGTCATCCCGTCGTGGAGCAATCCCTCCAGCGCCGCTTCGGCATTCGGGTACAGCTTGTTCACGCCCGTCTCTCCCAACTGATCGCGTCGCCGATGTCGCAGGCTCGGTCGGGCCGGTCAAGAAGGTGAACCGACCTTCAACTTCGCACCGCTCTGGCGTCGCTGCACGCCCCGCGATAGCGTGGGGGCATGACAACTTCACGTTCCGGCGGCCGCATCCTCGTCGACGCCCTTCTCACTCATGGCTGCGACCGTATCTTTCACGTCCCCGGCGAAAGTTTCCTCGCGGTGCTCGACGCGCTGCACGACACGCCGGCGATCGATCTGGTCACCTGCCGGCAGGAGGGCGGGGTCGGCTTCATGGCCTGCGCCGATGCCGCGCTGACCGGGCGGCCGGGCATCGCCTTCGTCACGCGCGGGCCGGGTGCCACCAACGCCTCGATCGGCGTGCATGTCGCGATGCAGGATTCGATTCCGATGTTGCTGTTCATCGGCGATGTCGATCGCGGGATGCGCGACCGCGAAGGCTTTCAGGAGGTCGATTTCCTGACGATGTTTGCACCGCTCGCCAAGCGGGTGCTGCGCATCGACGATCCGACGCGCATCCCCGAATACGTCGCCCGCGCATGGCGCACCGCCACCTCGGGCCGGCCGGGTCCGGTGGTGATCGCCCTGCCCGAGGACATGCTGGTCGAGGAAGCGGTGGCGGTCGACCGCCCGCCGCTCGCGAAACTCGAAACGGTGCTCGACCCTGTCAACTTCGACGCGGTTTTGACCGCCCTGCGCACCGCCCGCTCCCCCGTGGCGATCGTCGGCGGGGCCGGCTGGGATACCTCGACAGGTGTAACCTTCGCCAACTTCGCCGAACGCTGGGGCATCCCCGTCGCCGGTGCCTTCCGGCGACAGGACGCCATCGCCAACGACAGCGCGGCATGGGCCGGCAACCTCGGCTACGGCCCCTCGCCGAAGCTCGTCCAGCGCATCAAATCCGCCGACCTGCTGCTGGTCGTCGGCGCGCGCCTCGGCGAAGCGACCACCGACGGCTATACGCTGGTCACCCCCGACCATCCCGACCAGACGCTGATCCACATCCACCCCGACCCGGCCGAGCTCGACCGCGTCTACCGCGCCGACCTCGCCGTCGCCGCCGACCCGTTCGCCTTCGCCGACATGCTGACCCGAGCCGAACCGCCGGCCAACCCCTTGCCGGCAGGGCAGGAAGCCCATGCCGAATGGCTGGCATGGTCCACCCCCGCCCCACGCGACGTCACGCTCGACCTCGGCCAATGCGTCGCGGCGATGCGCGAGCGGCTGTCCGGCCACGACACGATCATCTGCAACGGCGCCGGCAATTTCTCAGGCTGGTGGCACCGCTACTGGCATTATGGCCGGACCGGGACGCAGCTTGCGCCGACCTGCGGCGCGATGGGCTATGGCGTCCCCGCCGCCGTCGCCGCGGCCCTACGCGAACCGACCAAACTTGCGGTTGCGGTCGCCGGCGACGGCGATTTCCTGATGAACGGACAGGAACTGGCCACCGCCGTCCAGCACGGCGCCAATCTGCTCGTCATCCTCGTCGACAATGGTGGCTACGGCACGATCCGCATGCACCAGGAACGCGAATATCCTGCGCGCCTGAGCGGCACCGCGCTCGCCAATCCCGACTTCGCCGCCCTCGCCCGCGCCTATGGCGGCTGGGCCGAAACAGTCGAGACGACCGAGCAATTCGCCCCTGCCCTCGACCGCGCGCTGGCGCAGACCGGCGTCCGCCTGCTCCATTGCAAGACCGAGATCGAAATCATAACCCACAGCACGACGATCACTGCGATCCGTCAGCGTTAGGGTCCGATGGATCAGCCGGTCGCTCCCCCCCCTGATCAGGGAAGGGAAAGGGCGAGCCGTCAGTCCTCAGACGTTCCCAACCGCTCCAGCCAAGCCTGCGCCTGTTTGCGCTCCCCGACCGCCTGCGGCCCGACCGGCCCGCGCGATCGCAGAAACTCCGCATGCAACCCGAAGGGCGGCATCGCCAGTTGGACGCGCATCGCATCGACATCCTCCCCAATGCGAGCCAGTTCCTCGATCACCGGCGCAATCGCCGCACGGGTACGGCGATCGGCATTGTGATCGAACAGCCCCTGCCTGCCCGCTGCCGCCGCCGTCAGTGCCGCGATCAACGCCGCACGATAGTCGGCCTCGCGCTCTCTGCGCAGCGTGTCGGTACGGGCAAGTCGGTCTGCTCTGGCCATCGCCGACCCTATCGCGCCGCCGGTCGGGTCGCAACGCACGCGCCGCATATCAACGGAAAAGGCCGCCCCGGTTTCCCGGAGCGGCCCTTCGGCACCATCCGCCAACTACCCGGCGGTACGCGGTGCCCTAACCTCAGATCTTGTCGCCGAGCGCGCCCTTGACGCTGCCCTTGACGTCCTGCCCGGTGCCCTTGGCCTGCTGCGCCTCGCCTTCGGCTACCAGCCGATCGTTGTCGGTCGCCTTGCCCACGGCTTCCTTGACGTTTCCGGCGACCTTGTTGCCGGCGGCGGCGAGCTTGTCGGTGAATTCACCCATGAAAGACTCCTGTGGGTTGGCGAGGTGTCCCTCGCTGGATTGCCTCCATACAAAGCGCAGCCGCACCCGGCGGTTCCATTAAACTTAATTCATATCAGACCGGCCAGCGGGCTCGACGGATCGGCATAGCGCCGCCGCTGCATCCGCCCCGCTAGGTATCCCATCCGTCCGGCCTCGACCGCCGCCTTCATGGCACGCGCCATCAGGATCGGGTCCTTCGCCTCGGCGATGGCGGTGTTCATCAGCACCCCGTCACAGCCCAGCTCCATCGCCACCGCCGCGTCGCTCGCCTGGCCCACGCCCGCATCGACCAGCACCGGCACCTTCGCCCCTTCCACGATCAGGCGGATGGTGACGAGGTTCTGGATGCCGAGGCCGGAGCCGATCGGCGCGCCCAGCGGCATGATCGCGACCGCGCCCGCATCCTCCAGCCGCTTGGCCGCGATCGGATCGTCGACGCAATAGACCATCGGCAGGAACCCTTCCTTGGCCAGCACCTCGGTCGCGCGCAGCGTCTCGACCATGTCGGGGTACAGCGTCCGCGCCTCCCCCAGCACCTCCAGCTTGACCAAATCCCAGCCGCCCGCCTCGCGCGCCAGCCGCAGCGTGCGGATCGCGCTGTCGGCATCGAAGCAACCGGCGGTGTTCGGCAGGTAGGTGATCTTTCTCGGGTCGATATAGTCGGTCAGCATCGGCGCCTTGGGATCGCTCACGTTTACGCGACGCACCGCGACGGTCACGATCTCCGCGCCCGATGCCGCGACCGCGGCGGCATTCTGTTCGAAATCCTTGTACTTGCCGGTGCCGACGATCAACCGCGAGCGGAAAGTGCGGCCGGCCACGCTCCACGTATCGGCGTCGTTTAGCGCAATATGGTCGCCGCCGCCGACGAAGTGCACGATCTCCAGCTCGTCGCCATCCTCCACCTTGACGTCGGCCAGCGTCGAGCGTGGCACGACCTCCAGATTGCGCTCGACCGCGACCTTTTCCGGCACCAGCCCGATCTGCGCCGCCAGTTCGGCCAGCGTGATGCCGTCGCGGACGCGCATATGCTCGCCATTGACCGTGATGGTGATCGTGCCGTCGCTATGCATGTCGTCTCCTGTCGGGGCGCCCTCGTCTCGACTTCGGGCACCCGGTCCGGCTATGGTGCGCCGCATATAGGGTCCGCCGCCACGCGCCCGCAACCGAAAGCCTGCCTCCTTTGACCGCTACCGTCTTCGTCCTCAACGGCCCGAACCTGAACCTGCTCGGCCTGCGCGAGCCGGAAATCTACGGGTCGGACACGCTCGACGACATTGCCGGAATGCTGGAGGATCGCGCCCGCGAACTCGGGTTGCAGATCGACCTGCGCCAGTCGAACCATGAAGGCCATCTGGTCGACTGGCTCCACGAAGCGCAGGCGGATGGGGCGAAGGCGGTACTGCTCAATGCCGGCGCGTATACCCACACATCGATCGCGCTCCACGACGCGATCAAGGCGGTGAAGACCCCGGTGATCGAGGTCCATCTGTCCAATCCGCATACGCGCGAGGAATTTCGCCACACCAGCTTCGTCGGCCGCGCCGCACGCGGCAGTGTGGCGGGGTTCGGTGCGCTTTCCTATCTGGTCGCGCTTGAAGCGGCCGCCCGCATCTGACAAGGGCGCGGTTTTTTATAATTAGAAAATCCATTGGGGGTTACCATGGCAGACGACAATCAGGGCGAAGGAACGCCGTTCACCAGCCACGCGATGCGCGTCGACATCGACCTCGTCCGCGCGCTGGCGCAGGTGCTCGATGAAACCCAGCTGACCGAGGTCGAGGTCGAGGACGGCGCGCGCAAGGTCCGCGTGGTGCGCAAGCCCGCCCCGGTACAGGCGGCGGCGACCTATGCACCCGCGCCGGCCTATGCCCCCCCGCCGCAGCTCGCCAGTGCCGCGACCACCACGATCGAGGCCGGCGCCGCCGCCGCTCCGGTGAGCAGCGCGCCGCCGGTCACCTCGCCGATGGTCGGCACGGTGTATCTCGCCGCCAATCCCGAAGCCAAGCCGTTCATCGCCGTCGGACAGAAGGTCGCGGCCGGCGACACGCTGGTGATCGTCGAGGCGATGAAGGTCATGAACCCGATCGTCGCCCCCGCCGCCGGCACCGTGACGCAGATCCTCGTGTCGAACGGCCAGCCGGTCGAATTCGACCAGCCGCTGGTGGTCGTGGAATAACATGCCCGAAATCAAGAAACTGCTGATCGCCAACCGCGGGGAGATCGCGCTCCGCATCCACCGCGCGTGCCATGAAATGGGGATCAAGACGGTCGCGGTCCATTCGACCGCCGATGCCGACGCGATGCACGTCCGCCTTGCCGACGAAGCGATCTGCATCGGCCCGCCGGCGGCGACCGACAGCTACCTCAACATCCCCAACATCATTTCCGCGGCCGAGATCAGCGGCGCCGACGCGATCCATCCGGGTTATGGCTTCCTGTCGGAAAACGCCAAGTTCGCCGAGATCGTCGAGCTGCACAACCTGATCTTCGTCGGGCCGAAACCGGAACATATCCGCACGATGGGCGACAAGATCGAGGCGAAGCGCACCGCGGGTGCGCTCGGCCTGCCGCTCGTCCCTGGCAGCGACGGCGCGATCAGCGACATCGCCGAGGCGAAGGCGATCGCGGCCAAGGCTGGCTATCCTGTCATCATCAAGGCGGCGTCGGGCGGCGGCGGCCGCGGCATGAAGGTGTGCCATTCCGAGGACGAACTCGAAACGCTGATGCAGCAAGCCGGCAGCGAGGCAAAGGCCGCGTTCGGCGACGCCACGGTGTACCTCGAAAAATATCTCGGCAACCCGCGCCACATCGAGATCCAGGTCTTCGGCGACGGCAACGGCCATGCCATCCATCTGGGCGAGCGCGACTGCTCGCTCCAGCGCCGCCACCAGAAGGTACTGGAGGAAGCCCCCTCCCCCGTGCTCAGCCAGGCCGATCGGGAACGGATCGGCGGCATCTGTGCCAAGGCGATGGCCGATATGGGCTATCGCGGCGCCGGCACCATCGAATTCCTGTGGGAAGACGGCGAGTTCTATTTCATCGAAATGAACACCCGTTTGCAGGTCGAACATCCGGTGACCGAGATGATCACCGGCCTCGACCTCGTCCGCGAACAGATCCGCGTCGCCGAAGGGCATGGCCTGACCTGTCGGCAGGAGCAGATCCGCTTCACCGGCCACGCGATCGAATGCCGCATCAATGCCGAGGACCCGCGCACCTTCGCGCCGTCGCCCGGCACGGTGAAGCATTTCCACGCGCCCGGCGGCATGCACGTCCGCGTCGATAGCGGCCTGTATGCCGGCTACAAGGTGCCACCCTATTACGACAGCATGATCGCCAAGCTGATCGTCTACGGCACCACCCGCGAACGCTGCCTGATGCGCCTGCGCCGCGCGCTGGAGGAATTCGTGATCGAGGGGATGAAGACCACCATCCCGCTGCATCAGGCGCTGCTCGACGACCCAGAATTCCAAACCGGCGACTATACGATCAAGTGGCTGGAAGAATGGCTCGCCAAGAACGACTGACCTAAAAATCCTCCCCTCCCCGCGGGGAGGGGGACCATCCGCAGGATGGTGGAGGGGGATCGCCCCGAACGCAGCGTCGGTGGAGCAGGCCAACCCCCTCCACCCCTCGCTGTCGCGAGCGGTCCCCCTCCCCGTGCCGGGGAGGATTTGCGAATGAAGGCCACGATCTATCACAACCCCCGCTGCTCCAAGTCCCGCGCAGCCCTCGCCCTGCTCACGCAAGCCGGCGCCGACGTGTCGATCGTCGAATATCTCAAAACGCCGCCGACCCGCGAAGAACTGGCCGCGCTGCTGACCCGCGCCAACCTCACTCCCCGCGACGCGCTGCGCACCGGCGAGACCGAAGCCAAACCGCTCAAGACCGCCGATGACGCCGCGATCCTGGACGCGATGGCGCAGCACCCCATCCTGATCGAACGCCCGATCGTCGAAACCGCCAAGGGCACCCTGATCGCCCGCCCGCCCGAACGGGTCCACGACATTCTTTGAAGCAGGGCCATCGCCGCCCGGCTAGCACATCATGCCGTCCCTCCGCCGTGCCCTGGCGAAGGCAGCGGCCCAGCTGGGGGGGACGTTCGTACATCGTTGAGAACACCTGCCAACCGAACCCTAGCCTCCGCGAGACCTCGTGAAAGCCCGCTACACCGTGCCCCCGCGAAGGCGGGGACCCCGGGTCAGATGCGCAAGCCTGTGTTTGGCTTGGCCCTGGACCCCCGCCTTCGCGGGGGCACGGAAGGGTTGGGACAGGCAGCGACCTTTCGCAAATGGCGCCCCCTTTCCTACACGCCCCCTCCCTGCCAACCTCGCGCCTGCTCTTTCCCATCGCCGCCTCCACCCCCGGCACACGCCACCCACGCTACAAACCGCGCACGAGTGTGAACTTTGTGAACTTTGGCCTGCCAAACCGACCTTAACCCACCGCAATCGCTTGGAACCGTAACGATACCCTGCCATTGCACGTCTATGGCGCGTCACACCCCTCCGCTCGAACCGGGTCGCAACTGCTGGCGGATCGAGCGCGCGACCCGCGCGACCGTGCTGGTCGACGCCGACAATTATTTTACCCACGCCCGCGACGCGATGCTGAAGGCGAAGAAGCAGATCCTGCTGATCGGCTGGGACTTCGACGCGCGCATCCGGTTCAAGACCGATCCCGACAGCGAAGGCCCTGAAAAGGTCGGCGAATTCATCAGCTGGCTGGTCCGCCGCACGCCGGGGCTGCAGGTCCATATCCTGCGCTGGGACACTGGCGCGATCAAGACGCTGTTCCATGGCCGAACGCTGGTGCGCATCGCCAAATGGATCGCCGATCCGCAGGTGCATCTGCGCCTCGACGGCCATCATCCCATTGCCGGCTCGCATCATCAAAAGGTCGTGGTGATCGACGACGACGTCGCCTTTTGCGGGGGCATCGACATGACCGTCGATCGTTGGGACACGCGCGAGCACCGCGATGACGATCCCCGCCGGATCGAACCCGACGGCACCCCCTATCAACCGTGGCACGACGTCACTACCGCGCTCGAAGGGCCGGTCGCGGCAGCACTCGGCGACATGTGCCGTCGTCGCTGGGCGGTCTCGGGCGGTGACGATCTGCCTGCCCCGACCGGGACCGGCGACTGCTGGCCGACCGGGCTGAAGGCCGATTTCACCGAAATCGACGTCGCCATCGCCCGCACCATCCCGGAAATGGCCGAGCAGGAACCGGTGCATGAGATCGAGACGCTCTATCTCGACCTGATCGCACGCGCCGAACGCTTCATCTACGCCGAAAGCCAGTATTTTGCCTCGCGCAAGGTCGCCGAGGCGATCGCGCGGCGGCTGGAGGAAGCCGACGGCCCGGAAGTCGTGATCGTCAACCCGACCACCGCCGAGGGCTGGCTCGAACCCGTCGCGATGGATTCGGCCCGCGCCCGGCTGTTCCAGGCGCTGAAGGAACGCGACCGCCACGACCGGCTGCGCCTCTACCACCCCTTCACCGCCGGCGGCACCGCCATCTATGTCCATGCCAAGGTGACGGTGATCGACGACCAGCTGCTGCGCGTTGGCTCGTCCAATTTCAACAACCGCTCGCTGCGGCTCGACACCGAATGCGACGTGACGGTCGATGCCACCCGCCACGTCAACGCCGACGAACGCCGCACCATCGCCGGCATCCGCGATTCGCTGCTCGCCGAGCATCTCGACGTGACGTGCGAAGAGGTGCAGACGACGCTTACCCGCACCAACTCGCTGATCGCTACGATCGAAGAACTGCGGGGCGACGGCCGCTCGCTGCGTCCCTACGAAGTCCCTGACCTCGGCGCGGTCACCGAATGGCTGGCCGACAACAAGATCCTCGACCCCGAAGGGCCGGGCGAGATGTTCGAAGCGCTGTCGCAGCGTACCCCATTGCTCAAGAAACTGCGGAAGCACCGCCCGCATCTCCACCGCGCCGACAATACGCTGTCCCCGGTAATGACCGCGGTCGCGGTCGGCGGCACCGTTGCCGGCGGCACGCTGATCGGTATGATGCTGTGGCAGGCCTGGAAGAAGCGGGGGGACTGAACCCTCGCCAACCGGCATCCCGGCGAAGACTGGTGTCTTTTAGTAAAAGCGCGGGGCGGGAGCCCCGCGAGACCCCGGCGTTCGCTCGGGTGACGTTGCAAGGCCGGGCGATGGCCGATCGACCAATCTCGCGGGACGACCGCAAAACTTCGGAAACGCTGGGCGCAGCCAACCCGGGCAGCGCCGTAAATCGAGGCGGGAACCGAACCGGCCCCCGCCCCTGATCGGACTTAGTTGCTGTCCGAATCGTCGTCGGTGGCGATGATGACGCCGCCCGCGACGATCGCCGCTGCCAGCAGCGCGAACACGATGCCGCCGCCGGCCAGCTTCTGGCCCTTGGCCGGAGCCGACGCACGGACCGACTTGGCGACCGACAGCGCCTGCGCGTTCGATGCGGCATTGGCGGCGACCGGAGCCGCGACCAGCGCGGTTGCGGCGATTGCCGTCAGAAACTTCGAAACCATTCAAATTCTCCCTTGCTCGGCATGACGCCCTGCTACGCCAGCGACCGGCGACGCGGGTCACCGACGCCTAGCGCTATGCAAGGTTCCCACAGGGAAAGGGTTAATCGAAGCGATTTAAACCGGCGCGGCCATATTTGTTCCGCAACTGTACCTATTTTGCAACGCAGCAGACCCGCCGGAAACGCCCCGGCAACGATCACAAACCGGCTGGCACCACCCGCGCCCGCGCGCTAGAGGCACGCCCATGACCCAGATCACGCCCGAGATCGTCGCCGAACACGGCCTGAGCCCCGAAGAATATGAGCGCGTCCTGCACGCGATGGGGCGCGAGCCGAACCTGACCGAACTCGGCATCTTCTCGGTGATGTGGTCGGAACATTGCAGCTACAAGTCCAGCCGCATCCACCTCAAGAAGCTGCCGACCACCGGGCGGCAGGTCATTTGCGGTCCGGGTGAGAATGCCGGCGTGATCGACATCGGCGACGGCCAGGCGGCGATCTTCAAGATGGAGAGCCACAACCACCCGTCCTATATCGAACCCTATCAGGGCGCGGCGACGGGCGTGGGCGGCATTCTGCGCGACGTGTTCACCATGGGCGCGCGGCCGATCGCGAACCTGAACGCGCTGCGCTTCGGCCGGCCCGATCACCCGAAGATGCGCCACCTGATCGCGGGCGTGGTGCACGGCATCGGCGGCTATGGCAATTGCGTCGGCGTGCCGACGGTCGGCGGCGAGGTCAATTTCCACCCCGCCTATGACGGCAACATCCTCGTCAACGCGATGACCGTCGGCATCGCCGAAACGACCAAGATCTTCTATTCGGCGGCCTCGGGCGTCGGCAATCCGATCGTTTATGTGGGCTCGAAGACCGGCCGCGACGGCATCCATGGCGCGACCATGGCCTCGGCCGATTTCGGCGAGGATGCGGAGGAAAAGCGCCCGACCGTACAGGTCGGCGACCCCTTCACCGAGAAGCTGCTGATCGAGGCGTGCCTCGAACTCATGGCCTCCGACGCGATCGTCGCGATCCAGGACATGGGCGCCGCCGGCCTCACCTCCTCCTCGGTCGAAATGGCGTCGAAGGGCGGCGTCGGCATCGAACTGGTCATGGACGACGTGCCGCAGCGCGAGCGCGGCATGACCCCGTACGAGATGATGCTGTCGGAAAGCCAGGAGCGGATGCTCATGGTGCTCAAGCCCGGCCGCGAGGATTTCGCCAAGGCGATCTTCGACAAATGGGAACTCGACTTCGCGGTCATCGGCCACGTCACCGACACCGGCCGCATGGTGCTGAAATGGCAGGGCGATGTCGTTGCCGACATTCCCCTCGCTCCACTCGCCGACGAAGCCCCGCTCTACGACCGGCCGCACATACCCACGCCCAAGCCGGCCGAACTGACCGACGTCCCCGTCTGCACTGATCCGGCCGCCGACCTGCTGAAGCTGATGGCGTCGCCAGACATCGCGAGCCGCCGCTGGATCTGGGAGCAGTACGACCACATGGTCGGCGCGAACACGGTGCAGCGCCCCGGCGGCGATGCGGCGGTGGTGCGGGTGCATGGCACGAGTAAGGCGTTGGCGATGACCACCGACTGCACGCCGCGCTATTGCTTCGCCGATCCGGTCGAGGGCGGAAAGCAGGCGATTGCAGAAGCCTATCGCAACCTGACTGCGGTCGGCGCGACGCCGCTGGCGGTCACCAACTGCCTGAACTTCGCCAACCCGCAGCGGCCCGAGATCATGGGCCAGATCGTCGGCTGCCTCGACGGCATGAGCGAGGCGTGCCGCGCGCTCGATTTCCCGATCGTGTCGGGCAACGTCTCGCTCTACAATGAATCGAAGGCGACCGGCGGCGGTTCGGCGATCCTGCCGACCCCGGCGATCGGCGGCGTCGGCCTGCTCGCCGATTGGGAAAAGTCGGCGACGATCGCGTTCAAGCAGACCGGCGACATCATCCTGCGCGTCGGCGACCGCACCGGCTCGCTTGGCCAGTCGCTGTGGCTGCGCGAACTCCACGGCCGCGAGGAAGGCCCGCCGCCGCCGGTCGATCTCGACGCCGAACGCAGCACCGGCGGCTATATCCGCCAGGCGATCCTGTCGGGGAAGATCACCGCCTGTCACGACGTATCGGACGGCGGCATCGCGGTGACCGTCGCCGAAATGGCGCTGGCCGGCAATGTCGGCGCGATCCTCGACCGCAAGCTGCCGTTCGACGACATCGCCCGCTCGCTCTTCGCCGAAGATCAGGGTATCTATATCGTCACCGTCCACGACCATGCGCTGCTCGAATTCCTGCAGGGCGCGGAAAAGGCCGGGGTCGATGCCGAACCGATCGGCCGCACGATCGGCAGCCGCATCATTTTCGAACTGACCGATGGCGATTTCGCCGTCGCGCTCGACGATCTGCGCCGCGCGCATGAAGGCTTCTTCCCCGCGCTGATGGGAGTGACGGCATAGTTGCGGGTCGATCATGCCCCCGGCATGATCTTCGGGATGCCGGGGGCATCCCGAACCCGCAACAATGCCGTCACTGACGCTGCCCTCGCCTGAACCGGCGCCGCCGGGCCGTATCGCGACGATCGATACGGTCCGCGGGGTCGCGGTCATGGGCATCCTGTTCCTCAACATCCTGTCGTTCGCGCTGCCCGAGGCGGCCTATGTCAGCCCACGCGCCTATGGCCTCGACGGCCCCGCGGATCGCTTCGCCTATTATACCGTCCTGATCTTGTTCGACGGCAAGATGCGCGGGCTGTTCTCTTTCCTGTTCGGCGCGTCGCTGCTGCTGGTCGTTGACCGGGCGGAGGTCGGCGGCCGCGATCCGGCAGCGGTGCATTATGCCCGCATGTTCTGGCTGTTCGTGCTCGGCCTCGCCCATGCCGCGCTGCTGTGGCGCGGCGACATCCTCGCCCATTATGCGCTGGTCGGATCGGTCGCCTTTGCCTTCCGCCACCTGAGCGTCGGCAGGCTCCTGACCTTCGGCATCGCCTGCGCGGCGATCGACGCGCTGCTGATGGGATCGATCCCGCTATCCTATCTGGCGATGCAGGCCGGCGACGGCGCCGATGCCGCACGCGGCCTGCGCGACTTCCAGAACGCGTTCGGCATCCCCGCCCCCGCGATCATCGCCCGGGAACTGGCACTGTTCCGCAGCGGCTATGGCGCAATCCTCGCCGACAACATCGCGCAGATCCCGGATATTCTCAGCGACACCCTCATCATCGGCTTCGAAACGCTCGCCTATATGCTGTTCGGCATGGCGGCGCTCCGCAGTGGCATGCTCGACGGTCGCTGGCCGCGCCGCCGGCTGTGGCGCTGGGCGGTCGGCGGCATGGGGCTTGGGTTGATCGGCTATGGTGCGATCGCCCTGTGGATCAGCACGCGCAATCTCGACCTGTTCGCCATCGTCGCCGGCCCAATCGCGCTCGCCACCCCGTTCCGCGCGATCATGATCCCTGGCTGGGCGGCGACGATCCTGTTGCTGGCGGCGAAGAACGGCCCGATCGCCCGCCACTTCGCCGCCGCCGGGCGGATGGCGCTCAGCAACTATCTCGCGACCAGCATCGTCATGTGCTGCATCTTCTACGGCTGGGGCTTCGGCCAGTTCGGCCATTGGTCGCGCGCCTCGCTCTACCTGCCCGTCGTCGCCATGTGCGCCGCGATGCCGTTATGGTCGCCCTGGTGGCTGGCGCGCTATCGCTACGGCCCGTTCGAATGGCTGTGGCGGTCGCTGGCCCGCCGGCAATGGCAGCCGATGCGCAACACGTCGCCCGTGCGAACGCGACGAATTGATGCGAATGACACGCAATAATTGTTGCGAACGATTTTCACTACCACTATGCATCGACCCAACGGAGCGAGGGTCGAACATGGTCGTATGCGTCTGTAATGCCATTCGGGAACGCGATGTGCGGGAGGCCGCGCGCGGTGGCGCGAACAGCGCCTGCCAGGCGTATCGGGCGCTCGGCTGTCAGGCAAAATGTGGTCAGTGCGTCCCGTTCGCGCGAGCCATTATCGATGCCGAACGCGCGCCTGCGTAGCGTTCGCACCGCGGCAAACCCGCGGAAATCAGCCATTTTGATGCTGTCCCTGTCGCGCCAAACAGCGTAAGCCCCGTCCATCACAGCATAAGGACGAACGACGTGAAGGGCGACGCCAAGGTCATCGAATTCCTCAACGAGGCGCTCAAGAACGAGCTGACCGCAGTCAACCAATATTGGCTGCACTATCGCCTGCTCGACCATTGGGGCGTCTACAAGCTCGCCCAGTTCGAACGTCATGAATCGATCGACGAGATGAAGCACGCCGACCGTCTGGCGGAGCGCATCCTGTTCCTTGACGGTCTGCCCAATTTCCAGCTGCTCGGCCGCCTGCGCGTCGGTGAAACGGTCGAGGAAATCCTGAAGGCCGATCTAGCGATCGAGGTCGAGGCCGTCGCCCAGCTGCGCGAAGCCGTCGCCTATTGCGAGAGCATCCGCGATTTCGTCAGCCGCGATCTGTTCGCGGAAATCCTGATGAACGAGGAAGAGCATGTCGACACGCTCGAAACCCAGTTCGAGATGATCGAGCGGATGGGTATCCAGAACTATATCCAGCTCAACGCCAAGTCGGAATACGACAAGCACGGGCTGTAATTCGGGCGGCCGGTCGCACAGTGTCGCGGCCGGCCCGCCTGACCCCAACGGTGAGTGAAAACGCCGCTAAAGCGCCACCGGCCGCTTGCCGAATCCGTTCGCCTTGCGCTGCGCCAGCGGGTTGCTGTCGCGGTCGAGCAGCGCCAGCGTCGCGTTGAAGGTCGGGCGCAGCCGCGCGACATGCTCCAGCGCCTCGGTCGGCTCGTCGCGCGTCTCGACGCATTTGCGGGCGATCAGCTCGATCCCCTCGGCAATATCGGCCAGCGTGTCCGCGCCGAACTGCCGCGATTCGCCCTTCAGCGTATGCGCCGGCAGGACCATCGCCACCGCATTCTGTTCGCGCATCGCCTTTTCGATCGCCAGCAGCGACTTCAGCCCGTCCTCGCGGAAATAGCCGAGGATGCGGACGAAATTCGCGCCGAGTTCCGCTCTGGCCTGCGCCAGTGCCCGCTGATCGATCAGTCCGCTGTCCATCGTCGCCCTCGCCACTCAACCCCCATGCCGCGTCCGGCACGATCGCACGACCGTATCCGGAACACCGTAAACAGAGAGTTGACGTGCAGCGGGACCGGCCGGTTTTCAGGCCAGTAGCAACCCCGCCAGCGCCGCCGACATCAGATTGGCAAGACTGCCGGCGACCAGCGCGCGGATGCCGAGCTTGGCGATCATCGGCCGCTGGTTGGGGGCGAGGCTGCCGGTCACCGCCATCTGGATCGCGATCGACGAGAAATTGGCGAAACCGCACAGCGCAAAGGTGATGATCGCGACCGTCCGGCTCGACAATTGCCCGCCCGCCTCGCCAAGCGAGATATAGGCGACGAATTCGTTCAGCACGACCTTCTGCCCGAACAGCCCGCCGGCGATCCCCGCCTCGCTCCACGGCACGTTCAGCAGGAACATGACCGGCGCGAAGACATAGCCGAGCAGCCGCTGGAAGCTGAGATCGGCGATTCCGAACCAATTGCCGATGCCGCCCAGCAGCCCGTTGGCCAGCGCCACCAGCGCGACGAACGCCAGCACCATCGCGCCGACCGCCACCGCCAGCTTGACGCCGGTCTGCGCGCCCTGTGCCGCCGCCATGATGATGTTGGCCGGGCGTTCCTCGTCATGCGTCGCCTCGGCCAGCGCAATCGCCTCCGCCTCGCGGTCGTCGCCGAGCGGCAGCTCGCCCGCCGCCGGCTCGGGCGTGTCGGGCATGATGATCTTGGCCATCAATATGCCGCCCGGCGCCGCCATGAAGCTGGCCGCCAGCAGGAAATCGATGCGGATGCCCATCGATGCATAGGCCGCAAGGATCGTGCCCGCCACGCCCGCCATGCCGCTGGTCATCACCGTGAACAGCTGCGCCGGGGTCAGCCCGCTCAGATAGGGGCGGATGACCAGCGGCGATTCGCTCTGCCCGACGAAGATGTTCGCGGCGGCGCACAGCGATTCGACCTTGCTGACGCCGATCACCTTTTCGATGCCGCCGCCGATCCAGCGCACCACCAGCTGCATGATGCCCAGATAATAGAGGATCGACACCAGCGACGCGAAGAAGATGATGACCGGCAGCGCGGCGATGGCGAAGCTGGTCCCGCCGATCTCCGGCCGGGCCAGCGGCCCGAACAGGAACGACGTGCCGGCGTTGGCATAGGACAGGAGGTTCGCGACCCCGCCCGACAGGAAGCCCAGCACGCCCTTCCCCCATGGCGTGTAGAGCACCAGCACCGCGATCCCCGCCTGCAACGCGAAGGCCGCACCGACGACGCGCGGCCGGATCGCGCGGCGGTTGGTCGATAACGCAAAGGCGATGCCGAGAATCACGACGATGCCGGCGATGCCGATGAGGAAACGTGTCATTGTTAAGCGAACTACCCTGCCCCGCCGCCCGCCCGGACGGCCCCAAACCGTCGCGATATGCCATGGCGGGGGCGCGGGGGCCAGCGGCGACAAACGCTTTTGCCATCGGCGGTTTTCGGGACTAGCAAGGGCCATGACGACACCTGCCCAGCCTGCACCCGCGACGATCACCATCCCGCGCGCGCTGTTCATCTTCTCGATCTTCTATGGCGGCATGGTCTGCATCGCCGGCGTGCTCGGCAACAAACAGGTGGCGATCGGCCCGCTGGCGGTCGAAGCGGGCATCTTCGCCTTCCTGCTGCTGGTCGTGGTGTCGAGCGCGGTCGCCGAACTCTACGGCGCGGGGCGCGCCAAGCATCTGGTGTGGTTCGGCTTCCTGCCGCTGCTCGCCTCGATGCTGCTGGTCGCGATCGTCCTCGAACTGCCCGCCGCCGCCAGCATGGAGGCCGACCGGCTCGCCGCCTTCGACCTCATCATGCGCTCCAACCTGCGCATCTGGATGGCGGGCATCGTCGCCTATGGCGTGTCGCAGACGCTGAACGTCACCATCTTCGGCTGGCTGAAGCGTGGACAGGGCAAGCTGCTGTGGCTGCGCGCGGCGATCGCCAGCGTCCTGTCGCAGATCGTCGACACGCTGATCTTCATCTCGGTCGCCTTCTACGGCGTATTCCCGATCGGGCAGCTGGTCGTCGGTCAGATGCTTGCCAAGGTCGTGCTGTCGATCGTGCTGGTCCCGCCGCTGATCTATGCCTTCGTCGGCCTGGGTCGCCGGCTGGACGGCACGCGGTAACAGCACTCTACCCACGCCGCGTGCCTGACGCTAAAGGCGCGGTCATGACCAACGCTCCCGATCCGAAGATGCTCGCCAAGGCGGAAACGCTGACCGAGGCGCTGCCCTATCTGCAACGCTATGCCGGTCGCACCTTCGTGGTGAAATATGGCGGCCACGCGATGGGCGATCCCGAACTGGCGCGCGACTTTGCCGAGGACGTGGTGCTGCTGAAACAGGTCGGCATCAACCCGGTCGTCGTCCATGGCGGCGGTCCGCAGATCGGCGCGATGCTCAAGCGCCTCGGCGTCGAATCGCGCTTCGTCGATGGCCTGCGCGTCACCGACGCCGCGACGGCCGAGGTCGCCGAAATGGTGCTGGCGGGCAAGATCAACAAGGAAATCGTCGCCTGGATCGCAGCGGCGGGCGGCAAGGCGGTCGGCATTTCGGGCAAGGACGCGCGCCTCGTCACCGCCGAAAAGGTCGGGCGCAGCGAACCCGACCGCAGCCAGGGGATCGAACGCCATGTCGATCTGGGCTTCGTCGGCACGCCGGTCGCGGTCGACCCGACCATCCTCCACAGCCTCGCGCGCGACGGCTTCATTCCGGTCGTGGCCCCCGTCGCGCTGGGCGCAGATGGCGAGACGTACAACATCAACGCCGACACCATGGCCGGGTCGATCGCCGGGGCGATGGGCGCATCGCGCTTCTTCCTGCTGACCGACGTCGCGGGCGTACTCGACAAGACCGGCGAGTTGCTGACCGACCTCAATCCGGAGCGCATCGCCGAACTGAAGGCCGACGGCACGATCAAGGGCGGCATGATCCCGAAGGTTGAGACCTGCGTGAATGCGGTCGCACAGGGCGTCGATGCGGCGGTGATCCTCGACGGCCGCGTGCCGCACGGGATGCTGCTCGAAATCTTTACCGAACAGGGTGCAGGCACGCTGGTCCACGCCTGACACGCGATCCGACCGCAAAGGCTTGGAGCCGGACCCGCGCGTCCCTATAGTCGAGAACCATTCGCGAAAGGCCCCATGCGTTGAACGTCCTGCTCGATATCATTCAGGTGCTGCTGAACGTCCTGTGGTGGATCATCATCGTGCAGGCGATCCTGTCGATCCTGATCTCGTTCAACGTCATCAACACCCATAACGACTTCGTCCGTTCGCTCTATCGCGCGTTGATGACGGTGACCGAACCGATCTATCGGCCGGTGCGGCGGATCCTGCCCGATTTCGGTGCGCTCGATTTCGCGCCGTTCGTGGTGCTGATCCTGCTCGGCATCACGCAGAGCATTATCCTGCCCGCCATCTACCGCGCGACCGCCGCGACCTTCATCTAAGGTCCGAACCGGGGGAGACGCACCGCCTCCCCCGCCCATCCTTTACCGCGTGGGCACCGGCTCCTCGCCCGAATAGTCGTAGAAGCCGCGCTTGACCTTGCGCCCGTACCAGCCGGCCTCGACATATTTGACCAGCAGCGGCGCCGGCCGGAACTTGGGGTCCCCCGTCCCCTCGAACAGCACCCGCGTGATTTCGAGACAGGTGTCGAGCCCGATGAAGTCGGCCAGCGTAAACGGCCCCATCGGGTGGTTCAGCCCCAGCTGACACGCCGCATCGATATCGGCGATCGTCGCCACGCCCTCGCCCAGCGCGAAGCACGCCTCGTTCAGCATCGGCATCAGCACACGGTTGACGATGAACCCCGGCGCGTCATTGGCATGGACGATCCGCTTGTTCAGACTCTGCCCGAACGCCTCGACCGCCGCGACCGTCGCGTCGCTGGTGGCAAGCCCGCGGATCAGCTCGATCAGGCCCATCACCGGCACCGGGTTGAAGAAATGCACCCCCATGAACCGCGCCGGATCGGGCGCGGCCTGCGCCAGCCGGGTGATCGGGATCGACGAGGTATTGCTGGCCAAAATCGCCGTATCCGACAGCGCCTTGCCGACGCTTTCGAAGATCTGCCGCTTGACCGCCTCCCGCTCGGTCGCCGCCTCGATCACCAGATCGCACGGCCCCATCGCCGCCAGGTCGCCGACCGGCTCGATCTGCCCCAGCGCGGCATCGGCATCACCTTGCGCAATCTTCTCCTTGCTCACCGCGCGCGCCAGCTGCTTGGCGATACCGTCCTTGCCCGCCTGTGCCCGCTCGACCGACACGTCCGACAGCAGCACCCGATAGCCCGCCTGCGCCGATACCTGGGCGATCCCCGCCCCCATCTGACCCGCGCCGATCACGCCAATCGTCTTCATACCAAAGGTCCTCTCGTTGCGCCTTCGCGGCCTGAACGCGGGAATAGCGGCTTTCGGTCAGCCGTCCATGCCGGTATCGCACCCCCATGCGCCGTTTCCTGCCCCTCGCCCTGCCGCTGCTGCTCCCCGCCTGCAACGCCGAAGCGCCCGCACCCGAACCGACGCCGTCCGCCACCACATCGCCTGCACCGCTCACCGACAGCGCGACACCGCCCAAGCCGTTGCCGCTCAAGACCTTCGGCGACTGGGCGGCAGGCTGTGACAATGGCGCGACCTGTCAGGCCGGGTCACTGGTCCCCGACGACGGCGAACCGCCGGCGCTCACCCTGTCGATCGAACGCGCCGCCGGCCCCGACACGGGCGTTACCCTCCACCTGCGTGGACCAGCCCCCTCGCTGCCGCTGACCTTCGCCGTCGATGGCGAAGCCGTCGCCCGCGGCGGCAAGCCGCACGGCGACTGGACCGAACTCTCGGCTGAACCCGCTTTGGCCGTCACGCGCAGCCTCGCGAACGGCCGGACGATCACCATCGCCGACGCCGGCGGCAACCCCGTCACCACCCTTTCGCTCAAGGGCGCCGCCGCCGCCTTGCGCTGGATCGATGCGCAGCAGGGCCGCGACGGCACGACCGGCGCGCTCGTCGCGCTGGGCAAGCGCCCCGACACCCGCCCCGCGCCCGCCCTGCCCATCGTCCGCGCGCCCGTGATCCGCGGAGAGGCGGCGCTGCTCGACCCGCTGCTCGTCACCCGGATGCGCGAAACCGCGACGTGCGATACCGACGACCTGCCCGAGGTCACCACCAAGCCGCTCGGCAGCCGAACCCTGGCGATCGTACCCTGCGCCGTCGGCGCCTATAACGTCCTGTCGGCCCTGTTCGTCATCGAACGCGGCGAAGCGGTCCCGGCAACTTTCGATGCGCCCCCGGCCGGCGATGCGCCGGGCGACCTGCCGCTGGTGTTCAACGCCGGTTTCGCCGACGGCATTCTCACCGCCGACGCGCGCGGTCGCGGCCTTGCCGATTGCGGCACGACCCAACGCTATGCGTGGGACGGCAAACGCTTTCGCCTGATCGAACAGCGCGACATGACCGAATGCCGCGGCAATATCGACTATATCCGAACCTGGGCCGCGCGGCTGGTTCGCTGATTACCGGCGGAGCCTGACCACCACCGGATAATGATCCGAGGGAAACACATCGCCCCGCCGCGTATCGACCGTCGCCGCGCGCTGCACCGCGAACCCCTTCACGAACACCCAGTCGATCCGGCGATCGGGCTTGCCGGTAAAGCCATGGAACGTCGCCTCCGGCCCGGTCCGCACCGGTGCGACAACCCACGCATCGCGCAACCCCTGCGCCATCCGCCGATAGGTCGGACTCTCCGGCACGGTATTGAAATCCCCGGTCACCACGACCGGCAGTTCGCCCGCGATCGCAGGGATCCTGGCCGCCAGCAGTGCCGCCCCCTGCTCCCGCGCCGCCTCGTCCTCTGCGCGATAGGGCAAATGCGTGTTGAACATCGCGAACCGCTTTCCGTCCCGCTCACGAAACACCGCCCAGGTCACCATGCGCGGCAGGGGGTGGCCCCAACTGATGCTGCCCGGAACCTCGGGCGTGTCCGACAGCCAGAAATTGCCCCAACGCTCCACCGTCAGCCGATCGCTGCGGTAGAAGATGCCCATATGCTCGTCATCGGCACGCTCGGCACCGCTGCGCCCGACCCCGATCCAGCGATATTTGGGCAGGCGCGCGACCACGTCATCGCCCTGTCGCTTGAACAATTCCTGGCTGCCGATCACGTCAGGGTTCGCCCGCCGGATCGTCGCCACGGTCAGATCGCGCCGCAATTGCCAAAGATTTGCGCCGTCGTCGGGCGATGGCATGCGGATGTTCAAGCTCATCACCGTCAGGTCGCGCGCGGTTGCCGGCGCAACCACCACGAGCAGCGCCAAAATGCCAGCGAACAGCCGGATCACGGCGCGATCGGCAGTCCCTGCGCTTCGGCGAGGATCACGCAGAACGCGCCATCGTCCCCGCACCATTGTTGTTTCGGCGTCCATCCGCCGCTGCGTAGCAGCAGCCGTGCATCGCGGTCGCCATATTTATGACTGTTTTCGGTGTGGATCGTCTCGCCCGCCTGCATCGCGAACGGTCGCCCGTCGACCGAGAAGGTCACGTCGCGCGTCGCGCGCAAATGCATCTCGATCCGTGCGGCATCGTCGTTCCACCGTGCCTCGTGCGCGAACGCCTCGACCGGCACGTCGCCCGCCAGTTCGCGGTTGATCCGGTCGAGCAGGTTCAGGTTGAACGCCGCCGTCACCCCCGCCGCATCGTCATAGGCGGCGACCAGCGTGTCCCGGTCCTTGATCCGGTCGATGCCGATCAGCAGCATCGCCCCCTCGCCCAGCCAGTCGCGCATCGCGCGCAGCAGCGTGCCGGCCGCCAGCGGCTCCATGTTGCCGATCGTCGACCCCGGAAAGAACCCCAGCTTCGGCAGGTCCGCGACCTCGTCCGGCAACGGCACTGGATGCATGAAGTCGGCCTCAACCGGCAGCACCGGGAGGCCGGGAAACTGCCCGGCCAGCGCCGCTGCCGACGACCGCAGGAAATCGCCCGAGATATCGATCGGCACATAGGCGGCCGGTTCGATGCAGTTGAGCAGGATGGGCGTCTTGACCGACGATCCCGATCCGAATTCGACCACCGCGACGCCGTCGCCGACCGCGCCGACCAGTTCGGGGCAGATCGTCTTCAGGATCGCCGTTTCCGCCCGCGTCGGATAATATTCGGGCAGCCGGGTAATGTCCTCGAACAGTTCCGACCCCTTGCGGTCATAGAACCAGCGCGCCGGGATCGCCTTTTGCGGCAATGCCAGTCCGGCCAACACATCGGCGCGGAAAGCGGGATCGGCACGGGTCGCCATCGGCACGTCGTCGCTACGCAGCATCACAGGTCCTTTGCAAGGCGGACGCCGGTGAATTGCCAGCGCTGATGGGGGTAGAAGAAATTGCGGTAGCAGGCGCGCGCATGGCCGCGCGGCGTGGCGCAGGAACTGCCACGCAACACGAATTGTCCGCTCATGAACTTGCCATTATATTCGCCGACCGCGCCCTCGACGGCACGGAAGCGCGGATAGGGGCGGTACGCGCTGCCGGTCCATTGCCACACATCGCCGAAAAAGGCCGGACCGCCGGTCGACGGACGCGGTTCGACGGCATGGGCATGGTCGAGCTGATTGCCGCCGGCCGGGTCGTGCGACGCAGCGGCCGCCTCCCATTCGAACTCGGTCGGCAGCCGCGCGCCCGCCCAGCTAGCATAGGCATCGGCCTCGAAGAAGCTGACATGGGTGACCGGCGCGGCGGGATCGATCGCGCGCCGCCCGTCCAACCCGAAGCGGGTCCACACCTCGCCCTGTCGTTCCCAATAAAGCGGCGCCGCGATCCGGTTGGCCTGCACCCATGCCCAGCCATCGGCCAGCCACAGTCGGGCCTCGCGATACCCGCCATCGGCGATGAACGCCGCCCATTCGCCGTTGGTGACGGTGCGGTCGGCGATGGCATGCGGGTGGAGGAGCACGTCGTGGCGCGGCCCCTCGCAGTCGAAGGCAAAGCCGTCGCCGGCATGGCCGACCTGGACGATGCCGCCGCCATGCTCGATCCAGCCGGTCGGCGGTGGCACCGCCACCGGGCGCTTCGGCTCGGGCGCGAACATCGCCGGTTCGAGCGGGTTTTCACTGAAATGATGGAGGATATCGGTCAGCAGCAGTTCCTGATGCTGTTCCTCGTGATTGCAGCCGAGCCACACCAGTTGCTGTACGTCGTCGGACAGGTCGGGCAGCGCCGCCAGCAGCGCGGCATCGACCGCCGCACGATAGCCGCGCACCTCGTCGAGGCTGGGTCGCGTCACCATGCCGCGCCGCCCGCGCGCATGGCGGCGGCCCTCAGCCTCGTAATAGCTGTTGAACAGGAACGGGAAGCGTTCGTCATGCAGCGTATAGCCGGCGACATGGTCGCGCAGCACGAAGGTTTCGAAGAACCAGGTCGTATGCGCCAGATGCCATTTGGCGGGGGAGGCATCGTCCATCGATTGGACGGTCGCGTCGGCATCGGACAGCGGCGCGGCAAGCGCGTCGGTCAGCGCACGAACCTTGACATATCGGGTGGCGAGCGCCTGGTCGGGCAGGTTGACCGGTGTCGCTCGCATGGGGTGCTCCTATGCCGGCTGGCGAACCCCGCCTGGCACCCACAAAACGTCTCCGCCGCCGCTTTGGTTCACCCAGCGGGCGTATACGAACAGAAAATCGGACAACCGATTGATATAGGCTAATAAATTATGATTAAGGTCCGCCTCGTACGAAGCGTGCACCACCGACCGTTCGGCGCGGCGGACGATCGCCCGCGCCAGATGCAGCGCCGCGCCCGCCGCCGTCCCGCCCGGCAGGATGAAGCTGGTCAGCGGCGACAGATCGGCATTCATCCGGTCGATCGCTTCCTCCAGCGCCGTCACCTGCGCCGGCACGATCCGCAGCGCGCCCTCGATCGTCGGCGGGGTCGCAAGGTCCGCGCCATAATCGAACAGGTCGTTCTGCACCCGCCGCAGCAGCGTCGTATCTGCGGTATCGCCCAGCGCCACCACGGCGACACCCAGCGCCGAATTGGCCTCGTCGACATCGCCGATCGCCTGCATCACCGCCGCATCCTTGGCGACGCGCGATCCGTCGACCAGCCCGGTGGTGCCGGCATCGCCGGTCCGCGTGTAGATCTTGTTCAGCTTGACCACTGCGTCAGGTGCGCCCGGCCATGAACAGGATCACGACGACGATCAGGATCGCGATCGCCTGAAACAGCACGCGCGCCTGCATCATCTTGTTCGATTTCAGCGCCTGTTCGCTCGGCCCCTCGCCGCGCGCGGCGGCGGTTCCTTCGGCCAGGAAGGACACGATGCCGCGCACCAGCGCGACGACGACCGCGATCATCGCCGCGATCAGCAACAGGACCAGGAACGTGTTCATGGAGCGAAGCTAAGCATTTGCGAGCGCGAATCCAATGGGAAGTCGCCCGGCCCGCAGATCGTCGGCCAACCTCTGTCCGTCCACCCCTTCCTTCCGCAACGCCGCCAGCGTCGGCGCACCGTTGCGCTTGGCCAGCCGCCGCCCGTCCGGCCCCAGCAACAGCGGATGATGCCGCCACACCGGCACCGGCAGGTCGAGCAGCGCCTGCAACAGCCGATGAACATGCGTCGCCGCGAACAGGTCGATTCCGCGCACGACATGCGTTACGTCCTGCGCCGCGTCGTCGACCGTCACCGCCAGATGATAGCTGGTCCCCGCATCCTTGCGCGCCAGCACCACGTCGCCCTGTGCCAGCGGATCGGCGCGGACCCGCCCCGCCAGTTCGTCGACCCACTCGAGCGGCCCCGCCAGCGCCACCGCCCGCGCCATGTCGATCCGCCACGCATGCGGATCACCCAGCCGCGCGGCGGCGACGTCCGCCGGGATCGCACGGCACGTCCCCGGATAGACGACCCCGTCCACCCCATGCGGCGCCGACGCACTCGCCGCCACCTCGCGCGCGATATCCGCGCGGGTGCAGAAACACGGATAGACCAGCCCCCGCTCCCGCAAGCCGTCGAGCGCCGCGCGATACAGCGCCATCCGCGCCGACTGGAACACCACCTCCCCGTCCCAGTACAGCCCCAGCCATTTCAGATCGGCCAATATACCCGCGACATGTTCGGGCCGGCTGCGCCCGCCATCGATATCCTCGATCCGGAGCAGCCACCGCCCGCCCGCCGCCCGCGCGCGGTCGTGCGATTCGATCGCGGCCAGCGCATGGCCGGCATGGAGTGCCCCGGTGGGACTGGGCGCGAAGCGGGTCACGACCGCCCCGGTTTGACTTGGGGCCATCGCCCGTGCTGTCATGTCCGCGTCATCGTTGCCGATCATATCGGCGGCGACGTTTACGCGAGGGGGACTTCATGTACCATCCCGATCGCCTCCGCCATCCCGATGGCTGTCCCGCGCTGGTGCTCAACGCGGACTATACGCCGTTGAGCTATTATCCGCTCAGCGTCTGGCCATGGCAGACTGCGGTAAAGGCCGTGTTTCTCGACCGGGTCGACATCGTCGCCCAATATGACCGCGAAGTGTGCAGCCCGACCGCGCGCATCAAATTGCCCTCGGTCATCGCGCTCAAGCAATATGTGAAGCCGTCCGAATTCCCGGCCTTCACCCGCTTCAACCTGTTCCTGCGCGACCGGTTCAGCTGCCAATATTGCGGCGCGACCCATGACCTGACCTTCGACCATGTCGTGCCTCGAGCCCAAGGCGGGCGGACGACGTGGGAGAATGTCGCCACCGCCTGTGCCCCCTGCAACCTGCGCAAAGGGGGACGGACGCCGAAACAGGCGGCGATGCCGCTCCACGTCCAACCGATCCGCCCGACCAGCTGGCAGTTGCAGGAACAGGGCCGCCGCTTCCCGCCGGGCCACCTCCACGAAACCTGGCACGACTGGCTCTATTGGGACGTCGAGCTGGAGGCGTGACCTTCGTCAGCATCACCCGGCTGCGCATCCGCTCGGTGCGCTTCCTGCCGGCGTTCCTGATCGATACGTGGCTCTCGATGCGACAGGTGAAGCGCGCGGCCGGCTATCGCGGCGGTGCGCTGCTCGCCGATCGCGACCGCGCCTATTGGACCATGACGGCATGGGACGATGCCGCGGCGATGCGCGCCTATATGACCACCGGCCCGCACCGTCGCGCAATGCCCAAGCTGATGCGCTGGTGCGATCAGGCGAGCATCGCGCATTGGACGCAGGCGGGCGACACCCTGCCCGACTGGCACGAGGCCGATCGCCGGATGCGCAGCGAGGGGCGCGTATCGAAGGTCCATCATGCCGCCGCCGGGCATGATCCGATGACGTTCGACGCGCCGCGCGTCACGGGCGGGGTCAGCTTACGCCCAACACGCCAAACCGTTCGTGCTGAGTAGAGGCTGAGCGCAGTCGAAGACCCGTATCGAAGCACTTGGCAAGCAGTCCTTCGATACGCCCCTTCGACAAGCGCAGTGGCTACTCAGGACGAACGGTAGCGGCCCGATCGGGAAGGCGGCCTATTCCCCCTTCGACGTCAGCGGCGGTGTCTGCTGGTGCTGGACCACCGTCCACACGCCATGTTCGATCCAGCGATAGGTCGAGGTGCAATAGGCCAGATACGCCTCGCCGCCCTTATGCGCCTCCGCCTTGTAGGCGACGACGATCAGCCCTTCCTGCGGCCGCGCGACCTGTCGTTCGGTCAGCGACACCTGTTCCCAGCGCGGCGTGTCCTTGACCGCATCGATCGCCTGTTGCCCGGTGAACACGAACGGCGGCGTCGGCAGCACCATCAGGCATTCGTCGTCGATCGATTCTTCGTAATGCGCCGCGTCGGCGGTCCACAGGCTTTCCTCGAAACTCCAAATGCGTTCGTCGTCCACGCCGATTCTCCTTGACTGTCGGGCACCTAGCGTTCGGAGGCGCAACCGGTTCCGGCAACGGTCCACCACGCACCCCCGCGCCGTCGCATCCAGCTTGCCGAAGCTGTATCAGAACGGTAATACACGGCCGGTATCATGGCTTACGATCCCCCGTCCGCGCCCTCCGGCCCGATCGATCCCAGCCGGATCGGGCGCCTGTCGACCCCGTTGACGGGCGAAGCGCTGGAGCGGCGGCGGCGGCTGGCCGCGTTCGATGATGCGCTGGCCGATTACGATCGCAGCTTCCCCGGCATGGGCGACGCGCCGCCGCCACCCCCGCCGCCCGAAGCGCCGCAGACCGCGAAGCGCCGCCGCCCGCTGCGCTGGTGGCTGCGCTGGATCATGCGCGGTTTCGGCATCCTCATCATCCTGCTGGTGATCGCCATCGCGTGGCTGGCCTTCACCGCGCCGCTGTCGAAATCGCTCGAACCGCCCGCCCCGCCCTCGATCACCCTGCTCTCAGCCGAAGGCACGCCGATCGCCGAGCGCGGCGCGAATATCGGCAAGCCGGTCGACGCGACCAAACTCCCCGCGCATGTCAGCGAAGCCTTCATGGCGATCGAGGACCGCCGTTTCCGCACCCATTGGGGCATCGATCCGCGCGGCATCCTCCGCGCGATGTGGACCAATACCCAGGCGGGCGGCGTGCGACAGGGGGCGAGCACGATCACGCAGCAGCTCGCCAAGAACGCCTTTCTCGATTCGGACCGGACCGCGGCGCGCAAACTGCGCGAGGTGCTGATCGCCTTCTGGCTGGAGGCGTGGCTGACCAAGGACGAGATCCTCTCGCGCTATCTCTCCAACGCCTATTTCGGCGACAATGCGTACGGCCTCGACGCCGCCGCCCGCCATTATTTCAGCCGCGCGCCCAAGGACCTGACCGTTGGACAGGCGGCGATGCTCGCCGGGCTGGTCAAGGCCCCCTCGCGCCTCGCCCCCACCGGCAACCTCAAGGGCGCGCGGGCGCGGCAGGCGGTCGTCGTCGGCGCGATGGAGGATGCCGGCTATCTGACCCCGTCCGAGGCCCGCCGCGTCAAACCCGCCGTGCTGCGCGTCACCGACAACAGCACGCTGCCCTCGGGCACCTATTTCGCCGACTGGGTGCTGCCACAGGCGCGCGACCGGGCGGGCGGCATCGGCGCCGATCGCAAGGTCGCGACCACGCTCGAAGTCCGCATGCAGCGCGCTGCCGAACGCGCCGTGCGCAATGCAGGTCTCCGCCAGACGCAGGTCGCGATCGTCGCCATGCGTCCCGATGGCCGCGTCATCGCGATGGTCGGCGGCAAGGATTACCGCAACAGCCCGTTCAACCGCGCGGTACAGGCGCGGCGCCAGCCCGGATCGACCTTCAAGCTGTTCGTCTATCTCGCCGCCATGCGCTCAGGGCTCACGCCGCAGAGCCAGGTGCTCGACGAACCGGTCACCATTGGCGACTGGAGTCCCAAGAACAGCGACGGCCGCTATCTCGGCACCATCACCCTCGAACGTGCCTTCCAACGCTCCAGCAACGTCGCCGCCGCGCGTCTGACCAAGGAAGTGGGGGTACGCAACGTCATCCGCGCCGCCCGCGACCTCGGCATCTCGACGCCGATCGCCAACGAAGCGTCGATCGCGCTCGGCACCTCGACCGTGTCGCTGCTCGAACTCACCAGCGCCTATGCTGCGATCGCGGCGGGCGAGGCGCCGGTCATCCCGCGCGGATTGGCCGAAAAGGACGAACCGACCTGGCTCGACCGGCTGCGCTCGACCCGCAAGACATTGTCGCGTGACGAACTGGAGGGGATGCGCACGCTGCTCGCCGCGTCGATCCGACAGGGTACCGGCATCGCCGCCAATTTGCCGGTCGAGGCGTTCGGCAAGACCGGCACGACCCAGGACAATCGCGACGCGCTGTTCGTCGGCTATGCCGGCGGCATCGTCGCCGGCGTATGGCTGGGCAACGACGACAACAGCACCAATCCGGGGCTGGCCGGCGGCGGCCTGCCCGCGCGTATCTGGCGCGATTTCATGCGACAGGCGCTGAACCTGCGCGATCCGGTGCCGGTCGCCGCGCCCGAACCCGAACCGATCGACAATGCGATCGACGCGGTGCAGGACCTGATCGGCAATCCGTTCGACGCGCCGCCGACCATCCAGGGACCGGGCTTCGACGTCTCGGTCGACCCCGACGGGCAGGTCCGCTTCAACCCCAACGACCGCCGCCGCCGCGAGGAGGAACCACCCGAGCCCGAAGACCGCCGCCCGCCGGACGAGGAAGAGCAATAGGGCGCGCGCCGGCCCGTCCCGCTGCCATCCCGGACTGGATCAAGACCTCTGCGAAACTCCCCCGCGCGCCGTACCCCCGCACAGGTAAGGTCCAGCTTGTCTCGGAAGTTGCCCTCTCCGACCCACTACGTACCCCCGCGCAGGCGGGGGCCCAGGGCCAAGCAATACAACGGTTTGTGCGTGTGGCTCTGGATCCCCGCCTGCGCGGGGATACGAAAATGGAGACCCTCGCAACGGTCTCGAACCATTTCCGCGCGACCGGAGGCCAACCGGCCCAGCGCCATGAACACGCCCGGTTGACCCCCGCCCGCCGCGCCGCCAAGGCATCGCCATGCGCTTCTTTTCCGACAATGCCGCCCCCGCCTGCCCCGCCGTGCTCGACGCGATCGTCGCCGCCAACGGACAGGACACCGCCTATGACGGCGACGGCTTGAGCAAGCGGCTCGACGCCCGCTTCGGCGAACTGTTCGGCTGCGAGGTCGCGGTGCTGTGGGTGCCGTCGGGCACCGCCGCCAACTGCATCGCGCTGGCCGCGATGTGTCCGCCGCATGGCGGCATCGTCTGCCACCACGACGCCCATATCCAGAATGACGAAGGCGGCGCGCCCGAATTCTACACCCATGGCGCCAAGCTGATGCTGCTGGACGGTGACGGCGCGAAACTCGCCCCCGACGCGATCGAAGCCTATCTGGCAACGATCCGCGACGACGTGCATCAGGTCCAGCCGCACGCGATCTCGATCACCCAGGCGACCGAGGCCGGCCGCGTCTACACCCCTGACGAGGTCGCCGCGAACGGCGCGGTCGCCCGCGCGCGCGGCCTCGGCCTGCACATGGACGGCGCGCGCTTCGCCAATGCCGTCGCCCATCTCGGCTGCACGCCTGCCGACGTGACGTGGAAAGCCGGCGTCGACGCATTGTCGTTCGGCTTCATCAAAAATGGCGGCATGTCGGCCGAGGCGTTGGTCTTCTTCCGCCCCGAACTGGCGAAGGTCGCCCGCTACCGCCGCAAGCGCGCCGGGCTGCTCGCGTCGAAGGGCCGCTTCCTCGCCGCGCAGTTGCTGGCGATGCTCGACGACGATGTCTGGCTCGCCAATGCCCGCGCCGCCAATGCCGGGGCGGCGATGTTGGCACAGGCGGCGGGCGACCGGCTGGTCCATGCGGTCGAGGCCAACGAGGTCTTCCTCCGCCTGACGGCGCAAGAAGCCGCCGGCCTGCGCGCACAGGGGTTCGATTTCTACGATTGGGGCGTCGGACAGGCGCGGCTGGTCGTTGCCTGGGATCAGGATGCGGCGACCGTCCGTCCGCTGGCGGAGGCGATAGCCGCGCTATGACCGACACCCCCCGTTCGGCGACGCCGGCGGTACTGATCCCGTTCGGCATCGTCACCCTGATCTGGGGATCGACCTGGATCGTGATCCGCGATCAACTGGGCATCGTCCCGGCGTCGTGGTCGGTGACCTATCGCTTCCTGATCGCCGGCATCGTCATGCTGCTTTGGGCATGGCAGCGCGGCGACCATATTGCCGTCGACCGGCGCGGCCTCCTGTTCGCCACCGGCCTCGGCCTCGCCCAATTCTGCCTGAACTTCAACTTCGTCTACCGCTCCGAACAATATGTCACCTCGGGGCTGGTCGCGCTGATGTACGCGCTGTTGATCGTGCCCAATTCGATCCTCGCGCGCATCTTCCTCGGCCAGCGCATGGGGCGGCAGTTGCTGGTCGGATCGGCGATCGCGCTGGCCGGCGTCGCACTGCTGTTCGTCCATGAGGCGCGCGAGCATCCCGAAAACGGCGCGGCGGTGCTGATCGGTCTCGGCATCGCGCTGGCCGGTGTCTTCTCCGCCTCGGTCGCCAATGTCATGCAGGCGACACCGACCGCCAAAGCCTATCCGATGGTGCCGCTGCTCGGCATCGCGATGCTGATCGGCGCAGCGATGGATGCGACCTATGCCGCCGCGACGGTCGGGCCGCCGGTGTTCGACTGGCGCTGGTCCTATGTTGGCGGGCTGCTCTATCTCGGCATCGTCGCCTCGGCGGTCGCCTTCACCTTGTATTTCGGGCTGATCCGCACGATCGGCCCGGCCAAGGCGGCCTATAACGGCGTGGTCGTGCCGGTCATCGCGATGCTGTTGTCAACTTTGTTCGAAAACTATCGCTGGTCGCCGCTCGCCGGGGCCGGAGCGGCGCTGGCGCTGGCCGGGCTGGTGGTCGCGCTCAGGGCGCGCAGGCCGAACCGGTAATCGGGGTAATCCGGCTGCCAGCCGAGCATCCGCTTCGCCTTGCCGTTCGCCACCCGCCGGTTCTCGCCATAAAAGGCGCGTGCCATCGGACTGAGCGTCTCGATCGCAACGAACGGCGGCGGTGCGACCCCCAGCAACCGTGCCGCATATTCGACGACCGCGTTCTGCGAAGCCGGCAGATCATCGGATAAATTATACGAACCTGGTTCCGCCGACAGCCCGTACGTGACACCTTTGGCAACATCCGCGACATGCACCCGGCTGAACACCTGTCCGGGGCAATCGACCCGATGCGCCTCCCCCGCCGCCACTCGGTCGAGCGGCGAGCGCCCCGGCCCATAGATGCCGGGCAACCGGAACACCCGCGCCCCCAGGTCCAGCCATGCCCGATCGGCCGCATTCCGATTGGCCCGCCGCCCGGCGATCGGAGTGCTCTCATCGACCCAGCCGCCCCCGGCATCGCCATACACCCCGGTCGACGACAGATAGGCCAGCGTCGGTCCTGCCAGCAATTCCCGGTAGTTGGTCAGTACCGGATCACCCTCGCCATCGGGCGGCACGCTGGAGAGGATGGCGGTCGCTTGGCCCGCCTCGAACCGCACCCGGTCGCGGTCGGCAAAGGCGATGCTGCCGCCCCGCCCGTCGCGCGTCGTCCCGACGACCCGCCACCCCCGCGTCTCCAGCCGCGCCGCGATCGCCCGCGACGTGTACCCCAGCCCAAAGATCAGCAGCCGGCTCACTTCGCCCCGTAACCGTCGTACAACACGCCGAAATAATCGCCCTTGTTCCAGCGCGGCCGGTCATCGGCATCGGCCAGGTCGAGCGCGATGTCATGGTTGATCGCGACGAACACCCGCCCCGCCGTCCAGTCGAATTTCTGGTGCATATCGTCACCGGGCTGGTGATAGCGATGCTCCAGGAAGTCAGCGACTGCCGCCTTGCCTGGTCCCTTCCATCCGGTGTCGAGCGACACCGACGGCACGCCCGCCTTGACGAAGCTGTAATGGTCCGACCGGACGAAGATCGCCTCTTCCGGCTCGGGATCGGGGCTGAGCGCAATGCCGCGCTTGCCCGCTGCGCGCGCCACGGCCTGCGCGACGGTCGAATGGTCCGCGCCGATCGCGACCATGTCCTGAAAGCGGTAGGACAGGATCGGCATGTCGAGATTGACGTCGGCGACGATCGCCCCCTTCGGCACCGTCGGGTTCATCGCGAAATATTCGCTGCCGATCAGCCCCTTCTCCTCCGCCGTCACGCTGACGAAGATCAGGCTGCGGCGGGGTTTGCGCGGATCGGCGGCGAACTGCTTCGCGACCTCAATCATCGCCGCGGTGCCGACGCCATTGTCCATCGCGCCGTTATTGATCCGGTCGGCCCCCTTGGGCAGCGTCGGATCGGTCGACACCCCGATATGGTCGAGATGCGCCGACAGCGCGACATATTGGTCGCGTAAGCCCGGATCGCTGCCCGGCAGGATGCCGACGACATTGGCGCTGTCGAAGCGGCGGGTCGTCGATCGCTGTCGCGTCGTCACCCGCACGCCGGTAACGCCACGCGGCACCGCCGTACCTGCCGCTTCCGCCTTCAGCACCGCCGGCCAGTCGATCGCCGATCCGGTGAACAGCTTGGCCGCGCCCGACGCGCTCAACCAGCCGATCGACGGCGCGGCGGCCCCGGCGACCTGCGCGCGACCATCCTTGCCGACCCAGGTCATGCGCGAACTGCGGTAGATCGACATGAGATAGCTGAATGGATAGCGTTTCGACTGTTCGTCGGTCTCGATCTGGAGCACGCCGATCGCGCCATGCGCCGCCGCATTGGCGCGCTTGGTGTCGCCGCTGGCGAGGTGCGCGCGGATCTCGCTTGGTAGTTTGTTGGACGCCCCGTAGAGATAGGCGACGATCTTTCCCCGCACGTCCAGCCCGGCATAATCGTCGATGCCGTTCGCCGCATCGGTCACGCCCTGCCCGACGAACACCACCTCGCCCGACCGCCGCAGATCGGGTTCGAGGAAGCTGGTCGAGGTCAGATAATCGGTGCCGAAGGTCAGCGCCGGTCGTCCCGCCGCGGTCAGCCTGCCCTTCCCCGCCGGCACCGCCGAGATCAGCGGCACGCGTTGCAGATAGCTGCCGTCATCGCCGCCCGGCTTCAAGCCCGCGGCGCGCATCTGATCCGCGACATAGGCGGCGGCGCGGTCATATTCAGGGGTACCGGGCTCGCGCCCCTTCATGTCGTCGGCGGCGAGGAACGCGACATGCGCCCGCATTGCCGCCTCGTCCGGGGTCAGCGGCGCGGTCTGGGCGAGCGCGCCGGTCGATGCCAGCAACAGCGCGAGCGGAAGGAGGCGCATGGGAATCCTTGATGGTCTAAGGTGGTGACCGCCCCGGCCGTTGCCGGGACGGCAAAGGTCCTTACTTCGCGCCGTAGCCGTTATACAGCGTGCCGAAGAAATCGCCCTTGTTCCACGCCGGTCGCGCGGGGGCGTCGGCGATGTCGCGGGCGATCTGATAATTGACGTTGATGAAGCGTTCGCCCGATTCCCAGTCGATCGGCGGGCCCTGCACCACTTCGTCGGACGGCTTGTGATAATTATTGGCGAAGAACGCATCGACCGCCGCCTTGCCTGGCCCCGACGTGCCCGGCCACAGGAAGACCGAGGGCACGCCCTGCTGCACGAAGCGATAATGGTCGGAGCGCACGAACAGCGCCATTTCGGGCATCGGATCGGGCGAGAAGCTCACCCCCGCCGTCGCCGCCGCCCGCTTCACGATATCGCCTAGGCTCGACCGGACCGCGCCGAAGGCGATGACGTCGGTAAACTTGTAGGTGATGATCGGCATGTCGAGATTGACGTCGGCAACGATCCGCGCCTTGTCGATCGTCGGATTGTTCGCGAAATAATCGGAGCCGACCAACCCCTTTTCCTCGGCCGTGACCGCAAGGAACAGGATCGAGCGCCTGGGTGCCTTGCCCGCCGCCTTGAAGCGCTTGGCCTCCTCGATCAGCGAGGCGATGCCCACCGCATTGTCCATCGCGCCGTTATAGATGGTGTCGCCCTTCGCATTGGGTGCGCCGACGCCGACATGGTCGAGATGCGCGGACAGCACCACGGTTTCCGGCGCGACCGACGGGTCGCTGCCGGGCAGAATGCCTGCGACGTTGTAGCTCGGCAGTGGCTTGGTCGCGGTCTTGATCGACACGGTCATGGTCGGCTTGAGCGCGACGGCGCGGAACTTGGCCTTGCCCGACAGCGCCGCTGCCGCCTTGGCCCAGCTCGTTCCCGATCCCACGAACAGCTTTTCCGCACCCGCTGCGCCGATGGTGGCGATGGTCGGTACGCCGCCGCCCATCACATGGCCGACGCCATCGGCTTCGGCCCAGCTGACGCTCGAGCTGTCATAGCTCGCCGCGCCGCGCGACAGCGGCGAACGCTGTGCCGCTTCGGGCGTCTGGAGCGCAATCACCGCGACCGCGCCCTTGGCCTTTGCGATCGCCGCCTTGGTCGCGATGCCGCCGAAATGCGCCGCTTCCTCGCTGTCCAACCCCTCGGGCGCGCCGCGCACCACCGCCACGATCTTGCCGCGCACGTCGACGCCGGCATAATCGTCGCGGCCCGGACGGACGATGCCGTATCCGACATAGACCACCTTGCCTTCGGTCATCGATTCCGGCGCCTGCGGGTTGATGCCCGGCAGATACTCCTCGCCAAAGGTCAGCGGCTGGCCGTTCAGGCTCACCTGACCCTTGTCGGCGGCGTTCATGCGGATCAACGGCACCTTTTGCAGATAGCTGCCGTCATCGCCCGCCGGACGCAGCCCCGCCGCATAGAATTGCGACGCGACATAATTGGCGGCGATGTCGAATTCGGGCGACCCGGCATCGCGCCCGCGCATCGCGTCGCTCGCCAGGAACATGACATGCGCCTTCATCGCCGCCTGTGCCGGCGGCAGCACGGCATTCACCTCGGCATTGCGGGCCGTCAGCTCGGCAGGGGTCGGAGCGGGGGGAAGTGCCTTGGGCGCGTCTTGCGCAATTCCGGCGGTGCTGATGAGAAGGCCGAGCAACAAGGCTGGACGGAACATTGGAATCCTTCGACAAGCGATCATAGATACAGGCGTAGCCAATGCCGTGGCCCCACGCAACGACGGCACGAACGCGATTGGACGGGTGAAAAGATGATGGTCGATGCGACGCGTACCCCGACGGTTCCACCGCTGATCCGTCGCAGCGACTATCGCCCGCCGGTGTGGCAAGTCCCGGACATTGCCCTCGAATTCGATCTCGACCCGCGCGGCACGCGGGTGCGCGCGACCCTGTCGGTCGAACGGCGTGGCGACGGGCCGCTGCGCCTCGACGGCGACGGGCTGACCCCGTTGTCGGTCGCGGTCGACGGGGTACCGCGCAACGACTGGGTCGTCGAGGATGGGACGCTGATTCTCGACCTGCCCGGCGACGCCCACGACATCACGACCGAGGTCGAGATCGAGCCGCAGGCCAATACCCAGCTGATGGGCCTCTATGCCTCGGGCGGCAATCTGTGCACCCAGTGCGAGGCGGAGGGGTTCCGCCGCATCACCTTCTTCCCCGACCGCCCCGATATTCTCAGCCGCTACCGAGTGACACTGACCGCCGACAAGGCGCGCTTTCCGATACTGCTCGCCAATGGCGATCCGGTCGCGTCGGGCGATCTCGACGACGGACGCCACTGGGCCGAATGGCATGACCCCTTCCCCAAGCCCTGCTATCTCTTCGCACTGGTCGCGGGCGATCTGGTCGCCAATCGTGCGCAGTTTGTGACGGCGTCTGGCCGCGAGGTCGAGCTCGGCATCTGGGTCCGCGAACCCGATCTGGCGAAGACCGACCATGCGATGCGCGCGCTCAAGACGTCGATGGCGTGGGACGAGCGAGTCTATGGCCGCGAATATGACCTCGACGTGTTCAACATCGTCGCGGTCGACGATTTCAATTTTGGGGCGATGGAGAATAAGGGGCTGAACATCTTCAACAGCCGCTACATCCTCGCCGACCCCGATACCGCGACCGATTACGATTACGACGGCATCGCCGCCGTCGTCGCGCACGAATATTTCCACAACTGGTCGGGCAACCGCGTCACGTGTCGCGACTGGTTCCAGCTGTCGCTGAAGGAGGGCTTCACCGTCCTGCGCGACCAGCAATTTTCGGCCGATCAGGGGTCGGCGGCGGTCAAGCGGATCGAGGATGTCCGCAGCTTGCGCGCGTCGCAGTTTCCGGAGGATGCCGGCCCGCTCGCCCATCCGATCCGGCCCGACGCCTATCAGGAGATCAGCAACTTCTACACCGCCACCATCTACAACAAGGGGGCGGAGGTCGTACGCATGATCGCGACGATTCTGGGCGAGACGGCGTTTCGGGCCGGCACCGACCTGTATTTCAGCCGCCATGACGGGACGGCCGCGACGTGCGAGGATTTCGTGGTGGCGATGGAGGATGCGTCGGGTGTCGACCTGAGCCGCTTTCGCCGCTGGTACGAACAGGCCGGCACCCCGCGCGTCACCGCGACGCTAAAGCATCACGCCGGCGGCGGGCGCGCGACGCTGTCGCTGACGCAGACCGTGCCGCTGACGCCCGGACAGGCGACCAAGCTGCCGATGGTGCTGCCGCTCAGGGTCCGCCTGTTCGGCGCCGAAACCGGCCGTCCGTTGAGTGACGAACAGCTGTTCCTGCTCGACGAGGAACAGGGATCGATCACCTTTGAGACGGTGACCGAGCGCCCGGTCCTGTCGATCAATCGTGGGTTCTCGGCGCCGGTGATCGTCGAGACCGATCGCGGATCGGCCGACTTGGCCTTCCTCAGCGCACAGGACGACGATCCCTTCGCCCGCTACGAAGCGATGCAGCAGCTGATGCTCGACACGCTGGTCGCGGCGGTCGCGAGCGGGCAGGGCGACCATGCGGCGGTGATCGAGGCGGTCGGCAACACGCTGACCGACGACCGGCTCGACCGTGCATTTGTTGCCGAAGCCGTGCTACTCCCCTCCGACAGCTTTATCGGCGACCAAATGGGCGTGGTCGATCCCGACGCGATCTTTGCCGCGCGCGAGGCGCTGCGCGCCGATATCGGTCGCGCACTGCTGGTCGAATGGCGCGCGGCCTATGCCGGGACCGAGGCCGACACGTTCGAATATACCCCCGATGCCAAGGGCAAGCGGCGGCTGCGCACCGTTGCGCTCGGCTATATCGCCGCGTCGGGGGCCGAGGATGCCGACGACATCGCCTTTGCCCAGTTCCGCCATGCCGACAACATGTCCGACCGGCAGGGCGCGTTGATGACGCTGGTCAATTCGGATTCGGACAGCCGCATCGCCGCGCTCGACATCTTCTACAACCGCTACCGCGACAATGCGCTGGTGCTCGACAAATGGTTCACAACCCAGGCGCTGTCGACGCGCGCCGATGCGTTCGAACAGGTCGCCGACTTGGCCGGTCACCGCGACTTCACCCTGACCAACCCCAATCGCGCCCGCGCGCTGATCGGTGCGTTCAGCATGAACCAGAAGGCGTTTCACCGCGCCGACGGTGCCGGTTATCGTTTCCTTGCCGATCAGCTGATCGCGCTCGACCGGATCAATCCGCAGACGGCGGCAAAGATGCTGCCGCCGCTTGGCCGCTGGCGGCGGTTCGACCGCGCGCGGGGAGCGTTGATGCGGGCCGAACTGGAGCGGATCCTGTCGGTGCCGGGACTGTCGAAGGATATGCTGGAGCAGGTCGGGAAGAGCCTGAACGGCTAAATCCTCCCCGCCTGCGGGGAGGGGGACCGTCCGCGCAGCGGATGGTGGAGGGGGGGCGGGCCGCAGGCGCTCCGCCGGTGGAAGCCCCCCTCCACCATGCTGCGCATGGTCCCCCTCCCTGTGCCGGGGAGGATCTCAGCGCGCGAACCACTCGGGGTAGCGCTTGGCCTTTTCTGCCACCAGCCCCTCATAATAGCGCATCAGGTCGACCGCATGGTCTCGGTCGGTCCGGACCCGCGCCGCCGCTGCGTTCGCCGCCGCCTTGACCTGTGTATAGTCGCGCGCGAACATCCGTTCGATCGCGTCCGCCGCCGCGCGGGGATCGCGCGCGGCATAGGTCTCGGCAAAAGCCGGCTCGGCGATCTCGGCACAGCCGCCCTCGTCGGGTACGATCAGCGGCAGGCCCGAGGCCAGCCCCTCCAGTCCCACCAGCCCGAACGGTTCGGCGTCCGATCCATGGATCAGCGCGTCGCAGCTGGCCATGATCCGGGCGAGGCGGACACGGTCGTAGACAGGGCGGAACAGCTTGATATGCGGGCTGTTCTTTAAGCGGTGTTCCAGCCGGCGGGTATGCACCCCGCTGCCGATCTGGATCATGCCGACGGGCAGATGCTCGCCCGCCATCTCGACCGCATCGAAGATCATCGGCCAGCGTTTCTCGGCATGGTGCCGCCCTAGCCCGAGCAGCAAATGCCCTTCCGGCGGCAGGCCCAGCTGTTCGAGCAACGACGCGCGCAACTGTTCGTCGCGATGCTCGGGCGAAAAGAAACCGCGCTGGATGCCGAGCGGCATCGACGCATGCACCGTCAGCCCGCGCGCGGCATGGCGTTTTTCGAGCGCCGGACCGTTGGTGACGAACGCGTCCATCTTGGCTAGGTAGCGCGCCATGTAGCGCGTCCACCACATGAACGCTTCCTCGATCCGCTCGCGACTGGCCAGCCGTTCGAACCAGCGCAGCGGATAGGCGCCGACATTGTCGTTATGCGCGAAATAGACCTTCACCGCATGGCCCGGCCAGTCCGCGACGATGGTCGCGGGGCGCCATGGGCTCGATGCCTCGACCACATCGGGATGGAGTTCGTCGAGCAGCGCATGGATCGCGCCGCCGCGTACGAAGATGCCGTAATTGGGGTCGAGCACCAGCGTCGGTGCCTTCACCCAATGGATGCGCCCGCCGCCGGGGCGTTCCTCGACCGCATTGTGCTTTGCCGGCGCGATCACGATCAGTTCGTGGCCCAGCTCGGCCATGATCGTCATCTTGTGATCGATATAGGTGCGGACCCCGCCGCCGGTGGGCGAATAGAATTCATTGACGTCGACGACGCGCATCGGGGATCGATCGATCGGGTCAGCCGAGCGGGGCGAAACCGCCCAGCCCGCGCAGATACTGGGCGCGCACCGTGGTCGTCGTCACGCCCGCCGGCACGTTGACGATCGCCTGTGCCAGTTTCGGCCGCGCCCGCCCGAGCTTGCCCGCGCCCGGAAAGCCGGCGCCGTCGCGCATGAAATTGAACTTGTTGCGCCCGTCGCGGTCATGGGTGAACAGCAGCGCATAACGGCCGGGCGACGGTGCGCGGATGCACATCTGCACCGCGCCCGATGCCGGCATCTCCGCCCAGACGCGGCGGAAGAACTTGCCCTCGGCGCGCAGGTCGCGATCGTCCTTCAGGAAATCAGCGTCGTTGGCCGGGTACAGTTCCAGCTTCAGCCGGCCGGTGCGGTCCTTGAGCCCGACGACGTTGACGCGGATCGCCGGCCCCTGCCCATTGTTGCAGGCGGCGGCGTCGCTGCCGATCGATTGTGCGGCGGCGGGCGTCGCGACGAGCAACGCTGCACCGATCAGCGCCAAGGGCAATTGCATCATTCTTTCCTTGCGAGCGCAGGAAGCCCGAATGCCGCCATCAACACCGCGTGCGTGAACAGGGTCAGCGTCGCCACGAATGCGACGAGGTCGGACAGGGCTTCGCCATGCCCGATGAACATAATCGCGAAGTTGGCGAAAAGAAGGTCTTTGTTCGGCAGCAGCGGCAGACGTGCCACCACGAGACGCCCGGCGGCGAGGAACAGCCACCATTTGATCGACACCCATGGCATGGCGAAATAGCTGGCGATACCGAACGCCAAGGACCCCAGCACGAGGCGCAGGCAATGGACGCCGAAGATCCAGCCGAGCATCCGCGCCGGTAGCGAAAAGACCCGGCGCGAGAACAGGAGCAGCACGCCCGAAACCCCGACCGCAACCGCCGCCGACCAGCTGAGCATCCGCAGCTGCGGCGGGGTGAACAGTTCGAAGGCGAAGGGGAGCGCCACCGCGAGCATGCCGACCGTCACGATATTGCCGGCGATGCCCGACAGGATCGTCACGTCCTTGACCGCCCCGAACGGCGCGGTCACCATCTTCAGCCGGGCTCGCGCCCAGGCATAGAAGAACACGTCGCCCGAATAACCGATGACGACATCGTTCGCGATCCGTTTGCGCACCAGCGCGCCGAACCCGTCGAACGGCAACCGCCACAGCCTGCGGAAGATCAGGAAGTCGAACAGCGGCGGCGAGAGATAGGCGAGCGCGAAGAAGACATAGAACCACGGCGAATCCGGTGCGGCCAGCTCGACCCCGGCCCATCCATGGTCGAACAGCTCGCGCACCAACCCGACGATCATCAGCGCCGACAGCGCCGCCCCCAGCATACGCGGCCAGCGCGGGCGGAACCGCTCCAGCGGCTCCAGCCCGGCTAGGTCGGGACCTGCCCGCGCAGCTTCGGCATCGCTTACCATGTCGCGCGACGTCCTACGCGGTTGGCCCGGCGTTCGCCAGCATCATGCAGCGGGTGCCAGCCGGTCGGGATGCGCGCCGACAAAGGCCGGCAGCGCAGCGGCCCGCGCGTCGATCGCGACTAGTTTCGGCCAGGACGACAGATCGAGTTCGAACCGCCGCGCATTATAGAGTTGCGGCACGAGGCAGCAATCGACCGCACCCGGCGCATCGCCCCCGAAAAACCCGTCCGCCGGCGCAGCTGCCTCCAAAGCATCCAGGCCCAGCGCGATCCAGTGGCGATACCAGTCGGCCTTCGCCGCCGCATCAGCCCCGAACTGGCTTTCCAACCGCTGCAGCACGCGCAGATTGTCGATCGGATGAATGTCGGCGACGATTACCAGCGCCTGCGCCATCGCCTGCGCGCGCGCCAGCGGATCGGCAGGGAACAGCCGCGGTTCGGGATAGGTGCTGTCCAGCCAGTCGAGGATTGCCAGCGACTGGGTCAGCACCGTCCCGTCGGGCAGGACGAGTGCCGGCACCAGCCCCTGCGGGTTGCGCGCCAGATGGTCGGGCGCACGCTGTTCGCCCTTCAACAGCGCAATCTCGACGCGGTCATGGGCGACGCGCTTAAGGCCAAGCGCGATGCGTACGCGATAGCCCGCCGACGACCGGAAATAGTCGTACAGCGTGATCTCGTTCACTGCACGGCGCCCTTCGACGGGACCAGCGAAGTGCCCGCACGGCCGCTGCGGAACGAACTGAACCACGTCGCCGGGTTCAGGCCGGTCGTGCCGTCGAGCGAGAAGGTGATGAATTCCGCACGCCCGCCGATATTCTCCCACGGCACCGGCCCGCCCAGCCCGCGCTCGGCTTCCGAAAAGCGGCTGTCGGCGCTGTTGTCGCGATTGTCGCCCATCAGGAAGACATGGTTGGCGGGAATGATGATCGGCGCGAAATTGTCGCCCTGCGAATAGCCGAGGTCGATCGTGTCATACTGCCGCCCATTGGGCAGCGTCTCGCGGTACATCGGCAGGCGGCAGAACGCACCCTTGTCGGTCCGCACCAGCGCGCCGGGATATTGATAGGCGTCACAACGGGTATTGGCGTCGACCGGGATCATCGCATCGCCCATCGCCTTGCGCGGAATGGCGACGTCGTTGATGTAGACGACGCCGCCCGCCACCTCCAGCCGATCGCCCGGCAGGCCGATGACGCGCTTGATGAGGTCGGTATTGCTGCCCGGCGGCTTGACGATGACCACGTCGCCGCGCTCCGGCATCGATCCCCAGATGCGACCATGCCATGCCGGCAACTGGACGCTCCACGTCTCCTGTGGCTGATGCAGCACGATGTCGCGGAACATCGCCACCGGATTGGGGATAGTCGGCGACACGAACGACCAGCCATAGGCATATTTGCTCACCACCAGCCGATCGCCCACGCGCAAACCCGGCAGCATCGATTCGGAGGGGATGTAGAAGGGCTTGGCGATGAAACTGTGGAAGCCCAGCACCACCAGCAACAGCCAGAACAGCCCGCGCACTTCGCCCTTCCAGTCGAGCCGCGCGCGCCGCGGCGTATGCTGGTGGGCGGGCGCCGGGGTCGGCGACGACGCGGGAACCCCATCGTTCTCCAGCGCCAGATGATCGGCCATCAATCGTCCTACTCTGTTGCCGGCACCGCCTCGATGATGACGAACGCCTGGGCCCAGGGGTGATCGTCGGTCATCGTCAGATGCACCTTCGCGACGTGGCCCTCGGGCATCATCGCGTCAAGTCGCGCTTTCGCACCACCGGTCAGCGCCAGCGTCGGCGCGCCCGAAGCGGCATTGACCACGCCGATGTCGCGCATGAACACGCCCTGCGCGAAGCCGGTGCCGACCGCCTTGGAAAAGGCTTCCTTGGCGGCGAAGCGCTTGGCGAGCGTCCCGGCGCGGGTGAACGGACGCTTGGCAGCCTTGGCCTGTTCGACCTCGGTAAACACGCGCTGGAGGAAACGGTCGCCGAAGCGGTCGAGCGACGACTGGATACGCTCGATATTGCAAAGGTCCGAGCCGAGACCGACGATCATGAAATCCTCCCCGGTACGGGGAGGGGGACCGCCGCGCAGCGGTGGTGGAGGGGGACATCCCCAACCGCAACGGTAGTGGAGTAGGACACCCCCCTCCACCAGCCTGCGGCTGGTCCCCCTCCCCGTACCGGGGAGGATCCCCGCTTCACCGTGCGGTCTCCATCAGATCCTTCATCCGCCGCACCATCGGCCCGAGCCCCCCAAAAATCGCCTCACCGATCAGGAAATGGCCGATGTTGAGTTCGCGCACCTGCGGGATCGCCGCGATCGGAATGACATTGTCGAAGGTCAGCCCGTGTCCGGCATGGACCTCGATCCCGTTCTTCGCCGCCAATGCCGCCGCATCGGCGATGCGGCGCAATTCGGCGACCTGTTCGTCGCCCGCCAGTTCGGCATAGCGGCCGGTGTGCAGCTCGACCACCGGCGCACCCAGCGCCACCGCGGCGGCGATCTGCTGCGCATCGGGCTCGATGAACAGCGACACCCGCACCCGTGCCGCCCCCAGTTCGCGGATCATCGGCGCCAGGATATTGTGCTGACCCGCAGCATCCAGCCCGCCTTCGGTGGTGCGTTCCTCGCGCTTTTCGGGAACGATACACGCGGCGTGTGGGCGATGGCGGAGCGCAATGCCCAGCATTTCCTCGGTCGCCGCCATTTCCAGATTGAGCGGCACGGTCAGCTCCGCTGACAGCCGCGCGATATCCTCGTCGGTAATGTGGCGGCGATCCTCGCGCAGATGCGCAGTAATCCCGTCGGCGCCATGCTCCGCCGCCAGCAGTGCGGCACGCACCGGATCGGGATAGCCCGATCCGCGCGCGTTGCGAACGGTCGCGACGTGATCGATATTGACGCCTAGGCGAAGGACCTCGCTCATGCCGCGCGGCTCCCCGGCTTGATCGCCGGGATCGCCGCCAGTTCGGCGGGCAACGCATCGGGCTGGTAGCTCGGCACGTCTAGCCGGATCAACGGAAAGAACGGCACGCCCAGATCGGCGGCCCCGTTCGACCGGTCGACCAGCGACGCGGCGGCGACCACCTCGCCGCCTGCAGCGCGGATCGCGGCGATCGCCTCGCGCGACGACAGGCCGGTGGTGACGACGTCCTCCATCATCAGCACGCGGGTGCCGGCGTCGATGCGGAAGCCGCGCCGCAGTTCGAAGGTGCCGGTCGGCCGTTCGAGGAACATCGCGGACACGCCCAGCGATCGGCCCATCTCATGCCCGACGATCACCCCGCCCATTGCCGGCGAAATCACGACCTCGATCGATTCGCGCACGTCGCCGGGCAGGCGGCGGGCGAGTTCGTCGCACAGCCACGCGGCGCGGCGCGGGTCCATGAGCACGCGGGCGCATTGCAGATAGCGTGACGAGCGCAGTCCCGACGACAGGATGAAATGCCCCTCCAGCAGCGCTTCCGCCTGCCGGAATTCGTCGAGGATCGCGTCGTCGTTCATGGCTGTCGTCCCGCCGGTTGCCGTCGCGCGCCCTGTACTGCCGCCGGGGGTGCGTTCGCAACCATCGCTTGAGGCCGGGCGACATGCCGCGTATAGCCCGGTGGGTTAGGGTTTCCAAACGCCCGCCCTATGCGACCACGCCGTCCTAGAAGCGTGCCGCATAACTTGTAACGGGGTGACACGACACGATGCGAAGCATTGGGATGAGGATGTTCAAGTTCGCGGCGGCCGTCGCGTTGGCGGGCGGCGCGTATGCGCAGCAGCCGGCGGCGGTGACGCCGGGCAGCGGCGAAGTCGCGACCGCGCCGCAGGCGGGGGCGCCGCCCCCCGGATCGGCGGAGGCCAATCCGACCGGACAGGTGACGCCGCCCGCGACCGCCGCGGCCCCCACGCCGCCAGCGGTGCAGGACCCGACGCTGAACGCCGACGGATCGCCGCGCATGGTCGCGACGCCGCATGTCGGCCAGCCGACCGACCGCACGATCGACCTGCAGACGCAGTTCACGCCGAACGGGCGCGAGGGCAAGGCATTCCACAACAACATCCTGATGCCGGTGATCGTCGCGATCTCGCTGCTGGTGCTGTTCCTGCTCGCCTATGTCGCGATCCGGTTCCGCGAGAAGGCGAACCCGGTCCCGTCGAAGACGTCGCACAACACCGCGATCGAGATCATCTGGACCGCCGCCCCCGTCCTGATCCTCGCCGCGATCGCGGTGCCGTCGATCGGGCTGCTCGCGCGCCAGTTCAAGCCCGCCCCCGATAATGCGGTGACGCTGAAGGCGATCGGCAACCAGTGGTTCTGGAGTTACGAATATCCCGATTATGGCGGCGTGTCGGTGACCGCCAACATGCTGAAGGAGCGGAACGAGGTCGGCCCCGGCCAGCGGTTCCGCACCGATGCCGACGGTCCCCGCCTGCTCGCGGTCGACAACCGCATCGTGCTGCCGGTCGGCGTGCCGATCCGCCTGATCACCACCGCGACCGACGTGATCCACAGCTGGGCGATCCCGGCCTTCTGGATCAAGCTCGACGCGGTGCCCGGCCGGCTGAACGAAACCAGCTTCACCATCGAGAAGCCGGGCCTGTATTTCGGCCAGTGCAGCGAGTTGTGCGGCGCGCGCCACGCCTATATGCCGATCGCGGTCGAAGCGGTGCCGGTGGCACAGTTCAATCAGTGGATCCGCGCCAAGGGCGGCACGCTGCCGAGCCCGGCCGAGGCCGCCGCCCCCAGCAACGCCGTGATCCCGCAGCCGGGTGCCGATACCGCCGACGCCACGTCGGAAGCCGGCAACACCGCCAGCGATGCGGGCACACCGGTCGTCAACGCGACCGAAGCCGCCTCCCCCTCCACCCAGCGCGCCACCGGCAACGGCGGCGGCGTCGGCAACGTGGACCAGTAAGATGACCGATTCCGCCCTTTCCGGCCACCATGCGTTCGACGCGCACGGACACGGCCATGACGCGCATCATCACGATGCCGATCACAAGCCGGCGTTCTTCGCGCGCTGGTTCATGTCGACCAACCACAAGGATATCGGGACGCTGTACCTGATCTTCGCGATCGTCGCGGGGATCATCGGCGGTGCGATTTCGGGGCTGATGCGCCTCGAACTCGCCGAACCGGGCATCCAGTGGCTGCCATGGCTGTCGGGCCATGAAGGCGATCAGGCGCTCCATTTCTGGAACGTGCTCATCACCGCGCACGGCCTGATCATGGTGTTCTTCATGGTGATGCCGGCGATGATCGGCGGCTTCGGCAACTGGTTCGTGCCGATCATGATCGGCGCGCCGGACATGGCGTTCCCGCGCATGAACAACATCTCGTTCTGGCTGCTGATCCCCGCTTTCGCGCTGCTGCTGGGCAGCACGATGTTCGGCGGCGGCGCGGGCACCGGCTGGACGGTCTATGCCCCGCTGTCGACCTATGGCGAACCGGGGCCGAGCGTCGACATGGCGATCCTGTCGCTGCACCTGGCCGGTGCGTCGTCGATCCTGGGCGCAATCAACTTCATCACCACCATCTTCAACATGCGCGCACCGGGCATGACGCTGCACAAGATGCCGCTGTTTGTATGGTCGGTGCTGGTCACCGCCTTCCTGCTGCTGCTGTCGCTGCCGGTGCTGGCCGCGGCGATCACGATGCTGCTGACCGACCGCAAGTTCGGCACGACCTTCTTCGATCCGGCCGGCGGTGGCGACCCGATCCTGTACCAGCATCTGTTCTGGTTCTTCGGCCACCCCGAAGTGTACATCATGATCCTGCCGGGCTTTGGCATCATCAGCCACATCGTCGCGACGTTCAGCCGCAAGCCGGTGTTCGGCTATCTCGGCATGGCCTATGCCATGGTCGCGATCGGTGCGGTCGGTTTCGTCGTGTGGGCGCACCACATGTTCACCACCGGCCTGAGCGTGAACACCAAGATGTACTTCACCGCCGCGACGATGATCATCGCGGTGCCGACCGGCATCAAGATTTTCTCGTGGATCGCGACGATGTGGGGGGGCAGCTTGCGCTTCCCCACGCCGATGCTGTGGGCGATCGGGTTCATCTTCATGTTCACGGTCGGCGGCGTGACCGGCGTGGTGCTCGCCAATGGCGGCGTCGACGACGTGCTGCACGACACCTATTATGTCGTCGCGCACTTCCACTATGTGCTGTCGCTGGGTGCGGTGTTCGCGCTGTTCGCCGGCTTCTACTACTGGTTCCCGAAGATGTCGGGGAAGATGTACAACGAGCTGCTCGGCAAGCTGCACTTCTGGGTGTTCTTCATCGGCGTGAACGTCATGTTCTTCCCGATGCACTTCCTGGGCGCGCAGGGCATGCCGCGCCGCTACCCGGATTATCCGGACGCCTATGCCTTCTTCAACCACATCGCTTCGGCCGGATATGGCATCATGGCGATCGGCATGGTGTTCTTCTTCGTCAACGTCGTCATCTCGTTGATGGCCGGGCGCAAGGCGGCGGACAATCCGTGGGGCGACGGTGCGACGACTCTGGAATGGACGCTGTCGTCGCCCCCGCCGTTCCACCAGTTCGAAACGCTGCCGAAGGTCGACTGACCGGACGGCACATTCCAACAAAAATCGGCAACGCCCCGGAGCGATCCGGGGCGTTTTTTTGTAGGTTCTCCGGGGCTCGATACGGCTGCGCAACCGTTGCGCTAACCGCCGGTTAACCATGATTCCTCCGAAAAATCCGTACGTTAAACATTCCCCAACCATAGGCCCTTATCCCCGTCGTCAGCGTACAGGGGATTGCCATGTTGGGCGACGACACGATCATCGACACCGCTGATCGGACACAGATTTCGGAACAGACGACGCGGGCCTTGCCCGTCGATGCGGCGCCCGCCACGGGCCTGACCGCCAAACACGGCGTGATCGGCGCGGCCGCCCTGCTAGCCGCATGTGATTCGGGCGGCGGGTCTGGCCCCGGCACGGTCACCGTCGCCGGTCCCAATCCGGCGCCGACACCGACGCCGACCCCCAGCCCGACCCCGTCCGCCAGTTCCGCCGCACGCTCGGCCAGCCGGTTCCTGGCGCAAGCGACGATGGGTGCGACCCGTGCCAGCATCGATTCGGTGCTGAATACCGGGGTCGCTGCCTGGATCGAGGCGCAATTCGCCATTCCGCGCCAGATCAGCCACTGGGACTGGATGGTCGCAAACGGTGCGACCGAATCGATCAAGGTCAACGTCCAGAGCCAGTATGACGCAAGCGTGTGGCGACAGGCGATCGCTGGCCCCGACGCGTTGCGTCAGCGGGTCACGCTCGCGCTGTTCGACTATCTGGTCGTCGGGATGGGCGTGCTGAACATCGACTGGCGCGCACTTTCCGTCGCCGCCTATACCGATGTGCTCGCCGACCATGCGTTCGGAAATTATCGCGACCTGCTGGGCGCGATCACCCGCAACGGGGCGATGGGCTTGTTCCTGACCTTCGTAAACAACCGTAAGGCCAATCCGTCGACCGGCAGCCTGCCCGACGAGAATTACGCCCGCGAGTTGATGCAGCTGTTCACGCTGGGCGTAAACCAGCTGGAGCAGGACGGCACCGTCCGCATGTCGAACGGACAGGCGCTCGAAACCTATACGCTCGACGACGTATCGCAGCTGGCCCGGGTGTTCACCGGGCTGCAGCTCGCCTCCAGCGACCGCAAGACGCCCGACCGGATGCGCGAGCCGCTGATCATGAACAGCGAGCTCAACGAAACGGGACCGTCGACTTTCCTTGGATCGACCGTGTCGGGCGGCGGCATGGCGGCGATCGACGCCGCGCTCGACGTCATCTTCCGCCACCCGAACATCGCACCGTTCGTGTCGAAGCAGCTTATCCAGCGCATGGTTACGTCGAACCCCAGCCCGGCTTATGTCGGGCGCGTCGCCGCCGCCTTCGCCAATAACGGCAGCGGCGTGCGCGGCGACATGAAGGCGATCATCCGCGCGATCCTGCTCGACCCCGAAGCACGCGACGACGCCGCGGCGCTCAACACCACGACCGGCGGCCGGCTGCGCGAACCGGTGCTGCGGCTGACCAACTGGGCGCGTGCGTTCGGCGTCACCTCGCCCAGCGACGCCTGGGGCTTCGGTTCCACGACCAGCACCACGACCCGGCTGGGACAGGGCATCGGTCGCGCGCCGAGCGTGTTCGGCTTCGTCCGCCCCGGCTTCAGCCCGCCGGGCACGGCGATGGTGCAGGCCGGGCTGACCGCGCCCGAATTCCTGATCGCCAGCGAACAGACCAACATTGCCTATATCAACTACATGCAGTCGCTGGTCGGCGGTGGCACCGGCGATACCAAGGCCGATTACGCGCCGATGATGGCATTGGCATCGGACAGTGCGAAACTGGTCGAAGAGGTCAACCTGATCCTCGCCGCCGGACAGCTGCGCGCATCGACCATCGCGTCGATCCGCGCCGCCGTCGACAGCATCCCGCTGACCGCGAACAACGCCACGCTCAACCGAACCGGGGTCGCGATCCTGCTGACCCTCGCGTCGCCCGACTATCTGGTGCTCAAATGAACGCTCCGACCATCCTGACCGACGTTTCCCGCCGCGCGTTCCTGCAACGCTCCGCCCTGTTCGGCGTGGCCGGGGTCGCCGCCCCGTTCGTCACCAGCCTCGGCGCGATCGGCGAGGCGGCCGCGGCGACCGCGAGCGATTACAAGGCGCTGGTCTGCATCTTCCTGTCGGGCGGCAACGACCATTACAACACGCTGGTCCCCTATGACCCGACCAGCCACGCGAAATATGCGTCGCTGCGCAGTTCGCTTGCCTTTTCACGCGAAGACCTGACGCCGACTGCGCTGCTGCCGACCAACGACATGCGGGGCCGCGCCTATGCACTGGCGCCGGCGATGGCACCGCTCAGCCCGCTGTTCGACGCCGGACGGCTGGCGGTGGCGATGAATGTCGGCACGCTGATCCAGCCGACGACCAAGGCACAATATCAGAACAAGTCGGTGCGCCTGCCGCCCAAGCTGTTCAGCCACAACGACCAGCAGAGCTTCTTCCAGGCATCCAGCCCGGAAGGCGCAGGATCGGGTTGGGGCGGACGGATCGGCGATCTGTTCCAGTCGGGCAACGGCACGGCGGCGATGACGTGCATCAACGCATCGGGCAACGCCGTCTTCCTGTCGGGACGCAACGCCATCCAGTATAATGTCGGAACGGGGGGTCCGGTGCCCCTGCTGCGCGATGCATCGTCGCTCTACGGATCGACACTCGCCGCGCAGACGCTGCGGCAGATGATGACCGAAACCAATCCGCATATGTTCGCGAACGAATATGCGCGAGTGAACAAGCGGGCGATGGACGTACAGGCGCAACTGGCCAACAGCTTGGCGGGCGCGCCGGAAACGAATTTTCCGCTCTTCCCCGAAGAGAACGGGCTGGCCGATCAGCTGCGCATGGTCGCACGGATGATCGCGATCTCGGGGGATCTGGGCACCAAGCGGCAGGTATTCTTCGTGTCGATGGGTGGGTTCGACCTGCACGACAATCTGGCGGGGAATCAGCCGCGGCTGCTGACCCTCTTGTCGGAGGCGATGCGCGCGTTCCACGACACCACGGTGGCGCTGGGCGTGTCGGACAAGGTGACGACCTTTACCGGTTCGGATTTCGGGCGGACGCTGCCATCGAACGGCAATGGTTGCGATCATGGCTGGGGATCGATGCACTTCGTCATGGGCGGCGCGGTCAACGGCAAGCGGCTGTACGGCACCGCGCCACTGGTCGGCACCGGCACCCCCGATGACGTCGGTCAGGGCCGCCTGATCCCGACCATGTCGGTCGACCAATATGCCTCGACGCTGGCGCGATGGTTCGGCGTGTCCGACGGCGACATGTCGACGGTGCTGCCCAATATCGGCAATTACGACAAATCGAGCTGGGGACAGGGTTTCGTCTGAAACCGTGTGCGGAACCGTGCGCGGGTCGCATAATGCATACGACTGTCACGCAATTGCCATAAGTCGGTCCTAGCGCGCCCGCCGGGGGTGGTCCGCCCTGCCGTACAGACACTTGGCCATCCGGGTTCGGGGGAACGCGGGTGGCGGTGCGGCAAGCGATCCACCCGTCACAGGGAAGGAACCGACCATGCAACTCCGTCTGCCGCTGCTTGCCAGCGCCGCACTGATCGCGCTCGCCACGCCGGCATTCGCACAGACCGCACCCGCCGAACCCGAGGCCGGACTCGACGATATCGTCGTCACCGCCGAACGGCGCGAGGAGCGGTTGCAGGACACGCCGCTGTCGGTCGGCGTCGCGACCGGCGACGATCTGCGCCAGTTCCAGGCGGGCGGCGAGGATACGCTGCTGTCGCTGTCGGGGCGCATCCCCGGCCTGTATGCCGAGACGACGACCGGCCGCATCTTTCCGCGCTTCTATATCCGCGGCCTCGGCAATATCGACTTCTATCTCGGCGCGTCGCAGCCGGTGACGGTGATCCAGGACGACGTGATCCTCGAACATGTCGTGCTGAAATCGAACCCGGTGTTCGACGTGGCGCAGGTCGAGGTGCTGCGCGGACCGCAGGGGTCGCTGTTCGGCCGCAACACCACCGCCGGCATCATCAAGTTCGACACGATCCGCCCGACCGCGACCTTCCAGAGCCGGGCACAGGCATCGTACGGCACCTATAACAGCGCCAGCTTCGATGCCGGGGTCGGCGGGCCGATCGCCGACGGGCTGATGGTGCGCGTATCGGCGCTGGTCCAGCACCGCGACGACTGGGTCGACAACACCTATGCCGGGTTCAGCGCCGACAATACCCAGACGCCTAAGAAGGACGCGATGGGCGGCTTCGACGACCGCAACCTGCGCGTGCAGGTGCGTGCGCAGCCGAGCGATGCGATCACCATCGACCTGTCGGGCCATGCCCGCTGGTATGAAGGCACCTCGACCATCTTCCACCGCGCGGCGTTGAAGCGCGGGTCGAACGACGTGTCGGCCGAACCGCGCGACCGCGTGGCGCTGGACGAAGGCGGCAACAACCCGCAGGCGTACGACACCTATGGCGCGTCGGCGCGGATGGCGTTCGATTTCGGGCCGGTGACGCTCAGCTCGATCACCGCGTACGAGACGACCAGCGGGTCGAGCCGCGGCGACACCGATGGCGGCGCCGCCGCGCTGTTCCCGGTCAATGGCGTCCCCAACGGCTTCGGCCAAAGCCGCGGCAATATCCGCGACCTTGACCAATGGTCGCAGGAAATTCGCCTCGCCTCGACCGGGAGCGGCCCGTTCGGGTTCCAGGTCGGCGGCTTCTATTTCGACAATCGCGACGTCACCGAATTCTATCAGCGCGGCTTCTTCCTGACGACGGCGGCGCGCAACCCGAACAACTGGGTCCGGCTGCGCGACGTCAACACGTCGTGGGCGGCATTCGGACAGGCGCATTACGACCTGACCGACCAGCTGACGCTGACCGCCGGCGCGCGCATTACCGAGGATACGAAGCGCACCCGGCTGGTGAAGACCGCCAACACCGCCGCCAACGTCGTCACCTATCGCGGGCGCACCGATGTCCGCCTGTCGTCGACCGAGCCGAGCTGGGACGTCAGCCTGCTGTACAAGGCGAGCGACGATTTCAGCCTGTATTCGCGTGTCGCGCGCGGCTTCCGCGGACCGACGATCCAAGGACGTTCGGCGGTGTTCAACGCCGATTTCACCACCGCCGATTCGGAAACGATCCTGTCGTTCGAGACAGGGTTCAAAAGCAGCCTGATCGACAATACGCTGCGCCTGAACGCCACCGTCTTCGGCTACCGGGTCAAGGACATCCAGCTGAACGGCAATGATTCGAACGGCAACGGCGTGCTGTTCAATGCCGACAAGGCCCAGGCGTACGGCGTCGAGGCCGAGCTCGACTGGAAGCCGGTACCGCAACTGACGCTGGGTCTGGGCGGCAGCTGGCTGCATTCGGCGATTCGCGACAAGCGCGTCTATGCACAGGTCTGCGCGCTCAACGGAGTGGTCGTCTGCACTGTCGACAACCCGACGATCCGCATCGGCGCCAACACCTTTGCCCAGATCGACGGCGAACCGCTGCCCAACGCGCCCGAGTATACGCTCGACCTGACCGCACGCTGGGACCAGCCGCTGAACGACGGTGCCCGCGTGTTCATCGCCACCGACTGGAATCTGCAGGGCTATACGCAGTTCACCCTGTACCGGGCGCGCGAATTCACCGCGAACGGCAATTTCGAAGGCGGGCTGAAGGTCGGTTACGCCCCGCCCTCCGACGCGTGGGAAGTGTCGGTATTCGCGCGCAACATCACCAACGAAAAGAACCTGAAGGGCGTGATCGAGAATTACATGGCCGCGGTGTTCAACGACCCGCGGATCATCGGCGTCTCGCTGTCGGGCAAGTTCCGGTAAGGCGTCCCGCCCGCCCTGCCCTGTCATTCCGGCCACGCCCGGAATGACAGGCGGGCAATGCTTTCCCCCGCCGCCACAACCCTCTATATGGCGGCGATGACCGCGCAGACGATCACCCTGCCCGCCGACTGGCGCGATTTCCTTGCCCTTACCAAGCCACGGGTGATGACGCTGGTCGTTTTTACCGGGCTGTGCGGCATGCTGGCCGCGCCGGTCGCGATCCATCCGGTGATCGGCTTCACCGCCGTGCTGTGCATCGCCCTTGGTGCAGGCGCGGCGGGCGCGCTCAATCAATGGTATGAGGCCGATCTAGACGCGAAGATGAAGCGGACGCAGGGTCGCCCGCTCCCCGCCGGGCGCATGGACCGGCAATCGGCGCTCCATTTCGGCGTGGGCCTCTCGATATTCTCGGTGGTGCTGATGGGGCTGGCGGTGAATTTGGCTGCCGCCGCGATCCTGACCGTGTCGATCCTGTTCTACGTGCTGGTATATACGGTGTGGCTCAAGCGCCGGACGCCGCAGAACATCGTCATCGGCGGGGCGGCGGGCGCGTTTCCGCCGCTGATCGGATGGGCGGCGGCGACCGGCAACATCGCGTTGCTACCGTTCCTGTTGTTCAGCCTCGTATTCCTGTGGACGCCGCCGCATTTCTGGGCGCTCGCGCTATTCGTGAAGACGGATTACGCCAATGCCGGCGTGCCGATGCTCCCGGTGGTGGCCGGTGAGCGGACGACACGGACCCAGATAGGGCTGTACACCATTCCGATGGCGGCGGTCGCGGTCGCGCCATGGCCGCTGGGGCTGACCGGTGCGATCTATGGCATTGCCGCCTGCCTGCTGACCGCGACCTTCGGGTTGCTGGCGGTGCAGGTCGCGACGCGATCGACGCAACCGGATGACAGGATGAAGCCGGAAAAGCGGCTGTTCGCCTTTTCGATCCTGTATCTTTTCGCGATCTTCGGCGCGCTGGTCGCCGACCGGTGGGTGTTGGCATGAGCGAACAGGACGACCGCATCCGCGCCCGGCAGCGCGAACGTGCGAAGGTGATGGCATGGCTGCTCGGCGCGTTCGTGCTGCTGCTGTTCGCGATCACCATCGTCAAGATTCAGGCGGGGATGGGCACGTGACCCGCAATTTGCGCGTGGCATTGCTGTCGGTCGCGGGCGTCGTCGGCATGACCGGCGTCGGCTTCGCCAGCGTCCCGCTCTACCGCATGTTCTGTCAGGTGACCGGCTTCAACGGTACCACCCAGCGTGGGCAACAGGCACCCGGCGGCATCGGCGACAGGGTCGTGGTCCGCTTCGACACGAACGTCAATCCGGCGCTCGGCTGGGAGTTCAAGCCCGAACGCGCCTCCGAAACCGTCGATATCGGCGCGCGCGACATGGCGTTCTTCACCGCGAAGAACGTGTCGGGCCGCCCGGTCACCGGCACCGCGACCTTCAACGTGACGCCCAGCCAGGCCGGCAAATATTTCACGAAGATCCAGTGCTTCTGCTTCACCCAGCAGACGCTGCAACCGGGCGAGAAGGTGCGCATGCCGGTCATCTTCTTCGTCGATCCCAAGATCCATGACGATCCGGATGCGAAGGACATTCGCGCGATCACCCTCTCCTACACATTTTACCCGGTGGATTCGGGCGCGACGACGAGCTAGGATCACGCGCAAACACGCTCCGCACAAGGCGCGAACAGCTTAGGGACGGATGATGGCAGGCGCGAAGAACCACGATTTTCATATCCTGCCCCCCAGCATCTGGCCGCTCGCCAGTTCGATGGCCGCCTTCATGATGGCGGCGGGCGGCGTCATGTATCTGAACGAAGCGCCGCTTGGCGGCTTCGTGTTCGGCGCCGGGCTGATCGCGACGCTGGCCTGCATGGGCTTCTGGTGGGCCGACGTAATCCGCGAATCGAAGGCGGGCCATCATACGCCGGTGGTGCAGCTTCACCTGCGCTACGGCATGATCCTGTTCATCGCTTCCGAAGTGATGTTCTTCGTCGGCTGGTTCTGGTCGTGGTTCGACTTCTCGCTCTTCCCCGCCGCGATCCAGTATAATCACGAAGACGGCGTCTCGCTGATCGAGGCGGGCAATACCGCCGTCGCCGCGCAATGGCCGCCCGCCGGCCTCGAAGTGCTCAACGCCTTCGAATTGCCGCTGCTCAATACCTTCATCCTGCTGCTCTCGGGCACTACCGTCACCTGGGCACATCACGCGCTGATCCACAACCAGCGCGGCGGTGCGCTGAAGGGGCTGTGGGGCGCGATCGGCGTGGGTGAGAATGACGGCGTCAAGAAGGGGCTGTGGCTGACCGTCATCCTCGGCGCGCTGTTCTCGTGCATCCAGGCGTATGAATATATCCATGCGCCGATGCCGTTTAAGGGCCTGAACTATGGCGCCGCCTTCTACATGGCGACCGGGTTCCACGGCTTCCACGTGCTGGTCGGCACCATTTTCCTCGCCGTCAACCTAATCCGTGCCTATCAGGGCGACTTCACGCCGAAGCAGCATTTCGGCTTCGAAGCGGCGGCATGGTACTGGCATTTCGTCGACGTGGTGTGGTTGTTCCTCTTCGTCGTCATCTATGTATGGGGCGGCTGGGGCGCGCCGATCCACGGCGGCTGATGCCCGATCAACCGGGCGCAGGCGGTCCCGCGCCCTTCGATTGCGGCGTGCGCGGCCTGTGCCCGCGTTGCGCCGCACCGACCCTGTTCCGTAGCCTCATCGCCTTTGCCGATCGCTGTCGGACATGCGGACTGGACTTCGGCGCGTTCAATGTCGGGGACGGACCGGCGGCGTTCCTGACGCTTGGCATCGGCACGATCATCACCATCCTCGCCATCTGGCTAGAACTCGCCGCCGGTCCGCCTTGGTGGGTGCATGTGCTGCTCTGGGTGCCGCTGACCATGCTCGGCGTGGTCGGCAGCCTGCGCATCGCCAAGGGCATGTTGATCGCCCTCGAATATAAGCGCGGCGCAGGCGAAGGCCGGATCGACCCGCGCCCGTGAAACGCCTGCCGATCTTGCCGACGCTGATCGTGCTGCTCGCGGTCGCGGCGATGGTCGCGCTGGGCCTGTGGCAGTTGCAGCGGCGGGCGGAGAAAGCGGCGCTGATCGCCCATGCCCGCGCCAATCTCGATCGGCCCGTGCAACCGCTGCCGGCACGGATCACCGACGACCTGCTGTTCGCGCGTGTCACCGCCGCTTGCGCCCAGGTCGGCGACTGGACGATGGGCGCCGGCCGCGCGGTCGATGGCAGTTCGGGCTATCGCCACATCGCCGCCTGCCGCAGCCCCGATGGCCAGCCGTTCCGCGTCGACATGGGGGTCGCCATCGATCCGAAGCTGCGCCCGGTCTGGTCCGGCGGCGCGGTGGCCGGCACGCTCAGCCAAGCGCCGGGCGGCCCGACGCTGCTCGACCGGATGACCGGCCACGTTACGCCCCCTGCGCCGATGATCGTGTCGGACGCCCCCGCCCCCGGTCTGGAGCCCAGCCGGCGGCCCGATCCCGCCAGCCTGCCCGACAACCACCTCGCCTATGCGATCCAGTGGTTCGCCTTCGCCTTGGCCGCGGTCATCATATACTTGCTGGCACTTCGTCGCCGCAGCCGCTAACCGCACCCCCCATGCGGTATGTCAGCACCAGGGGCAATGCGCCCGATCTCGACTTCGCCGGCGCGACGCTGGCCGGCTTGGCCAGCGATGGCGGCCTGTATCTGCCCGATGCGTGGCCGACGCTGACCCGCGAGGAGGTCGCGGCACTGGCCGGGCTGAGCTATGCCGAGACCGCCGCAAAGGTGATGGCGCCGTTCGTCGGCGACGCCCTGAGCGAAGCCGAACTGCTCGCGCTGTGCGAAACCGCCTATGGCCGCTTCAGCCACAAAGCGGTGACGCCGCTGGTGCAGATCGATCACGACCAGTGGCTGCTCGAACTGTTCCACGGCCCGACGCTGGCGTTCAAGGACGTGGCGCTGCAGCTGCTCGGCCTGTTCTTCGAACGGTTCCTGACCGGTACGACCGAACGGCTGACGATCATCGGCGCGACCAGCGGCGATACCGGATCGGCGGCGATCGACGCGGTGGCGGGTCGCGAGCATATCGACATCTTCATGCTGCACCCCGCCGGCCGCGTCTCCGACGTCCAGCGGCGGCAGATGACGACCGTCCTGTCGCCCAACGTTCACAATATCGCGATCGAAGGGGACTTCGATACCGCACAGGCGCTGGTCAAGGCGATGTTCAACGACGCCGCCTTTTCGGGCCGTTTCCGCCTGTCGGCGGTGAACTCGATCAACTGGGCGCGCCTGATGGCGCAGGTCGTCTATTATTTCTATGCCGCCGTGCGGCTGGGCGGACCGGACAAGGCCATCGCTTTCTCGGTTCCGACCGGCAATTTCGGCGACGTGTTCGCCGGCTTCGTCGCGGCGCAGATGGGGCTGCCGATCGCCAAGCTGATCGTCGCTACCAACGTCAACGACATCCTGCACCGCGCGCTGACCAACGGCGATTATTCGAGCGCGCAGGTCACCCCGACCGCGACGCCGTCGATGGATATCCAGGTCAGCTCGAACTTCGAACGGCTCCTCTACGACCTTGGCGGACGCGACGGCGTGGCGCTGGGCGAGCAGATGCGCGGGTTCGAATCAACGCGGGCGATGCGGCTGACCAACGCGCAGCATCAGGGCGCGAGCGCGCTGTTCCAGAGCGCGCGCGTCGACGCCGACCGCATGGCGCAGGCGATGCTATGGGCCCAGACCCATGCCGCGCAGATCATCGACCCGCATACCGCGATCGCGCTGGCAGCCGCGCTCGACAGCGGCATCGACGCGCCGATGGTGACGCTGGCCACCGCGCACCCGGCCAAATTCCCCGACGCGGTCGAACGCGCGATCGGCACCCGTGCCGCGCTGCCGCCCCGCGTCGGCGACCTGTTCGATCGCGAGGAACGCTACGTCACCTTGCCCGCCACCTTCGAAGCGGTGACGGAATGGATCGCCGAACGGGCGACACCGCGCGCGTAATGGACCCGATCGCACTTATCGGCGAACCCTGGGGCGATTACGGGCTGATCGATTGCGGCCATGGTCGCAAGCTCGAACGCTATGGCCCGTATCGCTTCATCCGCCCCGAACCGCAGGCGATGTGGGCGCCGGCGCTCGCCGAATGGGATGCGCATGGCGAATTCGTGCCGGGGTCGGACGAGGATGGCGGCGGGCGCTGGCTGTTCTTCAAACAACCGCCGCGCGACTGGCCGCTGACGTGGCGCGAGGTGCGGTTTTCGGCGAGCAACACCCCGTTCCGGCATCTCGGCTTCTTCCCCGACATGGCGCCGGTCTGGGACTGGATGCGCGGGCGGCTGGACGGGGCGAATAACCCGGAATGCCTGAACCTGTTCGGCTATACCGGCGTCGGATCGCTGGCGCTGGCGGCGGCGGGGGCGCGCGTGGTCCATGTCGATGCGTCGAAGAAGTCGGTCGAACAGGCGCGCGCCAATGCCGCCCTGTCGGACATGACCGACAAGCCGGTCCGCTGGCTGGTCGAGGACGCGGCGAAATTCGTCGCGCGCGAGGTCCGTCGCGGGCGCCGCTATGACGGCATCATCCTCGATCCGCCCAAATGGGGACGCGGGCCGAATGGCGAGGTGTGGAAGCTGGAGGAGCATCTGCCCGGGCTGATCGCCGATTGCCGGCAGTTGTTGGACGGCGACTCGCGCTTCCTGTTCCTGACGGTCTATGCGGTGCGCATGTCGGCGCTGGCGATCGGCGAATTGCTGCGCCAGTCGCTCGGCGATCTGGGCGGGCGGGTCGAATGCGGCGAACTGGGCGTCCGCGAGGAGACGCGCGGACTGACCCTGCCGACGGCGATCTTTGCGAGGTGGAGCCGCTAAATCCTCCCCGGCACGGGGAGGATTTTCAGGTTCGGCCGATCCGCATCGCCGCTCCCGCCACGATCGGGCCGCCGACGCAGAGCAACAGGCTGGTCGCCGCCAGCAGCTTCATCGCCCCCACGCCGCCCGCCAGCGCCCCCGCGCCGAAGATCACGATCGGCAACGCCAGCGGCAGCATGACCAGCCCCGCCACCGCCCCGCCGCCGCGCAGTCCTGCGACCAGCGCCGCTGTCGCGACGCTCAGCGCCGCCAGCCCCGGCGTGCCGATCAGCAACCCCGCCTCCAGCAGCAGCAGCGTGGGCGCATCGATCCCCAGCAACGCCGCCGACAGCCCCGCCGCCATCATCACGGCGGGCGCGAAGCCCAGCCAGTGGCCGATCGTCTTGGCCAGTGCGATGCCGCTGTCGCTCCACCCGCGCACGACCAGCTGGTCGACCAAGCCGCTATCGACATCGGGCGCGACCAGCCGCTCGATCGGCAGCAGCGCCGCGAGCAGCGCCGCCGCCCACGCCACCCCGCCGCCGATCCGCGCCAGCAACGCGGCATCGGGCCCGATCGCAAACGGAAACAGCGTCGCCACCAGCAGAAAGAACGCGACCGGTAGCAGCAACCCGCCCCCGCTCCACGCGATCCGCAATTCGCGGACGATCAGCGGGGTCACAGCGTCACCACTTGCGCGCCCGGCAGCGCCACCGGCACATGGCTGGCGACCAGCACCGCCCCGCCCGCGGCACGCTGCACCGCGATCGCCGCCTCCAGCCGTTCGAGCGACGCCGTATCCAGCCCATTGGCCGGCTCGTCGAGCAGCCACAGCGGCGCGCCGCCGGCGATTACCCTGGCGAGTGCCGCCCGCCGTCGCTGCCCGGTCGACAGCATCCGCACCGGCACCTCGGCCAGCGTATCGATCCCCATCGCCGCCAGCGCCGCCGCCACCCGCCCCCGCGCGCCGTCCAGGCCGGCCCAGAAGCCCAGCGCTTCGGCGAGCGGCAGTTGCGGGTCGAGCGCCGCCGCCTCGCTCAACAGCGCCACCACCCCGTCGCGCGTGACGCTGCCGGCAGCGGGCGGCAACAGCCCGGCGGCGATCCGAACCAGCGTCGACTTGCCGACGCCGTTCGGCCCCTGCACCAACAGCGCGTCGCCTGCCCCCAGATCGAACGACAGGTCGGCGAACAGCATTCGCCGTCCCCGCGCGCCGCTTACACGATCGAACGTCAGCAGGCTCAATCCGCCGCTTCCAGCGCGTGCATATCGTCGTCGGACAGGCCGAAATGATGGCCGACCTCATGCACCACGACATGCCGGATCAGGTCGCCCAGATCGACGCCGGTCTCGCACCATTCGGCGAGCAGCGGCTGGCGATACAGATGGATGCGATCGGGCAGCCGCATCCCGTCGAACATCGATTTCTCGCCGATCGGGCTGCCATGATACAGGCCGGTCAGCTCGTACGGCTCCATCTCCATCGCCGCCAGCGTCTCGTCATCGGCGAATTCCTCGACCAGCAGGACGATGTCGGACAGGTGGCTGGCGAACGGTTCGGGAATGCGGGCGAGCGCCGCGCGCGCGAGCATTTCCATCTCGGCGGCACTCGGGGCGGTTCGCGCTTGATCGGACATGGCCCAAGCAATAGGCCATCGCCATCGGGAGACAAGGGAGGGACGATGGAACCGCTGAGCCAAGCCGAACGCGCCGATGCGCTGGATGGCCTGCCCGACTGGGACCATGATGCGGGGCGCGACGCGATCGTGCGCAGCTTCACCTTCGACAATTTCTCGCAGGCGTTCGCGTTCATGACGCAGGTGGCGCTGCTGGCCGAAAAGGCCGATCATCATCCCGAATGGTCAAACGTCTACAACCGCGTCGACATTCTGCTTACCACCCATGATGCGGGCGGGCTGTCCGACCGCGACATCGACATGGCGCAGGCGATCGACGCGCTGGTCGAGTGACCGGCGCCCTACCCCGTTCGTGCTGAGTGGGGGCTTAGCGAAGTCGAAGACCCGTATCGAAGCACCTGCCACCAACGGTCCTTCGATACGCCATTTCGACAAGCTCAATGGCTACTCAGGACGAACGGTCAGCGTTGCGATCAAACCCTACCGCCGCCGCATCTGCTGCCGTAGCTTACCCGGCAGCCACCGCGCGGCGAAGCGCATCCGCTTGGCCGTCGGGCCGACCGGCGTGTGGACCGCATCGCCATGGACCGCATCCCACGCCGCCTGCGCCACCACCTCGACCGGCGTGAACTCCAGCCCCGCCGCGCGCACCTGTTGCCGGACGTTGTAGTTCGTGCCGGCGAGTGAGGCGTCGAGCAGCGGCGTATCGATGAACCCCGGCATCAGCGATCGCACGCGGATGTCGTCCGCCGCCCATTCGCCGTCCAGCGCCTCGGTCAGCCCGCGCACCCCGAACTTGGTCGCCGAATAGACCGCCGCCCCCGCCGTCCCGTAAATCCCTGCCGCCGACGCGGTGTTGAGCAGGCAGCCGCCGCTCGCCTTCAGAAGGGCATGCACCGCATGCGCGCCGTGGATCACCCCGGTCAGGTTGACGGCGATCGTCCGCTCGATCGCGGCGGGCGTCATCTCGTTAAACACCCCGCCCGCGGCGATCCCGGCATTGTTGAACAGCACGTCGATTCCGCCAGCCCCGGCGAAGTCCACAAGCGGCGCATCCCATGCGGCGCGATCGGTCACGTCGAACACGAACGTCGCCGCGCCGCCCGGCAACAATGCCGCCGTCTCCGCCAGCCCGGCGGCATTCACGTCGGCCAGCCCGATCCGCCAGCCGCGCGCGGCAAACAGTTGCGCCACCGCCCGCCCGATGCCCGACCCGCCGCCGGTGATGAAGATCGCTTTCATCCCCGCAACATCCGCCAGGATCGGCACCGACGCCAGCGGTTTTCAGGCCGCCACCGTCTCCAGCACGTCGCGCACCTTTGTCAACCGTTCGCCGGCGTCGTCGATCCGCGCCGGCACGATCCACCGCCCGTTCTTTTCGGTCAGTCCGTCGACATCGGGCACCGCGCCCCCGCCCTGCGGCGTCAGCGCGATGGCGGCGGGGCCGGCATCGACCTTCGCCACCGCCGCCGCCTGCGCCAGCAACCGGATCCGCGCCAGATCGATCAACAGCCGCGCTTCTTCGGGCAGGGCGCCGAACCGGTCTTCCAACTCCTCCTCGAACGCATCGAGCACGCCCTCCTCCTCGATCCGCGCCAGACGGGCATAGAGCACCAGCCGCATCTCGGTCTCGGGGATCCACGTCTCGGGCAGCCGCCCGGCGATGCCTAGATGCAGTTCGGGCACCACCCGGTCGACCACCTCGCCGCGTGCCGCGCGCAGCGCACGGCCGAGCAGATACTGGTACAGATCGATGCCGATCAGCTTCATATGCCCGGCCTGCGCCTCGCCGACCAGATCGCCCGCCCCGCGCAGGTCGAGGTCGCGCGCACTGATCGCGAAGCCCGCGCCCAGCCGGTCGAACGCCTGCAAGGTCCGCAACCGCTTCAGCGTCGCCTCGGCGATGGCATGATCGGGGTCGGTCAGCAGCAATATCTGTCCGCGCCGCCCGCCGCGCCCGACCCGCCCGCGCAGTTGGTGCAGCTGCGACAGGCCGAACCGGTCGGCATGATGGACGATCATCGTATTGGCGCGCGGCACGTCCAGCCCCGCCTCAATGATGTTGGTCGCGAGCAGCACGTCGCCCTCGCCGTTCGCGAAGCCGACCATCGCCGCGTCGATCTCCGCCGCGGGCATCTTGCCGTGCGCGACGGTCAGCGTCAGTTCGGGCGCCAGCTTGCGCAGCCGTGCCTCGAGCGGTTCGATATCCTCGATCCGCGGCACGACGACGAAGCTCTGCCCGCCGCGCGTGCGTTCGCGCAGCAATGCGGTGCGCACCGTCACCTCGTCGAATTCGGTCACCGCCGTTCGGATCGGCTGGCGCAGCGCCGGTGGGGTGGCCAGCACCGAGAGTTGCTGCAACCCGATCAGCGCGCTTTGCAACGTGCGCGGGATCGGCGTCGCCGACAGCGTCATGACATGGTCGGCAAGTTCGCGTAAGCGCGCCTTGTCCTTGGCACCGAAGCGCTGTTCCTCGTCGATCACCACCAGCGCAAGGTCGTGATATTCGACGCCCTTGCCCGCCACCGCCTGCGTCCCGATCACCACGCCGATCGATCCGTCGGCAAGGCCCGCCTTGACCCGCTTCTTCTCCGCCGCATCGGACAGGCGGGAGAGTCCGGCGACCTCGATCCCCGTCCCGTCGAAGCGGCGATGGAAGGTTTCGACATGCTGGCGGACCAGCACCGTCGTCGGTGCGGCGATGGCGACCTGCCGCCCCGACAGCGCGACGATCGCGGCGGCACGCAGCGCGACCTCGGTCTTGCCATAGCCGACATCGCCGATCACCAGCCGGTCCATCGGCCGGCCCGCCGCCAGATCGGCACGCGCCGCGGCAATCGCGCGCGCCTGATCGGGGGTCTCGGTGAACGGAAAGCCCGCGGCGAAGCGTTCATAGGCGGCGATATCGACCTCGATCGGCGCCACCTCGATCGCGTCGCGCGCCGCCGCGATCGCCGCCAGTTCGCGCGCGCTCTCGGCGATCGCTGCGTCGATCGCACCGCGCCGCTTCTGCCAGCTCGACCCGTCGAGGGCATCGAGCGTCACCGCATCACCGTCCGCGCCATAGCGCCAGATGCGGTCCGCCTCCATCACCGGCACCAGCCGCCGCGCGCCCTTGGCATATTCGAGCACGATCGCGTCGCCGGCCTCTTCGCCCGGCAACTGCTCCAGCCCGACGATGCGGCCGATGCCGAAATCCTCGTGGACGATCACGTCGCCGACGCGCAGCTCGCCAGCTTCGGCGAACAGCGGATTGGCGCTCGCCGCCGCCAGCTCGTCGCCGCGTGCCCGTCCGCCCAGCAGGTCGCCCCCGGTCACCACCGTCACCCCGTCCGCCACGAAGCCGCGATCGATCGGTGCGGTCAGCAGCATCGCGCTGCCCGGTTCGGCGCGGACCGCTTCCTCCCATGCGTCGATCGTAACCGGCTCAGTCCGGCCGAGCGTCGCCAGCCGCTTGCGCAGGAAGCGCAGGTCGCGGGGACTGCCGGCCAGCACCAGCCGCCCGCCGTCCAGCACCTCGCGCACGAACTTGCCGAACGCGCGGGCGGGCGCGCGGTTGGTGACGAAGCGCGGCGGTGCCGGTTCATCGTTGGGCAGGTCGATCCGGTCGCGCTGCTTGAGCAACGCCTCCCACGCCTGCCGGTCGACCAGCGTCGCCGCATCGCGCCGCCGCCGCCGCGTCGCGTCTTCGGCGAGGTCGAGGAACCGTGCCCGCCGCCGCTCGGCATCGCCGTCCATCGCCACCGCTGCACCCGGCAGATGGTCGAGCAGGGACACGCCCTTGGTCGTCACCGGCTCGGCGGCGCGACCGATCGTCACCTCACCCAGATCGGCATCGCCGCGCTGCGTCACCGGATCATAGCTGCGGATCGTCGTGATTGCGCCGTCCGCCACCGTCACGCGGATCGGGCAGATCGCATCGGCCGGAAATATGTCGACCACGCCGCCGCGCACCGCGACCTCGCCCGGTTCGTCGACCCGGTCGTCGACAACATAGCCCAGTTCGACCGCGCGATCGGCGAAGTCGGCCATGTCGATCGCATCGCCGATCCGCAGCACCGGCGGTGCGGCATCGAAATCTTCGGGCGTCGCGATACGCAGCGCGGTAGCCTCAGGCGCGGTGATACACGCGACGCGCCGCTTCGTCACCGACGCCATGCGCAACCGCCGCAGCGCCGCGACCCGTGCGCCGGCATTGCCGGGCGAGGCCGGCGCATCGTCTCCGGGCAAGGCATCGCTGACGGGCAGATGCACGACATCCGCCCCCGGCGCGAGCGCCGCCAGCGCCGCGGCGATCGCGGCGGCGCGCGTCTCGTCGCTCGCCACGAACAGCACCGGGCGTTTGCCGACCTCCACCGCCAGACGTGCCGCGATCGGTCCGATCGCATGCTCCCCCCTATCCGGACGATCGGGGGCGGCGGTGGTGTTCGGCATAGCGGAGATCCCGGCAAAGCCCTGTTATCGGGCGGAGAGGATCGTTGAACGAAGCGTCTGCCGCGTCCGTTCCTGCGGCCTGTCGCATGGGAGCGGCCGCTGCTATGCAGGCGGCACCGCCGGTCCGCCGGCCCTGTGGAGACGCCGATGTCCTCGATCCTGCTGCGCTTCGGCGCCGCGTTCAGCCTGATGACCGCCCTGCCCGCCATGGCGCAGACCGCACCGGCCCCAGCCGCCGAGACCACGACCGACACCGCCGCCGCGACGTCGCGCGACGCCGATCCGGCCTTGTGGGTGGTCAAGGACAAGGACACGACGATCTATCTGTTCGGGACGATCCACGTCCTGAAACCCGGCCTGTCGTGGTTCGACGAAGCGGTGAAGACCGCCTTCGACAAATCGAACGAGGTCGTGCTCGAAATCCCGATGCCGACACCGGAACAGGCGCAGGCGGCGGTGATGAAGTCGGCGGTCAACGTGACCGGCCCGAAGCTGAGCGAAAAACTCCCCGCCGCCGAACGCGATGCCTATGCCAAGGCGGTCGCCGATGCCGGGCTGCCGGCGGGGGCGCTCGAACAGCTCGATCCGTGGTTCGCCGCCTCGACGCTGACGCTGGTGACGCTGCAAAAGCAGGGCTATGACCCGCAAAGCGGTGCCGAACAGACGATTTCGCAGGCGGCGAAGGTCGCAGGCAAACCGGTTACCGGCCTCGAGACGCTCGAACAGCAATTCGGCTTCTTCGACACGCTGTCCGACGCTGCGCAGGTCACGTTCCTGAGCGAAACGATCAAGGAACTGCCGACCGCCGGCGAACAGATCGACAAGATGGTCGATCAATGGGCGAAGGGCGATCCCGCCGCGCTCGCCGCGACGATGAACGAGGACATGACCGTCTCGCCCGAACTGCGCCGCGTCCTGCTGACCGATCGCAATGCCCGCTGGGCCAAGTGGATCGAGGAACGGATGAAGCGCCCCGGCACGGTCTTCGTCGCGGTCGGCGCGGGACATCTGGCCGGCACCGGCAGCGTGCAGGACGCGCTCAAGCGCTACAAGCTGCGCGCGACGCGGGTGAAATATTGAGGATAGCGTCGGCTGGCGCCCTACACCCGGTCGCAACGAAACGTCGCCCCAGCGAAGGCTGGGGCCTCGCGCGGCACCTGCCCCGCGCTATCACGCGGAGATCCCAGCCTTCGCTGGGATGACGGTCGGCGCGACACGGGTTGGATGAAGATCACAGAGCTGATCGCGCGCGGTGCACCCCACAAGAAAACGGCCGGCGGATCGCTCCGCCGGCCGTCAGGCATATGTCACGACAGCGGCCCGGAAGGGAGCCGCGATCGGTAATCGCATCAGGCGTTGCAGGCCTGCGCCGCCTTGCCCGGCTGGGTCAGGGTGATCGACTTCGGGGTGCCGGTCAGGCTGTACCCGCCCTCGGCGGTCAGCGGCTTGCCCGTTTCCTCGGCCTTCAGGCGGACGGGCATTTCGCCCTGCTTGGTGCGGAAATTCGCCTGCGTGTCGCCTTCGAAGAAGTCGACATAGACGAGGCTGTTGTCCTTGCAGCGGAACGTCACGCTCGCCTTGACGGGCGGGGGCAGTTCCACCGGCGCACGGTTGGCGAGCTGCGATGCCAGCGGATCGGGCGCGCGCGTGTCGAGCTGCTCCGGCTGCGACTGACCGCAGGCCGAAAGGGCGAAGGCCGCAGCGGTGGCGGCGAGGAGAAGGGGGTGCTTCATAGGATTAAAGCCGTTCGCAAACGCAAACGTTTTCGTCAAGCACGGTTGTGCGCCGCGCAACAAACGGTCGTCGCAGCGCGGTACGGTTCGATCAGTCGGTGGAGAACGCAAACCGTATAATGCTGTTCCACCGCTGGCCCGGATCGAGCCGTGCGGATGGGAATTCCGGCCGGTTCGGCGTGTCGGGATAGGCTTGCGGCTCCAGACACACGGCATCGCCCTGCCGGTACAGCCGCCCGCCCTTGCCCGGCTCCGCCCCGCCCAGGAAATTGCCCGAATAGAGTTGCAGCCCAGGCGCTGTGATCGACAGGGTCATCGTCCGCCCCGACTCCGGATCGGTCAGCGTTGCGGCGGGGCGCAGCGTCCCCGGCTCGCCGCGCACGATGAAATTATGGTCGTAGCCGCGTCCGATCGCGATCTGGTCGTCGCGCCCGTCGCGCACCCGCTCGCCGATCGCATGGGGGGTGCGGAAATCGAACGGCGTCCCCGCCACCGCGCGCTGCTCGCCAGTCGGGATCGATGTCGCATCGACCGGCAGAATTGCATCCGCCTCGATCGTCAGCAGATGGCGTAGCGCCTCGCCACGCCCGCTCAGGTCGAAAAAGGCATGGTTGGTCAGGTTGACGATCGTCGGCGCATCGGTCGTCGCGTCATATTCGATCGTCAGCGCCTGCGACGTCAGGCGATAGGTTGCGCCTGCCTGCACCGTCCCCGGATAGCCGGCATCGCCATCGGGGCTGGTCAGCGTCAGGCGGACCCATGCCGCGTCGTCGTCGCTGCCGATCTCGGCGACGTCCCACAGCCGCTGGTCGAACCCGTCCGATCCGCCGTGCAGATGGTTGGGCGCGTTGTTGGTTTCGAGGTCGTAGCTTTGGCCGTCGAGGCTGAAGCGCCCACCCGCGATCCGGTTGGCATAGCGCCCGACCGTCACCCCGAACCAGGACGGCCGGTCGCGATAGGATTGGACGTCGTCGAACCCCAGCACGATATCGGCCACCACCCCGCCACGATCGGGCACGCACAGCGATTGCAACGTCGCCCCGAACGGCAGGATGCGCGCCGACAGCTTACCCGCACGGACTTCGATCGCCTCGGCGGGAGCGCCGTCCAGCGTCCCGAATGCCACCCGCTTTGCGTCCGCCATACAACCTCTCCACCAACATTCGCCACGGTACCCCCGCGTAGGCGGGGGCCCAGAGCCAAGCAATGCACCGTTGGCGCTTGGAACCCTGGATCCCCGCCTGCGCGGGGATACGGACGTTACCGAAGCGGCACCGTCTTCTCCCGCCCGTCATACACGAACGCCGTCGCCGGATTGTCGGCAAAGTCCGGCGCCACCGCCGTCCCCGGCACATGGAAGCGCACCGACATCGCCCGCTTCGCCGTCATGCCCGGGAAACTGCCCTTGCGCGCGCCGATCGTCAGCGTCTTCGTCGCCTCGTTCCACGTTAGCGGAATCTGCGACGACTGCCCCTTGCGATAGCCTTCGGAAAGGCCGTCATCCTCGAACAGCGTGTACGCGCCGTCCCTGCCGGTAAAGACGTGCAGCACATAGGGCGCGTCGAGCTTCTCAGCGGTCGACTGCACCGCCGCCCCGGTCGGGACGATCGATCCGGCGCGGACAAAGAGCGGCAGCACTGCCATCGGCGCGGCGGCGGTGATCGTCTGTCCACCCTTCAGATACGCACCGGTCGTGAAGTCGTACCAGTCGGCCCCGGCCGGCAGATAGACCGAACGGCTGGTCGCGCGATACTGCGTCACCGGCGCCACCAGGAACGCCGACCCGAACATATATTCGTCGTCGACGCCCCAGCTCTTGCGATCGGCGGTGAAGTCCATCGCCAGTCCGCGCATCATCGTCCCGTCGCGGTGCCACGTCTCCGCCGCTAGCGAGGTGATGTACGGCAGCAGTCGGTAGCGCAGCCGGTCGTACTTCGCGAGCGCATCGTACAGCGCCGGATCGCTGGCACCCAGTTCATAGATTTCGCGATACGGCGTCTCGCCATGGCTGCGGAACAGCGGGCTGAACGCACCGAACTGGAACCAGCGCAGGTTCAGTTCCTTCCATTCGGCCAGATGCGCCGGGTCCTTCTTCGCATAGCGATCCTCGACCGCGAAGCCGCCGATATCATGCGTCCAATTGGGCACACCCGACATCGACAGATTGACGCCCGCCGAAATCTGATCGCGTAGATCGTCCCACCGCGACGCGACGTCGCCCGACCACAGCGCCGCACTGGCGCGCTGGATGCCGCCATAGCCCGACCGGGTCAGAATGAACGGCCGCACATTCGGCTTGGCGACGCGCAGGCCATCGGCGACCCCCTCGGCATGGATCAGCGGATAGCTGTTGAAGAATTCCTCCGCCGGCCCCTGCGCGGTCGGTCCCATCCGCTCGATGCGCTGTTCGATCGACAGGTTCGAATGGATGTCCGGCTCGGTCGCATCCATCCACCACGCGTCGAAGCCCTTGTCGACCAGCGCGTCCTTCATCTGCCGGAAATAGATGCTGCGCGCTTCGGGCGCATAGGGATCGTAGAAGGTGTTGAAATAGCCCTTGCCGACCCAGTCGCGTTCCTTCGCGATCAGATTGCCCTGGTACAGATAGCCCTTGGCGTTCAGTTCCTCGGCATTCTTGGTGTTCGGATAGAATTTCGGCCACACCGAAATCATGATCCGCGCATTCTGTCCGTGGACGGTCTCGACCATCTTCTGCGGCTGCGGGAAGCGTGCCGGGTCGAAGCAATGGCAGCCCCATTGATCCTCGGGCCAATAGAACCAGTCCTGCACGATATTGTCGAGCGGCAGGCCACGCTTGCGATATTCAGCGACCACCCCCTCGACCTCGGCCTGGGTATTGTAGCGCTGGCGGCTCTGCCAAAAGCCATAGGCCCAGCGCGGCATCAGCGCCGCCTTCCCGGTCAGCGCGCGATAGCCGGCGATGACGCCGTCCATATTCTGGCCGCCGACATAATAATAATCGAGCGCATGGGCAACGTCGGACGACCACCATAGCGAATGGCGGTCGGCCTCCGGCAGCGGATCGTTCTGGAACAGCGCGATATAGCCGGCATTCGGCTCCCACTCGATCCGGACCTCGGCGGCCTTGCCGGCGGTCATCGGCAGATCGAAATTATGGAACCACGGATTCCAGTTCTGCCGCCAGCGGTTCAGCACCTCCTTGCCGTCGACGAACACCTTCACATAGCTCGACGAATAGAGGCGGAATTTCTGGCCCCCCGTAGCGCTCGGCATGACGGTGCCGGTCCACACTACCTTCTGCGCCTGCACCGCATTGCCGGCGGTATTCTGTCCGGTGGTCGCGGCGACGGTCTGTGCCTTGGCCTCGGCCGGCCAGTTCGCCTGATCCTTGATGAACTGATAGTTGATCGTGCGCTCGCGCCGCGTCACCGCCAGCTTGTCGCCCAGATAATATTGCGCCTGCCACCCGGCCTGCCCGCCCGAGCTGACCTGCATTCCCTCGCCGACCAGCTTGTAGGGCTGCGGATTGCCGAAGCGGGTGATGCCGTTATTGTCCCACAACACGCCGTAATTCTTCGTCGACACGACGAACGGGATGCCGATGTCCATATTGTGCTGGGCGAGTTCGACGTCCTCGCCATTATAATTCATCTGCCGGTTCTGATGCTGGCCCAGACCGTAGAATCCTTCGTCGGTCCCGCGGTTGAACTGCTGTCGGATCGACACGAACTGCTCGCCCCCGGCGCTGCGCGGCGTAAAGGCGGCGCGCGGCGCTTCCTCCAGCGTCAGCTTGCCGGCGGCATCGCGGAAGCGGACCTGCCCGTCATCGGTGTCGATCTCGGCCGAGCCCCCGGCGGTCTTGACCACGACCATCTTCGGCGTCTCACGCACCGTGAAGGCACCTTCGGGCTTGGCGGTCACCATCAGGCTGTCGGGCGTGTCGAGCGTTGCGTCCGGCACCGCCGTCACCCGGAACCGGTCGGGACCATAGACCAGCACCCGCACCCGCTTGGCCGGCCCAGCATCGGGGGTCACGACGACGCCGCCCGGCACCTTCGCCACCTCGGCGGCCAGCGCCGGCATGGATACCGACAGGGCAAGCGACAACAGCGTCCAGCGAAGCGTCTTCATCAGCGATACGTCCCCATCGTCACGCGCAGCAGCATCGGCCGCGCGGTAAAGTTCAATCCATAATCGGTCTGGTCGCCGTTCATCACCCGGCGCGCCACGAAGCGGCCGTCATCGGCCAGCGTCCCTTCCTCGACCTTGATGAACATCGCGGTCTCGCCCTTGCTCTTGTCGGCTAGGTCGATGTTGACGCGGATGTCGGTGCCGGTGACCAGGAACTGGTCGGCCGCCAGTTGCAGCACCGCCATGCCGCCGACCGGCTGGGTGGCGCTCGGTGGTGGGGCGGCCTTCAGCCACGGCGAATCCATCGATCCGAACTGCCATTCGCCATATTTGGCCGACACCCGCCATCGGCCCAGGACCTTGCTCTGCTCGGCCTCCGGCGCGTCCTTGGCCGTGCCCCAGCCGGCGTTGGCATAGGCGAGTTTCGCCCAGCCGCGCGCCATCGGTTTCAGGAACGCATAGGGTCGCGCAAACGCATCCAGCGTCGCCTCGTCCAGCGTCACCGCGCCCAGCGGATGGTTGGAATAGCCGGTGTCGTCCATCCCGAACGGCGCCCAGCCGATCCCGCCACGCCCCAGCGTCGGCCACAGGAAGCGGGCGAAATCGGCGGCATTGCCGGTCTCGGGCACCAGCAGCGCATTGTCGGGGCGCGCATAATGATCGAGGAACTTCAGATAATCCTTGGCGCTGCGGGTATAGAGGTCGGGCGCGACCGCATCGATGTTCGGCGCCGCCGCCTTCCACACGTCGATCACCTGCCAGTCGGGACCGCCGCTCGCGCCCCCCGACTTGCCCGGCGGCGCGAACGGACCGCCGACCGCCGCGTTGACATACATGGGCAGCTTCCACACCGCCTTCCCCGCCGCGGCGATCCGGTCGATATAGCGCGCGGTGTACCAGGCGTTGAACGCCGGTTCGGCATTGTCGCCATAGACTTGGCTCCAGTTCCCGCGCTTGCCGGTCTGCTTCGCCAACTCGTGCGGCACGGCGCCGGCGAACAACCGGTTGGCCTCGGGCGAATAATCGCGCGCCTGCTGATACACCCCGGTCTCATTCTCCGGCTGGACCATGATGACGCTGTGGTCGGGGTCATGCTCCTTCAGATAGCGCATCAGCGCGACGAACGCCTTCCGGTCCGCTTCGAACGTCGCCTGCCCATGCGGCGACAGCGCATAATGCGTCTTGCCGTCCTTGGTCCGCATCCTGGGAAAGCGGGCATTGTCGCGCTTCACCCATGCCGGGACGTATCCGGGCGAGGTATTCTTCCACGTCCCGAACCACAGCAGCACAAGCTTGACGCCGCGCTCGCGCGCCTGCGGCAACAGCGCGTCGAGATAGCTGAAATCGAACTGTCCTTCGACCGGCTCGATCTGCTCCCATGCGACCGGGATCTCCAGCGTATTGGCATGCAGTCGTTCGACCATCGGCCATACCTGCGGCAGCATCGCGGGATAGTTGCTCGAGTTATTGGCCTGGATGCCGAGCATCAGGAAGGGCGCACCATCGACTATCAGCGCATGGCGGCCACCCCGGCTCTCGATCCGCGGCGCCTCGCCCGGCGCCGCCGACGCCGCCGCCCCCGCGACCAGCGCCCATGATGCCAGTGCCACCGCCCATCCGCGCATCGCCGCTCTCCCCGCCGCCACCGGCTTGCTGCCGACAACGTTGTCACGCCCTTACCGCGGGACGGCATATCAGACAATTGCCTTCTTTATTCGGGCGGCGTTGCTGTGGGTCAGGCGGGGGCTTGGAGCCCAACAGTACAACCCGTAGCGCCCAGTATCCTAGCCCCCTTGCGCGATACCTTCACAAAAATCCGCCGCACCGTATCCCCGCGAAGGCCGGGACCCAGGGCCACAGACGCAAGCCTTAGTTTGCTGGGCTCTGGACCCCCGCCTCCGCGGGGGTACGGCGGGGTCGGGGATAGGTAGAGGACGTTCGCATCTGCTTCGCCCGCACGAGGGCACTTTCAACACGGACGGCTTCCCCCTGCCGACCACACCCCGCAGTCGCCGTAAACCCAGAACCCTACCGCCCGCTCACCTTCGGCAACAACGCCGCCGCCGCCGCCTGCTCGGGTGTCTCGAACGGTCCCTTCGCCACCGGCAACAGCGTGCTGCGCGCCTCGTCGTCGATATCGCGCGCGACCAGTTCCTCGCCCAGCTTCAACCGCGGTTCCGGCGCAGCGGGCGCCGCCTGCACCACCTTGTACAGCCCGCCCACCGCGACATCGGTGGCGCGGTCGCCGGCAACCTCGAAACTGTTGTAATAGGCGATCAGCGGCAGGATGCCGTCGGGGTCCTGCCGGTTCGCCTTGACGATGAACCCGCGCGCCTCGTCCAACCGCTGGCGCCGCTCGTTCGCGGGCGCGCGCATCGCCAGCTGGGTCAGCGCGGTCCCCTTCCACACCATCGCATTGGTATCGGCGGGCGACTGGGCCAGCGCACGGTCGGCAGCAGCCAGGCATTCGGCCGGATTGCCCGCGCGACACTCGGCCTCGGCCAGCAGGAGTTGATTCTCGATCAGGTCGGGAAAGCGGGTCGCGTTGCCGCGCAGCCGCTCCAGCCACGCCGTGCGCCGCGCCAGCGCCGCGTCGCGCTTCGGGCCGCTGTCGGGCACGTCGATCCGCGCTCCCATTTCCAGCCGCCCACGGATCAGCCCCGCCTCGGCACGGGTCAGCCGGCGGATGGTCGGTTCGGCGATGCGATCGGCGGGAAAGGTGACGCGGTCGAACGGCGCCTTGCTGCCGCGAAACAGCATGACCGCGCGTTGCAGGTCGGCGGGCTTGCCGAAGACGCTCGCGGCGCGCTTCGGATCAGCCCCGCCGGCGACCGCGGCGAGATATTGTTCGAGCCGCGGTTTCCACGTGTCGTTGAAATACAGGAAATGGACCATTCGCCATGCGTGATAGGGGGTCCACGCCCGCCCCTCGCCGGTCAGGTAGCGGCCGTCGAAGACATGCTTGATCGGATATTCGCCGAACCGGTCCATGACCTTGAAGAAGCCTTCGGGACGCCGGCCGTAATCGATCGAGGTGTCCCCGGCGACGATGGTCGAGAAGAGTTCGCCGAACCCCTGCACGAACCAGCGCGGATAGGCGGCCGGGAAATAGGTCATCAGATAATTTTGGGCGAAGCCACTATACAGGCGAGATTCGGCAGTCTGACATACTGTAATCTCATTCACCGCGAACCATGACAGATATTCTGCGGTGTCTGGTTGCAGGCTGCCGCGGGCAATACTCTCACCGGAAGGGCGTAAGACAGGGAAGTTGCCTGAAATCGGGTTGTCGTCATCACCACCGCAATTTCGGCTTGTAGCTCGACCCGTTGACGGGCGCAGGATCAGGTTCAGCCCCGTCTCGGTCGTGGCCAGCACCGGGCCTTCCGGACGCGGATCGTAATAGATCGTCTGCGCGAACTCGTGCGGGTACGGACCATATTGCCAGCGCGAATCGGTCAGCCGCAGATGCTCGAACTCCGCCGCATCGCCAATGATCGTCACCGAAATCTTGATCGTGTTGTCGGGCTGATCGACCCGCCCCAGCAGCGCCGACAGCAGAAAATGCAGCTTTTCCAAATTGTGCGCGGTCGCGCGCAGCCGCTTCTCGTCGCCCTGGCTGAACACTGCGACGTGCGGCGTTTCCGCCATCCGCCAGCCGCTCATCTCGATCTTCTTCCCGTCGACCTTCTGCGCGTTCGTACTGCGGCCGGTGACGGTAATGGTGGTGTCGCCGTTGCGGACCGGCGCGGTCAGCTGGGCATCAGCGGGGGCAGCGACAGCGATCGCCGCACCGGCACAAGCAACGAACAGTAAACAGCGTTTCATATTGCTATGCTCCACTTGCCCGTGCAACGGGATCGATCGACATCAGGCGCCCTAATCTTGCGGAATGCAAGTCGTTCGATGGCGATATTGCGGCTGATCTGGATGTGATCGCTACCAAACCACCGTAAACCGGGATCGGCAGGGCACGAGTAATATAATTGCCGCATTGCGAAATTTTGTTCGCATGTGCCACAAGGGTTGAGCCGGCCAACAAGGAGTCGCATAGCCCGGGCATGACACCAAAAGCCAAGCTTGCCCGCCCCCTGGAAACGCTGCTGGTCGACAGTGCGCTCCCCGGCGAAATCGAAGGTCTGGACGGCGCGGCCCGCGCCGATGCCGCGCAGTTCGTGGCGGCGACCGCTGCGCACCGCTCGCCCGGCACGGTCAGCGTCGCGCTGGAGACGCTCAGCCGGGGCGAGGCACGGCGGATGCGGCTGGCGGTCATCAACGACGACATGCCGTTCCTGGTCGATTCGATCGCCAGCACCATCGTCGCCCACGATATTGCCATCGACCGCATCCTCCACCCGGTCGTGCCGGTTACCCGCGACGCGGCAGGGACGCTCACCGATCTCGCGGGCGAGGGTCGCCGCGAATCGATGATCTATATCGAAATGGAGCGCGCCGATGCCCGCGTGCGCCACGCGCTGGTCGCCGAGATCGAACGCAATCTCGACCATGTCCGCGCCGCCGTCGCCGACTGGCGGGCGATGCAGGCGGCGATGCAGGCCGATGCCGCGCGGCTGACCGCGCATGCCGACACCGCCGAGGATGCGGCGCTGCTCAACTGGTTCGTGGCGGGCAACCTGACGCAATTGGCGCATGAGACATGGTCGCGCGACGGCGTGGTCGGCGAACGCCTCGGCCTGTCGCGCGCGCGGCTGGAGGTGCCGCTGCTCGCCGACGCATCGCGCCAGCGCGCGATCGAATGGTTCGATGCCGGCAACCGCCAGCCGCTGCTGCTCAAATCCAACTGCATCTCGACCGTCCATCGCCGCGCCCCGGTCGATCTGGTGCTGGTGCCGGTGGTCGAAGGGGACATGGTGACCGGCGTGTCGATCCATGGCGGGCTGTGGACCAGCGCCGCGTTGCAGGCCGATCCGGCCGAGGTGCCGGTGCTGCGCCGGAACCTGGCGGAATTGCGCGCCAAATTCGGCTTCGACCCGTCGGGCCATGCGGGCAAAGCGCTGAACCACGCCATCTCGACGCTGCCGCACGACCTGACCACCGCCTTCAGCCCGGAGGCGCTGGAGCAGCTGGCGCTGACCGCCATGTCGGTCGCCGATCGCCCGCGCTCGCGGCTGGTGCTGATCCGCTCGGCACTGGGGCGGCATCTCTTCGCCTTCGTCTGGCTCGGCCGCGACGATGTGACGACGCAGCGCCGCCTCGCGATCGGCGACATGCTGGCACAGGCGGCCAACGCCTCGATCCTCAACTGGTCGATCGCGATGGAGGATGGCGAAGCGGCGCTGATCCGCTACGTCCTCGACCTGCGCCAGGACGGGCGGATGCCCGAAGCCGCCGAGCTCGACCGGCGTATCGAACGCATGGTGCGCGGCTGGCGCGCCGCGGTCGAAGGCGCGCTCGCCGAACTCGCACCCGAGGGGGCGACGCGCATGGCGCTGCGCTTCGCCAACGCCTTCCCCAACAACTATCGCAATTCCAACCTCCCCGACGAAGCGGCGCGCGACATCGTCCGCGTGGCGGGGCTGACCGATGCGACGTCGCGCTCGGTGCGCATCCTGTCGGCGCCCGGCGAACGGATGCGGATCAAGGTGTATCGCCGCGGCGGCGCGCTGCCGCTGTCGGATGCGGTGCCGGTGTTCGAGAATTTCGGTTTCCGCGTGATCGAGGAACTGCCGACCCGGCTGGAGGATGACGAAAAGAGCTTCATCCATGATTTCGAGGTCGAGATCGCATCGGGCAACGCCCCCAAATTCGACGTCGCCGTGGTCGAGCGCGCGATCGAGGCGGTGCTGGAGAACCGCGCCGAAAACGACGCCTTCAACCGCCTGACCGTCGAGGCCGGTATCGCCCCCGTCGCCGTCGTCCTGCTGCGCGCGTGGTTCCGCTATCTGCGCCAGACCGGATTGAGCTACAGCCTCGCCACTGCCGTCGACGCGCTGCGCCGTGCGCCCGGCGTCGCCACCGCGCTGATCGAGCGGTTCAACGCCGCCCACGATCCCTCGCGCTCCGACCGCGACGCCGGCATCGCCGCCGCCGACGCCGCGATCGAAACCGGTCTCGATGCGGTGTCCGCGATCGACGACGACCGCATCCTGCGCAGCTATCGCGGTGTCGTCGCCGCCACGCTGCGCACCAACGCCTTCGCTCCGGCCGCCAACGAAGCGCTCGCCTTCAAGCTCGACAGTGCCAAGGTCCCCGGCCTGCCCAAGCCGCTGCCGTGGCGCGAGGTCTTCGTCTATTCGCCCAGGGTCGAGGGCATCCACCTGCGCGCCGGCCCGGTCGCGCGCGGCGGCCTGCGCTGGTCCGACCGCCGCGACGATTTCCGCACCGAAATCCTGGGCCTGATGAAGGCGCAGCGCGTCAAGAATGCGGTGATCGTGCCGACCGGGGCCAAGGGCGGCTTCTACCCCAAGCAGCTCCCCGCCCCGTCGAACCGCGACGCGTGGCTGGCCGAGGGGACCGAGAGCTACCGCATCTTCATCCGCTCGCTTCTGTCGATCACCGACAATATCGTCGATGGCAAGGTCGTGCATCCGCAGGGCGTGACCATCCATGACGGCGAAGACCCCTATTTCGTCGTCGCCGCGGACAAGGGCACCGCGACGTTCAGCGACGTCGCCAACGCCCTCGCCCTCGAACGTAACTTCTGGCTGGGCGACGCCTTCGCCAGCGGCGGCAGCGTCGGTTACGACCACAAGGCGATGGGCATAACCGCCAAGGGCGCGTGGATTTCGGTCCAGCGCCATTTCCTCGAACTCGGCGTCGACGTGCAGACACAGGCGATCGACGTGGTCGGGTGCGGCGACATGTCGGGCGACGTGTTCGGCAACGGGATGCTGCTGTCCAAGGCGATCCGGCTGAAGGCCGCGTTCGACCACCGCCACATCTTCCTCGATCCCGAACCCGATGCGGCGGCCAGCTGGACCGAACGCGACCGGCTGTTCGCACTGCCCCGGTCGAGCTGGGCCGATTACGATCCCTCGCTGATTTCGGCGGGCGGCGGCGTGTTTCCGCGCACCGCCAAGACCATCGCGCTCACCGATCCGGTCCGCGCAATGCTCGGCGTGACCGAGCGCGAGATGGAGCCGAGCGCGCTGATCTCCGCGATCCTCAAAGCGCCGGTCGACCTGATCTGGTTCGGCGGCATCGGCACCTATGTGAAAGACCGTGCCGAAAGCCATCTCGACGTCGGCGATCCCGCCAACGACCGCATCCGCGTCGATGCGCAGAGCCTGCGTGCCAAGGCGATCGGCGAAGGCGCGAACCTGGGCGTGACGCAGGCGGCGCGCATCGCGTTCAGCATGGCCGGTGGGCGGATCAACACCGACTTCATCGACAATTCGGCCGGCGTCGATTGTTCGGATAACGAGGTCAACATCAAGATCGCGCTGAACCGCGAAGTGATCGAAGGGCGCCTCGCGATCGACGATCGCAACGCGCTGCTCGCCCGGATGACCGACGATGTCGCGCATCTGGTGCTGGAGGATAACCGGCTTCAGACGCTGGCGCTGTCGGTGATGGAGAATGACGGGCCCGTTGCGGTGCCGAGCTATGTCCGCGTCATCGAACTGCTCGAAGCCGCCGGCAAGCTCGACCGCGTGGTGGAGGGGCTGGCGACCAGCGACGACTATGTCCGCCGCGCACAGGACGGCCGCGGCCTCACCCGCCCCGAACTCGCGGTGCTGCTCGCCAGCGTCAAGCTGGCCTTGCAGGAGGCGATCGAGCACGCCCCGATCGCGACCGATGCCGACATGGCCGGCGACCTGCTTGCCGCCTTCCCGCGCGAGATGCAGGAAACCCACAAGCAGGCGATCCTCGACCATCGCCTGCGCGGCGAAATCGTCGCGACCAAGCTCGCCAACCGGATCGTCAACCGGCTGGGCGTGCTCCACGTCTATGAACTGGCCGAGGAAGAGGGCGAGGCGCTGGCCGATATCGCCGCGATGTTCGTCGCCGCCGAACGGCTGTTCGACATCGATGCGCTCTACGACCGGATCGAGGGCGCCGACATTTCGGAACGCGCCCGCATCGCCCTGCTCGACGAGGTCGCGGTCGGGGTGCGCTCGCAGATCGCCGACCTGCTACGCGCATTCCCTGCCGGCACCATGCCCGCCCACGCCGTCGCGCATCTGCAAAAGGGGGTGGCGAGCCTCGCCGGACAGACCAGCTCGCTGCTGCGTGCCGAGGCCGCGCAACAGCGCGACCGCATCGCCGGTGTGTTGCAGGATGCCGGCGCGCCGCAGGAACTGGCCGGACAGGTCGTGCGCCTGTTCGAACTCGACGGCGCGGTCGGCCTCGCCGATCTCGGCCGCCGCCTGAAGCTAGACGAAACGCGGCTGACGCTCGCCTTCACCCATTTGGGCTTCGCATTGGGACTGGATTGGGCGCAGGCGGTGGCGGCGCGCATCCAGACCGGCGATCCGTGGGAACGTCTGCTCATCGCCGGCCTCGCGCGCGATTTTCAGCAGCTGCGCTTCGACTTCCTGGGCCGCAACGCCGGCAAGGACCCGCAGGCCGCGGTCGAGGCATGGCTGGACGCGAACCGCGACCGCGTCGCCCAGTTCGCCGCCCTCGTCCACCGCGCTCGCCAGGCCCCGGTGGCCAGCGCCGCGATGCTCGCCCAGATCGCCGGGCAGGCCCGGGTGCTGCTCGCGCGGTAAGACGGTCGCTGTTCCCTCTCCCGGCGGGAGAGGGAGGGAGCGGCGCAGCCGCGGAAGGGTGAGGGTGACCGGAACCGTGCGGTAGACTGGACCGGCAGCACGCCTCCCGCCGCCCCCGGGCTCCGGGGTCCCACTTCTCGCACGATTGCGGAAAGAAGCAGGACTCCGGCGCAGGGCAAGCCCCGCTGCGAACGTCGCGCCCCTCGACCGCATATCCAGCGCAGCCCACCGGAGGCCGGCGCCCGAGCCACCCTGCAAACGTCCGGTCATTCCGGACATGCAGGTGTAACCTCGCCGAAGTACCCGTCGGCTGATCGGAAACCCCGGCAGGATCGGGCCGGCAGCAGCGGGATACTAGAAATGATCGGAATGCTGTGGGCGTCCATCGCGCCCGTGGCGCTGTCGGCCGCATCACCCCCGGTCGCGCCTTCCTTCTGTCAACGCATGGCGGCCGAGCTGCCTATGAAGGAAAAGCGCGTGGCTGGAACGCGGCGCGCCATCGACCTGCAAATGTTGACCGCCGGGCAGCGTTGGCTGACCGGGGGCAGCACCTCGTTCAGCATGAGGCTCGACCCCGTCGACGATACGCCGGGGGAGCGGGAACGCGTGGAAAATATGTGCCGTTCGTCGCCTTGCACGATGGAGGGGCCGCTTCGTTTCACCCTCGGACTGAAGGATGGCACCGTCCGTGTTTTTGACGGCCGCGCAGGCGAGCGCATGCGCGTCGAGATGGTGGGAACACGTATCCGCTGCTCCGACCTGTAGGTACCGCAATCGGCGCCGACCCCCGGCAGGCGAAGACCTGCCGGACGCCGACCCGTTCGCTGATAGCGTCGGAAACGGGGCCGGTCGGGGCGACCGGGCTCGGCCGATCGGTCCCTCGCGCCCGCTCAGGCAGCCATTCAGGCGATCACCGCGCTCGGGGACCGGATCGCGCGCGGCGTCGGCGATGGCCGCACGGTCGCCCGCGCCGCGCTCGCTTCAATATCCCAGATCGCGCACCGCGGTCTCGACGAACGCCGCATCGGCATGGACCCGACCGATGATCTCGACCGATCCGGCATCGACCGCGCGCGCCAGCAGCACGACATAGGGTTCGTCGCCCGGCGCGACCGGCACGACCACGTTCGGCGTGGCGGCCGGGCGGGCGCCGGTGCGTTCGTTCCATTCGGCGAACTCGCCCTCGCCCACGCCGGCGCGCTGCGCGCGGGCGAGCAGGCGGGCATGGCCTTCGTGCGGCGTGCCGAACAGCAGGCGGACCAGCGTCTCGACCGGCGCGCGCGGATCGACGGTCAGCCCGGCGCCGGCCAGCATCGCCGCATAGCCGGCCGCGTCGCGGTCGCTGGCGATCAGGAAGTCGTAGGCGGCGGCCAGCGCATCGGGCGATGCCGGGGCCGCCTCGATCGTGCGGCGCGTCGCGACCAGCTGCTCGGCCAACGTCGGTGCGGGGGCGGCGGCCGGGGTCGGCGCTATCGGTGCGCTCGGTCCGTCGGCCCATGCGGCGGCGGTGGCAAGGACGGGGCTGCGGCGCGGGGTAGTGGTGCGGCGCGCCTCGGTCAGCTCGGCTGCCAGCTGCGACTGGACGCTGGCGTCGACCACTTCCTTCCAGTTGATGACGCCGTACAGGTAATCGATCGCCTCGCCGTCCGACGAGAACGGCATCAGGATGCCGCGATAGAGCATCGGAAAGCCGCGATGGCCGACGAATTCGGCCTCGAACCCGATCGGCGCGCGGTTGGCGATGATCTGCAGATAATGGTCGGTCAGCCGCGACAGCAGCGATCGCGACGGTACCTGCGACAGGCGGACGATCGACGAATCGGTGCCGCTTTCCTCGCGCAGGGCATGGCCGAGGAACCGGATCTCGGCATCGTCCTGTCCGCCGGTGAAGTCGAGCAGGACGCTATTGGGTCCGAAATCGGCGATGCCCGCGGGGTCGAGCGACTCGATCAGCGGACACGGCCGCCCCTGCAGCAGCGACACCCAGTAGTTGTAGGCGCGGACATGCATCCGCCGCTCGTCGGTGCCGACGGAGACCACTTCGCTACCAACACCCTCCCGGTCCCCATCCCCCCGCTCCGAAGACCCACCCACGATATCCATATTCAGATCTCCATGGGCCTTCTGCCCGATCGCTCGCCTTGTGTACCACGCGTGGTAAACGTCCGGTAAAGCGCATGGGCACACTTTCCAGCGGAAATCCACTTGCCACCCCCGCCCCCCACTGCTAATCGCCCGCGTCCAGACGGCAAACCGTCCCGGGCCGCTTTAGCTCAGTTGGTAGAGCATCGCATTCGTAATGCGGGGGTCACAGGTTCGAGTCCTGTAAGCGGCACCACCACGTCCCCGGAACAAACCTGGAAAACCGCAGAAATCTGCGGTAAACTGCCTCTCGGCGGTCCCGTGAAATCTCATTATGTTCCGCCGTGGCCCACTCAAAAGGGGCCACGAATCATGGAGCCACGAACGTTGCAGGAGGCGTGGCCCCATGCTTACGGTTGTGCAGATCCGGGCGCTGAAACCGGCAGAGCGTCCCTACAAGGTGGCTGATTCGGACGGCCTGTATCTATTGGTGCAGCCATCCGGCGCCCTGCTCTGGCGCTTTCGCTACCGGTGCTGCGGCATCGAGCGCAAATTATCGCTGGGCAGTTTCCCCGATGTCACCTTGGTGCAGGCGCGCCGGAAGCGCGACGAGGCCAAGGCCGAACTCGATGACGGGATCGATCCCGTCGAGGAGAAGCGCCAGCGGCGGCTGAAGGCCGAACTGGCGGCGCAGACGACGTTCGCGCTCGTCGCCGGGGAATATATCGAGAAGATGGAGCGCGAGGGACGTTCCCCCGCCACCATCAAGAAGGCGCGCTGGTTCCTGGCACTCCTCGACGGCATCGCCAAGCGTCCGATCGCGGCGATCACCCCGCATGAGCTTCTCGACGTGCTGAAGCGGGTCGAGCGTCGCGGGCATCATGAGACGGCGCTTCGGCTCCGCTCCTTCGCCGGCCGTGTCTTCCGCTATGGTTTCGCGACCCTGCGCACCTGAACAGCCCCCAGCGGGTGGTCCGGCATGTTAGTTAGTGCATTGTCGTCTCCGCCGCCATTGCCGGGCGTAGGTGG